>JAUIGU010000055.1 GCA_030432595.1 Phycisphaerae bacterium
AGGCCAAGGCCGACCACATCCTGATCTCCGGCGCCGACGGCGGCACCGGCGCATCCCCGCTCACCAGCGTCAAGCACGCGGGCCTGCCGTGGGAGCTCGGCCTGGCGGAAACGCACCAGACGCTCGTGCTCAACGACCTGCGCTCCCGCGTCCGCCTCGAAACCGACGGCGGGCTCAAGACCGGGCGCGACATCGTCATCGCCGCTCTGCTCGGCGCCGAAGAATACGGCTTCGCCACCGCGCCGCTCATCGCGACCGGCTGCATCATGATGCGCAAGTGCCACCTCAACACCTGCCCCGTCGGCGTCTGCACCCAGGACCCTGAACTCCGCAAAAAGTTCACCGGCACGCCCGAGCACGTCATCAACTTCCTCTTCCTCGTCGCCGAGGAAGCCCGCCGCTACATGGCCAGCCTCGGCGTGCGCGGCCTCGACGAACTCATCGGCCGCACCGACCTGCTCAAGACCCGCGCCGCGCTCGACCACTGGAAAGCCGCCGGCCTCGACCTCACCGAACTGCTCAAGCCCGCCCAAAAACCCTACGCACACGCCGAGGTCCGCCGCACCCAGGCCCAGGACCACGGCCTCGAAGACCACTACGACCAACAACTCATCCGTGACGCCCAGCCCGCGCTCGAGCACAAAGAGCACTGCCGGATCGACCGGCCCATCACCAACCTCGACCGCACCGTCGGCACCATGCTCTCGTTCCACGTCAGCAAAAAACACGGCGCCCACGGCCTGCCCGACGACACCATCGAGCTCAACCTCCGAGGCTCCGCCGGCCAGTCGCTGGGCGCGTGGCTCGCGCGCGGCATCACGCTCACCGTCACCGGCGACGCCAACGACTACGTCGGCAAGGGCCTCTCCGGCGGCAAGCTCGTCGTCAAGCCCCCCGACCACGTCGGCTTCAAGCCCGAAGAGAACATCGTCATCGGCAACGTCGCTTTGTACGGCGCGACCGGCGGCGAGGCGTACTTCCGTGGCGTCGCCGCCGAACGCTTCTGCGTCCGCAACTCCGGCGCGCTCGCGGTTGTCGAGGGCGTCGGCGACCACGGCTGCGAGTACATGACCGGCGGCCGCGCCGTCATCCTCGGGCCCACCGGGCGCAACTTCGCCGCGGGCATGTCCGGCGGCATCGCCTACGTCTACGACCGCGACGACGAGTTCCGCGCCAACCTCAACCCCGGCATGGTCGACCTCGACCCCGTCGACGCCGAGGACGACATCCTCGAACTCCGCCTCCTCATCGAGAACCACCTCAAGTACACCGGCTCCACCGTCGCCGCCGGCATCCTGCACGACTGGTCCCGTGCCGTGGGCCTGTTCCGCAAGGTCATGCCCGTCGACTACCGCCGCGTCCTCGAACGCCAGAAACGCCTCGCCGCCGAACAGATGCCCGGCGGCGCGGAGCTGGGGCACGGTTGAGTGCCAGTGGTCAGTGGTCAGTGACCAGTGACCCGCTTTCGATTGTTCTTCTGACTGACCACTAGCCACTGATCACTGACCACTTCTCATGGGTAAACCCACCGGATTCATGGAGTACGAACGCCGCCCGATGCCGTCGCGGCCGCCGCTCGTGCGCATCAACGACTTTTACGAGATCTACGCCCGGCACGACGAGCAGACGCTCGCCGACCAGGGCGCCCGCTGCATGGACTGCGGCGTGCCGTTCTGCCAGTCCGACACCGGCTGCCCCATCGACAACTTCATCCCCGAGTGGAACGACCTTGTTTATCGCGGCCGGTGGGAAGAGGCGTACCGCCGGCTGAGCGCGACCAACAACTTCCCCGAGTTCACCGGGCGCATCTGCCCCGCGCCGTGCGAATCCGCTTGTGTTCTCGGCATCAACGAGCCGCCGGTCACGATCAAGTCCATCGAGTGCGCGATCATCGACAAGGCCTTCGACCACGGCTGGGTCAAACCCAACCTGCCCGACCACCGCACGGGCAAAAAAGTCGCCGTCGTCGGCTCCGGGCCGGCCGGGCTCGCGGCGGCGGATCAACTCAACAAGGCCGGGCACAGCGTGACCGTTTATGAGCGCGACGACCGCGTCGGTGGCCTGCTCATGTACGGCGTCCCGAACATGAAGCTCGACAAGGGCATCGTGCAACGCCGCGTCGACCTGCTGAAAGAAGCCGGCATCGAATTCGTCGTCAACGCCAACGTCGGCGGCGGCGCGTCCGACGCGGGCAGCGCCGCCAACCCCGACAAGACCAAAGTGATCGACCCGCAGCAACTGCTCGCCGATTACGACGCGGTGCTGCTCGCCTGCGGCGCGCTCAAGGGCCGGGACCTCGACCAGCTTCCGGGCCGCGAGCTCGACGGCGTGCACATGGCCATGGAGTACCTTTGGAAGAACACGCAGTCGTTGCTCGACTCGAACCTCGAGGACGGCGACTACATCACCGCCCAGGGCAAAGACGTCGTCGTCATCGGCGGCGGCGACACCGGCACCGACTGCATCGGCACCGCCATCCGCCACGGCTGCGCCTCCATCACCAACATCACCCGCCGCAACCGCGAGCCCGACCAGCGCGACGAAGATCACCCCTGGCCCGGGCCGTCCGGCGTGTTCTACGTCGACTACGGCCACGCCGAGGGCGCCGCCAAGTTCGACGACGACCCCCGCGTCTACGGCCTGCTGCCCAAAGCCTTCGTCGAAGACCCCAAAAACCCCGGGTACGTCGGCTTCATGGAAGTCGAAAAACTGAATTGGGAGAAGTCGAACACCGGCAAGTGGACCGCCACCGAAACCGGCGAAGTCGAACGCCTGCCTGCGCAGCTCGTCCTGCTGTCCATCGGCTTCACCGGCCACGACACGCCGACGCTCATGGAGAAGTTCGGCGTGCAAACGCAGCGCGGCGCGGTCGAGGCCGAGTACGGCAGCTTCCGCACCAACGTCGATAAGGTCTACGCCGCCGGCGACGTGCGCCGCGGCGCGAGCCTGATCGTCTGGGCCATCGCCGAAGGCCGCGGCGCCGCCCGCGCCATCGACGAAGACCTCATGGGCTTCAGCGAACTCCCCGCCCCGGACATGACCGAAGAGCTGATGTCGTCGGCGGGGTGACGGTTTGAACCGCCAAGACGCCAAGGACGCCAAGACGGGTCTTTTTTAGCCGCAGATTTACGCGGATGAACGCAGATGTTTTTCTTTATGGGTGCTACACCTCACGCGCAGCTTGATGTGTGCGGGAAGTCTTTCAAAGTCCGTCACACATCAAGCTGCGCTTGAGGTGTGGCACCCGGCTCAATCTGAAATAATTGCGAGTTTTGAATCTGACTCGCCCCAGTCAATCTCAGAGTTGCGAGTATTGCATGCTACAAAACGAACTCCCGCGAGTTGGTTTTGGGCGAATTTGCCTCCGAACCTAACTTTATGAAGATTGCACTCGATGAATTGCGTCGCCCCCAAGTCGTCTGATCCCAAGACTGCATTTTCCAGTTTTACGGATTCAAGATTGCAGCGATAGAAGACCACTTCGGTTGCAAACACTTTTTTGAAGATTAGCACCGCGAAACGAGCAGTTCATAAAAAGTGAATAATTCAATTGTGATCCGCGGCTGTAAAGGTGGTCAAACTCACAGTTAACAAAAGTCCCTTGTAAACGCGATTCAATTCGCGAATAGTTGAATCGGCAATTATCTATGAGCAAAGAGTGAATGCCACCGCCACCCGCGATGCACGAATATGAAAGATCTAGACGGTGCAGTTTAACGAGATAAAGATACTCTTCGGTAGACAGTCCTCTGAGATCAAAAAACTCATTGCCGTCGATGGTTACAGTTTCACAAGGCGGATCACCACGTTGCTCGTCTCGCAGCCAAGACTCTACACCTTCGGTGCCTGACTCTGTCCAGCGGGCGCAAAGTTCATCGGATTTGTGTCCTCTTCTCATGTCAATGGTTTAATACAGAATGTCGTCTGATAAACCAAAACTCGACAATCCAATCTGCGTTCATCTGCGTCAATCTGCGGCTAAAAATGCTCGGCCTTGGCGCTCTTGGCGTCTTGGCGATTCACTTCTCGTCAGCGTGATCGTGCAACGACGCATCCACCTCGTGCTCGGTCGTGATGGGTGACAGCGGGTCTTTGATGCACGGCGAGCCTTCGCGGTAGGGGATGACGCCGGCTTGGGTTTCGCTGCCGTACTCGCGGGCGGGTTCGTTCCACGCGACCTTGATCGGGGCGCGCAGGCCTTCCGGGGGCGCGACGTACTGGACGGCGTTGGCGAGGACGCGGCGGACGTCCTTATGGAAGTAGATCGGGAAGGTCTCGTGGCCGGGGCGGAAGTAGAAGACCCGGCCGGCCCCGCGTTTCCAGACGTTGCCGGAGCGGAAGACCTCGCCGCCCTCGAACCAGGAGATGAAGACCTGCTCGTCGGGATCGGGGATGTCGAAGTGTTCGCCGTACATCTCGACGTTCTCGATCTCGATGTAGTCCTTCTGGAGTCCGGCGGTGATGGGGTGGCCGGGGGAGACGCACCAGAGGCGTTCTTTTTCGCCGGCCTCGCGCCACTTGAGGTGGCAGTTGGTGCCCATGAGCAGCTTGAACGGCTTGGAGTAGTGCCCGGAGTGGAGCACGATCAGGCCCATGCCTTCGCGGACGCGCTGGGCGACTTTCTGCGCCCACTCATCTTTGACGTCGCCGTGGGCGCAGTGGCCCCACCAGGTCATGACGTCGGTCTCGGCGAGGAGTTTGTCGGACAGGCCGTGGTCGGGGTCGTCGAGCAGGGCGGTGGTGACCTGCACGGCGGTGCCGAGGTGTTCTTCGATGGCGGCCTGCATGACGGTGTGCATGCCGTCGGGGTAGCAGGCCTGGACGGGCTTGGAGGTTTTTTCGTGGCGGTGTTCGTGCCAGACGACGACGCGGAGCGGGCGGTTGGTCGGGGTGGCGGGCATGCGGGGCTCCGGGGCGGGCGGGGGAAAGTCGGGCGGGTGGCTCAATGTAGCGTCGGGCCGGGGTCGGAGGGGGCGGATGGCCTCCGCGGGATCGGGGGCCGCTCCGGGTCCGGGCCGCCGCGTGGCTGCAACTCATTCTCACCAACCATGGGGGATGCATGCAGAGAAAACCCGAATTATTCTGCAACCATTCGGGAGGATGCCGCATAGACGTGGTGCGGCGGATCGACGATAGTTTCGCTCCCGCCTGAGACACGGCTCGTCCGAGTCGTAAATCGTTTTTTCTCCATCCTGAATTTTGTGCGTCGGTCGGTTCCCCCCGCCGGCTGGCGTTTTGAACCCCCGGGCATCGGTGCTCCCCCCCACGCCGTGTCCGGGGGTTCTCTTTTGGGGTCAGGGGAATGTCCTGCCCGGGGTTGCGGTGGGGCCTTGGCCGCGTCGCGTCATACTGCCGGGATGTCCGTTCCGCTGTGGGCACGGCTGACGCGGGGTGGGGGGGACCGTTCGGCGGCCGCGTCGGTTTCGGCGACGGTGGTGTGCGTTCGGCTGGCGGTGATCGCGCTGGCGGTGGTGCTGGTGGACTTGTTGGTGTTCGGGACGGGTTGGCTGGAGATGGAGACGGTGCTGCTGGTGTACCCCACGTCGGGGGTGGTGCTGGGGCTGTTGTGGCGTTGGGGGTGGCGGTACTGGCCGGCGGTGGCGTTGGGGTCGGCGTTGACGTCGTGGTACTTCTTCGGTTTTGTGGCGGACGACGCGGGCGTGGTGTTCACGGGCTGGCGGCTGGCGGCGTTGGTGTTGGGGACGGCGTTGCCGGATGCGCTGGCGGCGGCGCTGGGCGCGTATGTCGCAGCGGCGGCGTGGCGGGCGTCGCGGTCGTTGCCGTTGTCGTCGTTGGGCGCGGCGTTGCGGCTGAGCGCGGCGGCGGTGTTGATTGCGCCGGGCGTATCGACGGTGACGTCAGGCTGGCTGGTGTGGGTGCTCAGCGGTCGGCCGGGCGCGTGGTGGGCGTACCTGCAGGTGTGGTGGGTGTCGCAGGTGTTGGGCAACCTGATCGTGGCGCCGGCGCTGGTGGTGTGGGGGGATGCGCGTCGGCCGTGGGCGACACGGCGGATCGGTTTGTGGGTGTTGTTGCTGGGCGTTTGCGCGGTGTGTGTGCTGTCGTTCACGCCGTGGGCGTTGCCGGTGCCGGCCGTGTTCCCGCTGACGCTGGGGCTGCCGCTGCTGGTGTGGTCGGCGATCGGGTGGGACGTGCGCGGCGCGACGGCGGGGTTGTTCGCGGCGTCGTGGCTGGCGCTGATCGGCACGGCGCAGGGGTACGGCGTGTTGTCGACGCTGATGCCGTTGGACAAACTCGACAACCTGCAGTGGGGCCTGGCGTCGTTGGCGGTGACGCTGCTGGTGCTGGGTGCGGTGACGGCGGAGCGGGCGCGTCACCGCGCGGCGCTGTCGTCGCAGCGCGACCGGCTGCGCCGACTCAGCCGGCAGATCGTGGAGACCGAGCACCGCGAGCGGCGGGACTTGGCGACGCGGCTGCACGACGGGATGAACCAGTACCTCGCGGCGGCACGGCTGGCGCTGGAGCAGGCACAGTTCGCGGAAGCACCCGAGGTGGATAAGGCCGCGGGCGCCCTACGCCAAGCCGAGGCCGAAGGCCGCGCGGTGATCAACGAGTTGGCGCCGCCGACGCTGACGACGCTGGGGCTGCACGCGGCGCTGTCGGCGTTGGTGCGGAAGTTCGAGGCGGAGTTTGACCTGCCTGTGCTGTACGCCGGCGATCCGGCGCAGGTCCGCCCGCCCGAGGCGGTCGAGGCGTACTTGTTGCGGTGTGCGCGCGAGCTGTTGTTCAACGTCGTCAAGCACGCGCACGCCGGCCGGGCCGGCATCGCGTACCGGTCGGACGCGTCGGGGGTCGAGCTGGTGGTGTGGGACGACGGCGTGGGATTCGATGTGTCGGCCGTTCTAGAAGATTCGCAGCGCGGCGACGCGAGCTTCGGCCTGTACAGCATCCACGAGCAAGCGGTTTCATTGGGCGGCGACGTGACGCGACATGCGGGACATTATGTAGGGGTCAAGGTGTGGTTACCGGGCTACAATCAGGGCGGTGTCGGGAGAGGGGACGCCGGAGTGGCTTCCGGAATTTCGGACGCGGCCGGGCCTGCGCCGGCCGCGGGATGAGAGGTGGCTTGTGAAGATTCTGGTCGTCGACGATCACCAGATGGTCGGTGAGGGACTGACCGCGCTGCTGGAGCAGATGGACGAGGTCACGGCGGTCCGCCGCGCGGCGGACGGTTTCGAAGCGGTCAACGTCGCCAAGACCTTCGACCCCGACGTGGTCGTGATGGACATCACCATGCCGGGCATGAACGGCATCGAGGCGACGCGCCAGATCGTCGCGCAGTCGCAGGGGCGCGCGGCGGTGCTGGTGCTGTCGATGCACGCCGACCCCGAGTTCGTCGCCGAGTCGATGCGCAGCGGCGCGAAGGGTTACATCGTCAAGTCCGCAGCGGGCGACGAGTTGCGCGGCGCCGTCCGCAAGGTCGCGTCCGGGCAGACCTTCCTCAGCCCGTCGGTCGCGGGCGACGTTGTCGAGAAGTACGTCACCGGCGAGGACCAGGCGTCTCCGCCCAAGTACGCGCTGCTCTCGCCGCGCGAACGCCAGACCCTCCAGATGCTCGCCGACGGCATGAGCGTCAAGGAGATCGCCTTCAAGCTCAACCTCTCCGACAAGACCGTCCACGCCTTCCGCGCCAACCTGATGGAGAAACTCGACATCGACTCCATCGCCGAGCTGACCAAGTACGCCGTCCGGCACGGGTTGACGCCGCTGGATTGATTTGGTCCGAAGCAACCGAAGCGTTGTCGGATTCACGCGGCGAAACCTCTTTTCGCGACGGTGTTTGCGCCCCTTTTCCACGCGTTCTCAACGCTTGCGGTTGACAGGGGTTTGACCCGTCCTTCGCGGCATGCTTGCGCGATGTTTGCGCCGCCGTGACCCGCCGGGCCTAGCTTCCCCGGCGTGGAAAAGGAAGAGCCGCCGCTGGTCGTCGGACGCATCGCCATCGACCCTGCGCGCTACGACGTCACCGTGGACGGGCAACGCGTCGAGCTCACGCTGATGCAGTTCAACATCCTCAAGGCGCTGGCCCGCCGGCCCGGGTGGGTACACAGCCCCGACCAGATCGCGGCCCACCTGCCCGGCGCCGGCCGCGACCTCACGCACGCCTCGCTCAAGAACCAGGTCTACCACCTCCGACGCCGACTCGGCGTCGCCGCGGCCCAGGTGCGCACCGTGCGCGGCCTGGGCTACGCGCTGCACGACCGGCCTTCGGAGTAGCCGCCGATCAATAAGGATCGGCGCCGAGCGACGGAGGAACCCCCGCCCCGCTTCCGGCAAAGAATCGCGCGAAACCCATCGACCCCTAGCGCGTCGCTTACGGATTTGCGACCTGCGCGGTTCATCCTCTCCGCTCGCCATCACCTTCTCCCGGAGACCACGGATGACCCGCGTTTTGTTGTCACGGTTTTCTTACCCCTCGCGCCCTTCGTTCACGACGACCACAGCGTGCGCGCCGCGCACCGCCGGCTTCACCCTCATCGAACTGCTCGTGGTGATCTCGATCATCGCGCTGCTCATCGGCATCCTCCTGCCGGCCTTGGGCGCTGCGCGCGGGACCGCCCGCGCGGCGGTGTGCAAGTCCAACATGCGGCAGGGCGCGATTGCGATGAACATCTACGTCACCGACAACAACAACTTTTTCCCCGCGTCCTACGTCTACCCCGACGAGTCGTGGAACGGGCAGGGCCGACCGAAGAACGCGTGGACCTGGGAACGTCAGCGCGGCAGCAACCCACCCGAAGGATATCTGCACTGGTCGTATTTTCTCTTGGACACGGGCTCGCTCGACCAGGCGGGCTTCCAGTGCCCGGAGATGGAGAACGGCGGCCACGTCGCGACCAACTGGGACGACGACGTGCCCGAGCCCGTAGGTCTGGCCAAGGGGGCCGGCGGCGCCGTCGTCGATCGCCAGGTCGACCACATGGCCTTCGCGCCCAACGAGATGATCATCCCGCGCAACAAGTTCTTCGTGAACGCGTCGGGCACCGGCGGCCGCAACAACCAACTCGTCAAGGCCGACTCCGTCGTCGAGGCCCCCATCATGGTCACCGAATGGGTCGATCGTCCGTTGCTGGTGTCGGACGGCACGGTCAGCAAGAGCCACCGCTCGATCAACCCGCTCAACTCGCTGTTCGACGACGGCAACCCGACCGGCTACCCGACCGGCACGAACCTCGTCTGGACCGACGGCGGCGGCGAGCTGGGCTTCGGCATCCAGGAGGACGACACGGTCCTCAACAACCAGTCGCCCGGCGCCTACCTCAACAAACCGATCAACCTCGTTGGCCGACACCACGCCGGCGGCACCGCCAACTTCACGCGCACCGACGGCAGCGTCTTCCAGGACACCGTCTACGAGTCGGTGAAGCAGAAGGCGTGGGGTAGCAAGTTCTACTCGCTCACCGGAAAGCCAACGGCAATCAACTTCAACGGCAACCAGTGGAACGAATAACTCCTTGCGGGCCCCGGCGCGTTGCCGGGGCCCTTCCTTATGCGTTTGTTCGCGTTGGCCTAGGAGCCGTGGCGTCATTCGGCGGGCCGACACACCGGTAGACACCCTTTCGGAGAGATGAAGATGACCACCTCGCGGAGTTTGTGCTTCACCACGACCGCCTTGCTCGCGGCGTCGCTGGCCCCGGCCACGTTCGCCAAGACCAACGAAGTCAACACCACCGGCGCGACCCTCTTCCGCGGCTTCTACGAAGCCAACTCGCAGGGCTCCGACGCCATCGACGTCGACGGCGACGGCATCACCACCGACCTCTCGGTCCCCGATGTCGACCTGCTCTTCGGGTTCTTCAACACCCAGGCCCGCGGCATCGGCTCGGGCAACGGCTTCCAGGAACTCGTCGATTTCGGCGGCAACAACGGCCCGGGCGCCGCGTGGAACACCGGCAACTACGACTCCAACGACTACGCCACCCGCAACGCCGGCGCCGTCACCCCCAGCGGCTCGTTCACCGGAGACGTCGTCTTCGACATCGCCTCCGTCGACGTGCCGTCTTCCTGGTTCGTCACCGACACCAACCCCGGCGCGACCTGGGACAACTCGCCCTTCACCGGTGGCGCGCCCACGCCCGGCTACGGCAACAGCCAGATCAGCTCCAACCCTGTCAGCACCGGCACCGGCGCGCTCGCCGGCGGCGGGCAGAGCAACCAGCTCAAGTCTCTCACGCCCACGGGCGGCGGTGGTACCACGCTCAACCTCAACCAGGGCAGCCCCGACCGCCAGACGCTGTTCGACACGCAGATCGCCTGGACCCCGATCGCCGCGTTCGCCAACTACGGCGCGAACGTCGACGCCAACGGCTCGGACGCCGGCGGCGAAGGTGAAGTCCGCAAGACCACCCTCCAGCACGGCTACGTCACCGGCCGCACCGAGACCGGCGAGAACCTCGTCTTCGTCACCCGCGACTCCGGCTCGGGCACGCGCAACGGCTGGTCCAACTCCATCGGCGTCGACCCCTCCTGGGCCGTCGGCGAGAACGCCGGCGCTAAGGGCGGATCGGGCGACAGCCAGTTCGACCGCCTCGGCCCCGACTTCGTGCCCTCCAACAAGGGCGGATCGTCCCGCATGGAAGGCACCACCCAGAACCACCGCCTCGCCGTCGGCTACTCCGGCCTCGCGGACGGCCTGGGCTCCTCCAGCCGCGCCGGCGACGACTCCGTCGATGGCGACTACCACCTGCTCTCCGTCGCCAACGACACCGACCCCAACTGGGACGGCAGCAGCTACGTCTACCCCATCCTTAACAAGACGACTGGCAACAACGTCATCTTCAACGCCGACCCCAACACCGGCTTCCAGATCGGCGGCTCGCAGACCTTCGTCACCGAGGGCGACCCGCAGGCAGGCCGCATCATCGTCAACAAGGTCACTGGCGACGCACGCTTCGACGAAGTCTCGGCCCTGACCGCCGACGAGGTCGAGTTCGTCGGCAACGGCTCGGGCAACCCGACGATGTACAGCCCCTACGCGTCGCTGTACATGCGGAACATCATCACCTCGCTGGGCAGCGCCATCGCGCTCGACGACGCGGACGGCACGCCGGGCGACTTCCTGGCCGCATCCTTCGCACTCGCCCCGGGCGTCGAGGTCCTCCCCGACGTCACCAACACGGACCTCTTCGTGCAGGACGCCGGCTTCAGCCAGACCCTCCGCGACAACCTGTTCAACGACCCGTCGCTGCTGCCCTCGGAAAACATCTCGCCCAGCTACGGCCCCAACGCCACCCAGCTCAACCGCTATGGCAAGGTCTCCGACCGCACCGCCCTCACCGACGGCCTGACCTACACCGACGGCCAGGACGGCAGCGCCGACTACGTCGCCAACAACGGCGGCACCATCGGTGAAGGCGCGAGCATGACCGTCGGCAACGCGATCGCCGACCGCAACGCCATCGCCGGCGACTTCGACGGCGACGGCGACCGCACCACCTCGGATATCGCCGCGATGGTCACGGCCTACGAGAACAGCGGCGCCATCGGCGCGGCCGACGTCACGGACTCGGCCGGCAACACCGTCAAGAGTCGCAGCAACCTCGCCGGCACCGACGCCGACGCCGTTCTCGAACTGCTCGGCGACTTCAACGGCGACGGCAACTTCAACCTGGACGACGTCCGCTACGGCGCGGACGGTCTGTTCGTCAAGGGCCGGGCCGGTGACGTGCTCGACCGCAAGCAGAACTTCATCGATGTCGACACCGGCTCGGCTTCTGGCAACCTGTTCGGCACCGCCCTGGCCAACGGCACGTACGACGCCGGCGACAGCCGCGCCGACATCGCTGGCTCGGGCAATGAAGCCAAGGGCTGGGCCCCGCAGGGCGCGGACGGCACCGTGGACTTCGACGACTTGGACTACGTCTACGCCCAGTATGTCGGGCTGGATCAGGACGGCTCGGGCGGTGTCGAGTGGGCCAACCTCGACGAGGCGGTCTTCGCCGACCTCTCGGCCGACCTCAACGGCGACCTGGTGATCGACTTCGCCGACGTCGAAGAGATCCTCAGCATCCTGGAGACGTTCCTGGGCGACGTGGACTTCTCGGGCCAGATCGAACAGGGCGACCTCGACGCCGTGCTCCTGAACTGGGGTCAGCAAGGCGGCGGCTACACGATGGGCGACTACGACGGGTCGGGCCAGACCGAACAGGGCGACCTGGACATCGTGCTGCAAGGCTGGGGCAGCACCGCCGCGCCGGACTTCCGCGGCCTCGCCGTCCCCGAACCCGCGACCGCGGCGCTGCTCGCGCTCGGTGGCCTGGCGATGCGGCGTCGCCGGTCGGCGTAATGCACCCCACGGCTACACCGATGAACACTTGACCGCGTCCGCGTGACGCCACCACAACTCCAACGCGATGGCGAACCGGGGCTCCGTGTTTCACGGGGCTCCGGTCTTTTTTTACCGACCCTCGCCGAATCGTTTGATCGATACCTTGCCGGTCTTGCTGTCCAGGTCGATGTCCCAGCCACACCACGACATCACCGCGCCGGCCAGGCCGAGTAAGCACATACAGCCGATCAACCCGCTGAGCACGTACATGGCCACAGGGCTCTCCAGCAACCCGTCCTCGACCACTTCTCCCGCGGCCAGCCGGCTGATGTGCGGAGCGTCCGGAACCCACTCCACCGGGACCGCCCCCTGGTTTGGAAGAAGTTCCCAGAACAACGGATCGACCTCGGCGTTGTGCGTCGCCGACTCGCCCCGGTCGTTGGTGACCTCGTATTCGAGACGCTTCGTCACGCCGTTGGGCGCGACAAACTTGCGGACGATCTTCCCCTCGCCGAAGACGGCGTCCCGCTCGAAACGCGCGGCTTTCATTTGATCCTGATAAGCAAAATAGATGTTGGCCCCTGCAACCCCGAGCATTACCACACTGATCGATGCCAGCAACACCGCTTGCTTTCGGCCCTGCTTGTTTCGGATGGACTCCTGCAGGTCTTCGGGCTGATCCGCGAGCTTCGCTTGAACGACATCGATCAAGCGGTCGAAGTCTTCGACCGTTTCGTAGATCGTGAGTGCTTGCCGCCCGTCCGTGCCGTACACCTTCAGCACGCGGCCGGTGTGTGACACCGTGGAGTCCACCCGGGCCCACGCGAGGTCTTGCCAAGGGTGCGAGACGACATCGGAACGCGTGTGTAGTTCCAGGGAGTCGTCATCGATGCGTACCTGCGTGGGGCCACGACCGGTCGTGACCGCCCCGATCAGCGCGAAGACGCCGATGCAGGCGGGCAGGGTGCTGGACAGATGCAGCGTGAGTTGATCGACGTCACCGAAGACGGCCGCCACGAACCCGCCGATCGATGCGATCAGTGCGACGGCGGCGGTGATCCACAGGGTGATCCGCGTGTTGCTGTGATTGGTCTTGGCCGGAAACACCAAGACCTCGCCTTGCGTCTCCATCGTGCCCTCTCGCTACAAGACCCGATCAGTCGTTCCCCGGCCAACCCTCGAACACAAACTTCCCGTTCTTGCTGAACACCTCCCCGTCCGCGGTGATGGTTCCGCCAGGTCGCAGGTCGCAGACCATGTCCCAGTGCAGGCCCGACTGGTTGCTGTTGCCGGTCTCGGGGTAGCCGGCACCGACGGCGGCGTGGAAGGTGCCGCCGATTTTTTCGTCGAAGAGCGTGTTCTTGGTGTAATCCGTGATCGCGTAGTTGGTGCCGATGGCGATCTCGCCCAGGGTGCGGGCGCCGTCGTCCTGATCGAGCATCGCGATCAGGAAGTCTTCGTTCTTGCTCGCGGTGGCGTCGACGACCTTGCCGTCCTTGAAGGTGAGCACGATGTCGTGGACTTCGCGGCCGTTGTGTACCGCGGGGAAGGAGTAGTGCACGACGCCGTTCACGCCGCCGGGCGCGGGCGAATCAGAGCCGGCTTTCAGATTGGGCCCGGTGAACACCTCGCCGTCGGGGAAGTTCTCGTGCCCGTCACAGTTGATCCAGGTCATGCCGTCGACATCGACGTGCAGGTCGGTGCCGCCCGCGGACGTGAAATGCAGGTGTTTTTTGCCGGTGAGGAAGTCGACGACCTTCTGTTGTTTTTGGCTGACCTCTTCCCACTTGGCGACCGGGTCGTCGAGGTGGAGGTAGCCGGCCTTGAAGACGAAGTCCGCGTACTGCCGCAGCGACATCTCCGCGTCCTGGGCCGGCGCATCGCTGGGGTACTGCGTGCCGGTCCACTTGAGGCTGCCGTCGGCGGCGCGTTGGAAGAATTTGTCCATGTACGGCCGACGCGCCGCGCTGGACAGGCCGACCTTCTTGGGATCGACCTTCGACATCGCCTTGGTGTTGACGTCCGCCCACAGCCCGATCGCCGCGTCGATCGCCTCGACCTCCTGCAACGTCAGGTCGGGCAGGTGAGAGAGCTGCTCGTCGTTGGCGAGTTCGAACTTCGCGTCCACCATGTTCTGCGAGGTCAGCCGGACCAGCGGGTGGCCGCCCGCGCGGAGCACTTCTTCGTGGATCGCCTCGATCAGCGGCAGGCCCACGACGTCGCCGGCGATGCGGACCAACTGGCCCGGCTGAACGCCGACGGAGTATCGGACGAGGACGGAAGCGAGCTTGTCGAGCCGTGGATCACGCATGCCGCGATGCTAGCGAAATTCTTCTTGTCGCAGGTCGGGCCGGCCGGTAGGGTGGAAGCCGCAAGCCTGCGGGCGGGGTGGTCCGGCGGGTGGGGGGAGCCTTCCACGCGGCGCGTTCCGACGACGAACCCGCCGCCCCCGGAGACCGACATGAAGCGACCGGCCACGGCCAAACGGGGAACACCCAAACCGGGCACCGCTGCACCCGCGCCGCGCCACCACGCTCCGACGCACGGCTCCGGAAAAACACCCAAGCGAAACACCACCTCCGACCCGGACCGCGACGCCTCCCACCCCGCGGACCCGGCCGCCACGAGCGAGCCGCCGGCGTCCACGCCCCCCGACACGCTCATGTTCGGCAGCAGCCTCGAACCCGTCCTGCTCAAACAGTGCGACGGCCGGCTGTCCCACGTCGCATGGTTCCGCACCGACTGGCAACGCGGCGGCGCGCTCACCGGCTACGCATCGTGGCACGACGATCAAAACCAGCCGCACGACGTTGTGGTCAAACTCCCCATCCCGCCGCGCGAACGTGACTGGCTCGTCCGGCTTTCGGGTGAAACTTCAGATAGACACAACGCGCCGAGCGTCACGCCGCGCGTCTTTGCTCACGGCAACCAGCTCAACGGGTACGACCTCGCCTGGGTCGTCATGGAGAAACTGCCGCACGGCCCGCTCGGCACCGCTTGGCACGGAACCGAGTTCGACCTGCTCGTCGATGCCGCCGGCCTGTTCTACGCCGCCGCCGACGCCACCGCGCTGCCCGACGAACCCACGCCCGAACCCAACGACTGGGAAGCGCTGCTGCGCCTCGGCCGGGACAAAGTGAAAACCAAAAGCTGGCCCCAGGGGCAGGCGTGGAAAGCAGCGCTTAAACAGGCGGGCAAAAAACTCGACGGCTGGCTGGACACCTGGAACCAGCGCCCACGCACCGGCTGGTGCCACGGCGACCTGCATCTGGGCAACGCGATGTCGCGCACCGCTCCGCCCCCGGAAGCTTCAACCCCTGGTTCCCAAGCCGGCGCTGAGGCGCGAAGCAAAGAAGCTCCGGGTTGCGACTCGAATGAGACGTGTGCAAACGCCGCGGTCCTGCTCGACCTTGCGAACGTCCGCCCCGGGCACTGGGTCGAGGACGCGGTGTATTGCGAGCACTTGTACTGGTCCGTGCCCGACCGCCTGGCCGGTCGGAAGCTCGTGAGCCTGATCGCCAAGGCCCGCCGCGCCCACGGCCTCGAGGTCGGCGACGACTGGTCCGCGCTCGCCGACGTCAAACGCAAACTCCTCGCCATGGCCGCCCCCGCCACGCTCGGCCACGAAGGCGCGGGCCCCGCCCACCTCGACGCGGCGCTTGCGCGGTTGGGGTGATGCCGACCCTTGACGGATCCATCGACACGTCGTGTCGCGCGAGCGTGTCTTCGTGGAACTTACGACGTTCGCACCATCGTGACGCGCATGATCGCAAGCGACCGTGGCGCTCTTGTGCTTTCAGCCGGGAGCCGGCGGCTCCCGGTCCGGAACCGGCCCGGTTCCGGCTATCCGTGCAAGGCACACGGATGAGATTGGGGACGACAACGCCCCTCGGATTCACTTGTGAAAGAACACCGTGTGCGCCTCTTGCGAGCCGGGCCGTGTCGGCCCGGTTCCCGTCATTCGGAAATCCGGGGTGACACACCCCGGCTCGCTGCGAAACATCCCGGGGCGGGACCGTCGTCACGATCCACAGACCCCCGGTCGGCGTCGGTTTTTCAACCCGCCGTCACCGCGCTTCGGATGGGACTCACTCGGGGGGTTCCGGCGGGAGACGGCGTGCAGTCGGGTTCCGTCCCAACTCACCCGTGTCCAAGGCCGCACGTCACTTCGTGATTAAGGAACTCAAGCCCTCACCCACCTGGCACCCACGCGGAGGCCACGCCCTTCACCTGCACTTACATTTTACCCGCGGGTCAAGACGACGCGGTCAAGTACCGGACAAAACGTGCGCGGAATCCTGAATCCGAGAATGGGCCGTGTGAAGCCATTGCAAGGCTATATTGAATGCATACTTCGCCGTGTCTTGATCACAGAAGCCTGTGGGCTATTCCAACATGAAACGAGGCTTTCAAATTCTGCTCTTCTCTTGCTGCATTATCGCGTGTGAACGCGAAACGGATTCTCCGACACCAATCGCGAGTGACCGAGACACCTTACAAATCGAACACAAGCAGGTTGTCGCACTCACACCAGACGCAGCGTCCATGGTTCAACGAATGGCGCGCGAGTCCAATCTTCCTGACGAATTTTATTTGCGGATTGCTGTAAACAAGGAAGAAGCTGGCGGGGGGTTTCGCTACGCGCTTGATTTAACGACCAACACGGAACCCGATCAAGATCTGTATGGAGCGTCTCACGGTGTTTCGATCATTGTCGATCGCATAAGCAGTCTCTACTTGTCCGGCACCACCATCGATTACCGAAAGAATGAAAACGGCGAAGGATTCTGGTTCGACAATCCAAATGCCGTTGACACGAGCGCACCTTGACAAGGGCTTGCTCATAGATTGCACCCCGACGGCACCACAAAAAAGTTACGCCAACCGTCGTGTACAAGAAACGCTTCGCACCAACCATGCCCGGGTCAGAACGAGAACTCGACGGCGGCGAAGTAGCGCAGGTCGTTGAGGTCGTCGACGTCTTCGTACGCCTCGTACTCGTGACGGAGGCCGAACTTCAGGACGGTGTCGGTCTGGGCGTCGAGCTTGAGTCGCCATTCGAGCTCGTTTTCGAGGC
>JAUIGU010000010.1 GCA_030432595.1 Phycisphaerae bacterium
GGGCCAAGGGAGTCCGATCCGAACGCGACGGCTCGCCGGGGTTGATGCGAGGTGTGCATCAGCGTGGTGCTGCGTGAAGTGGGAGCCGCCGCCGCGTGGGACGAAGGTCCGGCCTTGGTGAAGGTGGTGATATAAAGCGGCCGAAGGTGTCGGCCGTTCGGGGCGCGTGGGTTTGCGAGCGCTCGACGGCGGCCACCGGCCGCCGCTTTATAGCTGCCGGCTCTTTGACAAGTGAAGCAGGGGCGTTGTCGCTCCAACGTGGCGTCGAAAGAAGAGATGAAGCCCACGGATTGAATCCGTTGGCTTCGGGGGAGATTGATGTAGTTCGCAGTATCCGCGTGCTCAGTGCGCGTACGCCGCATCATTCCACAGCAGTTCCTGCTTGAAGCTTCGCAGCTTTGTGTCCTGATCGATGAGCAGGAACTCGATTCCGGCCATGTCGGCGAAGTCTTCAAGATGCTCGGGCGTCAAGTCCAGCGAGAAGCCGGTGTGGTGTGCGCCGCCCGCATGGATCCACGCGGCCGCGGCGGTGGGCAGGTCGGGGTGCGGTTCCCACAGCGCCCGCGCGACCGGCAGCTTCGGCAAATCGTGCGGCGGGGTCACGGACGTCACTGTATTGACCACGAAGCGGAAGCGGTTGCCCATGTCGACGACGGTGGCGTTGAGCGCGGGGCCGGCCTTGGCGTCGAAGACCAAGCGCACCGGGTCGGCCTTTCCGCCGATGCCCAGCGGGTGGACCTCGCATTTCACCTTGCCGTTCGCGATGGACGGGCAGATCTCGAGCATGTGCGAGCCGAGCACGCCGGGCGAGTTCGGGTCGAAGTGGTAGGTGTAGTCCTCCATGAAGGACGTGCCGCCCGACAGGCCGTGGGCCATGACCTTCATGGATCGCACGAGCGCGGCGTGTTTCCAATCGCCTTCAGCGCCGAAGCCGTAGCCGTCCGCCATGAGCCGTTGCGACGCGATGCCGGGGAGCTGATCGAGGCCCGTCAGGTTCTCGAATGTGTCGGTGTACGCACCGAAGCCGCCGTCTTCGAGGAAGCGTCGGATGGCAAGTTCGATCTTTGCGGCGGTTTTGAGCGAGTCGTTCTTCGCGCCGCCGGTTTCGAGGCCGGACGCGAGCTCGTATTCGTCGGCATAGGTCTTGCAGAGCTGGTCGACCTCTTTGTCGGTGACGTCGTTCATGACCGCGACGAGGTCGCCGAGGCCATAGCCGTTGACGGAGTAACCAAACTTCAGCTCGGCCTCGACCTTGTCGCCCTCGGTGACGGCGACGAAGCGCATGTTGTCACCGAAGCGGGCCACTTTCAGGTTTTGACTGTCGTGCCAGGCGGCGGCGGCGCGTTGCCACGTGGCAAGTTGGCCGTGTACGCGGGCGTCTTCCCAGTGGCCGACAACGACCTTGCGGCGTTTGCGCAGACGTGAGCAGATGAACCCAAACTCTCGGCCGCCGTGGGCGGACTGGTTGAGGTTCATGAAGTCCATGTCGATCGACGACCACGGGATATCGCGGTTGAACTGGGTGTGCAGGTGGCACATCGGCGCCTTCAGGGCGCTGAGCGCGCGGACCCACATCTTCGCGGGGCTGAAGGTGTGCATCCACGTGACGACGCCGATGCAGTTGGAGGTCGTGTCGGCCTCGGCGAGAAGCTTAATGACTTCTTCCGTCGTCTTAAGCACGGGCTTGAAGACGACCTTGACGGGCAGGTTTCCGGAGGCGTTGAGGCCGTCGACGATTTGTTGCGAGTCGGCATCGACCTGCTTGAGGGTTTCGGGGCCGTAGAGGTGCTGGCTGCCGGTGACGAACCAGACTTCGAGCGGCGAAAAGTCAATCGACATGTTGCGTGGGTCCTGGGGTGAGTGCCTGGGCTTACTTCTTCGCTTGGCCGTAGTAGGCGTCGGGGCCGTGCTTGCGTTGGTAGTGCTTGTTGAGCACGTAGTCTTCGAGGCGCGGCGCGTCGGGTTTGATCGTGAAGGTGCCGAGAGCCATCTGCGCGACGGCCTCGAGGGCGACAGCGTTCTTGACCGACTCCTTCGCGCTCTTGCCCCAACAGAACGGGGCGTGGCCGGCCACCAGCACCGCGGGCATTTCCAAGGGGTTGAGGTCGGCGAAGCGGTCGATGATCACGGTGCCGGTGTCGTGCTCGTAGGCGCGGTCGACCTCGTCGGGAGTCAGCGGTCGCGTCACGGGAACCGGACCCGCGAAGTGGTCGGCGTGGGTGGTGCCGAGGCAGGGGATCTCGACGCGGGCCTGGGCGTACATCGTGGCGTGGAAGCTGTGGGTGTGGGTGACGCCGCCGATGTCTTTGAAGTGCTGGTAGAGCAGGACGTGGGTCGGCGTGTCGGACGACGGGCGGAGGTCGCCTTCGACGACCTTGCAGTCGAGGTCGACGAGCACGATGTGCTCGGGCTTGAGTTCGTCGTAGTCGACGCCGCTGGGCTTGATGGCGACGAGGTTCTTGTCGCGGTCGATGCCCGAGACGTTGCCCCAGGTGAGGGTGACGAGCCCGTGCTCGACGAGGGCTTTGTTGGCGTCGCAGACCTGTTGCTTGAGTTTCTTAAGCACGCGTGCCGCCCTTCTTTTTGGACGACTTTTTGGCGGTTTTCTTTGCCGTCTTTTTCGGCTTTGTCGCGCTGCCGGCCTTGCGGGCGTGGTCGCGGATCAGGATCAGCTTCTTCATCACGTCGCCGAAGGTGTCGGCGTGGTTAGGCGTGCCGAACGCGTCGTGCAGGCGTTTGTAGAGCTGGTAGAGCTCTTCGTAGACCGCGGCGTTCTTCTTGATGGGCTTGTAGACGGTCGGCTTGACGCCGGTCATCTTCTTGCTGGCGGCCTCGGCCGTCTTGTACGCCCCGCCGACCACGGCCCCGAAGATCGCCGAGCCGAGCGCACAGGTCTGGGCGGAGCGGCTGACCTTCATCGGACGGTTACAGACGTCGGCGTAGATCTGCATGGTCATCGGGCTCTTCTCGGCGATGCCGCCGCAGTTGACGACCTCCTTGATCTGGACGCCGTACTCCTCGAACCGGTCGATGATGGCGCGGGCACCGAACGCGGTGGCTTCGATGAGCGTGCGGTAGATTTCGGGCGCGGTAGTGTGCAGGGTCTGCCCGACGAGCAGGCCGGAGAGCAGCGGGTCGACGAGGATCGTGCGGTTGCCGTTGTTCCAGTCCAGCGCGAGCAGGCCCGAAGCGCCGGGCGCGAGTTTTTCGGCGTCTTTGGTGAGCGCGACATGGGCGTCGCCGGCGGCGCCGTATTTCGCGGGAGTGAGGTGGTTGACGAACCAGTTGAAGATGTCGCCGACGGCGGACTGGCCGGCTTCGAGGCCGTACATGCCGGGGATGACCGACCCGGGCACGATGCCGCAGAGGCCGGGGATGTCGGCGAGTTCGGCGTCGCCGGGCCAGACGGTGATGTCGCAGGTGCTGGTGCCCATGATCTTCACGAGCGTGCCGGGCTTCACGCCCGACCCGACCGCGCCGGTGTGGGCGTCGAAGGCGCCGGCGGCGACGGGGATGCCGGCGGGCAGGCCAACCTTTTTCGCAACCTCGGCCGTAAGGTCACCAACCTTTTGATCGCTCGGGAAGGCCTGCGTCGTGTAGCGGTCGCGCAGGTCCGCGAGCGCCGGGTCGAGCGACTTAAGAAAGCTCTTGCTCGGCAGCCCGCCCCAGTCGTCGTGGTACATCGCCTTGTGGCCGGCGGCGCAGATGCCGCGGGTCATGGTTTCGGGTTTCGTGTTGCCGGTGACGTAGCCGGGCACGAAGTCGGCGAGTTCGACCCACGCGTACGCGGCTTTGAACACGGCCGGCGCGGTGCGTTTGCAGTGGAGGATCTTCGACCACCACCACTCGCTGGAGTAGACGCCACCGCACTTGTCGAGGTATTTGTCCTTGTGCTTGCCGGCCTTGGCGGTGATCTCGGCGGCCTCGGCGTGGGACGTGTGGTCCTTCCACAGCCAGGCCTGCGCGGCGAGGTTCCCCCGGAATTTCTTTTGCATGGCCAGCGGCGTGCCGTCCTTGTCGACGGGCAGCGGGGTGGAACCGGTGGTGTCGACGCCCAGGCCGATGACGCGCTCGGGTTTGAAGCCGCGCTTCTTCTTTGCCTTCTTCACCGCTTCGCGGACGGAGGTGATGAAGCCGTCGACGTAGTCGCCGGGGTGCTGGCGGGCGACGAGCGGGTCGTTCTTGTCCAGCAGGATGCCGGCCTCGCCGCTGGGGTAGTTGAAGACGTGGTCGGCGAGTTCGTTGCCGTTCGCGACATCGACGATCAGGGCACGGACGGAGTTGGTGCCGTAGTCCACGCCGATGGCGTAACGCGGCTCGGACGGAGCTTTCTTGGCAGGCATGAGGCAGCCTCGGGGGCAGAAGGCGGAAGGGCTCGGAGCCCTATCAAGATAATGAATCACCGCTGGTCCGTGGACTGGTGGCGACCTTTGAAAAGGCTTGCCCGCAATGCCAACGCGATTTCACGAAAAGCACGGGACGGGTCGGCGGATCAAGGGGCCGCTTCATCACCCGGGCCGATACGGAAGAAGTCGAAGTCGACGTGGCCGCCGGGCGTTTCGGTTGCGAAGTTGAACAGTGCGAAGCGGTAACCCATGAAGTGCGGCAGGGTGTAACGCATCTCGACCGCCTCGCCAATGGGCCGCCACACCTGCCCGTCGAGGCTGAAGAAGAACGTCGCCCGTTCGGGTTGCCTGGTGTGGAAGCCGGTGAAGTCGCACTCGACCTTGAGGTAGACCACATCCTGATCGAGCCAGACCGATTCGACCTCGCGCGGCTCGTTCGTCGCGGCGCCGACCATCACGACCGACTTCCGGCCCGCGTCGGCCTTGACCCCGACGTAGCCGTAGTGGCGTTGAAACGCCGCGAGGCCAGCGACGTCGCCGTCATTCATGCCCGAAACGTCGATCGAGGTGGTTGCGAAACTCGTCGGGCCGAACGTGCGCTGGGTCAGACTGTTGCGGGCCTCGGGCAGCGTCCCATCGACCCGGCCGGTGGTCAGCCGCAGGAATCCCGGGCGGTCGGTGAGCGACCAGAAACGGTTGTCCGGATTGTGGTTCCACTGCCAGACGAGGGGGAAGGCTTCGCGGACGTAGTCGTGCTCGCCGCGCGGGGCGCTCAACTTCTCCAGGAGTTCATCCGGCCGGTCGAAGTCGTCGGACGCGATGAGGTTCCCCATGCCGCCGCGGCCCTGCGGGAGGTCGAGCGTGTCTGGCGCAACGCCTTCTTCGCCTTCTTTACCGAGCACGGGCCAGCCGTCTTCCCAGCGCATCGGGACCATAAACGGTGCCCGCCCCACCGCGCCGTGGTCACGGAACAGGTACGCGTACCAGTCGCCATCCGGCGTGTCGATCAGGCTGCCCTGCGCGACGCCCTTGTCCTGCAGCACCACGCGTCCTTCGTACGGGCCGGTGAGTTGGTCGGCACGGTGGATGATCTGCGTCCGCATCCCGCCGCGCGGCCAGGTGATGTTGCTGAGGTAGTACCGCCCTTCGTGCTTGATCATCTGCGACCCCTCGGCCCCGAGCTGGCGACGCTCGGCCGCCACCGCGCCGGCGTCGCGGATCACGACTTCATCCACGCCACCGGGCTTGAGCCCCGAGAGATCGGGCATGAGTTCGCGCAGGCGCAGGTTGTCGACGCCGTTGAGCATGTAGACCCGGCCGTCGTCGTCGAACCAAAGCGTGTGGTCGTGCAGCACGGGCTCGAAGGTCGTGTGCTTCCACGGCCCGTGCTCGATGTCGTCGGTGGTGAAGACGTGGGTCTTGCCGGTGGTGTTGGCGAAAGTCGTGACGTAGAACGTGCCGTCGTGATAACGGATGCTGCTAGCCCACGAGCCGGCGCCGTAGGCGCTGCGGCCGTTCTCCAGATTCAGCGCATCGTTGTCGTCTTCGAGCGTGTCGTAGCAGTAGCCGATCAGGTCCCAGTTCACCAGGTCCGTCGATTTCATGATCGGCAGGCCCGGCGCCATGTGCATCGTCGTGCTGCTCATGTAGTACGTGTCGCCGACGCGGATCATGGCGATGTCGGGGACGTCGGCGTGGATCACCGGGTTGGTAGCGGGCTCGTCAGACATGGCGGATGGGTGAAGCGTCATCAAGAATGCCCCGGCAAGGGACCGCAAAAAAAGTCGTGAAACAGAGCGTGATTTCATGCCTTGACGATATCGCAACCGGGCCGATCGACCCGACGCATACCGCCACGGTCTTTCCGCCAGATGCACGGCCGTTGTGCGGGCCCGCGTTCGCGTTTGGATCGGGTCAGCGCTCTCGCGATGCACGCCCATTCACAACGGACACGTGGTCGAACGTGGCATTGACCGTGTTTTCGCTGCCCGACGAGACCGCGATGCCGGCGTAGACCGCGGCAGGCATGTCGATGTCAGTGGACGCGACTTCGTGCCAGGTTTCGCCGTCGTCGGACTGGTAGCCGGTGAAGGTGTCGCCGACGCGGGTGATTCGGAACCAGGTGGGCAGGTGGGCGGAGTAGGCGTTGCCGCGGGTGAGGTGCATGTTTTCGCCGGGGGCGGGCCGGCCACCGAAGCTGGCGACGCGGTAGCCGAGGTCTCCGAGCAGTAGCGCCGCGGCGGGCGCATCGGGATGGAGTGAAGAACGCAGCGTGATGCCGATGCGGGACCACCGGCCGTGGCCGCGCAGGTTCTTTTCGATGAGCCGGGCGGTGAGGACCGTGTCGCCGCGGGTGCGGCAATAGGTGAAGGTCATGCCGTCGGCAGTCCCGCCCACCGAAGCGCCAGCGGAATGGACGACAAAAGTGCTCTCGCCGACCGCGGCGTGCGCGGCCTTGCCGGGCGCGGCGACACGGCCGACGTCACGCACCGCCCAGCCCCGGGGCAACGAAGGCCCGGCCGCGACCGGCGTCGCGCTGACCTCGATCGACACTTCGCTCGTGCCGGCCTGATTCTCGGCGGCGACGCGGTAGCGATAGGTCGTGCCGGCCTCAACACCATGGTCGGTGAACTCGGGGATCACGCCGCGGTACTGCCTGATTTGCTCGAAGTCCCCGCCGGGTTCAGGCGCGCGGAACACCGTGAAGCCGTTCGCGTGTTCGGGCGGCGTCCATTCGAGGACCACGCGGCCCACGCCCGGCGTCGCCGTTAAGTCCTGCGGCGCATCGGGGGTCGGCAGCGGCGGGAAGTCCGAGGGCTCGAGCGTGTAGATCAGCGTGCCGTAGCCGAAGTGGTCATCGTGGGTGAACGCTTCGGGCCGATTAAGTTTGGCGATGGCGGTGACGTTCGGCGCATCAAGGCCTTGCCGGACGACGTAATGGTTGTAGAGCTGCTCCCAGATCGGCCGTTGCAGTCGGCCGCGCTGCGACCGCGAGACCCAGTAGTGGTTCACGTCGTCGCAGTTGTCGTAGAACGTGAACGGCACGGGCTTACCCAGCTGGTATCGCGCGACGTACTCGGCGCCGGCGAGCAGGCGGTGGTTGTCGTAGGCGTACAGGTCGAGCCCCTGGTTCCAGGCGATCTGGCAGAAGCTCGCGAGCAGGCCGACGCCCAGCGCGCCGTGCTCAAAGTCGCGGCCGGCCTCCTGCCACTGCCCCAGGCCGTCGGGGTGGATGAACGGGACGGCGTTGCCGATGCTGCCGTTGCCCTCGCCGTGCTTGAAGTATTCGACGGCCTCATCGAACAGTTCGCGGTCGTCACACAGCACGCCGATCGCCGCGATGGCGGCGATGTTGCACGCGTCCCAGTTCGCCCAGTAGTGCGAGATGCATGCCCCGTTGTGCCGGGTGAGGAAGTCGTGACAAACGGGATACAGGTGGTCGCGCATCATCCGCTTGAAACGCGTGAAGTCTTCCTCCGCCCAGCGCGTGCCGACGTGGAGGCGCAGGATTTCGCCGACGACCGCGAACTGGTAGGTGTAGATGCCGTTGAGCCCGGGCTGGTCCGAGCCGTGCGGCTTCTGATCGACGGCGGCGGACCATTGGTTGCAGATGTCGATGGCGTGGTCGGTGTAGCGGTGGTCGCCCGAGACGTAACCACGGATCGCGAGCAGGTAGACGGCGACGGCGTCGGCGGCGGCGCGTTGCCGGCTGGCGCCCATGTTGGCACGCGGCGCGGGGCGATAATCGAGTTGGGCTTTACGGTCTTTGGTTAAAGCGTCCCAACTCTCGATCCAAGGCGAGTCGCCGGCCGCGACGCGGTCGCGCATGCGGTCGAGGTCTTCCTGCGTGTGCAGGCCGCCGGGGTGGACGAAGGGCTGGGCGCGGGCGTGCTCGCCAAACAACACCGAGCCCACGGTGAACCACACAACACAACAAGCGCCAACACGCAGAGCGAACGAAATCATGTGGGGATTTTAAACAGGTCGCGCGCGATTCACGCGCGGGATTCGCCGTGCCGTTTTGCCGCGGCACATCGCGTCACTCGTTCACGGTGACCTCGGCGCTGGCCGCGGTCTTGTACGCCGAGAACGCCATCAGCGGCACCCAGATCAGGTCGAACAGCGACAACGCGCCGATGAAGCTGATCACCCAGATCAGGCCGCCGACCACGGCGTCGGCCACCTCCTCGGCGGCCTCCAAGTCCGGCTCGCCGTTGGCGGCGACGTAGTCCGCGACCAGGGTGTCGATCTGTTCGTACTGCTCGGCGTTGAGTTCGTCGCTGAACCAACGCTCGTGCAAGGCTTCGTCCATCGTGCCTTCTTCTGCCAAGGCCCCGAGGATTACGCCCTCGCGCATCATCGCGTTCGGCGGTGGCTCGCCGTTCTGCTGCACCCATGTGTTGATGAGCGTGTCGATCTGTTCTTCTTGCCCGGACTCGAACTCCTCCCACTCCCACGCCTCGTACAGCGCGTCGTTCATGCCTCCCTCGGCCCGGACGCGCTGCACGATGTAGTTGTCGCGTTCCCACGTGCCGTCCATGTAGCCGCCGACTTCTTCGGAGAACATCGGATGAATCACCCACACCGCGATCAGCGCCTTGGCGGTGAGCCAGCCCAGGAACGAGACGAACACGGCCCCCAGTCCGACCAGCACGCCGCCGCGCCGTGCGATCAGCGCCACGCCGACGCCCACGCCCAGACCCAGGCCCCACGCGAGGTAGCCGAGTTCGTAGCCGGTGACCTTGGCCACCAGCGCCCAGATCACCCCGCACCCTAGCGCGATCCCCAGGCCGCCCAGGATCGCGAACCCGGTGCGGCCCGCGACGGCCGCGGACTTCTTGGCCCGCACCCGGTTCTGCGCGCTCAGGCCGCCGAACCCGGCGCCGCACTCAACGCAGATCTTCGCCGACGGGTTCGCAGCGGCGCCGCACTTGGGGCAGCTCTTGCCCGCCGCGGATGGACCGGTGTCCGCGTCCGCGCCGCCGACGCCCGGCGCCTCGACCGACCGCAGCGCCTCGTCCGGGCCGCCGGCCAGCGCCGCGAGCGCATCAATGGCGTCGCCCGACCCGGCCGGCGCAGTTTCCGCGGGTTCGGGCTGCGGGATGCGCACCGGCTCGCCGCAGCCCGGGCACTTCACGCGCTTGCCGGCGAACTCGTCCTTGACGCCGATCTTCTTCTCGCAACTCTGGCACCGGAACTTGATCATCCCCAAAACCTCGAAGTGACACGGAATCGGCCGGCAGGCGTAACGGATCGCAGACCCGCGACACCCTCGGCCAGCGCGACGCGAAAGTCAAGAGAAATGTGCCCGGGGGCTTGGAGGAGGCTCCGGCAACGCCCGGCCGGATTCACGCGGGCTCGGCCTCGAGCGGGCTGAACCGCGAGCCCGCCAGCGGGACCTTGCGGTTGACCTTCGGGCCCGTCGGCAACAGCGGCCCCACCACCGCCGCCACGATCGCCACGGCCACGTTCGCCACCGCGTACCACACCCAGCCCTGCACGCCCATGAACACCATGAACCCCACCAACAAGAGCATCACCAGCGACAGCGGGATCAACCCCTGCCACGCCAGCCGCATCAACTGATCGAACCGGAAGCGCGGCAGCGTCCACCGCACCCACATCATCACGAACAGCAGAAACACCACCTTGCCCGCGAACACGTTGAACTTGATGAACACCACGAGCAGGCCCAACCAACCCGTCGCCACCTCGGGAAGCAAACTTACGACCGGAATCGGCAAGTCCCAACCACCCAGGAACAGCAGCGCGAAGAACGCACAGCCCGTGATCATGTGCATGTATTCGCCGAGGAAGAACATCGCCCACTTCATGGACGAATACTCGGTGTGGAACCCGCCGACCAGTTCCTGCTCCGCCTCGGCCAGGTCGAACGGGGCGCGGTTGCTCTCCGCCAGGATGCAAATGAAGAACAACACCGCTAGCAATGGATGAATAAAAATCCCCCAAGCAGTCGAAAAGCCAACGGGTAACTCGCCGGTTTGGGCCTGCACAATCACTTCGGCGTCCGCCGAGCGATACATGAGGATCATCAGCAGCACGCACACGCCCATCGGGATCTCGTAGCTGAGCATCTGCGCCGTCGCGCGGAGGCCGCCCAGGAAGCTGTATTTGTTGTTGGACGAGTATCCCGCGAGCACCACGCCGTACACCGCCAGCGAACCGACCGCCAGGATGTAGATCACGGCGAGGTTGATCGGCAGCACCGCGACGCGCGCGACGCCGGACTCGACCAGTTGCGTGCCGAACAGTTCGATCCCCGGGAACGCCACGACCCCGCCCCACGGGATCACAGCCCAGCCGATGAGCGCCGGGATCACCGCCAGCGCCGGGGCCATGAGAAACAGCGACTTATCGACGAACGGCGGGGTGTAGTCCTCCTTGAGCAAAAGCTTCACGCCGTCCGCGAGCGCCTGGCCCAGGCCGAACAGGGCTTTGGGGCCCACGAGCAGCCACGACAGGAAGCCGCCGGCCAGCGGGATCTGCTTGATGAGGTCGCCCTGCCCGAAGGAAAAGTCGGTGCGGTTGGGCCCGATGCGGTCCTGCGCCCACGCGGCGACCTTGCGTTCCAGGAAGATCAGGTACGCCGTGCCGCCAAGCATCGCGTGGATCACCACCAGGATCACGATCGTGCTGACGAAGAACTGGGCGGAGATCATGGGATTGCCGATTTAAGATTGCCGATCTTGGTTGGCCGAATGCCCATGGCCGGGTGGGATTGACCTCGGCGAGAGTGTACCGGCCATCAAGACTTCGGTCGATGTCACCGAAGCCTCGACCGGCGCAGCGTACACTCGGCAGACCCTCCCGGAGACGGACGTGCGGAAAAAGCGGAACCCGGCCAACCTCCATCGGCGATCCACCAAAACCGCCGACCAGTCGCTCAAGGACACGGTCGAGGCCGTCGTCGTCGCGTTCATCCTCGCGTTGACCTTCCGGACCTACATCGTCGAGGCGTTCCAGATCCCCACCGGGTCGATGGCCCCCACGCTGCTGGGCAAGCACCTCCGCGTGGCCTGCGACCAGTGCGGGTACGCGTTCCGCGTCGACGCCGGCGCCGCCGTCGGGCGCGAGACCGTCTCGCTCGACTGCGCGATGTGCTTCAACCCCGTCGAGGTCCACATCCCGCCAAAAACCAGCCTCGACGTCGCCGGCGACCGCATCCTCGTCCAGAAATACCTCTACCGCTTCGCTGAGCCGCGCCGGTACGACGTCGCCGTCTTCAAAAACCCCGAGAACCCCGAGACCAACTTCATCA
Source organism: Phycisphaerae bacterium (assembly GCA_030432595.1). Taxonomy (GTDB): domain Bacteria; phylum Planctomycetota; class Phycisphaerae; order Phycisphaerales; family Phycisphaeraceae; genus CAZIXN01. The sequence goes on from JAUIGU010000010.1 coordinate 11,626, forward strand.
AACGCCTGGTCGGCCTGCCCGACGAGACGCTCATGATCCTCGACGGCAACATCTACACCCAGCCGGGACACCACGGCCCGTGGCGCATCGCCCGCAAGACCGACCCCGCCGTCAACCCCCGCTGGGAAAAGATCCAACGCGACGTGTTCCAGCCGGTCTACGACTCGCGTTACATCCCGCAAGATAAGGGCACGAGCGAACGCCGGTACGGCACGACGTGGCGGCAACCCTGGGAACCGCAGGATCAGCCGCTGTCCGCCGACGACACCGCGGACAACACCGCCGACACCGAAAACAGCGACACCGATAGCGCCGACGCAAACCAGGCACCAGGCTGGGACATCACCACCGACGCAGACCACGGCGCGGTCTTCACCTACACCCCCGCCGCCGCACGCATCGCCGGCACGCTGCGCTTCAACCCCGACCCCGTCGGCAGCTACCGCCTCAATTACGCGCAGGACTTCGCGCGTTACCCCTACAACGAGCCGGACGGCTCCGCCGCGGCGCTGCGCGGCTGGTTCGAGGACCTCCGCCTGGCCGTCACCGTCACGCCCGACCCGGCCGCCCCACCCGACGCGTTCTCGGTGAGCCTCGCCGCCGACGCCCGCTGGAACGCCGGCCCCGAAACCCTCACCGCCCGTTTCGACGCCGACGGCACTGTCTCGCTCCAACCCGCCGTCGGCGACCGCGGCCGCGTCCTGCCGCCCGTCTCGCTGCCGCCGTTCTTCAAGCCCGGCCAACCCACCACGCTCGAGTTCTGGATCGTCGATCAGTCCTTCATCCTCTGGATCGACGGCAAAGTCGCGCTCCGCCACGATCTGGACCTTGGTCGGGACCAACTGCTCCGCCGCCCGCCGCCGATCTCCGCGCGGGACCAGCGCCCCACCGTCACCGTCACCGGCGGCGCGACGCTGCGCCGCCTCCAACTCGACCGCGACCTGGTCTACAACGACGCCCGGCCGGACTACCCACGCCGCGGCGCGGTCGAACGCCGCACGCCCTACGGCTTCGACCTCCAGGACACCCACTCCGTCGAACTCAGCAAGGACGAGTTCTTCGCCGTCGGCGACAACAGCCCCCAGAGCGAGGACAGCCGCAAGTGGGCCAGCGTCAACCCCTTCGTCGCCGAACGCCACTTCGCCGGCGACGGCAGCCCCGCGGTCTACGGCCGGGTGCCGCGCGACCTGCTTATGGGCCGGGCATTCTTTGTCTACTTCCCCGCCCCACGCCCGATCGTGACCAGCGGCCGCAACGTTGTGCCCAACGTCGCGGAGATGCGGTTCATCCACTGACGCACGACCGGTGGCCATTCGCACGCACGGAAACCGCACACCCGCATAAATCTCATGTTACGGAGGAGTTAAACCACCAAAACCCGGTGGAGTTTTCCCCATCGAACTCGTCAAGCCGCTTCGATTTCTACGGGTCTGCCCTTATGACTGCAATGACGACCGCCGACACCTAGATTTTGCCAAGCAATATGGCATAAAAATATAATTGTCATGTATTTGTAAGTAGAATTCCGCAGTGGTGAATTGGTGGTTCGCAGCCCAATCCCGGCCGTTCTGGGGCTTGATGCCCGCAGCCCTGACCGAAGGTCCGGTTCATCCCCGCGTTTTCCACACGAAGGTGGCGGAGCCGACCTGTTCACAAGCCGTTCGGCCCGGGGCCCCGCCGGTATCATGCCGCGCATGCCCGAGGAAACCCCCGACCCCGCCGTGTTCCGCCACGTCATCGCCGCCCTGGTCACCAACGAGCCCGGCGTCCTGGCCCAGGTCGCCGGCATGTTCGCCGCCCGCGGCTTCAACATCGACTCGCTCGTGGTCGGCCGCACCGAGAACCCCGAGCTCTCTCGCATGACCATCGTCGTCGTGGGCGACACCGCCGTCCTCGAGCAGGTCCGCAAGCAGCTCGCCAAGCTCGTGCCCGTCGTCAAGGTCGTGGACTACCAGTCCGTTCCCTTCGTCGAGCGCGACCTGATCCTCGTGTCCGTCTCGACCAAGGGCGACACCACTTCCGGGGGCGGCGATGGCGACAAACGCGAAGAGCTCGCCAGCCTGTCGTCGCTGTTCGGCGCCAAGGTCGTCGATGTCGCACCCGACCGGTTGATGATCGAGCTGGCCGGCTCCGAGGACAAGCTCGAAAACTTCGTCGAGCTGCTCGCCCCCTACGGCATCCTCGAACTCGCCCGCACCGGCGTCATCGCCATGCCCCGCGGCATGACCGCCCCGCTGCGCAAACGCGCCGTCGCCACCGCCGGCAGCGCGGTGGATGACGCGGATTTGCCGCCGGGGTGATCTAGATGAGCGGGCAAAAAAAACGCCTCGTCGTACTGATTGTCGTCGTGATCCTTGCTGGCTTGGCCGTATTGACGCAGCAATACGTTTGGCCAAGCCTCAGGTGGCGGCTTGTCACCCGCCGAGACCTCATTGAGCAGTTCTACGCTTCAGATTTACCTGACATTGAACTTCTCAGTGCAGACGTGCCCAAAGATTTTATTCATTCGGCAACTGTCAATAGCACCTGGATATACAGCCCGTTTAAACTCGAACTTCATGATGATCGTGTCACGCATGGCGAGTTCCGCCTTATCGTGACGGATTCGATCATTACTGATGCCGACGCACATCACGAACTCCAACTATACCTTGACATGTTTTCATTAACGGAAGAGAAGATACGAACTGCAAAAATCGATTCGGAACGGGAATACATGGCAACCCTCATAAATGGAATGGGGATAGTGGGAGCAACACAGCCCGAAAAAGCCGTTATCTGTGAATCCAATGCTTCCTCCGTTTTCTGGTTCGGAAACAACAAAGTGATCTCCGGATTTGTTTTTACAGACGATCGTTCGACGACAAAGGTTTTCTACCTGAGGGTCGGTGACTTAAAGCAAGCCACAGCCGAAGCCATTGCATCCAGCCTGACTATCGATGGCCCATAAGTCATCTTCGGTAGATTTCATTCCGGCCAATATCGTGCGAAGGTAGATCAAGCACCGGATACACAAGAAGTTCCTTAGCGTTTCCAGCAATGTGTCACAGCTCAAACCGTCTCATCAAGCAAAAATGCATGCCTGCCACGAACAGTAGCGCGGTCCCCGGTTCCGGCACCGCGGTGAAGTCGCCAAACACGGGTGCCGTCGCAACGCCCCAATTCTGCAGCACCCCGTCGAGCTCGGCCTGATCGACCAGGTCCGTGGGGGCGTGGTTCAGCCAGCCTTCCGACACGCTCGCCGACGGCGTGCCCCAGTCCTGCAGCACCAGGTCGAGGTCGCCCTGTTCCACCGTGCCGTCAAGGTTGTAGTCGCCGGCGGGCCCGTCGTCGGCGAACACGCGGAACGTCATCGTGCCCGCGCCTTCGGTCGGGCCGAGCGTCCCGGGGTCCAAGGGCAACGCATTGTTCGGCACGTGTCGCCAGTCCGCGAAAACCTCGTAGATGCCGGGCGCGAACGGGCCGAGCGTGATGGACTCCGCCAGCGGCAGCAACACCTGGAACGACGGTTTATCGTTGTTGTAGCTCAGAATGCTCCAGTCGATCCGGTGCCCTTGCGCGAGCACGGTGGACTCGACCGTGTGGCTGCCGTTGAGGAACACGTCGATCCCTGAATGCGCGAGCAGGCGGACGTCGTCGGACGTGGTGATGACCGTGGGCGGAGCCGGCTCGCGCACCGAAACGTCGAGGTCGATGCCCTGCCCTGCCAAACCCGGAGCCCACAGCAAAACCGTCAGCGCCACCGGGCCCGACCGCGCGAAAAACCGCTGTTTCATTGCTGGCTCCTCACGTAATCCGCCAGAATCCGTGCGTCGCAACCACATAATCCTACACCATCTGCACAGGTTCTCCGAACCCAGATTCGCCTCGCGGCCTCGCTTACACTTGTTCCTATGAGCGACGGAGCGCTGAATACGAGTGACGACGCCTTGGAGCTTCCCCCGGAACTGTCGGACGACGCGTTTCCGGGTGAGGATGTGGACAGCTCCGATGAAGAAGCCCACGCCGTGACGGCGTGGGCTTCGGGGGACCATGCATCTTCCGACAGCAGAGAAGATGATTCGGACGACCTGCTCGCGGGCCTGACCGCGCCGCAGCGCGAAGCCGTGACGCACGTGGACGGGCCGATGCTCGTGCTGGCCGGGCCGGGGTCGGGGAAGACGCGGGTGATCACGCGACGGATCGCGTACCTCGTGCGGCAGGTGGGCATCCCGCCGTGGAACGTGCTGGCGATCACGTTCACCAACAAAGCCGCCGGCGAGATGCGCGACCGCGTCGGGCAACTGCTCACCGAACGCCAGGCCCGCGCCGCGACGGTGTCGACCTTCCACGCGCTGTGCGCCCGGCTCATCCGGCAGTATTCCGACCGCGTGGGGCTGCCGCCGGGCTACAGCATCTACGACACGGCCGACCAGAAGAACGCGATCAAGACCGCGCTCGACGAACTCGAGATTAACAGCAAGAACTTCCCGCCCGCGTCGATGCTGTCCACGATCAGCAACGCCAAGAACGAGCTGATCGACGCCGAGGCCTTTGCGAAGTCGGCCGGGGACTTTTACTCGCGCACGGTCGCGAAGGTCTACACGAAGTACGCCGAGGTGCTCGAACGCAACGCGGCGGTGGACTTCGACGATCTGCTGCTCAAAACGGTCCAACTGCTGCGTGACCACCCGGACGTGCTGCAACAGCTCCGCAACCGATTCCAGTACATCCTCATCGACGAGTACCAGGACACGAACCATGCCCAGTTCATGATCGCCAACGCTTTAGGGCAAAGGCAAGGCGACACGCCGGGGAACTTGATGGTTACGGGCGACCCCGACCAGTCCATCTACGGCTGGCGCGGCGCGAACATCCGCAACATCCTCGAGTTCGAGGCCCACTACCCGGATGCGAAGATCGTTCGGCTGGAACAGAACTACCGCTCGACCAAAACCATCCTCGCCGCCGCCGACGCCCTGATCGCCAACAACCGCACCCGCAAGCACAAGGAACTCTTCACCGACAACCCCGAGGGCGACCCGGTGCGCGTCGTGACCTGTTACGACGGCCAGCACGAGGCCCGGTGGATCGTCGATGAGCTGAAACGACTGCACGAAGAGCACGACACGCCCTGGTCAAGCATGGCCGTGTTCTACCGCATCAACTCGCTGTCGCGCGTCATGGAGGATGCGCTGCGCAACGCCGGCATCCCGTACCAGATCGCGCGCGGCACGGCCTTCTACGACCGCAAAGAGATCAAGGACGCGATCGCGTTTCTGCGTGTCGTCGCCAACCCGGCCGACGAGGTCACGACCTTCCGCATCATCAACACGCCCGCCCGCGGCATCAGCAACGCGACGGTCAAGGCGATGCAGGCCTACGCGCTCACGCACAACGTGCCGGTCAACGAGATCATGGCCAACCCCGCGGTGCTGACCGCGGTGAACACACGGGCTCAGACCTCGGTGGGCAAGTTCGGCACGATGGTGCGGACATGGCGAGAACGGGCGAGTTTGGTTGACGACGATTCCACAGCCGAAGAAGGCGAGCACACCCACGAGCCGTCGCTCCGCCAGTTCGTCGAGGACGTGCTGCGCGAGTCCGGCCTCGAGACGTTCTACCGCAACGACAAGTCCGACCCCGACCAGGAACGCCTCGCCAACCTCGGCGAGCTGGTCAGCTCCGTCTCGCAGTTCGAGGAAGAGTTCGAGCTGAACCAGGAGATCGAACAGACGGACCTCGCCCCCACCCTTGCCAACAAGCTGCTGGGTTTCCTCGAGCGCGTCGCGCTGGTGGCCGACGTGGACGCGTTGGACACCGGGCACGGCGCGGTGACGCTGATGACGCTGCATGCCGCGAAGGGGCTGGAGTACCCGGTCGTGGCGATGCTGGCGTTTGAAGACGGGCTGCTGCCGCACGAACGCGCGAACCACGACCCGCAGGAGTTGGAAGAGGAGCGGCGGCTGGCGTTTGTCGGGATCACGCGGGCCGAGCGGTATTTGATGTTGACGAATGCGAAGTACCGCACGGTGTTCGGGCAGACGATGCCGACGATCCCCAGCCGGTTTCTCAACGAGCTGCCCCCGGAAGTGCTGCACGTTGAGGACGTGGCGGACGACGAGTTGGAGCAGGAAGACGACGGTTACGGCTTCGGCACCGCGCAGCGCTCGCGGGCGGTGAAGGCGGCCGGTCAGTACCAGCCGGGCACGCTGGTGCGCCACGCGCAGTTCGGGCTTGGCCGGGTGGTGCAGGTGCAGCCGATGGGCGCGCACACCAAGGCGAAGATTGAGTTCAACACTGCCGGGGCCAAGACGCTGGTGCTGCAGTACGCGCGGCTGGAGGTGGTGGAGGGGTGAGCGAGGAATCAATCGCCAAGACGCCAAGCGGCCAAGACACCAGGAGCGGCATGGCCCGAACGCGCATCAAGCTCTGTGGATTCCGAGCGATTGATGCGATCTACGACGCGCTCGATCACGGCGTCGATCACGGCGGCACGGATTTTGGTGAAGACGGCCGGTGGAGGCTCGCGTATTTCGGTCTGAACCTGATCGAACGCTCGCCGCGCCGCATCGCGTCGGAGCAAGCCGTCGACATCGCCATGCAGTTGATCGAATCCGACATGACGCAGCTTTGCGATCCGGTAATGCTGTTCGCAGACCACAGCGTTGACCAGATCATTTCGGCCCTGCAACCGCTTTTGGACCAGCACCCCGAGGAACCCTGGCTGATCCAGTTGCACGGCGACGAGTCGCCCGATTTCGTATCAGCCTTGCCGGAGAATCTTGGGGTCATCAAGGCCGTGCCGTTCGACCCGACGGCGATTGATCGTTGGCGTGGCGATGACCGGCTGTACGGCTTGATGGTCGATGCGCCCAAGGTTGCCGGCGAACTCGGCGGGGGTACCGGGAGGAGCTTCGACTGGCAGGCGTTGGCTGACCTGGACAAACAGGGCCTGCCCGAAAGACTCTTCCTCGCCGGGGGGCTGACTCCGGACAACGTCGAGGACGCGGTCCGCACGGTGCGTCCCTACGCGGTTGATGTCGCAAGCGGCGTCGAGTCTTCCCCCGGCGTCAAAGACCTAAAGAAGATTGGGGCGTTCTGCGCGGCGGTGCGTGCCGCGGACGACGCGCTCGGAACATAAAGCCGCGGTCGGCGTCCGCGGTTCTCGTCGTTACGCGGAATCTCCGAAAACACCGGAAACGCTCGAAACTTCCGATGCCATCGGCGGCTATGTGTGCCGTCCCGTTACACTTCGCCGCATGAAACGCGTCCTCTCGGGCATCCAACCCTCCGGGCAGCTGCACCTGGGCAATTACGCCGGGGCGATCCGGCAGTTCCTCGACATGCAGCACGATCACGAAATCTTCGTGTTCGTCGCGAGTTACCACGCGCTCACAACGTCGGGCGACGCCGACGAGTTGCGCGCGAACATCCGGCAGGTCGTGATCGACTACCTCGCGTTCGGCCTGGACCCCAGCGAGTGCCACATCTACCTGCAGCACGACGTGCCGGCGGTGTGTGAGCTCGCGTGGCTGTTGGGGTGTGTGTGCCCGAAGTCGCAGATGGACAAGGCGACGACGTACAAGGACAAGGTCGCCAAGGGCATAGCGGCGAGCGTCGGGCTGTTCACCTACCCGGTGCTGCAGGCGGCGGACATCCTCGCGGTGGACCCGGACGTCGTGCCCGTGGGCGCGGACCAGCAGCAGCACATCGAGATCACGCGCGACCTGGCCCAGCGGTTCAACCACCGCTACGGCACGGAGGACGCGCCGGTGTTCAAGGTGCCCGAGGTGATGTTGCGCGAGGGCAGCGCGGTCGTGCCGGGCGTCGACGGGCAGAAGATGTCCAAGAGCTACGGCAACGGGATCGACCCGTTCATGGCCGAGAAGCCGCTGCGCAAACGGATTATGAAGATCGTCACGGACTCGAAACCGCCGGAAGAAGCGAAGGACCCGGAGGACTCGACCATCTTTCAGATTTATGTCGCGCTGGCCGGGCGGGAGGACGAGCGCACGCAGAAGCTGGCGGAGCGCTACCGCGCCTCGGGCGAGCACGGCATGGGTTACGGCGAAGCGAAACAGGCGCTGTTCGAACTCGTGATGGACACGTTCAAGGATGCGCGGGCGCGGCGGGCGGACCTCATGCAAGACCCCGGGCACATCGACGCGGTGCTGCGCGACGGCGCGGCGGCGGCGAACGCGGTGATGGCCGGTGTGCTGGCGCGGGCGCGCAGTGCCGTCGGGTTGGGGTGAACAAAAAGAAAACCCACGGACGGTGTCCGTGGGCTTCGCGTTTCGTTTCGGTTTGATCTTGCGGTCAGGCGCTCTTGGTGTAGGCGCTGAGGGCGGTCTGCTGGCTCGTCGCGGCGGTGCCGGGTTGATTCGCCTGCTCGGCGGCGGTCTTGTCCATGAGCATGACCCAGGTCTCGCGTTCGTAGCCCAGGAGCTTGATGGCCTCGTCGAGGGCTTCGCGGTCGCGGTTCATGTTCGCGTCCATGAGCAGCCGGTAGATGTAGGTGTAGAGCGCGTTGAGCTTCTCGACGATCTCGGGGGCGACGTCGGTCTTCATGCTGGTGGACAGCTCGAGGACGATCTTCTGCGTGCGGGAGACGTTGTCGTAGAGCTTCTCGTAGTCGGTCTTGCCACCGGTCTGCTCGGCCTCGAGCGTCTGGCGGGCGAGCTTGGCGAACTTGAGCGCGCCGTCGAAGAGCATGAGGCGCAGCTCCTGCGGGGAGGCGGTGAGGATCTTCGTGCGGAGATACGGGTTGGGGCCGGGCGCGGTCATGACGGGAGAGGTATCGGCCGGGGCGCGGGCTGTGGTTTGACGTTCGGGGCCGGGGGCCGATAACGCGGAGCTTCGCGGCACGGGAAGCGGCGGCTGTGTCTCGACCCACGGACGGCGTCCGTGGGCTTCACGCGCGACGGGTCAGCCGGTTCGGGTCACGCCTAGGCGGAGGCGGCGAGGACCTGGAGTTGGCTGAGCGCCGAGCCCTGGTCCTGGATCTGGGCGAGGGCGGTCTCCATGTTGTTGAACTGGCGTTGGAGTCGCTCGCGCTTGGCTTCGATGCTGTCGTTGATCGTGTCGATGCGGTTGTTGTTCTGGAGGATCTGGGTGTCGAGCCGGTCGATCGTGGACTGGAGGACGCCGAACTCCGCGTCGGTGAGGCGTTCGAGGAGCCGGTCGATCTCGACGGCGATGCCCTCGGCGATGACGGTCTCGGTCGGCTCGTTGGTGTCGGGGTCGAGCTCGAACTCTTCGGTGGCGAACAGCTCGCGGACGGCGTCGGGGTCGGTGTCGATGGCTTCGCGGAGCTTGCCTTCGTCGATTTCGATGGACGTGCCGCCGCTGCCGACGGTGATGCCGATCTGCGAGAGCGACTGGTACCGGCCGGTCAAGTCGGTGTTGAACCCGATCACGGCGTTGAACAGCGACGAGCGGACCTGCTGGAGGACGGGGTCGCCGAGCAGGAGGCCGCGCTCTTCGGTTTCGGTGTCGAAGCTGTCGAGCTCGTCGATGCGGGTGACGATCTCGTTAAAGCCGGTGACGAAGTTGCTGACCTCTTCGACGAGCCTCTCGGGGTCGTCGCTGACGGTGAGGCTGACGGGCTCGTCGGAGGTGGCGTTGAGGGTGATGGTGGAGCCGGGGATGACGCCCTCGAGGGTGTTGTCGGTGGACCGGACGAAGGTGGCGGAGGCGGGGTCGTCGCCGCCGAGCAGGACGGCGGCGTCGCGGGCCTCGATGAAGGTGTCGGCGTTGAAGCCGGCGCCGCCGTCGTCGAAGATGAACGCCCCGACGGTGCCGGTCTTGTCGGCGGAGAGGTTGAGGCGGAAGGGGTTGCCCAGCGAGCCGTCGTTGATGACGCCGGCCGAGATGCCCAGCCCGGCGTCCTCGATCTTGGTGGCAAGGTCTTCGAGGGTGTCGGTGCCGGTGATGGTGAGGGTGCGTTCGTAGCTGCCGTTGATGTTCTCACCGGGCGCGGCGGCGGTGCCGGCTAGCCCCAAGTCGGCGGCGGCACTGCCCTCGAGGTCCTCGATCTGGAGTTCGACGAAGCCGGGGCCGGTGTCCTCGATGAGGATGCCGTCACCGGTGTCGTTGAGGCGGGCGGTGAGCTGGAGGCCGCGCGAGTTGATCTCGTTGAGGACGGCGGCGATGGTGGTCTCGTCGCCCTGGGTGAGGTCGACCTGCGCGCTCGCGCCCGAAGAGTCCCGGATGGTGAAGATGCCGGGATCGACGCCCAGCGACGCGGTCAGCGTCGAGCCGGCGACGTACTGGTACTGCAGGTTGCCCGAGTCGGCGAAGCCGTCCTCGAAGGTGCCGAGGAGCCCGAGCGCTTCGCCGCCGTCGCCGGTGAGGTCGGCGATGATCAAATCGCCGGCACCCTCGGCCTGGTCCTTGATCTGGAGGCCGTGCCCGGCGCGGTTGAGCGTGGCCTTGACGCCGGCGCCGGCGTCGTTGATCGCGTCCAACAGGTCGCGGACGCTCTGGGCGGTCGAGATGTCCACGTCGGTGACGCCGCCGGCCGAGTTGGTGATGCGCAGCGTGCCGGGCCCGGTCGCGGCCTGGGGCGTGGGCGTGGGGTCCACGTCGTTGCCGAGCACGGTGCTCGTCGCGGCGTCGACGATCAGGCCCAGCTCCGTGCCGGCCGTGCCGTTGGGCTCGGTGACGCGGAGGTTGACCAGGGGGATCGCCGTGTTGTCGGTGAGACGGAAGGCGTTGCCCTCGATGCTGAGCGAAAGCGTGCCGCCCGAGTCGGCGTCGATCAGGTCGATGAGGTCCTGGGCGGTAGCGGCGCCGTCAAGATCGAAGTCGTAGGTCGAGCCGTTACGGGCGCGGACGGTCAGGTCGATGTCGCCGTCGCCCGAGGTGTTCAGGCCGCCGCCGTTGAAGAACTCGGAGATCGGTGTGGTGGTGTCGAGCGTGCTCTGCAGGATCGTGTCGGTGCCGCCGCCGCCGTTGACGTAGCGGAGCAGCTTCGAGTTGATGGCGGCGATGAGGCGTTCCCCGTCGATGTCGCCGTTGGCGTCGTCGTCGGCGCCCTCGATCCCCAGGTCCGCGGCGGCCGTGGACGCGCCGACGGAGGCAACGGTGAAGCCCGCGCCGCCGCCGGTGGTGTCGGTGAGCTTGAGGCCGTAGCCGTCGTCGGTGACCGCCCCGGTGACTTCGTCGCCGGTGCCTTCCTCGATGAGCTTGATGACGTCGCCGAGCGTGGCGGCGCCGTCGAGGTTGATGGAGTAATTCCCGCCGCCGGCGGTGGTGATCTGCAGGTCGGCGCTGCCGCTGGCGACGCCGACGCCCTTGCCGTCGTTGAGCGTGGCCAGCACGGAGGACTTGCCGACGGTGTTGATCTGCTCGCCCGTGATCGTGCTGCTGGCGACGCTGGCGACCAGGCCCAGCGAGTCGGCGGTCTCGCCGTCGCCCAGGTCGTAGACCTCGAAGAGGTTGGTGGTCTGGCCGGTCTGGTCGGTGAGCTCGATGCCGTCGGCGCCGAGCGTGGCGCTGACGCGGATGTCGACGTTCTCGTTGATGCGTTCGAGGACGTCATCGACGGTGATGACGTCGGAGAGGTCGATGATGGCGCTGTCGCCGGCGCGGTCGTTGATGCGGATCTTGCCGCGCTGGATGCCCTCGCCGCCGTTGAGGTCTTCGAGGAAGGTCGTGCTGTCGAGGCGCGAGAGGCCCTTCTCGAAGGTGAGCGTGGTACCCGAGGGCGCGACGGGCGTGGTGGTGTCGTCGGTGAAGCCGCGCGTGATGAGCTGCTGGCTGGCGGAGAGCTGCTTGACGGTGAGCTTGTATTCGCCGGTCGCGGTGCCGGCGCTGGAGCTGATGGTCGCGATGGCCTCGTTGCTGCTGCCCGAGGTGGTGGCGGTGTGGGTCGCGTCCAGGGCGAGCCGGTTGGCGTTGAGTTTGAGCGACAGCAACTGGGCGGAGATGCCCGCGAAGGCGGACTGCTGCTCTTGGAGCGTGGCGTTCTGGGCCTCGACGCGCAGGCGCGGCTGGGTCTCCAACTCGATCAGTTGGTCGATGATGTCGGCGGTGTTGATCCCGCTGACCAGGCCGATGCTCGAGGTGATCTGTCCCATGGTGGTTCCGGGGCCGAATCGCCGACACGCGGGGTGGGTGCCGGCCGCGCCCGATCAGGTCCCATAAAGCCTTTATCGGCAACGGGGTTAAGCACGCTTGAGCTGGCCGTTCAACTGACCTACGGGGTCACCCCATGCGAAAGATTCTGTGCAAATCAATCGCCGTAAATACACGTAGTGACATGTACTTGGCACTCGTGGCGTATCGACACGCATATAATGTGAGTCGCATCGCACAACTCAACCCGGCCGGTCAGACCACCTCAACAACCGCTCGACCCGATTGTGCCCCCGTCGCGAACCTACACGGATCCCCCCCGCGCGACGGGGGCCGTTTTTGAGCAAGCGCATTTACTTGTTTTCACAACAACTTACGTCGGTCTCGTTTGCGCCCGGACGGAGCGTCAGCGGCCCGCCGGAATCGCACAATCCGTGGGCGCATCGTCCGCTCGGCCGTCTCGCTCCGCCTCCGGTGGAACGTTCCGAACGCCCGGCCCGTCACCGCTATAAAAACGCTCCAACACCGCGTGCCACTCACGCAGGCTCGATGCCGCAATGAAGCACTGTTTCACTTCGTCACCGCACGGGTGATGCCGGGCGAAGCGGATGCCGAACTTCCGCATCGTGCGCGACGCCAGCGACTCGCCGTGCATCGCCACCGACATCGTGAAGTGCTCGTGCAGGACGTCACGCTGCTCGAAGATGGTCGGCGGGCGCATCGCGCCCGGGTCGCCGGCCATGAGCTTCCGCGCCTGCGTGAACACCCACGGGTTCCCGATACACCCGCGTGCGACCGACACCCAGTCCACGCCGGTCTGCTCGATCATCGCGAAGATGTCGGGCGCTTCCCACACGTCGCCCGATCCGCCGATGGTGAAGCCGCGGGCCTTCGCGTCGTCGCCGTATTGATCAACGATCTCGCGCAGCGCCGACCGCCGACCGGGCCCGACGTACTTCTGCTGCACCGTCCGGCTGTGCACGGTCGCGCCGGAAAAACCCTGCTCCATCGCCGCCTGAAAGATGCGGTGAAACGCCGACACCATCTCGGGCGTGTCGTCGTAGCTGCGCCGCAGTTTCACGGTCATCGGCACTTCCCCGCCGACCGCGTCCGCCACCGCCGCCAGGATCGCCACCGCCTCGTCCGGCACGCTCAGCAGGTGCCCGCCGCGGGCCTTTTTCTTGATCTTCTTCACCGGGCATGCCAAATTCACGTCCACCACGTCGTAACCCAGCGACACCAGCACCCTCGCCCCGGCCGCGATGTCGTCGGGGTGGCTGCCCATCAACTGCCCGGCGATGGGGTGGTCCCGGTCGCCGAGTTCCGCCGCCTTGACGCCCTTGCCGCCGTTGAGCAGGAACACGTCGAGCATCGCCTCGGTGATGCAGTACGGGCAGCCATGCTTCCGCGCGACCATCCGCATCGCCGCGTCGGAATACCCCGCCAGCCCCGCCTGGTAGAACGGCGCGTCGATGACGACCGCCCGCATTTCGTCGCCTTGTTTGCCCAATCGCAGCATCGCGGCCATGATACGAGGCATGCCCCGCCGAGCCCCGCTGACCGCGATCACCCCGATTCTTCTGGGCACCGCCGTGCTCACCGGCTGCACCGCCCCGCTGCCCGTCGGCACCGCCGAGCAACGCCAGCAACTCGCCCAGCTCCGCTACCCCGCCGACGCCGACGCCGGCAAACCCCTCCACGTCGATGTCGAACGCACCGGCCAGGGCCTGCGCTTCGTCAACCGCGAGCCGCGCGAGTTCCGTGACGCCGTCGTCTGGATCAACCAGCAGTACGCCGGCCGCGTCGATCGCCTCCGCATCGGCACCGGCAACACCGTGCCGCTCAACCGCTTCGTCAACCAACACGGCGAGGCCTTCCCCACCGACAGCTTCCTCGCCCCCGACGACTCCCAGGCCGTGGTCAGCGTCGAACTCGTCGCCGCCGCCGACGGCCGCCCCACCCGCCACGCCATGACCGTCTGGCCGGACAAACGCTGGTTCGAGGACTGACCTTGCTGGGGGCTGGGGTCTGGGGCTTGGGGTTGGGCCAGAAACGTAAAGGTCCGCCCATTACTTTTTTCGATCATTCGCTGAATGGGGATACAAACCCAAGCGGCACGAAGCTGCAGACCAAACCCCAAGCCCCAGACCCCAGACCCGCCCCACCCGGCCGCCACTCAACCCCAAACCCGAGCACGCCATGACCGCCGCCGAACTCTGGAAGCGCTACAAGAAGCACCTCTGCAAGGTCACGCCCCTCGGGTTCACGCTCGACATCTCCCGCATGGATTTCCCCGACGGGTTCCTCAAGTCCATGGAGCCGGCCATGCAGGACGCGTTCGCCGCGATGGACCAGCTCGAGGCCGGCGCGATCGCCAACCCCGACGAAGGCCGGATGGTCGGGCACTACTGGCTGCGCAACGCCGACCTTGCGCCCAAGCCCGAACTGCAGAAGGCCATCCGCGACACCGTTGAGGACGTCAAGGCCTTCGCCACGGCCATCCACAAAAAAGACATCATCCCGCCCAACGCCGCGAAGTTCACGGACGTCCTCTCCATCGGTATCGGCGGCTCGGCGCTGGGCCCGCAGCTCGTCTCCGACGCGCTCGGCGTCAAACGCGACAAGATGAAGATGCACTTCATCGACAACACCGACACCGACGGCATCCACCGCACCCTCGAAGGTCTGGGCAGCAAGCTCAAGTCCACGCTCGTGCTGGTCATCTCCAAGTCCGGCGGCACGCCCGAACCGCGCAACGGCATGATCGAGGCCGAGGCGTACTTCAAAGCCAAGGGCCACGTTTTTTCGAAGCACGCCGTCGCCATCACGGGCGACGGATCCAAGCTCGATGAACACGCAAAGAGCAACGGCTGGCTCAAGCGCTTCCCCATGTGGGACTGGGTCGGCGGGCGCACCTCCGTCATGGCCACCGTCGGGCTCGTGCCCATGGCCCTCCAGGGCATCGACATCCAGAAGTTCCTCGACGGTGCCGCCAAGATGGACGGCGCTACTCGCGAACCCACCACCAAAAAGAACCCCGCCGCCCTGCTCGCCCTCATGTGGCACCACGCCACCAACGGCAAGGGCGACAAGGACATGGTCGTCCTGCCCTACAAAGACCGTCTGCTGCTCTTCTCGCGCTACCTCCAACAACTCGTGATGGAGTCGCTGGGCAAAGAACACGACCTGAACGGCAACGTCGTCGAGCAGGGCATCGCCGTCTACGGCAACAAGGGCTCCACCGACCAGCACGCCTACGTCCAGCAACTCCGCGACGGCGTCGACAACTTCTTTGTCACCTTCGTCGTCGGGCTGCAGGACACGGCACGCCCGCTCAAACCCGAAGACGCCGTCGAAGTCGATCCCGGCGTCACCGCGGGCGACTACCTCAACGGGTTCTGGCAAGGCACCCGCACCGCCCTCTACGACAAGGGCCGCGGCTCAGTCACTATCACGGTCAAGAAAGTAGATGTGCAAACGCTCGGCGCCTTGATCGCGCTCTATGAACGCGCGGTCGGTTTCTACGCGACCCTCGTGAACATCAACGCCTACCACCAGCCCGGCGTCGAAGCCGGCAAGAAGGCCGCCGCCGCCGTCCTCGACGTCCAGCACGCCGCGGTGTCCAAGCTCACCGACACGCCGCAGACCGCCGACGATCTCGCCAACGCGATCGGCAACCCCGACGCCGCCGAGCCCATCCACCACATCATGGAACACCTCGCGGCGAACAAACGGGTGAAGAAGTCGGGCAGCAAGTATTCCGCCCTCTGAACACGAACCGGCCCGGGCTCACGTCCGTAACACCACGACGTCAGTGAGCACACCGGGCATGGAAACCCTTTCCGAGCCAGATCGCGCGACGACCCAACCGGTCTCGGTCGATCTGTCCTCCCTCTCGCCGCGCGAGCTTCAACCGACGCTCGAAGTCGAACTGCTCGATTACCAGCGCGTCGCCCCCCTCGTCGTCAACCACGACGGCTCGACGGCCTTCGCGATTGTCGGCGAAACCCAGACCGACCTCTGGAGGTGCGCCCTTCCCTACTTCCACGAAGCCACCGCCGTGCTGGCCGTCGCGTCGATGGTCCTGTTCCTGCTCGTCGCCTGGCGCGTGCGTCGCCGCCGGATCGTCCGTGCGTGGGAGCGCAACCCGGACGGCTACTGCCGCCGCTGCGGGTACCCATGCCGAGGCCTGTTGCGCCCGTCCGCCGACGCCCCGCCCAACTGTCCCGAGTGCGGGCTCGCGCTGGACCAACAAAACCGCACGTCCCGGCAGCCCTCCCGACTGCGCAAAGGGCTTTGGTCCTTTGCCGTCGTCCTGTTTTTCGGAATCCTCATCGCGTCCGGGTGGTGGTGGCGGCAGGAGCCCGGCTCCGCGCTGCACTTCCAATGGAACCCGGGCTGGTACTCCTCCACCGTCTGGCGCTACGCCAAACGACACGACATCCAATGGCTGACGAGCCGAATCAACCACCGACGGATGTTGCTGGCACTCGACACCCGTACCGGCGAAACCCGCGAGTTACCACTGCCCCCGTCAGACGGACTGAACCTTTCGACGATCCAGCTCGAATGGCACACCCCGTCCGACCGGCTGCTCATGCGTTTCGAGAAAAAGGACTCGGGGTACAAACCTGTGCATCCGTTCGGACAACAACTCGGACGGCAAGCCTCGTTCACGCTGGCCACGCTCGACCTCAAAACCGAAACGTGGGAGACCGTCAACGAGTATTGGCGGTACTACAGTCCGAATAGCCTCGTGGGTTACGTCTTCCCATCCTTTCAGCTCGCGCCCAACGGCAACCTGGTCTGGTTCGACCTCCGCGATGAGCTTTTGACTTCGAGCCCGCCGACCGGCCCCGTCCGCCCGACCGCAACCCCGGTTCAACCGCGCACAACGCACACCGTTCTCTACGACGGCCCCGCGGTGGAACCGGGGAGCGGCACGTATCGAGCGGAAGGCGTCTGGACCATGCAACCGGACGGGCAGACCGTTCTGTTTCAACGACACGCGTTTCATACCAACTGGTCGAAAGACTTGCGTTTCCCCGCGGACCTTGTCGAGATCAACCTGAACAACAAAACGCAAAAAAAACTGGGCCCTCTGGCCGACGACGTGTCCGGCAAACACCTCGCATTCAGCCCGGACGGCACAATCACAAGTGTCGGTCTGTCAGTGCCGCGACCTGAATCATCAGGAACCAGCAATCACTCAACCAACCGGCGCTTCCGCGTGGCGCTGTTCACCACCTCGCCCGGTTTCGCCCGGATCGCGGAAGTTGCTTTCGAGGCCAGGGGCACGTCCGCCAACCTGTACCTGGCCGGCACGCCCGACCGGCCCACGGTCATGATCGGGCCGCTGCACGTCGAAGCCGACTGGGCCGCCCGTCCGCAAGCCCCGCTACCTCCGACGACCACCCGGACCTTTGCGCTAGTGGGGCCGGGCTTCGAGACCTTCCGTCTGCGTGACAACCTGCATGGCGTGGCGGTCAGCGGGAACGGCCGCACGGTCGTCGCCAGCTCCGGGGAGGTCACCCCACGCCTGCTGGTCTACGACTTACCGCACGGAGCATCGGCCCCGCCGGGAAACAACGCTCGCACCGTCAGCACGAAATGATCGCCAGGCGACGCGCGAACTTCACCCGCCCAGATTGTCGTCATCCACACGCAGCTTCACGACCGAGGGCAAAAAGAAGTCGCGTTCGAAGTAGCGGTAGACCCGGCCGGACACGACGAACACCTGCGACCCGCCGCGCCGGGCGACGGAGTCTTCCATCCATTCGCGCAGGCGGCACGGCAAGACGCCGATCGGCGGCTCGGCGAGGTCCGCACCGTCGGCCTCGAACGCGAACAGCACGTTGCGCAAGTCGGCCGAGCGGATCAGCCGCCCGGAGCGCGACACGATGAACGCGCCCTCGCGCCGGTCCGCGGGGCCGCTTCCGCGCGTCGCGGCGCCGCCGCCCGCGGCCCCGGCCCCCACCGGCGGCGCCGCCGGCTGCACCGGCGAGGCCAGCTCGCGAAACTTGTCCGCGGACTGCACCTTTGTCGCCTCGGCCGCGAGCTCATCGGCCATCGCGTCCATCATCGCCATCGGGTCCTGGTTGGCCGACAACTCTGTCGCGCCCACGCTTTCGGGCGTCGCCTCGTCCAAATCGTCCGACGCGCCCAGCGTGTCCAGGGCATCAGGCTCCGAAACAGTGCCGGGCGTATCCGTTTCTCTTCCCGCCTCGTCCGCGTCGGCGTTGGTGGCTTCCTGATCCGCGTCGGCCTGTCCTTCCTCGGCGATCGGTTCGTCGTCCTCGGACTGGTAGCCAGTTAACGCCGTGGGCAACAGATAGTTCACCCCGCGGTAGGTGTGGACCTGCCCGGTGACCCGGAACAAGACGCCGCCGCCCTGCTGCTCCGCGACGCTGATCATCGTCTGCAGACGTTGACACGGCTGGACGACCATGACGCGGCGTGGTTTGACATCGGGTGTTTGGGATGTGTCGGCGTTACCGGCTTCGCCCTCGTCGATCAACTCAAACGCGATCGCGCTGTTGGATAGCGGGTGCAGCCGGCCGAGCTGGTCGACGATGAAGTCGCCCTCACGGTGCAGCGTCGGCGCCGGTTGCCCGGGAAGCGGCCCGAGGATCGCGGGGTCCAGGTCGACGGTGGTGGCCGGCACGCCGACGCGCGATTCGCGGGAACGGAACCACGGCTGCGTTTCCGGGTCGATGGTCGGACGGTCGGCCTGGCCGGGCAGCGGCGCGTCGGCGGCGTCCACGGCCGTGGCTTCGGGTTGGGGTGCTTGCGCGAGCGCCGAAGTATTTAATAACATCGCACCCGACAGAACCGCGGCGAATCCCCACCGGTCCAGCTTCCTTGCCTGGATCAAACACATGGATTGGCCCTCCGTGGTGAAGGAACGATCGTTCTGCCTTTCACACCTGTGTTCTCAAACCAGTCGCTGACGCTCCCGGCTCTGTTTTCTTCGTCTCGACGGAGCCGGGAGCGTGAGCGACCGGTCGCGCTCAACAGGTTCACGCATCTGGCACCATCGCCGACCGCGCGGGCTCGAGGTCCATCCCCGCGCCTTCGTCGGGCGTGGACGGCGGTGCCGCGTCGTCTTCGGCGGGTGGTTCCTCGGGTGATTCCGGCGGCACCTGCATGCCCGCGGGTGTGGGCACCGGCGCGTCGGCCGGCTCGGGGGGCAGGACCGCCTCGGGCGAAACACGCAACGGCCGGACCCGCTCGACCTGCCACTCCGCGCCGTAGTACCAGAACAGGTACACCGTCAGCACCGAACGCCCGGTCGGGCTGGGCCGGGTGACGTCGACCTCGGCCTTGCGGTTGCGCACCCGGATCGCGGCAACGCGCACCGTGGGTACGGGCTGGTCCCGCAGCGTGTCCGGCGTGATCGCCCCGCCCCCGACCCGTCGCGCCACGTCTTCGTAGGTGAGCTGCTCGGTGCCCGAGGGCAGCAGCACCTCGTAGGCCCCGTCAAGCGTTTCGTAATCGACCGCCGCCTCGATCGCCGCGACCATGATGTCGCGGATGTCCCCGGCGTTGGGGTTGCCGCGGGCGACGTCCCCCTCCTGCGGCGGGATGTTGACGTAGGTCGGCGTCGAGCAGCCCGTCACGAAGAGAAGCAGCCCGCACCCCAATGAAAGCATGAGCGTCCTGATCATGCAGACATGGTAGCAACGCCATCGAAGCCGCCACAAACCCGGTGGCCCTCCGTGGTGACCCGGCGGCTCACTCCACCGTCACGCTCTTGGCGAGGTTGCGCGGCTTGTCCACGTCGTGGCCCCGCAGGACCGCGGCGTGGTAGGCGAGCAGTTGCAGCGGGATCACGGTCAGCAGCGGCTGAAGCGGCTCGGGCACGTCCGGCACGGTAAACACCGCGTCGGCGTAACGCTCGATGTTTTGGTCGCCCTCGGTCGCCACCGCGAGGATACGGCCGCCGCGGGCCTTGACCTCCTCGATGTTGCTGACGACCTTGTCGTACTGGCTGCCGCGCGTCGCGATGAACACGACCGGCATGCCCTCGTCGATCAGCGCGATCGGGCCGTGCTTCATCTCCGCGGCCGGCATGCCCTCCGCGTGGATGTAGCTGATCTCCTTGAGCTTGAGCGCGCCCTCCATCGCTACCGGGTAGTTGTAGCCGCGCCCCAGGAACAGCCAGTTCTCGCGGTCGACGACTTTCGCCGTGCACTCCCGGATATGGTCGGTTTGTTGCACGAGTTGTTCGATGTGTTCGGGGATGCGGTCGAGGTGGCGCAGGTAGTCCTCGAGGCTCGCCTGCGACAGCACGCGCCGCTTGCCCATGTACAGCGCGAGCATGGTGAGCACCGCGACCTGCCCGACGAACGCCTTGGTACTCGCCACGCCGATCTCGGGGCCGACGCGCAGGTACACGCCGGCGTCGGTCTCACGGGCCATCGTCGATCCGACGACGTTGACCACGCCCAGTGCCAACGCGCCGCGGTCTTTCGCTTCGTGCAGCGCAGCGAGCGTGTCGGCCGTCTCGCCGGACTGCGAGATCGGGACGATGACGCTGCCATCCTCGATGATCGGGTTGCGGTAGCGGAACTCGCTGGCGTACGCGGCACGGGCCGGGACTTTGGCGAGGTCTTCGAGAAGGTACTCGCCGATCAAACCGGCGTGGTACGCGGTGCCCTGCCCGGTGAGAATGAAGCGCTTGGCCCGCACCAGTTCACGGGACAACGCGTTCAACCCGCCCAGCACGATCCGACCGTCACGCGTATCGACCCGGCCCCGCAGGCACGTCCGCACCGACGCCGGCTGCTCCATGATCTCCTTGAGCATGTAGTGCTCGTATTGCCCGAGCTCGATCTGCTCGAGCTCCATCTCGAGTTCGGTGATCTTGTGCGAGACCTTCTCGTTGTCGATGTTGGTGGTGTGCAGCGGCTCGATCCACGCGTCGTCGTGGCCGTTCGTGTTCGCCGGGCCGGCACACAGGCGGACGACCTGGTAGTCGTCGAGCGTGACCGCCCGGCTGGTGTGGCTGACGATCGCCGAGCCGTCCGAGGCGACGACGTACCCGCCGTCCGCGATGCCGACGATCAGCGGGCTGCCCTTGCGCGCCGCGACCAGCGTGTGCGGCTGCGCGTCGCAGGCGACGGCGATCGCGTACGCCCCGGTGACCTCACGCAACGCCGACTGCACCGCGTGTTCGAGCGGGCGGTCTTCGTCGGGGTCGTACAACTCGGCGATCAGCTTGGCGAGCACCTCGGTGTCGGTCTCGCTGGAAAACGCGTGCCCCTTGTTTTCCAAGAGCGTCCGTAGCGCGGCGTAGTTCTCGATCGTGCCGTTGTGCACCAGGGCGATGGTCGCGCCGCTGGCGGTCTGCCCGCGGTGGGGGTGGGCGTTGGCCTCGGTGACCTTGCCGTGCGTGGCCCATCGGGTGTGGGCGATTCCCAGCGTGCCGGCGAAGTCTTCGCCGAGTTGCTCGGCCGCGGCGACCGTGTCTTCGAGCACCGCGACCCGGCCGACGCTGCGGCAGACCGAGAACGAACCATCACCCGCTTCGCCGCCCGACGATGTCAGCGCGACGCCCGCCGAGTCGTACCCGCGGTACTCCAGACGCTTCAAGCCCTCGAGCAACACGGGCAACGCCCGCTCCCGTCCGGTGTACGCCACGATGCCACACATGCGTTTTCTCCTGGTCGGCCGGCGCTGCGTCGGCCTGCTCCCGTTCCTTCAAACCGTCCGCATCCTCGCCGCGCCAATCAAACCACGGCCACGCCGACACGCCACCGTACCCGACGCTTGCCGACAACCTCGGCCACGCCTGGTCGCCTTGCGCGACACCGCCCGGACCATCCGCAACGCAATCAACATCGGCAAGGTTCGCCCGATCGGCACCACCCCGAAGAACCTGCAGAGAAACCGCGAACGCCGGCCGGAACAATCGGCACAAACGCCACAAAGCTTCTGCAACACCCCGGCCCAGATCACCCTCGACGGCCCGGCTAGACCTTAAGCCGCGCCGGTCGCCGCGGGCTCGCTCGACGCGTGTTCCATCTCTTTCGCATCGACGAACGCCCGGGTCTCCCAGGCCAGCCCGGCCTTGTCGCCCGGTTGCCCGTCGCCCGGCTCGCGCGGCACGTGATGGACCGCCGCCACCGCGCCGTCGGCCAGCGGGTCGTCGGCCAGCGTCAGTTCCCAGAACCCCTGGCCCCGCGGGTATTGGCTCGACTTCAGGCACGGCGACCCGGCGTTCAGGCACTCGAACCGCCGACCCACGCCCTTGGGCCCGGCGACGTACCAGGGCTTGTGCACGTGCCCGTGGATAAACAACACCCGGGCGCCGCGCTGCGCCGCCCCGGACAGCGCCGACCGCAGCAACTTCGCCTCGGCCAGGTCGTGCGTCCATCCGCTGGGCACGCCCTTGGGCACGACGCAGGGGTAATGGCACAGCACCACGAGGCCGTCGCCTTTTTCCAACGTGTTGATGCGATCGATCGCGCCGTCGGTCTGTTCCCGCCCCAGCACGCCGCGCGACAGCACGCGGTTCGGCACCGCCGAGTCCAACGCCAGCAACGACCACCCGCCCCGCAGTTTCCGCCAGTGCGGGAACGCGTCGGGCATCATGCCGGCCAACGCCGTTTCGATCCGTCGAGTCCGGCGGGACTTGAACGTGTACCGGTCGTGGTTGCCGGGCACCAGCACGATGCCGCAGCCGCCGCTCGCCATGTCGCAGTGCGCTTTGTCGCCGAGTTCTTCTTCGACCACCTCGGCGTCTGGGCCTTCCTGCATCCCGCCGTCGGTCACGCGCCAGCCGCCCTGCACCATCAACTCGCGCAGCTCGCCGAACTCGCTTTCGAGCGACGACGTGCTGACGTCGCCGGACATCAGGGTCAGGTCCGCGTCGAGGTGGCGCAGCCGTTCCAACATCGCCGGCAGCAGCGCGTGCTCGAAGCGCTTGCGGCGATTCAAGGCCAGGTTGACGTGACCCAGCGCCCGCTTGGACAGCAGCCGGCGCGGATGGACTTTGAGCGTGAAAAGGTGGATGTCGCCGAGCACGCCGAGCTTCATGTCGGCAGCATAGGGCGCGGCGGGCCAACGCTACATGAACCCCGCGTGAAGCCCACGGATCCAATCCGTGGGCTTCACTCTTCTCTCGTGCTTTCGTGGAGCTCCTTACGCCCCTGCTTCACTTGTCAAAGAGCCGGCAGGCGTGCCTCGGGTGCCACGGACGTTCGATCCGTGCCTGCCGTGCCGTGGTTCCCGAAGCACACGGACATAAAAGTCCGCGGCACCCGGCAACGACGCGTCACCCCAAACACCTTCCCACCTTCACCAGGGCCGGACTTCAATGTCCCACGCGGCGGCGGCTCCCACTTCACGCAGCACCACGCTGATGCACACCTCACATCGACCCCGGCGAGCCGTCGCGTTCGGATCGGACTCGCTCGGCGTGTGTCCCGTCGGGGGTCTTGCGAAGCGTGGGGTGGCGCTCATTCCTCGTCTCTTACGCCTTTGGTGCGAGCATCCACTCGCCGGGCGCACCACCCAATCCCAACCACGCAGCGGACCCCTCGTTTCACCAGAACACGGCCTCACCGACCTGGAACCCCGCGACAACCTGCGGGCCCCCGCCCCCGGAAGTTCCGGAGAGAAGCGGGGCTTATCTCGGGGAGCGGGTGCGCGTTGTTGCGCAGCCGATTGAACCGCGGAGGCGCGGAGGGCGCGGAGAGCACTGAGACACAAAGCTTTATGTTTTCAGCTGCAGTCCAACGGACTGCGCGCCGGGCGTCAGAAACCTGCGCACGGCGCTCAGCCCGTTGGGCTGCGGCTAAAAACCTGCGCCGGGTCGCAGGTTTTCGAAGGCTTTGTGGATTGGATGATCAGTTCGTTACGGCACGAGGAACGTGTCGCTCGCGATGCCGGCGGGGAGTTCTTCGCCGGTGTAGCGGTAGTCGTCGCGTTTGCCCAGGACGGACCAGAACACGTCGGGCTGTTCGTCGGGCTGGCCGATCTCGGCGGGCGTGGCGGGGGTGATGGTCCACTGGGCGTGGCCGTCGATGCTCAGGGCGTTCTGGCCACGGCCGCCGTGGAGCCGGCTGGGGGTGGTGGGCGCGGTGTCGTCGTCGAAGACGATCCGGCCGGCCTTGGCGATGAACAGCGGGTTCTTGTCGGCCAGCACCACGAAGGCGGGCTTGGCGTCGTCGACGCGGAGCGGTTCGAGGGTGAACTGGTTCTGGTAGGAGTACGAGACGGCGAGCGGCGTCTTGAAGTCCAGGTGGGAGACGGTCATCTGGCCGTCGGGCGGCGCGAACTCGTTGGTCTTGCAGGCGAGGGTGCCGGGCTCGAGGTAGCCGGCGCGGACGAGGGTGTAGAGGTGGGCGGAGTTGGAGAAGACGGTGCCGTCGTCGGTGACGGCGTTAGGCAGGCCGACGTTCCACCACGGCGATCCGGGCATGCTGCGGCCGCGCGGGAGCACGCCGGCGTGGTCGGCGGCGTAGCTGTTGAACGCCGAGCCGATCAGGCCCATGTTGCTCATGCAGGCCATCTGCTGGCCGGTGTGACTGGCCTTGGACATCATGGGCAGCAGGAGCGAGACGCCGATGAGCAGGACGGCGGCGGCGGAGAAGACCTGCTTCCACGACACGCCGGTGGTGCGCGGGCCGTGCCGGAGCATGTCGATCTGCTGGGCGAAGCGTTCGCGCTGGCGGGCCTGCTGCACGGCGTGGAGCGTGCGGGCCGCGAGGTCTTCGGGGACGTCGACGTCGGAGGCCGTGTCGCGGTCGAGCAGGGCCAGGACGGACGCGAGGTTCTCGCAGCGGTCGCGCTGCCCGGCGAGCGCCGGGCCGGTGAAGCCGGTGGGTGTCGATTGCGAAAGGTTGTCGTGGCCGACCGCGCGGTGGGCGAGCACGGTCTCGAGCGCCGCGGCGTCGTCGGAACACAGTGAGGTCAACGCGGTGGCCCGCCGCTGCGCGACGTGTTGCAACGTGCGCCGGGCGAGGTCGGCGGCGGGGGCGGAGGATGCGTCCGCGGCGTCGGCGTCGAGCAGGCCAAGCAGGGCCCGGACTCGGGCGACACGCTGCGGGTCGGCGACGTCCTCGGCAGGGACGACGTGGTCGGTGACACCGGCGTGCTCGGCGAGGCCACGCTCAAGCAACACAGCGTCCAGGGCCGCGGCGTCGACGGCGTCGAGCGTCGGCCGAGGGTCGGCCGGGCGCGAGGCGTGCGTGGGGTGACCGGACGTCGCCTTGTTTGGAGACTTGCCCCGCGGCTTGGGTTTCAGGTTGGACTCCGGCTCCGAGGACATGCGGTGCAACCCACTCCGTAAAAGACGTGTCAGGGATCAGTGGTCAGTGGTCAACTGTTTAGCGGGCGACGCGCAGCGTCCCGCGGGGTCAGGGTCAGAAAGCGGTCGAAATCGGGGCGAGAATCACCCGGGATACGGGCCTTTTCGACATTTCTCGAATCCGGCCCTTGATACGCCCGGCGGCAGGGCCGGTTCGCGGGATTGCGAAAGAATTCTCAGCCGAGCCCAAAACGACGTAGGCGGTGGAAAACCTGTTCCAAACACGCAGGCACGGCAAACTGGGAAAAGTGGTTTCAGGCATCATTTCAAGTCTTTCTCGCCGGTTTCGCACGCCGGATCGCCCGCCCCGCCCCCGTCACCACTGCGTCACACCTCGGCCCCGAGCGCGGGATATCGGGCCTTCCACAGCTCGGCAAAGGTGCCCACCGCCGCGTGCAGCCGGGACTTCACCGTGCCCAGCGGGATGCCGAGCATCTCGGCGATTTCCTTGTAGGCCAGCCGCTGGAAATACGCGAGCAGCAGGACTTCGCGGAGGTGGTCGGGCAGCTCGCCGACGATCCCGCGGACCAGCTCGCGGACCTCCTCGCTGTCGGCGGTGTCGTCGGGCATGGGGAGGTCGGCCTCCATGAGGTCAACGAAACTCGTGCCGCCCTCGCCGTCCACCGACGCGTCGAGCGGGACCGCCTTGTGGCGTTTGTTTCGGCGGAGGTAGTCGCGGGCCTTGTTCGCCCCGATGGTGAACAGCCACGGCTTGAAACGTTTGGTCACGTCAAACGTGTCGGCCGAGATGTGGACCTGGAGGAACGTCTCCTGGAACAGGTCGTCCGCCGCCGCCCGGCTGTTGACGAAGCGCAGCAGGAAGTGGAACAGCTCGCCCTGGTAGCGGGAGATCAGCTCGGCCAACGCGGGCTCGGTGCCCGTGCGGTAAGCGCCGACGAGCTGCTCGTCGGTCAACTCTCCCAGATTCGCACCCTCAGACGACATGGCCGGATTGTACGGCCCGGGAGTGGGTTGGGTTCGGGGCAGATATCACAGAGGACACAGAGACACGGAGGCACAGAGCGGGCAGTTGAGCCGCAGATTTCGCAGATGACGCAGATGGGAACAGGCAAAACAGGATGGGCAGGATGAGTCAGGATGACGCGATTCATTTTAAAACGAGGACATCAAGCCATCCTGTTCCATCCTGATCATCCTGTTTGGATTGCTTCATCAATCTGCGTCATCTGCGATATCTGCGGCGGTTCTTCTCTGTGCCTCCGTGTCTCCGTGCCCTCTGTGATATGCCGGAAAAGCAAACTCACAACAACCCCAGTGTCTCGTCCAGCTCGAAGACCGCGTTCATGTTCTGGATCGCTTGGCCGGACGCGCCCTTGATGAGGTTGTCCTCGGCGACGAACACGACGACCGTCGGCCGACCTTCGGCGCCGGTGGTGACGCGGCGAACGGTGACGTCGACGAAGTTGGTGCCGGCGACGTGTTTCGTGTTGGGCAGAGCATCCCCGGCCTCGCGGACGCGCACGAACGGCTCGTCGGCGTACGCGTCCAGCAAGGCCTCGAACAGTTCGTCCTGCGTGACCTGCTCGTCGGCGGGTTCGAGGTAGATGGTTTCGAGGATGCCGACGTCCGTCGGGAGCAGATGCGGGACGAAGAGCGGGTCGATCTGCCCGTCGCTTTTTCCCGCGACGCGGCAGAGCGTCTGCGCGATCTCGGGCTGGTGGCGGTGGCCGCCGATGGTGCCGTACGGGCCGTACGCTTCGTTGACCGAGATGAAGTGCGTGGCGGGTTTGGCGCTGCGGCCGGCGCCGCTGGTGCCCGACGAGGCGTTGATGACGATCGGCTCGGGCTTGACGAGCGCGTGCGTGAGGAACGGCGCGACACCGATCGCCGCGGCGGTGGGGTAGCAGCCGGGGTTGGCGACGAGCGTCGCTCCCGGAAGATCATCCCGGAAGAGTTCGGGGAGGCCGTATACCGCGCTGGGCAGGTTGGCGGCGTCGAGGTGCGGCGTGTGGTAGACGCGCTCGTAGCGCTGCGCGTCGTTGAGCCGGTAGTCGGCCGAAAGGTCGACGACGCGCACGCCGGCGTCGAGCAGCGGCGGGACGTACGCCATCGCCGCGGTGTGCGGCAGCGCGAGGAAGGCGACGTCGGCATGCTCCGCGATCGCGCCGGCGTCGATCGGCCGGCACTGCGCGGTCTCGTCGTCGAGCTTGCCCGTCAGCCGGGGGAACTCGTCGCGCAGGTCGGGCAGCTCGTCGCGGTGCGAGGCGAGGTAGGTCAGCTTCGCCGCGGGGTGGCGGTGCAGCAGCTCGACCAGGTGGACGCCGGTGAACCCGGTGGGCCCGACGATGGCGGCGCGGATGGGGTCGGTCTGGGGCGCGGGGGTGGCGGGCATGTCCGGGGATTGTGCGAGGCCCGGCCGGGTAGAGCAATGTTGGCTCCGCGATTCGTGCAGTTGTTGGGGTTTCCAGCCGGATCGGCGGGCGTGGCAAACGACCACGATAAACCTGCCACATTGGCATTCACAATCTTCGTAAACCCTTGTTAAAGCTCAATTCGGGCGTTTCTGATTTGGCACGGGACTTGCCACAGGTGTGGCGGACGCGGGGATACGGAAACCGCGGCCGATCAATCTCGAATGTCATGCGTCTTTTTGAAAGGAGACCCCATGCTTCCCACCATCCGCCGACAGTTTGAGCCGACCTTCGCCGTGCTGCGTGAGTTCGACCGGGCCCTGAACCGGGCGTACGACGACACCACCTCGGTCGGCACCGACACGTTCCCCGTGGACGTCTACGAAGAGCAGGACACGCTTGTCGTCGAAGCCGAGCTTCCCGGCTACGACCGCGAACAGATCGACGTCAACGTCGAGCAGGGCGTGCTGAGCATCGAAGCCAACCGCACCGAGAAAACCGAGACCACCGACGGCGAAGGCAAGTCCGCCAAGCGTCACGTCTCGGAACGCGTCACGCACGTGACCCGGCGGTTCAGCCTGCCCAGCGCGTACGACACCACGCAGGTCGATGCGTCGCTCAAGGACGGCGTGCTCACCCTCCGCCTGCCCAAGCGCGAAGAGGTCAAGCCCCGCAAGATCAGCGTGAAATAACCCGACACCGTCGTGGGTTGCACCGGTGACCGCCGACCGATCCGCGACGGACCTAACCCGCTTCTCTCTCCTCCGACGCCGCCAGTTCTCGTAATTGGCGGCGTTTTTTCTGCGCGTGCGTCGCGTTGTTCGCGACGTGTTGCGTATCCCAGCCTCGGCATCGACGATCCCGATGGA
This sequence comes from Phycisphaerae bacterium, assembly GCA_030432595.1. Classification (GTDB taxonomy): domain Bacteria; phylum Planctomycetota; class Phycisphaerae; order Phycisphaerales; family Phycisphaeraceae; genus CAZIXN01. The sequence continues at coordinate 40,242 of JAUIGU010000010.1, forward strand.
CGTATCACGCATCGCGATGCGGAAACCGAAGCGGTCTGCCGTATCAACGTGTCATGCACACCACCCCCCTGCCCCGCGTCTTGCGTGAAGCCCGTGAACCCGCCGAAACCCCCGAGACCGCCAAACCTGCACGGCTTTCGTTCGCCCGCACCGTGACGCAGCGCGTCGGCCGTATGCTTTCGGGCCTGCGTCCGCGGTACCGCGTGGAGCCTTTCACCGGCCCGGCGTCGCTGGAGCCGCGGCGGCCGGGCGAGCGTCGCGTGTTCATGCACCACCGGGTCATCGTGTACGAACCGAGCCCGCCGAAGGACCCCGACTGATGGAACTGCACCTGATCCGAACGTTCGTCGCGGTCGCAGAAACCGGCGGCGTGACCCGCGCGGCCGAGCGGCTGCACCAGACGCAGCCGACCGTCAGCGGCCACCTCAAGACGCTGGAGGGCCGGGTCGGCGTGGCGCTGTTCGTCCGCGGCGCGCGCGGAATGCAGCTCACCACCGCGGGCCAGGAGCTGCTGCCGTCGGCGCGGCGGTTCGTGGAGCAGGCGGACGCGATCGAACGGCTGGCGAAGAACCTCAAGCGCGGGCTGGCCGGCTCGCTGCGCGTCGGGCTCAACAACGCGCCGTTCTGGTTCCAGCCCGGGCCGTTGTGGTCGCGGCTGAGCGCCTCGTACCCGGACCTGACGCTGTCGTTCGATCAGGGGCCCAGCGGTCAGTTGATGCAGTGGCTGCGCGACGGGCAGCTCGACGTGGCGTTCATCGAGGGCGCGGCGCACGCGTCGATCGAGACGCGTCCGCTGACCGACGTGGACGTGGTGCTCACCGTGCCGCCCGCCTGGGCCGACGAGCTCGCGGACCGCCCGAGCCGGGACCAGTTGCGCCTGCTGCACGGCCGGCCGTGGGTGTTCACCAGCCCGCAGTGCTCGTACCACCGCCTGTTCGAGACGCTTTGGCGGGACCTGGGCCCGCCTTCGGACCGGCGTTACCAGGTCGACCACTCGCTGCCGGACATGATCGACCTTGTGCAGCAGGGCCTCGCGGCGTCGCTGATGGAACGCCGCACCGCCGAGGCCGCCGCGGCCGAGGGGCGGGTGGCGATCTGCGACGCGTTCGAGGCGACGATCCCGATGAGCGTGGCCGTGCTGCGCAGCCGGCGGGACGAGCCGGTCGTCGCGGCGTTCTTGGAGAGCTGCGCCGCGATGCGGGGAGAGATCGTCGCGGCGCTGCGGCCCGACCCGGCCACGCCGAGCGCCTAGCGCCTACTCGTTCACCCGCCCCAGGTACTCGCGCGTCTCGGTGTTGATCTTCACCGTTTCGCCCTCGTTGATGAATGGGGGGACGCGCACCTTCAGGCCGGTCTCGGTGACGGCCTCCTTCATCACGTTTGTCGCGGTCGCGTTCTTGATGCCCGGCTCGGTCTCGGCGATCACGTGCATCACCGCCTGCGGCAGCTCCAGGCTCAGCGGCTGGCCCTCGTAAAACAGGCCCTTGATCGTCTCGTTGGGCTTGCAGAACAAGAGCGCATCGCCCAGCACGTCCTCCATGATCGTGAACTGGTCGTAGGTCTCGCAGTCCATGAACACGCCGTCCTTGCCCTCGGCGTAAAGGAACTCGATGTCGCGGCGGTCAAGGTTGGTGGACTCGACCTCGTCGACGCTGCGGAAGCGTTTCTCGGTGACGTTGCCGTGCTTGATGCTCTTGAGCTTGGCCTGCACGAAAGCGCCGCCCTTCCCGGGCTTGACGTGCTCGGTCTTGGTCACCAGCAGGAGGTTGCCGTCGAGGTTGACGACTTGCCCGGGCTTGAGGTCGTTGGCTTTCATCGCATTGATTCCGTGGGTTCGCGGGTTTGGTGTAGCCCGGTATTGTGGCGGATAGCCAGCGTCACCGCAAAACCAGAAGCAACCACCGATGAACTCAGATAGACACCGATCCAGATGGAAACTTCATCCGCGTTCATCCGTGTCCATCGGTGGTTTCATGACTTCCCGCAGCACCATCGTCGCGTAGGCCCCGCGGGGCAGTTCGAAGGTGCAGCGGAGGTACGGGCCGTGGTCGTCGACGCCGCCGGAGTAGTCGAGGTCACGGACGACGATGCGCAGTGGTCGGCGGTCGCCCTTGACCGACGCCAGCGGGTGGTCGTGCTGCAACAACGCCGGGTCCAGATCGAGCGTGGCCAAAGCCTGGTGTTCGACGGCTTCCGCCGGGCTTCCCGGGGTGGCGGGCATCAGGTCGGTGCCCGGCAGCGGGCCGGACGGTGAAACCTCAAACGTCTCGACGCGACCGCCAGGCGCGTTCTCTTGCTCGGCGGTGGGTGGGTCCACCGTGAACTTGGCGCGGTTGTCGTGCTTCCACGCCACGTCGCCTGCGATCAGCTTGTTCCACGTCCCGTCGCGCAGCCGGCGGTCGAGCACGGCGTTGAACACCTCGGACTGCAGCGCCGAGATCAGGAAGTCGCGCTGCGACTTGGCGATCATGCGGATCGCCTGCTCCGGCGTCTTGCCCTGGCGCAGCGCGTCCAGCGCCTGGCGGTCGTACGGCAGCGCCTTGGGCCAGAGGTCGAGCGCGCCCAGGTAGTTGCCGGCCTTGAAGCGTGCCCGGCCCTCCGCCAACTCCTCGCGGTCGCTAGGGCCGGGCGCGCCGAGCAGTTCGTCGATGAAGGCCTGGTGCTCGTCGCGCAAAAGCAGCCGGCCCAGCTTCGCGGAGTTGCCGCGGTAGCCGAAGCGCTGCTCGCCGATGTAGTTGGGGATGCCGTGCTGCGCGAGCGCGTCGAAGATCGGCTTGGCCTTGACCACGGCCGTGGGCTCGACCTGGCGGAGCTTGAGGACGAAGCGGTTGCCGCCGTGGTGCCCGCGGCGGAGCTTGTTGCCGTGCCGCTGCGCCCAGTGCACGGTGATGCGCGGGTGGTGCTCGATGCGTTCGACGGCGTGGGCCTCGGCGGCCTTGTCCTCAACGGGCAGGTAGACCGACAGGTGCTGCCGAGTGACCGCGTGCTTGTCCTTGAGCCCGGCGTGCCCGACCTCGCGCTTGCTAACCCGGAAATCCTTCGCGACCCGCTTGATGAGGTCGTGCGTCGTCAGCTCACGCTTCTCCACAAACAGGTACAGGTGCTCGCCCTCGCCCGAGAGGTCGTAGAGCGGCTGCTCCTCGACGAGAAAGTCCTCGGGGCGCTCTTTGAGGACGCCGCCGACGCCGGGGAGGTCGGGGGTGAGGTAGGCGAGTTGTGCGGTGGGGTCAGGCATTCAGGCAGAACATAGCCACAGAATTCACATAAGACACAGAAGCATGGGTCCGTAATGCTCGCCTGATTCTGTGTGTTCTGTGCCTTTTGTGGCCAAGACGTTCGCTCAATCCTCCGGCACGCCCTTCGCGATCAGGTCGCGGAACGCCTTGATGAGTTGCCGGGTAATGGGCCCCGGTTCGCCGGCGCCGATCGGGCGGCCGTCCACGTCGGTGACGGGGATGACTTCGGCGGCGGTGCCGGTGAGGAACATTTCGTCGGCGGTGTAGAGGTCGTGCCGGGTCTGGTCTTCGCGGACCACGGGGATGCCGGCCTGCTTGGCGAGCTCGATCACCAGGTTCATGGTCACGCCCTCGAGCACGCCGGCCGAGAGCGGCGGGGTGAAGAGCGTGGGTTTGCCGTCGCGCGGGCGGACGAGGAACACGTTGTCGCCGGTGCATTCGCTGACGTTGCCGAGGTGGTTGAACATCACGGCCTCGAGCACGCCGTTGTCGATGGCCTCGATCTTGGCGAGGATGTTGTTGAGGTAGTTGAGGCTCTTGATGCGCGGGCTGAGCGCCTGCGGGTGGTTACGCAGGAATGACGAGCACACGACTTTCAAGCCGTGATCGTAGAACTCCTGCGGGTAGAGCTGGATCGTGGCGGCGATGATGTAGACACAGGGCTGCGGACACTGGAACGGATTGAGGCCCATGGTGCCGGCCCCGCGCGTGGCGACGAGGCGGATGTAGCCGTCGGTCAGGCCGTTGGCTTCGACGGTTTTCTTGGTCGCGTCGAAGAGCTCGTCGATCGTGTACGGCAGCTCCATGCGGATCGCGCGGGCCGAGGCGAACAGGCGCTCGAGGTGGGTGCGGAGCTTGAGGACGCGGCCGGCGTAGAAGCGGATGCCCTCGAAGACGCCGTCGCCGTAGAGCACGCCGTGGTCGAAGACGGACACGGTGGCCTTCTCCGCGGGGACCAGCGCGCCGTCGAGCCAGACCTTGCGGTCCTGGTAGGCGGCGAGGGGGTTGACGGTCTCGAGCGGGGACTTGGCGTCGGCTTGAGCGGCGTTTTGGTCGGAAGTCTGGGTCGGCGACACGGGGCACTCCTCGGTTAGGACCCTGAGTATATCGGTCGATCCGGCCTGGCCATGCGGGGCGAAAGGACAACGGACAGCTTTTGGGCGGGTCGGTATCCTGACGCTGCGGATCATTTCAATCCGGATTATTCAAGGAACGAGTCATGAGCGAGGACTACGAAGCGCGTCTGGCGGAGCTGCCGATCGCGGAGCGGCGTGGGGTGTGGACGACCTGGGGGGCCGATACTTGGGAGGCGGTGCTGATTAAGGGCGAACTCGACGCGGCGCTCGACCGGCTCGAAGCCGCGGATGGCGTCGGCGGCGTCGAGCGTGACGTGACGGCGGACGTGCTCGCGGGCAAGCGGCCGGCGCCGGACGGGACGTGGCTGCTGCTGGTCGCGTTGGCGGACGGCACGCCGTGGATGCACGTCGCGCACGGGTACCGCTATTTCGAGCAGTTCGAAAACCTCGCGACGTGGCTCGACGTGCCGGCGATGCGCGTCGGCTACCAGGACACCGCGGGCGCGACGCACGTGACGGTCCGGGAAGGCGGCGACGACACGCTGTTTTTCGAGTCCACCGGGATGAGCGGCGGCGGCGATGACGATTTCGGAGGCGATAAAGACTTTGACGACGAAGAGATGGACGACCCGTTCGACGTGCCGCTGCGCTTCGAGACCGAGATGCTGCCCGCGGACTGGCCGAAGCAGTTCAAGCGCGAGGACGAGGTGCAGCAGGCGCTGATGCGTGAGCTGGACGCGTACGTGCCGATGATCGGGGCGGGCGTGCAGGACGGGAACATCCTGCTCTGGGCGGGGCACGAGGACGTGCTGAAGAAGAAAAACGTGAAGCGCATCGCGCTGGTGCTGCTGGGGGAGAAGCGTTCGTCGCTGCCGATCGACGGGAACCGGCAGATGGCGGAAGCGATCGAAAAGGGCGACGTCGAGGGCGTGCGGACGGCGGTGGAGACGGGGGCGTCGTTGACGGAGGTGTCGGGCCGGAAGTGTTCGCCGCTGAGTTTTGTGGTGACCGCGTACCGGGTGGAGCCGGACGTGCGGCTGGCGATGGCGGACGTGCTGCTCGAGGCGGGGGCCGACCCGGACGTCGGCGGCCCGGGCAGCGACCCGCCGCTGATCGCGGCGATCGACAAGGCGAGCTTCGAGACCGCGCTGGCGTTGAAGCTCTGCAAGAAGCTGATCGATGCGGGCGCGTCGCTTGAAGTCGAGGGTCAGGGCATGCTGGCCAAGGGGCAGACGCCGCTCTACAAGGCCGCGTTAACGAACAAACTCGGGCTGGTGCAGTTCCTGCACGCCCACGGCGCGGACGTGAACGCCAAAGACAGCCAGGGCCGAACCGTCCGCGAGGCCATGGAACAAACGCACGCGCGGATGGCCGAGTTCATGGGCGAGGAGGACGCCGACGAACACATCGACGCGGCCCGGCCTGTATTGGATTACCTCGCCCGCGCCGAGGCCGGCGAACCGCCCTCAGACGACTGGCAGGCGCAGCTCGACGAAGAAGAAAGGGCCGCCACCCGCATGAAGCGCGAACTCAAGGCGAGCTTCGGCAAACTCGGCGAGGCGTTCAAGGAACTCGGCAAGCGGATGGACGAGAAAGACGCCGCGGAAGGCGACGAACAGGACGGCAGCGCCGATGCTGCGACTGAAGACGTACTGCTTGCCGGCGCGGCCGCGGCTCAGCCGACCATCGAGCTCGAGCCCCATGATGGCGAATGGGTCAATGCGAAGCGGCAGGAGCAATTGGGCGAGGCCTTCGCCGACCAGGGATTCACGCGCATCGGCACGTTCAAGACCACGGCCGGCGCGGACGTCAAGGTCCTGGCGTTCGTACACCAAACCGACGGCTTGTACGGCACGGTCTACGAACAACGTGACGGCACGAGTTGGTGCGACGTGGTGCGGATGCACGCGGACGACACGGTACTCACCGCGACCAACACCGCGTCGCCGGCCGCTTACGAACTGGACCGATTCCCGAAGATCCGTCAGCCGCGCTGGGGGGTGAACAAGCTGGTGGCGGCGGTACGGGATGCCGCGACGACCGAGGGTGGTGTCAAAGCTGTGTCGGCCGAGCGATTCCTGGACGACGTGAAGTGGGTGATCGCGCAGGAGCAGGCGGCGCTGCGTAAGCAGACCGGTGGCTGAAGCAGCGGCGACACCCATCACGAAAGAGCCCGGAGACGGCCGTCTCCGGGCTTTATGGATCGTTGGGTTCTGGTTTTGGTTCAGCCCACCGCGGAGCGGACGAAGCCGGTGATGGTGGTGCCCTTGGGCAGGTAGTCGCGGACGGGCTTCTTGGCGTCGAGTTCGCGGATGTAGGTCTGGCCGAGCAAGGTCTGCTCGTCTTCCCACTTTTTCATCTTTCCGCCGGCGATCTTCTCGGCGATCTCGGCGGGCTTGCCGGTGGCCTGGGCCTCCTCGACGAACTGCTTCTTGGCTTCGTCGCGGGCTTCGGTGGGCAGGCCCGAGGCGTCTATGGCGAGCGGCGCGGGCGTCACCGGCGGGACCGCGGCGGTCACGTGCATCGCCAGGCCCTTGAGCAGCTCTTCGTCGGCCTCCCCCGCGACGCCGACCAGGGCACCGGACTTGCGGTTGGTGTGGACGTAGGTGCCGAACTTGTCCGCCTCGAGCCGGTGGATGGACTTGAGGGAGATGTTCTCTTTGATGGTGATGCGCAGGTCCTCGACGAGCTGCTTGATCTCGTCGGTGGCTTGATCGGTGACGTCTCCCGTGCCGGAAAGCGCCAGCGCGAGGTCGGCGATCTTCTGGGTGTTGTTGACGAAGTCGTCGTTCTTGGCGGCGAAGTCGGTCTCGGCGGTGAGGAAGACGAGGGTGGCCGCGCCGTTGCCGGTGGCGGAGGCGATCGCGCCCTCGGCGGCCTCGCGGTCGCCGCGGTCGTCCATCTTGCCGCCGGCCCACTCACGCAGCAGGGCGATGGCCTTGTCGACATCTCCGTCTGCTTCGCTCAATGCTTTCTTGCATTCCATCATACCCATGCTGGTGCGTTCGCGGAGGGCTTTGACGTCGGCGGCGGTGAAAGCGGGCATGGGGTCTCCTTCGGAGAGTCGAAAGGCGAAAGTCAAAAGGTGTAAGCGAAATATCGAACGTTTGAGGATGGGCGAGTCAGGGGGAGAGAAAGCGTCCGGCCAAAGCGTTTCCACTTTCGCCTTTGGACGTTGCCCTTTCGACTCGGGTTGTTCAGCCGTTTGCGGCGGCGGGCTGGGCCGGGGCGTCGGCGGGCTTGGACGGCGCGGCCTGGTCGCCCTGACCGTCGGCGTTGTCCGCGTCTTCCGCGGTCTCGGCCGGGGCGTCAGCGGAGTACTGGGCGCGGCGGCTGCGGCGGCGCGGCGCGCCGTCGGCGGAACCCGCAACCTGCTCGTCCTTGGCCTCGGCGGTCTGGGCGCGGGCGGTCTTGCCCTCGTTCACGGCCCGGGCGAGCTGGTCGATCACGATCTCGATGGCCCGCATCGCGTCGTCGTTGCCGGGGATGGCGATGTCCGCGTGGTCGGGGTCGGAGTCGGTGTCCAGGAGCGCGACGACCGGGATGCCCAGCTTGCGGGCCTCCTTGACCGCGTTGCCTTCAGCGTTGACATCGACGATGACCATCGCGCCGGGGAGCTTGGTCATGTTGCGGATGCCCGCGAGGTTGCGGAGGATCTTGTTCTTCTCGCGGCGGAGGGTGGACTCCATCTTCTTGGAGTAGTTGTTGATCTCGCCGGACTCTTCGAGGCGTTCGAGCTCTTCGAGGCGCTTGAGGCGTTGACGGATGGTGGTGAAGTTGGTGAGCGTGCCGCCGAGCCAGCGTTCGACGCAGTAGTGCATGCCGCAGTCGGTGGCGTGCTGCTCGATGATGCCGCGGGCCTGGCGCTTGGTGCCGACGAAGAGGACGTCCTTGCCCGAGGCGACGGTCTTGGTCAGGAACTTCCGGGCCAGGAGCAGGCCCTTGATGGTTTCCTTGACGTCGATGATGTGGATCTTGTTGCGTTTGCCGAAGATGTAGGGCTGCATCTTCGGGTTCCACGCGTTGGCGCGGTGTCCGAAGTGGATGCCCGCTTCGATGAGGTTCTTGACGAGGGAGTTGCCGGTGGCCATGCGAGGGGTTCCTGTCTGCCTTGTGCGGTGAGCGGCTTGCTTGCCGGGTGTCGGACTCGAGCACGCTCGGGGCGTGAGGGAGAAAAAAGAAGCGGGGCGACACGCCGGCGACATTGCCGGGCGCGGCGGCGAAACCCGCGGGTTGGGGGTGGAGCGTGGCGAGGCGGGTCGGGGGCCGGGAGGAATCCGGGGTCCGACGGATGGTCGGCGGGTTGCGTCCTGCGTCGCCGAGTGCCTTGTGGCCGTTCGCTCCGAGAAAAAAGAGGTCGGGCCGGTTCCCCGATCCGGGGGCCGTACCCGCACCACAGCCTTGGCCGGCGCCGATCACCAGCCAGCGGAGCATTGTACGCATCCGCGGCGGGGCTGCAAGACGGGTCGGGCCGGCGGGTACAGGTCAGCGGGATCGGACCGGCAGAAAGCGGCCGATCCGGCCAGCGAGCCGGGCTTAGTTGGGGTGTTCGACGTTGTAGCGCGAGCTCGCGTTGGTCTGGGCCGGGGATTCGAGGCCCGCGGCGCTGTCGTCGGCATGGTCGCCGGCGGCCTGGGCGCTGGGATCGGGCTGGTCGATGGGGGCGTTGTTGCTGCCCAGGCGTTCCTCGGCCTCGGCGTCCTCGCGCTGGCGACGCTCCAGGGCGAGTTGGTAGGCCCCGTACTTGAACGAGATCGCCATGATCGTGCCGTACAGCAGGAAGAACACCACGAGGATGTACCGCCACGACCACTCCATCGCGACCATCGACACGCCCAGCACCGCGAACACCAGGCCCGCCGCGTACATCACCATCACCGACTTCTTTACCGACAGCCCGCTGCGGCGCAGCAGGTGGTGGATGTGCTGGTTGTCGGGCGCGGTGATCGGGTAGCCGCGCATCTTGCGGCGGACGATGGCGAGCGACGTGTCGGTGATCGGCACCGCAAAAATGATCAGGAGCGCCGTGACGAGCTTGAGCGCGAAGCCGCCCGTGTCGCTGAACAGCAGGATGGTCGCCGCCGCGAGGTAGCCCAGCAGCAGCGACCCCGCGTCGCCCATGAAGATGCTGGCGGGGTTGAAGTTGTAGGGCAGGAACCCCAGGATCGCGCCGATGATCGCCAGACACATGACGATCCGCACCGGGTTCATCAGCTCGGGCGGCGCCTCGATGGCCGGGTCGGCGGCGCGGGCGGCGACGATGAGCGTGACGGCCAGGAAGCCCGCGGTCGCGATGGCGACCACGCCCGACGCCAGGCCGTCCAGCCCGTCGATCAGGTTCACCGAGTTGCACGCGCCGATGACGAACGCGGCAATCAGGATCGTGCCGATCGTGTAGACGATGGCGTCGCCCAGCGGCGAGCTCATCATGGGGACGCTGTAGGCGTTGAGGTCTTCCCAGGGGATGTGCAGGACGTTGAGCGCGTTGCGGGTGAGCTGGACGCCGACGTTCTGCGAGGCGAGGGCGGCGGCGGCAAAGAGCTGGCCGCCGATCTTGACGCGGGCGCGGATGCCGTACACGTCGTCGAACATGCCGGTGAGGGTGATGACCGCGGCGCCCAGGATGATGCTCAGCGGGAAGGCGACGCGTCCGTGGAACGGGCCCACGTCCCCGCCGAAGCCCTTGGTGTTGAGCACGATGGCGGAGGTGACCGCGGCGAGCCAGCCGACGAAGATCGCGACGCCGCCGAGATACGCCACGGGGACGGCGTGGTTCTTGCGTTTGAGGTCGGGCCAATCCACCACGCCGTTCTTGATGGCCAGCCGGCGCATGATCGGGGTGGCGATCAGCGCGACCAGGAACCCGACGATCAGCACGCCGACGTACGGCGCGAGGACCTCCATCACCGAGACCGAAACGTCTTGAGCCAGCAGCGGGTTCATGCCTTCTCGCTCTCCTTCACTCTCTCGCCCGGCGTCGACGCGGCGTCGTTATCCGGAACCAGCGTACCCCCTGAACATTCATCGGCGATGAGCGTGTCGATCGTTTGCTCCAGCGAAAAAGCCGGCGTCCAGCCGATCGCCTCCCGCAGGCGCGACACGTCCGGCAGGCGGTGCGGCGGGTCTTCGAACCCCTCGCCGTAGACCGCCTCGTACGGCAGCGTGCGGATCGCGCCGCCGGTCCGCCCCGCCGCCGCGGCACGCTCCAGCACGAGTTCGGCGAGCCGGCGGATGGTGATGCGGCGGTCGTGGCCGACATTGAAGACCCGGCCGAACGCGTCGCCACACGCCATCAGGTCGGTGAGCGCCCGGACGACGTCGCGGACATCGCAGAACGCGCGGGTCTGCTCGCCGTCGCCGTAGACGTCCAGGTCCTGCCCGGCACAGGCGCGGGACACGAAGCGCGGCACGACCATGCCGTACCGCCCCACCTGCCGCGGGCCGATGGTGTTGAACAGCCGCACGACAACCGCCTTGAGCCCGTCGCGCCGCGCGAGGTCGATCGCGAGGTGCTCGTCGAGGGCTTTGGTGAGGCCGTAGCTCCAGCGCGACGCGGTGGTGGGCCCAAAAACCAGGTCCATGTCCTCGCGCAGCGGCAGCACCGGGCACTTGCCGTAAACCTCGGACGACGATGTCACCAGGACGGCAGCGCCCGCGGCGGCGCAGGCGCGGAGCACGGCGATGGTGTCGTCGATGTTCGTGGCGATCATGCCGGCCGGGTCGTCGACGATGAGCTTGACGCCCACCGCGGCGGCCAGGTGGTAGACCTCGCTCACGCCGTCGAAGACCGCCGAGTCGGACAGCACCTCCGCGGCGGTGCCCTCGATCAGCCGGACGCCGCGGTCCAGCAACGGCTGGACGTTTTCGAGCCGACCGGTGGCCAGGTTGTCGACAAGCACGACCTCGCGGCCGGAGTCGTGCAGACGCCGGGCCAGGTGCGAGCCGATGAACCCCGCGCCGCCGGTGATGATGGCCGTGTCGTTCAAGGCGTGGCTCGCGGGGTCCGGGCGGGATCGAGAGAAAGCGTTCGCTCCCCGGGCGAGAAAAGGCCTCCGCGGTGTTTGGCACCGCGGAGGCCGGAGTGGTCGGAAGGAGGCTTTAGATGTCGTCGTCTTCGTCGAGGGTGAGGGTCTCGACGTCGAGGCCGCGGTCGGACTCGGTGACGCCGTTGGTGGCGGACACGTCGTCGAGGTCGGCCTTGGCGCGGCGCTTGTCCTTGCGGCTGGGCTTGGCGGCCTTCTCGGGCTTGGGCGCCCGGCCGTTGGTCTTGCGGCCGCGTTCGCCGTCGGCGCGGTAGTTGTAGAAGTCCTCGTACGACTTGCGGAAGTAGCCGCCGGCCGAGGTCTTCACGCCGTTGAGCACGATGCCCAGCACGTCGGCCCGCTGGCCATCGAGCTTGCGGAGCATGCGTTCGACCATGCCGCGCTTGTCGGTGGTCGCCCGGACGATGACGGCGATGGCATCGACGTGCTTGGCGAGCAACTGGCTGTCCGACGTCAGCAGCGCCGGCGGCGCGTCGATGATGACGATGTCGTACTCCGACTCCAGCCGGCCCATCAGGGCGCGGAAGGCCGGGCCTTCGAGCAGCTCCGGCGGCGAGTCGGCGGCCTTGCCGGTGGGCAGCACCGACAGCGGCAGGTCCGCGTGGCGGTGGATGACCTCGGCGGCGTCAACGTCGTCACGGAGGATGTCGACCAGGCCGCGGTCGTTGCGGACGTCGGCCAGCATGTGCTGCGACGGGCGTCGGAAGTTGCTGTCCACGATCAGTACGTTGCGGCCGTTGTAGGCCAACGAGGCGGCGAGGTTCTGCACGACCGTGGACGTGCCGGCTTCGGGCTGGGCCGAGACGACGACCAGGGTCTTGTAGCCGCGGCGGTCCATCCGCGAGAGCACGGCGGTGCGGACCTGGCGGTAGGCCTCGGCCATCAGGCTGGTGGGCGCTTTCTCGACCACGCGCTCGACGCCGGCCTCGCCCGAGGGGTCTTCCAGCGAACTGGGCAGCATGCCCAGCAGCGTCGCGTCGGGCAGCAGCTTCACGTCGTCGGGGCTCTTCACCCGCTGGTCCATCAGTTCACGCATGAAGATCACGCCGGCCACCGAGAGCACGGTCATCAGCGCGATCGCCGGGATCCAGTACCACCGCGGCGAGACGAGCTCGCCCTCGGTCGGGGCCACGGCGCGGGAGACGCGGGTCGCGTCCTTGCGGTTCTGGAACTGGCGGAGTTCCGCGAGGTTCTCTTCGGTCAGGAGCTTGCGCTCACGGGTCGCCTCGATCTCGCTGACCAACTGCTCGAAGGTCGCAAGCTTCTGGGTCATCTCTTTCATCTCGGCGTGCACCGAGCGGGAACGCTCTTCGAGGTCGGCGATCTGGGCGTTGATGCCCTCGGCGGCCTGCATCGCGCCGGCGACCTGGGCGTTGCGGAGTTTGCGCAACTCCGAATTCATCAGGCCGTCAAGCTCTTCCTGCACCGACGCGATCTGCTCGTTGAACTGCCGGATCATCCGGTGCTCGTCGCCGTAGCCCATGGCCTTGAAGGTGCGGATCTGCTCGTTGAGCTGACGGATCTGCTCCTCACGCTGCATGATGCCCGGCGACTCCATGCGGAGGGTCTTCTCTTCGCCTTCGGAGATCGGGCGGTCGGGGTCTTCCTCGTTGGCCTGGAGCATGCCGGCGATGGAGGCCTGGGCGGCCTGGAGTTCAAGCTCCATGGCAACCTTCTGACGGTTGAGCGTTTCGTACTCGATGCTCGCCTCGGAGCGCTGGAGCTCGACGGTCGCCAGGTCGTTCTCGGTGATGAACCGGGCGCGGTCGAGGTTGAGGCGTTGCAGCTCGTCCTCGGCGCGTTCGCGCTCGCGGATGTGCATGGCGTTGAGGGTGGCGACGTCGTTCTCCAGACGGATCTTGCGGTTCTGGAGGTAGACGGTGATCAGGGCGTCGAGGACGACCTGGGCGTCGGCGGGGTTGCCCATGCGGACCGAGAGGTTGATAAGCGTCGAGTCGCGCTGCGGGCTGACCGCGAGGTGGTCGTCGGCCAGGGCCTCGGCGGCGAGGCGGACGTCGTCGTCGAACTGCGCGAACCAGGTGGTGTTGCGGACGGCGGGCCACTGGATGGCGTCGCGGAGCATGTCGTCGGAGGTGAGCACCGCGATCTGGTTGCGGATGAAGGTCTCGATCTCCTCGATCTCGTACTGCTTGATGCCGTAGAGCGAGACGTCGTCGGACTCGTTGGGCGTGCCGGTGGCCAGGAGCTGGGCCATCGACGCGTACTCGGGGCCGAACTTGCGCTTGGCGCCCCAGATCGCCCCGCCCAGGAACAGGCCCACGATGGTGGCGATGATCAGCGCGTTGACGTGCTGACGCAGGAGGCGGACCGGGTCGATGGGCTTGAACCGGCCGGCGGCGGGCGGCGCGGTCATGCCCGTCGTCGGGCCGATGGGCGGGATGGTGGAGAGCGGGTTCGCGGTCATGGGTGGGTTCCCTCCGGGTACAGACGGATATCGAGGATCAGAAGTATGTCACAGGGACGCGCTGAGGCGACGTGCTTTTTCGAGCGTGTCCTGATCATTGGCCGCTTCGGCCTTGCGGATTGCCTGCTGTAACGATTGGCGAGCTTTGGTCGGCAGGTCCAGCTGCTGATAGACCTCGGCCAGGTGCAGGTGCAGCGGGGCGATGTCCTTGACCTCCAACGCGCCTTCGAGCGTCTTGCGGGCCTCGTCGAACCGGCCCGTGCGCAGCTGGGCCAGGCCGAGCGTGTCGAGGATGCCGGCCTGCGGGTAATCCTGGGTCAACTCTGCGGCTTTTTCCGCCAGCTCGAGCCCTTCTTCGGCCTTGTCCCGTTCGCTGACGAGCATGTAGGCCAGGTTGTTGAGCACCTCGTAGTCGTCGGGGTTGATTTCGAGCAGTTGGCGGTAGGCGGCCTCGGCCTGCTCGAAACGCTGCGTGGCGTAGTAGCACAGGCCGATGGCGCGGCGGGCGATGACGACCGCGTTGGCGTCGACGCCTTCGGCGGCGTCGGCGACCGACGGCAGGATCTCCAGCGCCCGGTCGTATTCCTGCTCGCCGACCATGAGCAGGGCCTTGGCCAGGTCGGTGTTGCGGCGGTTGCTGGAATTGTCGCCGACCAGGTCCAGCAGTTGAGAGATGCGGTCGAGGCCCAGGGCGGCGTTCCCGGCGCGGGAGACGTACATGAGCTGGTTCAGGCTGCGGCAGCGCTGCAGCGCAAGGGTCAGCATGCGGGCGCCGGGGTCGAGCTGGCCCGAGGCGATGAGGGCGTGGCCCTTGCGGGCCTGCAGCGCAACGTTGGCGTTGACCAGGCCGGCGTTTTCTTCCAGGAGCGCCAGGGCGTCGCGCGGCTGGTCGTTGTCGAGGTAGGCCTCGCTGAGCGCCTGGACGTTGACGGGGCTTGGGTTGTCGAGGACGGCCTCTTCGAGCTTGGCGATGATCTCGTCGGGGTTGCCGCTGGCCACGGCGTAACGCGCTTCGAGCTGGCTCCAGATGGGGTTGTCCGGGTCGAGGCGGCGGCCCTCGGAGATCAGCGGGCGGCCGGCCGCGAGGTTGCCCTCACGCAGGTACAGGTCCGCGAGATTGGCGCGGGCCACGAAGTCGTTGGGGTTGGCGGAAATGACGCTGTTGAAGCCGCGGATGGCTTCGGTGGTCTTGCCCTGGCGCATCTGCACCTGGGCCTTGAGCCGCAGCGCCGACGCCAGCGTCCCGTCGATCGCCAGCGCCGCTTCGGCGTCGGCCAGGGCGGCGTCGAGGTCGTCTTGCGACTTCAGCGTCCCGCGCTGGACGTAGGCCATGGCGTAATTGGGGTCCAGGCGGAGGGCCTGGTCGAGCTGGCCGAGCGCCGCCGCATCGTCGCCGCGCTGCCGGCTGACCAGCGAGCGGAGCATCAGCACCTCCGGCGTGTCTTGCTGCGAGGCCAGCAGCTCTTCGGCCCGGCCGATCTCGTCGGCGCGGAGCAGGGTCTCGGTCTGGCGGCGGTAGAGCCGGCCGCGGTCTTCATCGTCGGTGACCGCGGTGTCGATGACGCTCTGGTAGAGGTCGGCCGCGCGGGCGTACTGCGCGTTTTCAAACAGACGGTCGGCCAGTTCGCGGGTCGCGGGCTTGGCGTCGTCGGTGTCAATGGCGATCGCCCGTTCGTAGGCGGCGTAGGCGGCGTCGTTCATGCCGGCCTGGAGGAGGTACCGGGCACAGGCGATGTGGTCTTCGAGCGTCGCTTCGTCGCCGCGCTGGGCGAGGTAGCTCTCGAACGCGGCGCGGCCGGCCTGGCTGTCGCCGCCCTCGTGAAGGACCTGGGCGCGGGTCGCGGTGGTCTGGAGCGTCGCGCCGAACTGCTCTTCGATGGCGACGATCTCCTCGGCGGCCTCGTCGTACTGGTTGTTCTGGGCCAGCAGCAGCGCGATGCCCAGGCGGTTCTGCAGCACGTTGGGGTGGCGCTCGGCGATGCGGCGCTGGACGGCCAACGCCTCCGCCGGGTTGCCCAGGCGCGTCTCGATTTCCAGGTAGCGCTGCAGCACGGCCGGGTTGGTGTCGACCTGACGGACGGCCTGGCGCATGGCCTGGACGGCGGCGCTGGGCCGGCCGCGCTTCTCGTTGGCGCTGGACAGGCCGATCAGGGCGGCGACGTTGTCGGGCTTCTGGTCGACGGCCTTCTGGTAGGCGTCGGCGGCCTCGTCGAGGGCGTTGCGACGCATGTACAGGTCGCCGAGCATCTTCCACCCCTCGTCGTAGATCGGGCGCTTCTCGAGCCCCTGGGTGTAGAAGGAGATGGCCTCGCCCAGCTTTTCGGGGTTTTCGATGGATTGGGCGGCGGCGATCTGCCCGCGGACGAAGTCGCCGTTGGCCAGGTCGACGTTCCCGTCGGCGGCCTTGGTCGCCAGCCGGTTGAGCTTCTGCGTGTCGTTGTCCTTCACCGCATACTTGATGCCGGTGAGGATGACCTGCGGGTGGTCCGGTTCGAGCGCCTCGGCACGGCGGAACGCGGCGCGGGCTTCCGCGTCGTTGCCCATGCGGTCCCAGAGGCTGGATTTGCGGAGCTCGACGACCACGTCGTCGCCCGAGCCGGCCATGACCTCGACAAACTCGCTGCGGGTCGCTTCGTCGTCGATGCCCGCGACCGCGATGCGCATGGCCCGGACGCGGTTGGGGTCGGCGCCCGCGGCTTCGGCGCGGTCAAGGAACGGCTTGAGCTCTTCGGCACGCTCCTGCGGGTCGGCGGACAGGTAGACGTTCAACTCGTTGATCAGCGCCAGGTTGTCGGGGTGCTCCAGGAGGTAGCCCTCGAGCATCGCCCGGGCCTCGTCGTGGCGGCCGGCGGCACGCAGCCCGCGCGTCACGTTGTTGATCACCGAGGGGCGGTCGGCGATGCCCGCGGCTTCGTAGGCGGCCATGGCGTCTTCGACGCGGCCGTCCTTGAGGTCCAGGGCGGCGGACAGCATGGCGATGGGCGCGATCTCGTGGCCGATCTCCTTGAGCCGGTCGATCTGGAAGCGGGCTTTTTCGACCTGATCGGAGTTGAGGTAGACCTCGGCGAGCTGCGAGCGCAGGCGGGACTCGCTCTCGGGGCTGCGCGCGATGTTGGGGATGGACACGACGCGTTCGAGGCGTTCGGCGGCGGCACCCCACTGCTGCTGCTGCTGACGCGCCCGGGCCGAGAGCAGCATCGCCTCGATGTCCGGGCTGCCAGCCTGAATGTAGAGCTCGGCGGCCTGGTCGAGCTTCTGCATCGCGACCGTGCTCTGGCCGCGCAGCATGGCGACCTTGCCCTCCAGCAGGTAGATGCGCGCCTTGCTCTGGCTGACCTGCCCCAGGGCCTCGATGGCGTCCTCGGCGATCTTCAGCTTCGCTTCGCGCAGCGTGGTGTCCGTCTCGTTCTCCGCGTTGATCAGCTCGATGTTCGCGATCTCGTAGCGGGCGATGTGCTTGGAGCCCATCTCGCGCACGACCATCTCGGCGGTGCCCTGGGCGGTGATGCCGTCGGCGTCGCGGTAGACCTGCAGCGCCTCGTCGAGGTTCATCTGCAGCTTCAGCAGGTTGCCCAGGGCCACGCGGTAGACCACGTTCAGCGGCTCGGCCTGGATCGCCTTGCGGAACAGCTCCTCGGCCTTCTTGATGCCCTCGGTGGTCTGGCCGCGCTGGCCCTCTTCGGCCGCGACCAGCTTGCGGTCCAGCAGCATGGAGATGTCACCCAGTTGCAGGACGGCTTCCATCGGGCGCGGGTCCGCGAGGAGCTTGGTGCGCAGCTCCTCCACGACGCGGCGCACGTCCGTGAGGATCTCCTCGTTGCGCTGCTCGATGTGCTCCGGACGGTCCTTGCCCGGGCGGAACACGGGCTCGGCCAGCAGGTTCTTCAGGAACCACAGCTTCGTGTCGGTGTCGTCAGGGAATCGTTTGAGCGTCTCACGGGTGAGCTCGAGAGACTGCTTGATGTTCTCTTCGAGCTTCGTCTCGTCGGCGCTGACGCGGTCGGCCTCCTTGATGTACCACCGGGAAAGGAACATCGGGACCAGCGGGTCTTCGGGCAACAGCCTGCGGGCTTTTTCGAGGTCGTCCTTGGCGTCGTGGTAGTCGTCCAGGCCGCTGCCCTGATCGAGGCGCATCGTGCGGACGACGCCGCGGTATTTCAGGGCGATCGGGTTCTCCGGGTCGACGTCGAGCTTGTTGTTGACGCGCGTGGACAACTCGCCCAGGAACGACTCGGTCACGGACGCGCCGCCGCCCCAGGTGGTCTTGGCGAAGGTCGAGGCGTAGTAGCGCTCGAGCAGGTCGTCGCGGTTGCTGATCTCGGTGGCGAGCTGCAGCTTCTGGTCCACCTCGAAGAGCACCTGCCGGGCCTGCAGCGGCGTCTCGACGTGGACGTGATTCAGCGCGTCGATGTAACGCAGGATCAGGTCGACGTCGGTGCGGCGGTCCTCGAGCGCCTTGCGGAAGTTGTGGACCGCGATGCCGAACTCTTCGCCCGAGCGGGCGTAGGCCTCGTCGGCCTCGGAGCCGGTGAGGTTGTCCACCGAGCGGGCGTAGTCCATGCCCGAGGCGAAGTAGGCCTCGCCCTCGTTCATGTAGGTCTCGGGGCTCTTGTAGAGCACGAAGTAGTAGCCCAGGCCGGCCCCGGCCACCAGGACCACGAGCACCGCCGAGAGGATCAGCACGAATTGGGTGTTAACGCGAGCGGCCATGTGAGAATGACGGTCCTTTCCTCAATCCCCAGCATCCAGATGAAGCATCTCCGACATGGTTCAGATCCATACCCGCCGCGACGGCCGCGGGTTCGCCGGATTGCACGGTTTTCACGGTTGAACCCCCGGATTCCCGGATAAATCCGCCGCCACCGGGGGCGGCGCGCCGTCGTTGGGCCAGCGGCCGGCCCGGACGTCGGTCCAGTCCGGCAGGCAGGCCATGATCTCGGGCAACACTTCCGAGAGGAACACGGTCGTGCGCTGCTCGATCTCGGCGGGGTCGGTCAGTTTCAGGAAGCGGACCTCGACCTTGCAGTAGTAGCTGTACTTGTCGTGCATGTCGAAGGCCAGGAAACGCACCTGGTTGGGCGACGCGTAGAACGAGCCGTTGGCGACAAAGAAGTACGTCGCGCTGACGAACTGCCGGGACTCGGGGTCGGTGCCGGCGAAGGTCCGCACCTCCACCGACTCGCCGGGCAGGCGGACCTGCTGCCGGCCGTCCACCGGGTCGGCGAGTTGGACGGGCGCGACCAGGCCCGCGCCCTCGGCGGCGGACTCGGCGTCGGGGACGTCCAGCACCAGGTCGATCGTGCGGGCGTCGACCGGTTCGACGCCGCCGGCCACCCAGCAGCGGTCCGGGACGTGCGGCACGGTGTCGATCATGCCGGTGTAGTACGCCAGGTGCACGCTCGCCACCGCCGCCGGGTCCGATTCGGGCAGGCGTGTGTCGCGGTAGTAGCGGGTGATGTAATTGTCGGTGCCCAGCTCGTCTTCGACGTCCTTCTCGAGCGGCTCGGCCTCGCCAATAAGCGTCCAGGACCCGATGTCGCGGGGCAGCTTGAAGAAGTTGTGCCGCATCTCGACGGGCTTTTTGATGAGCGCAATCTCGGTGGCGGCCACGGTCGATTGCAGCCCCACCGCCGCCGTGAACATCACGCCGATCAGCAGGATCGCCCCGGCCAGCACCGTGCGGACGAACCGGGTCAGCACGACCAGCACCACGAGCACACCGACGATGCACAACGCCGCGCCGACGTACGACGGCCCCGTCCCCAGCCATTCGAGCACCGGGTTGGCCGCCCGGGCGTTGAGCACCAGCACGTACGCCAGCCCGACCAGCACCGACAACACCGCCCCGCCCAAAAGCCAGGGCGAGTTCTGCAACACCGCGGCGCCGGTCGGCGTCGGCAGGGCCTCCGGCGGGTCAGTCTGGCCCGACGCGGACCGCGCGGACGCGTCTTCGTCCACGATCACCATCATGTCCAGCACCTTGCCGATCCCCAGGAACAGGATCAGGCCCGGGATGTACCACAGCAGGCCGACGGCCAGGTGCGAATCGCCCTTGGCCAGTTCCGGCTCCCAGAGGTTGACCAGGCCCAGCGTCACCACCCGGGCGATGTTGACCGCCAGGGCAACCGGGACGCTCAGCAGGATCATCGCCAGCCGCTGCCACCAGAAGCGGTCCCAGAGGAACGCCATCGCCACGCCCATGAAAATGAACGTCATCAGGCCGCGCAGGCCCGAGCACGCCTCGGCGATCCGGAAGCCGTGCTCGATCCGCTGGCCGTTCTCGATCCAGGACATGGTCAGGCTCTGGCCGTCCTTCATGATCGTGAAGCCCAGGATCTGCCCGAAGATTTCGAGCACGACCTCCGAGGCAGCCGCGGCGATCAGGGTCAGCTTGAACGCGATGCGTTCCCACAGGCTGTCCGAGACCTTGATCGTGAACACCATGAAGGCCACGGGGAACCACAGCAGCTTCATCCGCGGCACGCCCTGCACGAACAGGACCACGCCGAACAGCGACACGACCATGCTGAAACCGCGGAGCATGTCGTTGCGCCCGGGGTACAGCGCGAGCAAATAGCAAAACACCCCGACAAAAAGAATGAGCAGCCCGGGCCAGCACAGCTTCGCGGGCCGGGCGAGGATGCGGTCACGGTTCAGGAAGATGTAATACCCCGCGACCAGCGGGGCGATGGGGATGTGCTGCCAGTTCGGGTCGCCGATGGAGGCCCGAGCGCTGCGGACCAGGAACTCCCAGTGCAGCAGCCCGAACATCACGGCGATCAGGCCGGCCAGAACCCACCACAGCGTCATGCCCCGCGAGCGCGGGTCCGCGGCGGTCACGCCGGTGGGCACGGGCCTCATCGTCGAGCTCTGCGTCATCTTTCAACCGGCCGATAAAAAACGGGATGCATTCAAGAGGAGGCCCCGGGCCCGGTGATACGGCCCAAACCAGGCGGCAGTTCGATCAATCCCACCCTTTCCGCCCGGGCCGAGACGGCCCGGAGCGGCCAGGAACCCCGGCCACCCGCGCCGGAGCCGATCCGGCCGGCAGCAACCCCGCCCACCCCGACCTTAGCCGGGGCGGCACCCCCCGCGATCGGTTCCCTGATCGGCGGGGTGGCTCAACACAATCTTTCAGGCACGGCCGCGATCCGTCGGGCTGGCACGGTCAGACCAGACCGCGGTCAGTTGTTCGTGCTGCTGGGCGGGGCGCCGAACACGTCGTTGCCGAAGTTGCGGTCGACGATGAAGCCGAAGCCGTACGTCATCCGGAACCCGTTGCGGACCACCGCCAGCGGCACGGCCCAGCCGGAGCTGCCCACGTTGATCAGGTCGTCGGGCTTGATGAAGATGTCCGGCTCGGTCATGTCGAAGATCGCCTTGGCGTCCAGACGGACGGCGGCTTCGCTCGCGGGCCCGATGCGACGGACCAGGTCCACCTTGCGGGGGTTGGCCAGGCCGTTGAGCCCGCCGGCGGCGGCGATGACCTGCTTGAGGGTCTGCCGACGCTCGCCGAGCACGTTGTAGGTACCGGGGCGGGCGACCTGGCCCATCAGGTAGATGAAGCCGGCGTTCTGCGAGGGCACGCGGACGATGTCGCCGGGGCGGACGACCACGTTGTAGCGCATGTCGCCGTTCAGAAGCTTCTCGTAGGGCACCTCGATGATGCGCTGGGTGATCACGGCACCCAACGCGTCGTCAAACCCGTCGCCCTGGAGTTCGGCGGCATCGACCATCGAGCCGACCGCCGCGCCGGGCTGCTGACCGGCGGGGACCCACTTGCCGCCGACGTAGACCCACTGAGCCGAACCGCCGACGCCGGTGTCCAGGCCGGCCTCGATACCCGAGGGCGGCGCGGGACGGTCTTCGGGGGTGGCGGTGTCGGTGCCCAGTTCGCCGTTGGCGTCGCCGCCTTCGAGCAATTGATCCAGCAGCGCTTCGGGGTCGTCGGTGGCGGGGGCGGTGACTTCCTCGGCGTTGCCAGAGTTCTCGGCGGTGGCGGTGCCGGCCACACCGGGCGTCAGCGGGGTCTGCCGGAAGATCAAAACGGTGCGGGTCTGGTCGGGCACGCCGCCGGCCAGCGAGATCGCCTGCAGCAGCCGGAAGTTCGGCTGCGGGATGCCGTACGTGCCGAAGCGCGTCGTGCCCGTGCCGGGCGTACCGATGATGTGGTAGATGTTCTGACCGGACTGGTTCAGCAGGACGCTGACCGTGGCTTCACGCAGGATGCCCTTGCGTTCGAGGATGTTGCGGATCTCGTCTTCGAGCTGCGAGGGCGAGAGGCCCGCGGCCTTGACCGCGCCGACAACCGGCAGACGCACCGAGCCGGTCTCATCGACGATGCGTTGGTAGATCGCTTCCTGCCCGGGCACAATGAGTTCGAAGACCGTGAAGGTCAGGATGTCGCCGGGGCCGATCGTGTATTCCTGCACGTCCGGCTCGAGGTCTTCCGGCCGCACCGGGGTCACGGGCAACTGCGTCTCGCTGAGCTGGTCGATCACGTCCAGCTCGCTGAGGATCGGCATCGTGACCGGGGTCGGCTCCCACCGACCCACGACCGAGGGGTCCAGGAACGAGTCGGTCTCGCAGCCGGGCAGCGTCGCCGCCGCCACCAGCCCGCTCAGGGCCAAAACCACGCCGCGGGTCACGTTCGATTTGCTTGCGTTGCTGATCATGCGATTCACCAGGTTTCCTGAGGTGGTCCGGAGTGGCCCGGGTGGTTCCGGGCGGAGGGATCGGGCGGTGGCCCGACGCCCGGGGCTGCTCGCTTCGAGCGTGTTTCTGTTGCGGGGTCCCTGATTCCCGGCACCGAGCCGAGCGAGCCGGGCAATATAAACCATCTTCACACGCCGCGGCCCGTCAGTGACGAACCGCCCCACCATCTCTACCCCAGGCGACCCGTCGGGCCAGCCCGAGCGCGACACCGGAGCGGATCGGTGCCGACCCAAACGGCACAGCCGGCACCAGCGTTCCTCTCCCACCATCGGCGCGTCACCTTACCCAGCTTTGCAAGGCCCTGCGCATCGCCCCCGATACGTGGTTACCGGACACACAGATCGGCCGAACGCCGCGCGGCGACACCCTAAACTGCCCTGATGCCCGACGCCGCTCTTTCGCCGACAAACGAACCCTTCCGCCACATCGCCATCGTGGGCGACGGCGCCATGGCCACGGTCCTGGCGCTGCTGCTCGAATCGCGCGGCCGGGCCGTGACCATGTGGGGCCCGCACGCCGACCACGTCGCCGAGTTGATCCAGACCCGCGAAAACCGCCGCTACGTCCCCGGCCACAAACTCCCCGAGGCGATCCGCCTGACCAGCCGCGACGACTCCGCGCTGGCCGACGCCGACCTCATCCTCGCCGCCATCCCCACGCAGTACACCCGCGGCGTCTGGGAACGCCTTGCCCCCCACGCCCCGGCCGGTGTGCCCGTCGCCTCGGTCGCCAAGGGCATCGAACGCGAAACCCTGCTCCGCCCCACCCAGATCATCGCCGACGTCCTCGCCAAACACGCGGCCGGCACTAAGCCGGGGGCTGAGCAACGCGAAGCCTCGGATCAAGCCCCGGATCACCCCGACGCCCGCCCCCGGCCCTACGCCTCCCTCTCCGGCCCCACCGTCGCCGACGAACTCGCCAAGTGCCTCCCCGCGACCGTCGCCGCCGCGTCCGACGACGCCGAGCTCGCCGACCGACTCCAGGCCACCTTCACCTCGAACTGGTTCCGCGTCTATACCAACGCCGACCTGCTGGGCGTCGAACTCGCCGGCGCACTCAAGAACGTCATCGCCCTCGCCGCCGGCATCCTCGACGGCCTGCAAGCGGGCAACAACGCCAAGTCCGCCCTGCTCGCCCGCGGCCTCGCCGAGATCACCCGGCTCGGCACCGCCATGGGCGCCAACACCCAGACCTTCTTCGGCCTCACCGGCGTCGGCGACCTGGCCACCACCTGCTTCTCGCCCACCGGCCGAAACCGCTCCTGCGGCGAACTGCTCGGCCGCGGGAAAAAACTCGACGCCGTGCTCAAAGAAATTCCGGGCGTCGTTGAGGGCGTCCCCACCACTCAGGCCGTCATGCAACTCGCGCAGCGCTACCGCGTCGAGATGCCCATCACCGCCGCGGTCCACGCCGTGCTCTTCGAACAGCTCGACCCGCTCGACGCCATCGCCGGCCTCATGTCCCGCGACCCCAAGCCCGAGACCGTCGGATGATCGCCTCCCTCGACGCCCGCGCCGCCGCCGCGCTCAAGCGCAAGCTGATCGTGCTGTTGTGCGGCGCCGGCCTCGCGCTGATCGGCGTCGTCGTCTGCGTCGTCACCGCCATGGGCGTCGCGCTGATCTACCACACCCTCACGCGGCAGGTCGGACCCTCCGACGGCGTCCTCTTCAGCGCGCTGTGGATCGGGCTGCTCGTCAGCCTGCCCCTCCTCTACCTGGTGGCGTTCGCCACGTTCATCCGGCTCATCCTGGTCGAGCAACACGACGCCGAACGCTGCCGACGCTGCGGCTACGACCTGCGCGGCTCGGCCGACCGCCCCTGCCCCGAATGCGGAACGCCCAGGGAACTCTGAACAGTCCTTTATGGCTTCGCGCCCTTCCGCCAACGCACCGGCACCCACCACCAACTCAACAGCACCAACAGCCCGAACGCCGTGTAACACACGACGAACACCCAACCCGGGGCCTGGTAATACAGGAACCGGTGCAGCCAGTAACCCACAAAGCTGAAGTCGCCGTACGTCTGCTGCCCGCCCAGTTCGCGCAGCCGGTTCTCCCACGTCGTCCACGGGCAGACCGCACCGAACCACGCCTGCCCGACGATCACAACGATCGCCCCCAGATGCGTCAACCGAAACCACTTGTTCTTCACCCAGCCCCAACGCAGCGCGCCGCCCACGAGCGTGAACAACAACCCGAGGATCACGAAGACCACGATGGCCACGTGCGAAACCAGCACCCCGTCCGCCGCCAGCCGGTACCACGCCTGCGCGTCCATGCGGGCACGATACCCACGGCATGTACGACGTGACCGCCCGCGCGTGGTTTGTTCCTAAACTTGGGAGACATGCCCGCCGCCACGCCGCCGCCCCTGGACGAGATCACCGAGAACTTCGCCTTCCTGGACACCTGGGAAGACCGCTTCTCGTACCTCATCGACCTGGGCAAAAAACTCCCAGACCTGCCGCCGCAGTACCTCGACGAGCCGCACAAGGTGCACGGCTGCCAGTCCAACGTCTGGCTGCATCTGGGCCTCACCCCACCCACCCCCGCAAGCGACGGCGTCTCTACAAACGGCGACACACCGCTTAAAGCCGGACCTGAGCGCAGCGAAGGTCCGGATCAACCCACCCTCGACCTGCTCGCCAAGTCCGACGCCCACATCGTCAACGGCCTGATCGCCATCCTCCGCTCGCTCTACCACGGCCAAACCCTCGACCACGCACTCACCGCCGACGCCGAATCACTCTTCCAACAACTCGGCCTGGACGAACATTTAAGCCCCACCCGCCGCAACGGCCTGCACGCCATGATCCAACGCATCCGCCAACTCGCCCAAGCAAAGCGTGAAACCACGGATGAGCACGGATAAAAACAGGCGGTCCGCTTCGACATCAAACTCAATCACAATACTTAACCCGACTTGGGTGAAAAGCATGAAAACTAATGACCTAATCCGTGTTCATCCGCGTTCATCGGTGGTTCCATCCTGATGCGTATCTTCGACTCCGGCGAAAACAAACCATCACGCTTCGCCCCGCCGTCGCCCACCGACGAGCCGGACCCGGTCAAGCGCGCGATCATCGACGCGATCAAGCTCGTCTACGACCCCGAGATCCCCGTCAACCTCTACGACCTGGGCCTCATCTACGACATCCGCGTCAGCCCACCCACCCGCTCGTGCGTGGTGAACATGACGCTCACGAGTGCCAACTGCCCCGAGGCCCAGACCCTCCCGGGCGAGGTGCAGCACGCCGCCGAGTCGGTCGACGGCATCGACACCGCCCACGTCAACATCGTCTGGGACCCCCCGTGGGACAAAGACATGATGAGCGACGAAGCGAAGCTGCACACGGGGTTGATGTAAACCCACCACCATCGCGCCCAACCCGAAGCCCACGCCGTCACGGCGTGGGCTTCTCTCCACGAATCAATTCATCCCAAGCCGCGCACCAACTCAATAAACCGCTCCCCACGCTGCTCGTAGTTCTCGAACTGATCCCACGACGCGCAGCCGGGTGAAAGCAGCACGACCTCGCCGGGCTGTACACGTTGTTTAATCTCGTACACCGCCGTCTCGAGCGTCCCGCACCTCACAACTTCAAGCGAGCCGGGCCGTGTCGGCCCGGTGTGTTCCGCCCTTGCTGCATCCGCCGCGTCCCCCGTCTCTCGTCCGGGCCGACACGGCCCGGCTCGCTTTAATCGGTCCACGCCATCCGCGATCGCGTCACCCGTCGCCCCGATCGTGTAAACGCCGACACAACGCTCCGCCGCCACGCCGCACAACGCCGACAGATCGCTGCCTTTGTCGTACCCGCCGAGGATCACATTCACCGTGCCGGGGTCGAACGCTTCGATGCCAAGAATCGCGGCTTCGGGCGTCGTAGACTTCGAGTCATTAATAAAACG
Organism: Phycisphaerae bacterium; assembly: GCA_030432595.1. Lineage (GTDB taxonomy): Bacteria > Planctomycetota > Phycisphaerae > Phycisphaerales > Phycisphaeraceae > CAZIXN01. The sequence goes on from JAUIGU010000010.1 coordinate 66,645, forward strand.
AATCCCGGTTGACGACGAGGCCGAATCTGCAGCCGGACAAGACCCGACAAACTCAAGCCGGTGCGGAAGCCCAGCAAAGTCCCGCACCAATTCCATCGCTGCCGCGCCATTCCAGGCCCCCAACGCCACTGCATGAACCGCTGCCATTGCATTACTCAAATTGTGCTCGCCGGGGACAAGCAACACCTCATCAACCGGAAGCCTTCGGCCAGCAACATCTTGGACCGTGCCTCCGCCCCATCCAATCTTTGTCTTCGTCTTGAAAGTGCTGCGTAAATCCGGAGGCATCACAAACCGATCTTCCGCTACTTGATGATCAAAGATTGCCGCCTTGGCCGCTACATAAGACGAGTAGTCACCGTGCCAATCCAAGTGGTTCGGCGAAATATTCGTCACCACCGCGATGTGCGGCGACCACTTTTCTTCACGCAGGTAGTGCAGCATGAAACTGCTCAACTCCAGCACGACCCAGTCGTCGTCGCGTATCTGGTCGACGACGGGCAGGAGTGAGCCGCCGATGTTGCCGCCCATCCAGACGCCGGGTTGCTCGCGGGATGCATCCGGCGTTTCGCCTTCCTGCCCAAACGCCTTGCGCAGGATGTGGGCGATCATGGCGGTCGTCGTGCTCTTGCCGGCAGAGCCGGTGACGCCGATGGTGCGCAGGCGGTTCGGGAGCTCGCGCACCAGGAGCACGATCTCGGTCGTGACCGGCACGCCCGCGTCCTTGGCGATCTTCAGGTATTTGTTCGTCGGCTTGACCGCGGGGTTGGCGACGACCAGGTCGGCGTGGGTGGGCCGGAAGTGTTCTTCGCGGTGTTCGCCCAGCACCAGCGAAACGTTGGACAGGTCTTTCACCTGCGCGACGCTGTCGGCGAGCTGATCTTCCGAAGCGGTATCGGTGACCGTGACGAGCGCGCCGCGCGACGAGAGGAATTGGGTCACGCCCACGCCGCCGCCGAACCGGCCCAGGCCCATGACGGTGACGCGCTTCCCTTGGTAGTCCGCGGGCATGCCGCGCATCATAGAACAGGAAAGCAGAACAGTAGAACAGTAGAACAGCAAAGCAGCAGAGCAGTAGATCGAAGCCATGCAACGACGGCTGCAGAATCTACTGTTCTATTGGTCTGCTGCTTTACAGCCCGTTACCGCCGGATCGAGGCTTCATCGGTGACCGTGTAGTCGACGACGAAGTGGGCGGCGTCGCCGAAGTGGAACTTGGTGAGCTTCACGCGGGGCGGGACGCGGTAGAAGAGGTAGAGCGTGTCGCCGTCCTTGAACTGGTTGAGCGGCACGTCGGTGGAGCGGCGGATGGACTCGACGCTGATGGTCTGCTCCTGGCCCGAGAGCAGGACGTAGGCGACACCGAAGAACTGCTTGCCGTTGTCGGATTCGAGCCAGATGTCTGCCTCGGTGGTGCCGCCGGCGACGGCGGTGCCGACCGGGCTGTCGGAGAGCGAACTGGGGCGGATGTTCAGGCGGATGGACCGCAGGGACTCGGGGGTGTCGATGGCCCGGGCGGAGACGGTGCTGCGGCCGCGGGTGCTGGTGGTGTCCTTGCCGCTGCGGACGACGCCGTCCTCGATGTCCAGGCCGGTCGCGTCGTTGGGCGAGACGGAGCGGGGCAGGGCCGCGGTCTGTTCGAGCTCGGTCGGTTCGAGGCTGGTGTACCCGCCGATCTTGTCGCCGATGCGTTCGGCGGCGGCGGGGTTGCGGATCGGGGCCGGCTCGTTGCCGCCGCCGTCGTCGTCCTGCACGAACGGCGCGCCCACTGCAGCGAGGAACTGCTCGGCGTTGTTCGCCTCGGGGTCGGGCAGCTCGAAACGCAGCCCGCGAATGGTGATGAATTTCGGCTCGGCGTTGTCGGGGATGGCGTAGACCCAGGCGATGTCGGCCGGGGGCGCGATGTTGCTCGCCATGCTCTGGTTGGTGTTGACGAACCACAGGTCGCGGCCGACGTTAACGTCCGAGGGCTTGCTCCAGCCGACGGGCATGTAGCGCTGCAGCGTGGGGTCGTCGCCGACGGTGGCGAGCAGTTGGACCTGGTACGGCGGGACGCGGAGGATGCTGTCGCTGTCGTAGGTGGCGTTGCCCTTGGGGTTCTCCCAGGTGGTGCCGACGGTGACGACCTGGGCACCCGCGCGGTTGGGCGCCTGACCGGAGAGCCAGTCGGTGACGGCGCCGTCGAGGCCTTCGGGCAGGTCTTCGGTGAAGACCTGCACCTCGGTGACCTTGACGTTGTCGGGCTGGGCGACCTGCGTGGCGTGCTCGTCATAGAACTTGACCAGGCGGAAGGAGCCGGCCTCTTGGAACAGGTCCGGGTGGACCTGGGCGAGCGGCCGGGCGCTGGCGAAGCCGCGCAGGGAGAGGTAGTCGTAGAAGCTCACGGTCCAGCGATCGACGGGGAGCCAGAGCTTGCCGAGGTTGTCGCCGTCGGTGACCTCGGCGACGGTGCCCTGCGGGGTGATCTGGTAGGGCTGGTAGCCCAGCAGCGACAGCGGCAGCGGGAGGTAAGCGACGCCGATCAGGGTGATTCCGGCGGTGAGTACGGCGATGACGGCGCCCACGGCCCCGCCGAGCACCTGATTGACCAGGCCCGGGAAGTTCATGTTCGCGGGCACGAGCTTGTCGGTGGCGACGCGGAAGATCGCCAGCGCGGCGGCGAAGGGCACGAGCAGGCCCACCGCCCACGCGAAGTCGGGGATAAAGTTGATAAGCAGGCCGGCGGTCAACGGCTCCCAGACCGCGAAGGCCACGGCGCCGGCGGCGATCACGCACAGCAGGTGGATGAGCGCCGAGAACAGGCCGTAGGTCGCCCACAGGACGGCCATGCCGAGACAGAACAACAAGACGATGCCGCTGAGGATCATGATGATTGCCGAGTTAGGATTGCCGATTGACCATTGAGCGTTGCTTGGCGGTTTTCCGCGAGGCAACGAGGATTGCGGTGACCTGGCCGGCCTCGTCGAGGAGGTCCAAGACCCGGCTGTGGGGTAACAGATCGCCTTCTGCAATGAGTTCAAGCCAGTAGAGGGTCTCGTCGGCTTCTTCTTCAGCAATGCCGAGCTTCGAGATGAACTCCTTATGGGATCTGGCGCGACACGCGGCGCGGTAGTTGGCACCGACGGATGTCGCCGAACGCAAAACTTGATTCCCGATGACTCGGCCGCACGCTGTGGCCGGGAGGGCGTCGGCCAGTTTCATCACGCGCAGCGCAAGCGTCTTGGTCCGCTGCTTCAGTGCGTCGGCATCAGGCACGAGTCGATGGGATTGAGTAGACGAAATCGGCAAACGGCAATCCTCATTCGGAAATTAGTCGGCCTTGGCCGACAGCACGCGCTGGACTTCCTTGATGTCGGTGACGCCCTCGGCAACCTTGGCGAGCGCGGCCTCCTGCAGGTAGACCATGCCTTTTTTCCGCAGGTGGCTGCGGAGCTTGTCGGATTCGCCGGCGGCGACGAAGGCGCGGGCGTCGTCGTCCAGGGGCATGACCTCGAAGATGCCGACGCGGCCGCGGTAGCCCATGCCGTGACAATCGGGGCACTCCTGCTCGCGGTCCTTGACGAGCACCTTGCCCGAGGCTTTGTAGAGGGTGCTGACCTTGTCGGCGGGCAGGTTGAGCTTCTTGATGGCGGCGGGATCGGGGTTGTAGGGCACGCGGCAGGTGGTGCACAGCCGGCGGGCCAGGCGCTGGGCGATGACCGTCGCCAGGGACTCCGCCGCCTGCTTGGGGTTGCCGACGGCCTTGACGAAGGTCTTGAGCGCCTTGGTCGCGTCCTCGGCCGGGAGCGGCAGCATGAACCGCATCTCGGGCCCGACCTGGGCGACGGCCTTGAGCGTCTCGGCGTCGGCGACGCGGTCCATCATCAGGATGTTCGGGTCCGAACGGATGATGACGCCGAGCTTCTGGTTGAACTCGGCAGCCGGGGTCGAGCGCTCGATGACGTGCCGATCGACGCCCTCGAGTTCGACCTGCTCGTTGTCCTCGATCGAGACGACGCTGTTGGTGTACGGGTCGACCTGATTCATCAGGGCGTACATCGTGGTCGGGCCGCCCTGGTGCTTGTCGGCGGCGATGATGATGACGCGCTGATTCTCGGCCAGCAGGGATTCGACGAACGTCTGCTGCTTGGGCAGCAGCCCCAGCAGGCTCAACGGCATCTCGGTCACGCGGTCGGGGTCGATGATGAACTGCAGGCGCATGCCCCGGGTCGAGCCGGCGGTGATGACCTCGAGGTCGGTGCTGCTGTCTTCGTCGTCGACGGCCAGGAGGCGACCGGACTGCTTGCGGCGGCGGTCCTCGACGTCCTGGCCGGCGGCGGCCTTGATGTAGTCGATGAGCGCGACGCCGGCCTTGGGGTCGGGCGGCTCCTGGGCGTACTTCACGCCGTCGATCCGGACGATCAGGCTGGTCTTCTCGGGCTCGACGGAGAGGTCGATGGTGTCGGCGCCGCGCGGCAGCGCGAACTCCAACAGGCGTTCGAGCGTCTGGTGCGACGCGGCCCGTGGGTCGTTGTTCGGCGGCACGGGGAGCTCTTCGCCCTTGTTGTTGCGCAGGCGGACGGCGGCGCGTTTCTGCGTGCTCTTCTGCTGGCGCTCCTCCATGCCCTTCTTGAACGACTCAAGGTCCAGCGTCCATTCCTGCCCGGGTGGGACCTGAGAGTTGCGGTAGAACACGTAGCCGCCCAGCGAGGCGAGCATCACGATCAGCCCCAGCGGCAGCGCGATCCAGAACATCGGCATGATGAGCATCAGCCCGAAGCCGATGATCCCCGCGAGCAGGTGGCCCGCGCCCCAGAGGTTGCGCTTGAGGTAGTAGAAGTCGGCGTCCTTGTCGACCTGGCTGGCGGCCCAGCCCCACGCCACCGCGACGGCCACGAAGAGCACCGGCTTGACCGGGGAGAGCAGAAACGCGGTGTCGGCCTGGGCGAGGATGGTCATTGACAAGTGAGGATTGCCGATTGTCGAAAGGGATGCAACCGTGGGGTCTGTTGAAGATTGGGGAGCAAGAAGATACCAGAGTCTGCCGCCCGACCGCCCGGCCGACAACCGTGCGGGTTCGGTAACCGGCACTCCACGATCGGCATCCGGGTCACACCTCGATGCCGCGCAGACGCATCTTGATCTCTTCGGGGCTGGGCGCGTTGGCCTGGGCGACGCGCGGGTGGATGTATTCCTTCTCCACCAGGTGGACCAGCGAGTCGACGAAGCTCTGCATGCCCGTCTCGCGGTTGTCCTTGATGACCTTCTCCAATTCGTCCTCCCGGCCTTCGAGGATGTACTTCCGCGTCGGCGGGCTCTGGAGCAGGATCTCCACCGCCGGCACGCGGGCCATGTCCTCGCGGATCGTCGGCAGCAGCTTCTGATACACGAACGCCTGCATCTGGTACGCCAGCAGCGTGCGGATCGCCTCGCGCTCCTCGGCGGGGAACAGGTCGTAGATGCGGGCGAACGCCTGTGTCGCCGATGACGCGTGAATGGTCCCGAACACGAGGTGCCCGGTTTCCGACGCCTGGAGCGCGGCCTCGAACGTCTCGCGGTCGCGCATCTCGCCGACCAGCACGACGTCGGGGTTCTCACGCACCATCGCCCGCAGCGCGGTGGAGAAGTCCGGGCAGTCCAGCCCGATCTCGCGCTGGTTGATCATGCTCTTCTTGTCGTCGAAGAGGTACTCGATCGGGTCTTCGATGGTGAGGATGTGCACGCTGTCGCGCTGGTTGATCTCGTCGAGCATCGCCGCGATCGTGGTCGATTTACCGGAACCGGTGACACCGCAGAGCAGGACCAGGCCCTGCTTGTAGTGCGTGATCTTCTCCATCGTCGGCGGCAGGTACAACTGCGAAAAGTTCAGGATCTCGTTGGACACGCGGCGGGCGGCGATGGCGGAGCGGCCGCGCGTCATGAAGATGTTGACGCGGAAGCGGTGCGACTCACCGTCGACGTCGAAGTCCACGCCAAGGTCGAGCGAACCCTTGACCTGGTACTGCTGGATCTGTTCGGGCGACAGCCCGTCGTGGATCCACTGGTTGAACTCATCCTCGGTCGGCGGACGCGTGTCCAGACCTTTGAGGGCGCCGCGCAGACGGAGCTTGGGCACCTGACCGCCGCGCATGATCAGGTCGGACGACTCAAACTTCACCGCGGCCTTGAAGTATTTCGCCAGCGGGGTGTCGGCCAGGGTCGCGTGCTGCTCAAGAGGGTCGTGGGCGATCAGGGAGTCGGCATTGTGGTCGGACACGCGGGCCACCTTTCGGGCATGGCGGGCTTGGGCAAACTGACAAACCGCCCCAAGCCTCCGTGCCGGGAACAACGAATCTTCCCCGCCGACGCGCGCAGCGTCAAGCGCCGCCGATCCCGCCGAACCCCGGCCCCCACCGTCGGCGATCACCCGCGGCCATCACTTAGACGCACGCCGACGCCGCGCGTTCCACCACGCCGCGCCGACCAGCAGTATCGCCCCGCCCAAGACGTATTCCAGCCCGTGACCGAAGTGCGACAACACCACCCAGAACGCATTGACTTCGTGGCCGGCGTGGGCCAACAAACCGGAGAGGATCGACATCGTAGGAACTCCTGAAAAGGGGAAACCGCACTCTAGGCCCGGACTCGACACGAAACAACCGCGGCTCAGTCCGGGCCGTCCGGCGTGCCCGCGCCGCGAATCCCCGGCAGCTTTCGCACGACGGTGCGGTCCGCGTCCGTCGGCTCGGGCTCGTCGTCGTGGTTCAGCAATTCCTCGAACTGCGTCACCCCCGTCCGATACGCCCGGCAGACGTACGGCCGACACATCGTGCAACACGTCCCCGCGCCCGAGGCCGTGATCAACTCGGACAGCGAAAGCCCCTCGACGTGCGCCTGCACGAGCAGCGTGCCGAAGCTTTGTTGCGTGCAGACACAGCGGTCGATCTTCATGCGTGCTCCGGGCGGGCGTGAACTACTCCAGATCGAACCACGCGTTGGTCGCCGGGCCGAACCAGCCCAGCCCGAAGCGCTCCCGCACCGCGCGGCCGGCCAAGAGCGTATCGGCGAACGGCTGCGCGTCGGCGTGGCCGTCCGCCCACGCGACCTGCGCGGTCCGGCCGACGTGCCGATGGTGGATCGAAGGCACGGTCGGCCCGGTGGTCGCGGGCAGTTGTGTCGGCGGCTCGGCGAAGCTGTACGCGATCAGGCCGTAGGTCGGCGCGCCGCCCCCCAGGAACGCGGTGTCGGTGAACGCAACCGTACGCGTCGGGCGGCGGATATCCACAAGCCGGGCCGTGTGTTGCGCGGCGTCGGGGCGGTAGCCGTACCGGTCGACCCGGCCGCCGAGGTAATAGTGGTTGTACCCGTAGCCGCCGGCGGCGTCTTCGAAGCCGGGGAGCATGTCACTGCGCGGCAACGCCGGACACTCCTTGATCGCGCCGTCGCCGCCGAGGTAGTCCGCCAACACCGAACGCGACGGCTCAAAGGCGGACGCAGTGTCTTCGCGCAAGCCGTGCCAGCGCTGCAGGTTCGCGGTGTAGATGTCCGACGCCGCCGGCGGGAGAAACGTGTCGTGGTCCACCGCGTAGGCCGACACGCCCGCCATCACCTGCCGCAGGTTGCTCAGACACACGGCCGAGCGCGACACCGACCGCGACGCGCCGAGCACCGGCAGCATCAACCCGATCAGCAGCGCGATCACCGCGACCACCACGAGCAGTTCGATCAGCGTGAACGCGTGTATTCGCACGTTTTGCGCACCAACCGCAGGTAGAGCCCGGAGACGGCCGTCTCCGGGCTCTATCGCGGCGGTTTCTCCTTGCGGTTGAATGCTCACCGTCGCCTCCGATACCCACCGGCGATCAGCACAAAAGCCGACACCAGTGCGGCAGGTTCGGGGACAGCGCCCAGTGGCGCGTTGGCCGCCACCGAGCCGCCCCAGTTCAGCAGGACGCGGTCCAACTCCGCCTGATCGATCAGGCCCACGGGGTCGTCGTTGATCCATCCCTCGGGGATGCCGTCAACGTCCGTGTCCCGGCCCCAGTTCAGCAACACCAGGTCCAAGTCGCCCTGCTCGACCACGCCCGACAGGTTGTAATCACCCTCGCCGAGGACCGCGGTGTCCGACAACACCTCCACGTAATCCACCTCCGGCGAGAGATACGACACCGGATCAAACGGGAAGGCCGAGTCCGACACCGCACGGAAGCGGATATAGCTGATGTCCGGCAACTCCACCGATTGTCCCTCGGCATCAATCGCGCTGTCGAGGTCGACGCGGTCGCCACCGGGGGTCACGTCGAAGTAGTTGACCAGCGTCGTGTCGTCTTCGAACGGCTCGCTGTAAGTCAGCTCGAACGTGACCGGGTCGGTGGTCACCGTGATCGCGTTGGGCGCAGAACCCGGGGCCGTGATCGCGTCGTAGTTGCTCGGCTTGAGCAGGTAGAACGTCTCGTCCATCCACCCGTCCGTCGTCGCGCCGCCGCCGTCGCTCTCACGGGCGACCTCAATGAAGCCGGGCTCGTAAAACGTGAATGCCGCCGGCGCGTTGCCGACCACGTTGAGGTCCTCGCCCGGCCCGTTGCGCACGGGCGTGCTGAACCCCAGTGTTAATCCGACGGGCCGGTCGTTCGTGCCGGTCCCGGGGTCGTCAGTCCACGTGCCCAGCGACACCGTCTCCGTCGGCGTGCCCTGCGACAGCGTGACTTCCTCACCCGGGCCGCCGAGCGCCGCCAGCGGGTTGTCGTAAAGCTCCGCCGGGTCCGAGCCGAACACCGCGTCAACGTTCAGGCCCGGCTCGAAGTACGCCAGCACATCCGCGTAGCGCGCGGGGGAATCTCCCGCCGACGCCGATGCGGTCATGCCGACCACGCCGAGCCCCCAAACGACCGATTGAAAAAACCCTGCGCCGACTCGCTTTCCAAGCGCGGCCGACGCCCGATGATCGATGCCCTGTTGCATCGCGTCTCCTCGTGTCCGTCCCGATGCGCGCGGGACGCCCCTGGTCCAAAAGACCACAACGGCGGCTGTCGGGCTCGCGGATGCTCAAGGCGGCGCGGCGGCGGTTCAGGGGAGACCGACCCGCACAACTGCCCGGCGTCCTTTCCGCGAGGACCCGTCCGGCAATCCCAATTCAACGAAGCACACGCCGGAACAACCGACGATCCCTGACCCGCCGCCCGTTGTGTGCGGCCGAGTCTCCACTTCGCCTCGGGCAGGTCTTCCGGCTTAGAGCTCGTCCCGGCCCGCCTTCCCATCCGCCGCGTTGCACGGCGAACAGTGGCTCGATGGACCGGACTCCCGCTCATCACGGCGGCGCGTCCGCGGCCGAATCGCGACGCTCACGCGTCACTCACGGCACTTCCCTTTTCACCCCGGCTCCGCATACTTCCGCGGAGGTCGAGGCACCCGTGGGGTTGTCAGCCGACACCATAGCGATTCCCGGCCCGCCGACAATCAGGGAAAACCGTTCAGTGGAAAAGTGGTTTGGAAAGGCGGAAGCGCGAAGCCTGAAGCACGGAAAGCCGGAAGCGTGCGGCCATAACCGGTTTTCGATGGCCGACTTCTGATTTCCCACTTCTGGCTTTGATCCCCGTCATAATCCAGCCATGCCCGACGCACCGCCCGACCTCCGCGTCCCCATTCAACGCCTCGCCAACGGCGTCAAGAACGACACCCCCCTGCCCGCCTACCAGACCGCCCACGCCGCGGGCCTGGACCTCCACGCCTGCCTCGACGCGCCCGTCACCATCCAACCGGGCGAGATCGTCATGATCCCGGGAGGCTTCGCGATGGCCGTGCCCGTCGGCTACGAAGCGCAGGTCCGCCCGCGCTCGGGCCTCGCCTCCAAGCACGGCCTCACGCTGCCCAACGCCCCGGGCACCATCGACGCCGACTACCGCGGCCAAGTCAAAGTCCCGCTCATCAACCTCGGCCCCACCCCCGTCACCCTCGACCCCAACACCCGCATCGCCCAGATGCTCATCAAGCCCGTGCCCCGCGTGGTGTGGGACGAGGTCGACGAGTTGCCCGCGTCGGAGCGCGGTGACGGCGGATTCGGGCACACGGGCACTTGATTCATTTCAACGAGTCGAGACAGATCAATATGAACGCCTCCGCCACCACCCTCTACCCCTTCGTCCCGTCAGGCCCCGACTTGACGCTCGCACTGCGTTTCTTTGAGTCCCTCGGCTTCACCAAACAATGGGAACACGACGGCCTCGCCGGCCTGCGCTTCGGTGGGGCGTACTTCATGCTCCAGGACATCCACGTGCCCGTCTGGCAGGAGTACCAGATGATCACCTTCGAGGTCGACGACCTCGACGCGTACTGGGCGAAGCTCGATGCGCTCGACCTGCCCGGGAACTTCGCCGGAGTGAAGGCGAAGGCTCCGACCGACTACCCGTGGGGCCGGGAGGTCCACCTGATCGACCCCGCGGGCGTGTGCTGGCACGTCCGGCAGGCCGGGGCGTAAGCTGTCGGGGTGATTTTTAACTGCGTCCATCCACACGGTCACGCGACAAGCCAAGGCCACACGCGATTGCTTATGGCATTGATTTGCTTAGCGTGCTCCGGGGCGCTCGGCTGCGCGGCCGACCCGTTCGTGCGCGGCCACACCGGGCCGCGCGCCCAACCCCTGCCCGAAGCGGCCGCGGTCTCGGTGCTCGGGGCCGACGCCGAGGACCCAACCCAGATGGACTCGTTCGACGCCGCCTTGGCCCAGGCCCGCGCGTCGGCGACGCCGTTGGGCACCTCGTCCTTCGTCGCCGGCGGCGCCTTCCGCGACGAGCACGCCGCCCGCGCCGCCCGCCGCCTGGGCGCCAACCGCGTGCTCTACACCTTTGCCTACCGCACGGCCACGGTCGAACAAACGCAGTCGCCCGGCTTCGGCTTCCCCGTGCATTCGCGCGCGGGCGACGACTCCGTCTTCGTCTACAACCCGCCGACCACCGACAGCGACACCCGGCACTGGTGGCAGTACCGGGCGTACTTTTTCCGGGACTGAACGTACGCCCGAACTGACCGCAAGGCACGTCCGTTTCGGTGGTTAGGGGCGCGGCCGAACATTTCTCGCCCGACCCGGCGGCTCGCCGATGACCACTGGTCCGTGCGCGGTCGTAGTGCGCCGCGTTATCGGTCGTTGCTTGCCCGATTGGTTTGGCACGTTTGTACGCGAGAGGATCACGCATGGCCCGCCGAGACGACTACGAGTACGAATACGAAGACGAAGCCCCCGAGAACCCCTACGCCGCGCTCAAGGCCGTCGGCTGGGCGGCGGTCGCGCTGCTCTGGGGGCTGTGCCTGCTGGCGCTGTTGTCCCACGACCCCGCCGACGCCCCGACCCACGCCGTCGGCGTGACCAACGAGCAGGCCCACAACTGGGTCGGCTCGATCGGTGCGTTGATTGCCTACAAGGCGTTCCTGGTGATCGGCCCGGGGGTGTGGATCGCGCTCGCCGCCGTGGGCGTGGCGCTCGGTTGGACCGCCGCGTCGCGCAAGCTCGACCAGCCCGCCATCCGGGCGTGCGGCGTGCTCATGATGGTCGCCGCGACCTCCGGGCTCATGGCCGTGGGCACGACCAGCTTCGTCACCGGCTACGCCGGCCGACCCGAGGGCCCCGGCGGGCTGCTGGGCGTGTTCCTCCACGACGAGCTCGTGCCGCGCTTCGCCACCCTGGGCGCGATGCTGATCCTCGCGGTGATCTTCTGGGTCGGCTCCATCCTCGCCGCCGACCGCTGGGCGCTCGCGCTGCCGCGCTGGACCGGCGAGGGCCTGCTGCGCCTGCTCGACATATCGCGTGACAAGTTCCCGGGGATGCCGGAGGTCGCGTTCTCGATGCCAAGCTTCTCGCTGTCGAAGTTCCGGCGGGCGCCACGCGTCCGCGAAAACGACCTCGACGACGAAACCCTGACCACGACCTCGTCGCGCAAGAGCAAGAAGGACCGCAAAGCCGACCGCGACGCCGCCAAGAAGAGCAAAGCCAGCAACAAACGCAAGGGCCGCGACGCGACGGAAGACGACGCCGAGCACATCGACGAGTCCGAGGGCGGCTTCGCCGGCACCGGCACCATCGCCACCAAACCCAAACGCGGCAGCGAAAAGCTCGCCAACGCCGACGGCGCGTTCGATCAGGAAGACGACGCCAGCGAGGACGCACCGTCCGCCTACGTCGAGTCCAAGAACGACCCAAAGACCTTCGACCCCGACGCGCTGCGCGAAAAGATGGCGTCGATGCCCATCAACTTCGCGCCCAAGGTCACCGCGACCGAAGTGCCGCGCGCCGCCGAGGTCGATCTGACGGACTACGCCTTCCCGGGCCTGGACTTGCTCGAAGACCCCGAAGGATCGTTCCAGACCGAGATGCAGTTCCTCATCCAGGAGCAGGCCGTCGCGCTCGAGTCGGCGCTCCAGCAATACAAGATCGACGGCGAGGTCGTGAACATCGACTCGGGCCCGGTGATCACGCTCTTCGAGGTCCGCCTCGCGCCCGGCACGAAGGTCTCGCGCATCACCGCCGTGGATAGCGACATCGCCCGCGCACTCAAGGCCCCGAACATCCGCATCGTCGCCAACATGGCCGGCAAGGACACGGTCGGCATCGAGGTCCCTAATTTGGAGAAGGAACGCGTGCGCATGAAGGAGCTCATGTCCGCCGAGCCCGAGCGCGTCGCGAAGATGAAGCTGCCGATGTTCCTGGGCAAGGACGCCAGCGGCAACCCGCTCGTGCAGGACCTCAACGCCATGCCGCACATGCTCATCGCCGGCACCACCGGCTCGGGCAAGTCGGTCACGATGAACTCCATCATCATGTCGTTCCTCTTCACCAAGCGCCCCGACGAGCTCAAGCTCGTGCTCGTCGACCCCAAGATGGTGGAGATGAGCCAATTCAAATCCATCCCGCACCTGATGTGCCCGGTCGTCACCGAGATGGCCAAGGCCGCCGCGATCCTCGAGTGGGCCGTGACCAAGATGGACGAGCGCTACGAGCTGCTCGCCGAGGCCGGCGTCCGCGACATCGCCTCGTACAACCAGCTCGAGTGGGAAGAAATCAAAGAGCGCATCGAGCCTTCCACGCCCGAAGAAGAAGCCCGCATCCCGCGGAAGCTGCCCTACCTCGTGTTCATCATCGACGAGCTCGCCGACCTGATGATGACCAACAAGGAGGTCGAGTCGCACATCGTCCGCATCGCGCAAAAGGCCCGCGCGGTCGGCATGCACCTCATCCTCGCGACGCAGCGCCCCTCGGCCAACGTCGTGACCGGCCTGATCAAGTCCAACATGCCCTGCCGCATCTGCATGAAGGTCAGCTCGGGCATGGACTCGCGCATCGTCCTCGACGCCAAGGGCGGCGAGCTGCTGCTGGGCCACGGCGACATGCTCTTCCTCTCGCCGCGCAGCAGCGAACTCATCCGCGCCCAGGGCACGCTCGTGGACGACAGCGAGATCCGCAAGTCCGTCAAGTTCCTCAAGGACGTCAGCGCCCAGGCGTTCGAGCCGCAGCTCGTGCAGATGCGCTCCAGCGAGGCCGGCGGCGAAGGCTTCGGCGACCGTGATGAATTGTTCGACAAGGCCGTCGAGGTCGTCCTCGACACCCAGCGCGGCAGCGTGTCGCTGCTGCAACGCCGGCTCACCATCGGCTACTCCCGCGCCTCGCGCATCATCGAAGAGATGGAACGCTTCGGCATCATCGGCGGCCACAAGACCGCCCAGGCCCGCGAAGTCCTCATCAGCCCCGAAGAATGGTTCGCCATGCAGGAACTCGCCGCTCGCGAGGCAGCACAAGACGACGCCGGCACCGGCGAGGCCCCTTCAGCGGCCGGGGGCGCGATCGAGGACCGCGCGGTCGGCGAGGAAGACCAAGCACCGCAAGCAATCGACGAGACGGTCGATCAAGACGAGAACGAAGACGCCGACGACACCGAGGCTTCCACCGCCGTCGAAGACGAAGAAGAAGCCGACGTCGAGGATGACGAGGCCGAGTACGAAGAGGAAGACGAGTACGACGAAGTCGACGAAGACGGCGAATGGGAGGAAGAAGCCGACGCCGACGAGGAAGAAGAGGAGTACGAGTACGTCGACGAGGACGGCAACCCCTGCGACGAAGAGGGCAACCCCCTCGAAGTCGCGGAGTACGAAGAGGGGGAGGAAGACGGAGAGTGGGAAGAGGCCGACGAGGACGAAGAGGAAGACGAAGACTGACCGCGTCACCACAGCAAGATTCCGATGATCCCACTAAAGCCCGGAGACGGCCGTCTCCGGGCTTTAATCTTGCGCGGCACGATCCGTGCAGACGAGAACGTGATGGACGGGGCCGGAGGGCTGCATCGAGACACGGCCATCCACCGTATCCACGAACAAACCCGCAGACGGGCCGCCGTCCAGGTTCAGCGCCCGGTCAACGCGCGCGACCGGCAAGATGTCGGGCAGCCGTTGAAGGCCTGACGCCAATTCGTATAGGCTGGCCGGCGACGACGAAACAACGAGGGTCTCTCCGTCAGTCGTGAACGCAATGATCGACCGCTTGAAGCGCTTTCCGTCGTCTTGATGTATCCCCAATTCGCCGCCGGGATCGATCAGCCAGGGGCCGGCCTGAAAAGCAAACCTTGCGTTCCCCGTGTCGTTGCCAAGGGGCATGGCGTCGATCCGCCCTTCCTCCGTGATGGTCACCACCCCCGACAACACTGGATTGTTCGACAAGGCCTGAATCTCTTTTCCGTCGATGACCCACAACCCATCCGGCTTCCAATCGGATGAGAAGTACCCGCCGTTGATCGCCAGAGCCACGCCCTCAGGCACCAACTCGTTGAAGTCAATCCATTCTGCCGCTTGCGGAGAGGATTGAGGCACGACGCGCCAGCTACTCGAATCCGTCGGCAGCACGACAACGCGGGCCGTAACCGTATCGCCGATGCGAATCGTGTAGCACACGCCGTCCAGTTCGTTCAGCTCAGATTGAGCCGTCACTTCGATCTTCAGATGGCGATTTGGCGACTTGAGATAGCCAATCGAACCCACCGCGACGACGAGAGCCAAGAACACGGACAGAATGACGTATCGGGCTGGCCGTCCGGATCGCTCACGCGTGGCATCGGGATGATCAAGCCTCGCTTCCAACACGCTTCCGCCCCGGCTTCTTCCCGTTCTTCGTCACCACCGCCCGGCCCTTCGTCGGCTCAGCATCTAAGGCATCGAGACGCTCCAACGCCTTCTTCCGGTATTCCGGCGACAGCTCGCAACCCAGGTACTTCCTATCAAGCCGCTTCGCCACCGCCAGCGTCGTACCGCTGCCCGCGAAGGGGTCGAACACCAGGTCGCCCTCGTTGGAACTGACCCGCACGATGCGTTCGAGCAGCGCCTCGGGGAGTTGGCAGGGGTGCCACTGCTGGCGTTCCTTGAACGTGCCGGCCAGACGCGACTGATACCACGTGTCCCAGCCGGCGTCGAAGTGGCCTTCCTCGGCGGCGTCCTGCGGGCGGACGTGCCAGTTCTCCGTCGCGGGGAATTTCATGACCCACGTGTCGTCGGGCAACTTCCCGCGTGGGTTCTGGCGGGCGTCGTTGTACGTCGTCATCCGTGCGCTGGGCACGGCGACCGCGTCGTAGTGGAACGTAAACGGCGGGCTCTTCGTAAGGTTGCTCTTGGGCTGCCCGGTGTTTTTGTTCACCGCCGCGCTACCGACGCAGTAGAACAAGTGGGCGTGTGATCGGTTGAACTTGATCCGACAGCGCTGGCCGAAGGTGTAGTGCCAGACGATCCAGTTGCGGAAGAGCAGTTGCCCGTCGCGCTGAAGCTTCTTGAGATGGACACGCGTCTCGGCGGCGTATTCGTCGCCGATGAGGATGTAGAGCGAGCCGGTGGGCTTGAGCAGGCGCGTCGCGGCGTCGATCCAGTCGTAGGTCCACGCGAGATAATCCTCGTCACTGCGTTTGTCCTCGTAGTGACCGTCGTACTCGAAGCCGATGTTGTACGGCGGGTCGGCGAAAACCAGATCGACCGACTCTTCCGGCCAGGCGTTCATCGACGCGATGCAGTCGCCGCGCTGGATCGTGTTCTCCGGCACGGCGTCGGGCTGGTTTTTCACGGCTTTCCGGGGCATCGCGCCATCGTAGCAAGCGGGCGTTCGCCGCGCGAATCTCGGGTCTCCGATCAAAGCAGAGGCCGCGGAGAAGCAGAGACGCAGAGACGCAGAGACGCAGAGAATACCTTTCGTGTGGCTGCTCCGCGTCTCTGCACCTCTGCTTCTCTGCGTTCGTGATGTCTCGTATCCTTAACTCGATGAAACCCAAGGTCGTCATCACCGAACGGCTGGACGAGTCATGTGCCGCGTGGCTGGCGGAGCACGCCGAGGTGGTTTGGCACCGGTTTGACGAGCCGGGCATCAGCGAAGCGATCGCGGACGCCGACGCGGTGGTGGTGCGGACCTACACGCAGGTCGACGCGGCGTTGCTGGACGCCGCCCCGAAGCTCAAAGTGGTCGGCCGGGCGGGCGTGGGGCTGGACAACTTTGATCTGGAAGCGTGCAAACAGCGCGGGGTGCGCGTGGTCTACACGCCGGACGCGAACACGCAGGCGGTGGTTGAGTACGTGCTGGGGCTGATGCTCGACCACGTCCGGCCGCGCACGCCGCTGCCCGACGGCGCGGACGACGAAACCTTCCACGAGCTGCGCGGCACCGAGGTCGGCGTGCAACTGGACACGATGACGCTGGGCATCGTCGGGTTCGGGCGGATCGGCAAGAAGCTCGGGCGCGTCGCGCACACGCTGGGCATGAACGTCTGGGCGTGCGACATCCTGCCCGAGACCGAGCTGCGCAAAGCGGTGGACTTCCCGTTCGAGTTCAAGACGCACGCGGAGCTGTATGCCGGCTCGGACATCGTCACACTTCACGCGGACGGTCGGGCAGAGAACCGCGCGATGATGGACGCCGCGGCGTTTGGTGCGATGAAAGAGAATGTGCTTTTCATCAACGCGGCGCGAGGGTTCCTGGTGGATCACGCGGCGCTGTCGGCGTGGTTCAACAAACACCCCGACGCCAAGGCGATGCTGGACGTCCACGACCCCGAGCCGCCGCCGCCGGATTCGCCGCTGCACGGGCTCGAAAACGTGGTGCTGCTGCCGCACCTGGCGTCGCGCACGGACACCGCGCTGCGGAACATGAGCTGGGTGGTGCGCGACGTGGTGGCGGTGCTGGAAGGGCGCGAGCCGGCCTACCCGGCGGGGTAACGGGGCCGCGTGGGACGCTGCGCGTCGCCCGTTAAACGAAACGACACGTCGTTTCACTGCTTCGGATCGAGTTGGATATCGACCCACACGAGCCGGTGGTCCGAGACGTCGACCAGGTCGGCGTGCGGCTGGTCGGGCGCGGGCCAGAACACGCCGGCCGAGGTGACCTCGAGGTTGGCCGAGGGCAGGGCGTAGTCGATGCGCAGGTTGCCCGGGCCGCGCGGCGGTTCGTCGGAGAAGTCGCCGGTGTCGTGGGCCGGGTTGCCGCCGTGCGACGCGTTGAGCCCGCCCTGGGTTTCGGCCGCGGTCACGGCGCCGCGGCTGGCGGGCGTCACGCCCTGGTGCACGCGCGGGTGATGGATCAGGCGGCGGATCGCATCGCCGAAGCTGTCGCCGTCGTGCGGGTCGGCGTTCAGGTCGCCCAGCACGACAAAGCCGATGTCGGCCGGGAAGCGTGAACTCGTGCCGGCGTCGTCGGTGAACACCTTGCCGTCGAGGCGGTCGACCCAGAAGCGGACCTCGTCGTGGTTGCGTTTGCCGTTGCGGTCTTCGTCGCCGTCGAACACCGGCGGCGTGGGGTGCGCGATCATGAGCCCGATCGTCCGGCCGTCCGGCAGGCGGACCGGCACCTCGGCGTGGGTCTTCGAGCTCAAGCGCAGCCGGGCCCGGGCGCGGGCGTTGTACCAGTCAACCGGCATCGCGTGGCCCGGCAGATCGACCCAGCGCAGGTTGCGGAAGGTGCGGACGTGTTCTTCCCGGATCGGGAACCGCGAGAGCAGCACCATGCCGTAGTGCCCGGGGTAGTTGCCCCAGCCGTGCGCATCCCCTGCGCCGCCGACCGTGCCGTTGCGGTCCAGGTCGGTGCCGCTGGGTTCGCCCGCGTTGACCTCGGGCGTGTAGCTGAACCGGTACGTGATCGGGTCGGCGCCGTTCTGCGACACGCCGAGGTAGTTCTCTTGAAACGCCTCGACCAGCGCGCCGCTGCCGTCGTAATCGACCTCGTTGAGCAGCACGACGTCCGGGCGCACGCGCTGCAGGATCTCGGCGACCTGACGGACTTTGCGGTCGCGCCCGGACTGCATCGCCGCGAGCAGCTCGCCCTGCGTCGGGCGAGACAGCGCCGTGTTGAAGGTGGCGATGCGGGCCGACTTCGGGCGGGACGCGTGCGACGGCGGCACGTCACTGTTCGCCGCGTCCGTCGATGCGGCCTCGGCCGAGGGTGTTCCGTCGGTCGCTTCCGGCCCAGCGCAGCCAAACAAAACCACGGAAAAAATGATCGCCAACCACAACGCGCTCCGGCCACCGAGTGCCCGCGTCGAAACGGCACCGCCTGATCGAGGGTTTTGCATGCGGTCAGCGTACCGCAAGCGTTCAGCCTCGGGAGACGACCCGCACGTTTTCGCGCAGCGGGTCGGAGACGGACGCGCCGTCGTCTGCCGCGCGGCCGGACCCCAAGCCGGTGAAGAAAGCGCCGACCCCCGCCAGCCCTCGGCAAATCACATAGACCAACACCCCCGCGGTCAGCGCCGCCAGCACGATCAGCAGCAGCGGCAAAACCCCCACGACCGCCGCGGCGAGCACGCCCATCTTCGCCGGCCACGCCGTACGCCCGAGAGCGTGGCGGTAGACCGCGCTGGGACCCAGGCGGCCGGTTTCGGGGTCGATCCCGCGGTCAAACATCGTCTCGAAACGGAAGGCCATCGCCGAATCATACGCACCGCCCCGCCGCGGGTTTGCGATTCGTGCGGCCCGTTTCCCCAGCCCGCACAACCGGCAGCCGCCGCAGCACCCGCCGGGTTTTCCGCCGACTCCGGGCCGGGGGATGAACCCACGATGAAGCCGCGCCCCCGGCCCGTCGATGACTCGCGAGACCGCCGGGCTTCACGCCACGGGAAACGGAGAGCCACCATGACCACGCCCACCTCCCCCACCGCCGACACGACACCGGATCAGGCGACACCGGATCAGGCGACGCCGGCCGCCAACCCGGGCGACCTGATCAAGTCCGCCATCGGCGAGATCTCGCACATCGCGACCCTCCCCGAGGTCACGCTCAAGATCATCCAACTGGTCGAGGACCCCGACTCCACCGCCCAGGACCTCAACAAGGTCATCAGCAACGACCCCGCCCTGGGCGCCCGCATCCTCAAAGTCGTCAACTCCGCGTTCTACGGCCTGCCCGGGCAGATCGGCAGCATCAACCGCGCCATCGTCCTGCTGGGCCTCAACGCCGTCAAAAACATCGCCATCGCCGCGAGCCTCGCCAAGCTGTTCCGCGGCGGCAAGGTCAGCGCGGTCTTCGACGCGAAGGATTTGTGGACCCACTCCATCGCCTCGGCGACCGCGACGCGCCTGCTGGCCAACAAGGCCGGGCTCGGGCTGCCCGACGAGGCGTTCCTGGCCGGGCTGATCCACGACATCGGCATCATGGTCGAGATCCAGGCCCGGCGCAACGAATTCGTTCAAGCCGTCGAGCACGCCCACAGCACCGGCACGCCGCTGCGCGCCGCCGAGACCCAGTTCATCGGCGCGACACACGAGCAGTTCGGCTACGAGCTGTGCAAGCTCTGGAAGTTCCCCACGTCGCTGCAGGCCGTCGCCGGCTTCCACCACCGACCGATGGACCTGCCCGAGGGCGCCCGGACCCTGGCGTCGCTCGTCTACGTCGCCGACCACCTCACGCGCAAGCTCGAGATGGGCTACACCGGCGACGTCGAGGGCGACGAAATCAGCCCCGCCATCAAGGACGCCCTCAAGCTCACCCAGCAGGACTTCGACGACGTCTGCGCCCAACTGCCGCAGGCGATCGAAGAAGCCCAGGCCGTCTTCGCCGGGGCCGGCGCCTGAGCCCCACCCAACCGTTATGCCCCTGAGGCACCCCGTGTCTCTCTTTTCCCTCCGGGCGACGATGCGTTCGCGCATCGTCGCCTTTTTCTATTGAGACAGCGGACGGGTCAACGCGGGTCGAGGCGATCCGATCGTCGCGTAGCGTGCTTCGTCGCCGTCAGGCGCACCCCGACGGGCAGCGCGCAGGCCGTTGGCCTGCGGCTAACGAAAAAGCCCGCGGCGCACGGGCCGCGGGCTTTGAAAACCTTTTGCGTTGTCTGTGCGTCGCGTTCTTACGCCGCGTGGTTCGACATGCGCTGGGCGAGTTTGATGATCTCTTCGGAGACCTCGGGCATCGGGAAGTGCTCCCGGAGGAAGCCGCGGAGCTGGCCGGACTCGGCGATGCGGAAGTAGACCGGGGTCTCGATGGTGTTGGCCGCGAAGGTCACCGCCCGGGCCAGGCGGTGGCGGCCGGCGGCGATCAGCAGTTCGCCGTTGTCCTCGAACCGCACCGGGGCCATCTCGAACTGCCAGGCCTGCCGGCGGTGGATGGTCCGCAGGGCCCGCTCGTCGACCTGCTGCTCGCCCAGGTCGATCGTGCCGGTGTAGCGGTGGTACTGCTCGACCCAGGCCTCCTCGACAGCCTGGAGGGTCACGTCGAACATCTGTTCGGCCAGGACGCCGAACGGGCGCTGGCACGCCTTCTGGGCCTGGGCGATCTCGAAGGCTTGCTGCTCGGTGAGCACGCCGTGTTCGACCAGGATTTGTCCGATTTTCAGGGTTCTGGGGGGCAAATTCGGGGACTCGGAGGTGGGGACGAAACGAGAGGCCGACCCGAACCACTCGGCCGGCGTCACCCGTTCCATCGGGTGCGGGTTCTGCGTGCATGAGCACGTCCGGCCCACGGGACAGCGCGAACCGGTCCCCAAGCCGACACAGACGGCAACGCCGACCGCAACCGCCTCAGCCGGGCAACACGACCGTGCCGCACCCGTCGCAAAAACGCGCCGGGCGACGGTGCAACGTCGCAGCGACGCGAACCTTCTTGCCCCCGGCGTCGGGCTTGAAAAACCACCGGCAACTGTCGTTGGGGTGGGCCAACGTCGTTGCCGAAAGGAATCGGACCTTCCCCTCGAGCCGACCCGAACGCATCGACGAGCCGCAAGACGGACACGCAAGCGGATCGCCATCGGGACCGGAACCGGACACGTTTATTCCCCCGGGTCCAGCGTCCGCACCTGCTGCGCGATGATGAGTTGGTTGTTGAGCGCGGGGTCGTACTGACGCGGCCCTTTAACCCCCACGATCTGGCCCAGGTGCAACGCCGGATCGACGCCGGCCGCGGGGCGCAGGTACGCGATGGTGCGCCGCGTCGCCGGGTCGACCACGCGGAACGCGGCCTGGTCGCCCAGGACCGAGGACGCGGTCAACACGCCTATCGCCGCCCAGGGCTCGCTGTCGTCGATCTCGACCTTCACCGGTTCGACGGTCGGCACCGCGGCGCGGCGCTGCTCGATCTGCTTGAGCGCCGCGGCGAACTGCCGGTTGCGCTGCACGGCCGCGAGGCGCGACTCGACCACGCGCTCATCGACGCCGACCAGCTCGTTCTCCGTCGCCACCTTGCGGTACGCGGCCTCGATCTCGTCCAACGGCTGACGTTCCACCGGCTTGGCGAAGTGCGGCAGCATCGCGAGCTCGACCGCCCGCAGCGCCGCATTGACCGCCGGCGTCTCGACCGGCACGGGTTCAACCGCGGGGCCGTCGGGCACGTCGGCGTCGGCCACCGCCGTGTCCATCGATGCGTCCGGCGTCGCCGTTTCCGGGTTTTCGAGTACGACCGGCGTGGTGCCGGTGCGGTCGTCGGCCGGGGGCGTCACGTCGGCAATCCGCACGTCTTCGTCGGACGTTTCGTTCGCGTCGGTTTCCGTGGCGGGCTCCGTCACGGCGGCGACCGGGGCGTCGCCGGTGGGCTCGTCGATATCCACCATGGCGGTCGTGTCGGGCGTGGGCGCCTCGTCGATCGGGACCATGTCACCCGGCGTGCCCACGGCCACGGGTGCCGTGTCGGTGTCCGTCGCGTCGGCCATGCGGGCTGCGTCGGGTTCGTCCGGCGTCTGGTTGGTGGATACGTCCAGCGTCGGGTCGCCCTCGGTGGCGTCGAACTCGGGCTGGTCGCGCAGCGGCGTGACGCTGCCGGGCGGCAGGAACATCAACGCGTCGCGCGGCGGCTGGATCAGGAAGTAGTCGCCGTCGCGGCCGTTGTCGCCCAGCTCGGTCTTGATCCGCACCGTCTCGCCCTTGCTCAGCCGCTTGAGCGACTTGAAGCTCTCGGCGGCGTTGCGGTCCACGCCCAGCACGTTCACCGTCGCCACGTCCGCGATCACCACGCCGGTCGAGCCGTTGCCCTTGGCTTCGACGTCGGCCTGGCGCACGGTCGCCGTCACCGTCGAGGGGACCGCCACGCGGAACCACGTGAAAAAGTCGTCGTCGATCACCGTCACCCGGTCGCCTTTTTTAAGTTCGGCGACCGCGTAAAACACACGGCCCGCGCCCGAGCGCGCCTCGACGGTGTCGAACGCGACCGTGCCGACGTACGGCGTCTCGGGCTCGGCCCCCTGAGCCAACGCCGGCGAGGACGGCACCGCGACCAGGACCGCGATCATCGCAAGCGTCGCCCCGACGCCGCGCGAACAAACCGAGAACAACCGAGACAATCCGTGACGGTGGCCGAGCATGGCGGGCTCCCTGATGAACGGTGGCGGGCCGACTTTCCGAGTAAGCCTACGCGTCGGCGACGGTATCGGTGCCGCGCAGCAGCGTCAAGGCGGACCGGCCACCCGCGGACCTTAGAATCCGACGCCCGGCACTGGCCGCGTGTTCCCCGATCGCCGATCCCACCACGGGGCCTTGCCCGGCGACGATTCGCCGCGGGGTTTCGCCAAACCGCCCCGGCCCGACCGCCGTAGTCACCCTCTCGCTGTGAGCCCGAACCGCCGCCCATCCCGAGCCCGCACGTGCCCGCGCCGGTCGCTGGGCCGGGTCGTTGCCGTAGCGTCGGCCTTGGCATGGCTCTGCACCGTGACCAATCTCACCGCGCAGCCGGTCCTCGACCCCGCCAACCAAGTCCCCACCGCCCCCGCGACTTCGGCACCCCCCGCCCCGCCGCCGCCGACCACCGCCGAATTGATCGACTACGACGACGCCTTCGTCCGCCTGGGCGACCGGCTGCCCGACGGCTCGACCATCGTCGTCGGCATGGTCGAGGGCGACAGCCCCACGCCCGGGCAGGCCGGCTCCTACACCCCCGACGTGCAGCACCCCGACTTCCGCGGGCTGGACATCGTCCGCCGCTCGGGGCCATCGAACGTGTCCGGACACGCGCAGCGCGTCGCGTCGATCCTCACCGGCCGGCGCGGGATCGCCCCCAAGCTCAAGCGCCTGGACTGCTTCGCGGTCAACCACTGGATGACGCAGGGCTACCTCAACCTCGCCGCGCCGCGCGAGCCATTGCACGGCGCCGATTCGCCGCGCGTGTTCTCGCACTCGTGGATCGCCAGCGACGCCGCGCGGGCCGTGCCCGTCCTGCGCCGCGTGGACTGGGCCATCGATAAGCACGACGTGGTGATGTGCGTCGGGATCAACAACGGCAAGGACTCGCTCATGCCGCCCACGCTCGCGGGCAGCTACAACGCCATCGCCGTCGGCGTGGACAACGGCAACTCCTCCGGCGGCGGCACCACCGTCGAAGGCGCCGGCCGCGCCAAACCCGACCTCGTCGCGCCCGGGAACATGACCAGCTTCTCCACCCCCGCTGTCGCCGCGTGCGCCGCGATCCTCCTGCAGTGGGCGGACGGCATGGTCGTGGACGGCCACCGCGACGCCAACCGCGCCGAAACCATCAAGGCCGTCCTCCTCGCCGGCGCCACCAAGCACCGCACCTGGACCCCGGCACCCGGCCGACCGCTCGACGACCACCTCGGCGCCGGCCGCGTCAACCTCGACCATTCGCTGCGCATCCTCGACGGCGGCCAGACCACGCCCGGCTCACGCATCACCCGCGGCAAGGCCTGGGCCTACGCCACCCTGCCGCCCCGCCAGACCCATCGCTACATCCTGCAGGTCCCCGAGCGCATCGGCGGGCTCGGCGAGGTCTCGATCGCGCTCACCTGGCACCGCCGCATCGACGGCCAAACCATCGCCTTCAAGTCCAGCACCAACCCCGACGGCCCGCAGCGTTCGCTCTGGTACAGCGCCCCGCGCCTCGCCGACCTGGACCTGCGCCTCGTCCGCATCGACGCCGACGGCCAGACCGTCAGCACCGTCGCCGAAAGCACCAGCCGGATCGACAACGTCGAGCACCTCTACCTCAAAGAACTGCCCGTCGGCCGGTACGCCCTCGAAGTCACCCGCGACCCCGACCACGAACAACTCGGCGACGAGGCCTGGGACTACGCCCTCGCGTGGCGGCTGGAGCCGGGAGATTCTGATTGATGAATGCTGAGAGATGAGTGATGATTGAAGGCACGAGCATCTGTTTGCATGCTGGCGGCTCGTTCTGAATTCATCAATCATCACTCATCTATCATCAATTATGAAGATCAACCTCCGCTACGGCAAAGGCCGCGTCGCCCTGACGCTCCCCGACTCCGCGGTTGTCCTCAACGGCCCGCACATCCCCGCCCTGCCGAACCCCGACCAGGCCGTGCGCGACGCGCTGCGCAACCCCATCGGCGGTCCGCCGCTTGCGGACATCGTGACGTCGAAGAAGCCCCAAAGCGTCGTCATCACGCTCAGCGACATCACCCGCCCGGTGCCGAACGAGTTGATCATCACCGCCCTGCTCGAGGTGCTCAACGCCCACGGCGTGCGCGACGACCAGGTCACGCTGCTCATCGCGACCGGCATGCACCGCCCGAGCACCGACGAAGAGATCGAGATCATGCTCGGTTCTTCGTTGCCGAAGCGCTGCACCGTCGTCGACCACCGAGCCCAGGACCTCGACACGGTTACCAAAGTCTGCGACGAACCGCCGGTCTCGGTCAACACGCTCTACAAAGACGCGGACCTCAAGATCGTCACCGGGCTCATCGAGCCGCACTTCATGGCCGGGTTCTCCGGCGGGCGCAAGGGCGTGTGCCCAGGGCTGGTTGACCTGCACACCGTGCAGCGCTTCCACGGCTACGAAACCATGGGCGACCCCAACTCCGTCGAGGGCCGGCTCGACGGCAACCCCTGCCACGCCATCGGCCACAAGATCGCGCACCTCGTCGGCGTGGACTTCCTCGTCAACGTCGCCATCACCCACGACCGCGACGTGGCGGGCGTCTACGCCGGCGACCTCGACGACGCCTTCATGGCCGGCTGCCGCGACGTCGCCGAGTGGACCAGCGCCCGCGTAGACGAACCCTTCGACTTGGTCGTCACCTCGGCCGGCGGCTTCCCGCTGGACAAGAACTTCTACCAGACCGTCAAAGGCATGTGCACCGCGCTCCCCGCGCTCAAAGAAAACGCGACGCTGCTCATGCTCAGCGCCTGCGACGAGGTCGGCGAACCCGACTTCATCAAACTCTACGACCGCTTCGGCCCGGACTGGAAAGCCTTCCTCAACCACATCGAAACGTCCGGGGTCACCGACAAGGACCAGTGGGAATACCAGATGCAGACCCGCGTCCTCCAGCGCATCGGCGTCGAAGGCCTCATCCTCGCCAACGACGGCCTGCCCCCGGAAGTACAAACCAACATCGCCACCACGCCCTGCCCCGGCCAAGGAGATGCTCAATCGCGGGCCCAGACCTTCATCGACCAATGGTCCAAAAGCAACCCCGACGGCCGCATCGCCGTCATCCCCGAGGGCCCGTACACCATGATCCAGGCCGACGTGACCGCGGGGGTTTGAACGGTTTATGCAGACCGCACAACCGGCCCAACTCACCAAAACCCATTCACATAGGTTGGTGCCCAGCCGGACATGGGATACGCTTGAGGCTCGAATCGGAAGGAGAAAAGGCATGGCAACCACCGACGACGGGGGGATGCGGGGTTCGTGGTCACGCGTGGCCGCGCT
Source organism: Phycisphaerae bacterium (assembly GCA_030432595.1). Classification (GTDB taxonomy): domain Bacteria; phylum Planctomycetota; class Phycisphaerae; order Phycisphaerales; family Phycisphaeraceae; genus CAZIXN01. The sequence goes on from JAUIGU010000010.1 coordinate 92,716, forward strand.
GTCGGCCGCGCTCGCGTGGAGCGTCCCCGCCTCCGCCACGCTCTTCCTTGACCAGTCCGTGGTCATCACCAACAGCAGCGGCGACCAGCCGCTGTTCCAGATCAGCGGCGACGAACTCCAGGCCGCCCAAACCTACACCGCCCAACTCGGCGGGCAGCTCGCGCAGGTCGATCTCCAGCTCTACCGCGACGCCGGCGCCGTCAGCGACCTGAACTTCCAACTCCTGCGCCTCACCCCGACCGGCTTCCCCAGCGACGACCCGGCCGACGTCTTGTTCACCACCACCGTCTCCACCGCGTCGCTCCCGCAGCTCGGCGTCGGCACGGTGCCCTTCACCTCCGTCGACGTCACCGGCGCGAACCTCTTCGTCCAGCCCGGCGACCAGCTCGCCATCTCCTTGAATCGCTTCGGCGACCTCGACCCCGGCGTCTACTGGCGGCACGGCGACAGCACCTACTTCGACGGCGACGACTACACCCGCTTCACCGGCTTCCCGTGGAACAGTTCCGGCGGGCTCGACGACTTGGGCTTCCAGACCTTCGTCGAGGCCGGCCCGCCCAACCCCGGGCTGGTCAACGGCGCCTTCGAGACCGGCAACCTCACCGGGTGGACCCCGTTCCTCACCCCCGACGGCGAGATGCCGTTCGGCCTGCCCGACGTCCTGCTCAACGACACCACCGGCGACGGCAACTCCAGCCCCGCCGCCCGCTTCCGCGTCGGCATCACCGACGAAGCGATCGACAACGGCCAGTTCTCCCCCCAGGGCGGCGGACTCCGGCAGACCTTCGTCATCGCCAGCGATGGCCTCGACGCCACTTTCTCTCTCGATGTCTCGTCCCGCCACTTCGGCTCCAGCACCAACACCGAGCCCGGCCGCTTCGAGCTCATCGTCGACGGTGAACTCCTGGACTTCTTCGACTTCGACAACGCCAACATCGAAGCCGGCCAAACCCTCCGCGGTTCGCTGGAAGGCACAGTGCAAGGCATCGCCTCCGGCGAGCACACGCTCGAGCTCCGCGTCACCCGCGCCGCCAACACCAGCCAACCGATCTTCCAGTACCTCGACAACATCACGCTCGTCACCACGCTCTGCGGCGACTACAACGGCTCGGGCCAGGTCGAGCAGGGCGACCTCGACCTCGTCCTCCAGAACTGGGGCGTCGATACGGATGTCGAAGGCGTCCCCGGCGGCTGGGTCAACGGCCTGCCCGAGGGCCAGGTCGAGCAATCCGAACTGGACAAGGTGCTCCAGAACTGGGGCAACACCGCCGCTCCCGACTTCTCCGGCTTCCACGGGGCGAACGTGCCGGAACCGGTCGGTCTGGTCGCTTTGCTCAGCGGCGGCATGCTCGCCCGTCGGCGACGCTGAAGTTTTTTAGTAAAGACCGTTTGCAATGGAGCGGGTTGGGTGCCACGGTCGCTTGCGACCGTGTTCTTTCGTGCCCTCGTTTAACGATGCGATGTGAACCGCACGGTCGCAAGCGACCGTGGCACCCGCGACGAATGAACCCCGTACTTTTCTACCTCACGTCACAACCATTTTTAGACAACGGCCGCGCGACCGCTGCGCCCAGCACAAACCCCTTGACACAAAATACATCGTCTGGCAATATATCGGCTCGACACCCGTTTCGGAGTGCCCGCCCTTGCCCGACGACCAGTTCCAACGCGACCTGTGGCGCGGCTCCCTGGCCCTGGCGGTGCTCGCGGCGCTGACCGACGGGCCGCAGTACGGCTACGCGATCCAGAAGGCCGTCCGCGAGGCGTCCAATGGGCAGCTCGCGCTCAACGCAGGCACGCTCTACCCCATCCTCCACAAGCTCGAAGCCCAAGGGGCGATCAAGGCTTCGTGGGACGAATCCACCGGCCGGCCCCGCAAGTGGTACCGCCTGACCGCGGCCGGCAAACGACAACTCAAAACCCAGACCGACGGCTGGCGCGCCTACGCGTCCGCGGTCGAAGCGCTGCTGTCGCCCAAACCGGCGTAACCGCAAACGCGAGCCGGGGCGTCCCCGCCCCCGGCACCACCCCGACGCCGGGCCCGGGACGGGCCGGCTCGCAAAAGGATTGCCCCATGTCCGAACACGAGTTCGAGGCCTACCTCAACCTGCTCGCCCGCACGCTCCGCTTGAGCGACAAGCAGCGCGACCGCATCGCCGGCGAGCTGCGCGACCACATGGAGCAGCGCCTCGACGAGCTCATGGACGCCGGCCTCACCCGACACGACGCCGCCCTCAAAGCCCTCGACGAGTTCGGCGACGCCAACGTCCTCGCCCACGAACTGTCCGACTCCGCCCGCCTCAAACAAAGGAGACGCCTCATGCAGACCACCTTCGCCACCGCTTCCGTCGCCGCCGTCGTCACCCTCGGCGTCATGTATCTCGCGCCCAGCAACTACCAGGGCCAGCCCAGCCAACCGCTCGCCTCCGCCCAGGACGCGACGGGCGAATTACGCGAACCCGCCGGCAACATCACGCCGGCGCCCGACGCAGACGGGCAACCGAAAGGCTCCCTCCTCCAGATCGCCGACGCCGAGCAACCCGGCATGGGCGGGGGCTACGGCGATAACGCCGGAATGGGCATGGGTTACGGCATGGACGGCGGCATGGGCATGGGGATGGGCATGGATGCGACGCCCGGCCGCGGCCGCAACACCGGACGCGCCAGCATCCGAGGCGGCATGGGCATGGGCGGCGGCTTCGCCAACGCCGAACCCGCCATCCCCGTCGATCAACTCAACGTCTATGTCATCGACTGTCAGGACGCACTGCCACATAGCGCTGTCACTTCGTTCGGTGACTTCGGTGGACGCGGCGGGGCCACCGGCAACCTCAACGAACGCACCGCCCAGCTCGGGCACACCATCGAGCAGACCGTGCAACGCCTGCTGCCGCACGGCAAGGAACAACTCTCCATCCAGCCCTTCGAGGCCTTCCTCATCGTCACCGCCACCGAAGAGGCCATCCTCAAAACCCGCGACGTGCTGGACCAGATCGAGCGCCACGTCCACGAACGCGAAGCCGAACGACACGCCCGCGCCCAGGACGAGCAGCGCCATGTGTTCGAGATGGTGCAGGAGCGCCTGCGGCTCGCCACGCAGGAACAGGAACAACAGCGGGCCATGCTCCACGACGAGGTCCGCGAGTTGGAAGCCCGGGCCGCCGAGTTGTCCATGATCGAAGAACTCCGCCTGCAGGAACTCCGCGAGCAGCTCAACCTGCGCAGCGATGCCATCACCAAACTTCAGCAAGAACTCCTCCAGATGGAACTGAACAACGCCCGCGGCCGCTGACCCCGATCCGTCGGCACGGGCCTGAACCCCGCTCAACGTGGTATATTGCGGGCCGGAGTCGGAGACCCGGTCCCTTTGACGCAAGGAGGCGTCCCGCGTGAGCGAACCCACCCACGCCAACCACCACCCCACGCCCGTCCCGACCCTCGACGCCCAGCCCGAGGCCGCGGTCGGTACGCACACCCCCGCCGCGCCGCGCGAACTGCCCCCGCTGGACCAACCCGTCGTCGTCGAAGCCGGCGAACCCAAAACCAACGGACACGCCGCCGCAGCGCCGCCGACACCGCCCACTTCTTCCCCCGATCCCCGAACCCCGCACCCCGCACCCCGCGCCGCCCCCCGCATCGTCGCCCTGATGAACCAGAAAGGCGGCGTCGGCAAAACAACCACCTGCGCCAACGTCGGCGCCGCGCTCGCCGAGGACGGCCAACGCGTGCTGCTCATCGACCTGGACCCGCAGGCGCACCTGACGCTGTGCCTGGGCGTGAACCCCGAAGAACTCGAAAAGACCAACTACGACCTGCTCGCCGACGACGACACTTCCGCGATGGAGGTCGTCCGCGTCGTGGACGGCTACGAGAAACTTGCGATCCTGCCCGCCGAAACCAACCTCGCGGGCGTCGAGTCCGAGCTCGCCGATCTGGTGCGCACCGGGCTCGCACAATCCATCCTCCGCAACAAGTGCCGGGACCTGTTCGCGCAGTTCGACGTCGTCATGATCGACTGCCCGCCGTCGCTGGGCCTGCTCACGATCAACGCGCTCACCGCGGCCACCGAGATCGTCGTGCCGATGCAGGCGCACTTCCTCGCGCTGCAGGGCATGACCAAGCTCTTCGAGACCGTGCACATGGTCCGCCAGGGCATCAACCCCCGGCTCACCGTGTCGGGCGTCGTGCTGTGCATGCACGAAGCGAACACGCTGCTCGCGTCGGAAGTCATCCGCGAGCTCGAGTCGTTCTTCGCCGAAGCCGACGGCACCGACGCGCCCTGGGCCGGCGCGACCGTGTACCAGCCGCCGATCCGCCGCAACATCAAACTCGCCGAGGCCCCCAGCTTCGGGCAGCCCGTCCACCGCTACGCGCCCGAGAGCAACGGCGCCGCCGACTACCGCGCCCTCGCCCGCCACATCGCGTCCAAAGCGCCTGTCGCTCGCGTTTAAATCACATTTCATCCTTTCTGCCTCTTAGCTGCGACGCACCGCGTCGCAGGTGTCGCGGATGATTGACGATGGAACAGCGACGCGGTGCGTCGCATCTACTAAGACATCAATCTCGCAACGCGCTCTAGTACGTCCGGTATCGATTCGTCTCGGGTGCCACGACAAAACGCGCCCGCACGACCCGTAACCGAGTGTTGCGACGTCGGCAGCACCCACTATCAAACATCGCCGCGTCCCCCCGCTTGTCCATCTTCACGCTGTCACGCGCAAACCTAGCCAACCAAAGCGTTTCCGTCGCGATTTGTCGTGACCGATCCGCCGTTGCCGGTTATGTTTCGGCATTGATCCGCGTTGCTCCCTTGAAGGACTTTCCCATGTTCCGTCATCGCCCGACCGTCCGTGCCGCCTGGCCGATCTTCGCCCTGCTCCTGGCGTTTGGTTTCTCGATCACGACCCACGCCGCCGACCTCACCGCCGAGCAGCAACAACAAGTCGAGGCCGCCAAGTCCGCACTCCGCCAAATGGAGACCAGCGTCGACCTCGCCGAGCAAACCGCCGGCGGCGGCTCCGGCGCGCTCACCGGCTCCAAGGCCAAGCTCACCAAGATCCGCCTCGACGGCGCGCTGCCCTACGTCCCCAAGGCCGAGGCCGCGCTCAAAGACCTCCCCGCCGACCACGCCGACGTCAAGCCGCTCGTCGAAGCCTTCGACAACCTCAACGCCCGCATCGCCGCGATCCAGGCACGGCTCAACGGCGGCGCCGCGCCGCCCCCCGCGGCCGAGGGCGGCGTCCGCCTCAACCACCTCCAGGAAGAAGACTTCCGCAACGCCCGCTTCTACATCAGCGAGATCAAAGGCCTCGCCGACGGCCTGACCCAGCTCGCCCAGGAAGCCTCCGCCGTCGCGGACAAAACCAAGATCAACTACCGCGTGCTCAACGGCGGCGCCGCGTCACTAGCCAAGATCCGCGAACGCGCCGGCTTCATCAACGGCTACTTCGAGAAACTCCCCGCCGACGGCCGCGGCGTCCCGGAACTGAAGCTTCAGTACGACCAGATCATGGCCCAGACCGAGCAGGCCGCCGCCACCCTCGCGCCCATCCACAAGCTCGTCACCGACCTGGTCAACCCCGCCAACTACCCCGACTTCGAAGAGGACTACAAACGCCTCGGCGGGCTAGTCCGCCTCTACTACGACCCCGGCACGCTCACCACCCAGCGCGAGGCCGCCATCGATGCGCTCAAGCAGCGCGAACCCGCCTACGCCGAGCTCGTCCGCTTCGCGCAGAAGTACCAGCCGCTCGCCGATCAGCGCACCGAGCAGGGCGAGCGCGCGTCCAGCCTCGTCGCCCACTTCGTCGAAAAGTTCAAGGCCTACAACGCCGCCGCCGAAACGCAGAAAACCGAGCTGCCCGCCAGCATCCGCGAAGACATGACCGAAGCCCAGAAGATCGCCGACGAAGCCGTCGCCGAGCAAAAGCCCATGTGGTTCACTGGCGGCATCCCCCAACGCATGGGCTGGGTCACCGAGAAGATGGCGCTCTACGAAGTCCTCGACCCCGAGCCCGCCGCCGCACTCAAAAAAGACGTCGAAGCGCTCCAAACCAAAATCAACCAGCAGGAAAAATCGCTCGGCCAACTCATCATCAACAACAACCAACTCCCCAACGACAACTACCAGGGCGACGACCGCGACAAGGTCATCGCAGTCGCCATCGACGCGTGGAAGCACCAGCAGCCGCAGTTCGACGTCCTCGCCACCCGCATCCCGTCGCAAGCCTGGGCCCGCAACACCCGCTGGGAATACAGCAACGGCACGTGGTACTTCCTCGACACCTCCAAACTCCAGGTCCAGCTCATCGTCGCCGACCAGGACAACCCCAAGCAGGCCATCATCCGCCCCGTCAACATTATCATGAACCACGAGAAAGGCGACACCCTCATCGGCACGCCCTTCTACAGCATCGACGACGACCTCCAACCCAACGCGTATCTGTTGCGCGACAAAATCAAGTAGGCCACAAACACGAAGACCCCGTCGCGGTCTCGGTCACGCGGGCCTGCGCGGCAAGCTGGTTTCGCTTCGCCGGCTCACTACACCGAACGAGATTCGAACCCACGCCCCAACCGGAGGAAAGATCGATGCCAACCCACCTCTCTCGTTCTCGACGCCACGCTCGCCCGGCGCGGTACGCCTCCGTCGCTCTGTTCGTCTCGGTTTGGGCCGGCCCCGCCGCGGCCGACCTAGTCGGCTTCTCCGCCGAGCACGAGTTCCGGCTCACCACTCAGCAGCCCTTCGACACGTCGAATACCACGGACTTCACGTCGGGCCTGACCAACGGCGTGGCCACCTACGTCAACACCGAAACCCTCAGCCCCGGCTCCGACACCTCCGCCGCCTCGCAAGACATCACCGTCACCGCCAACCGCATCACCGCCGCCTTGCAGGCCAGCACCCAGAGCGCCGGCAGCATCGCCAGCGCGAACTTCGAAGGCTCCTTCACGCTTGACGCCGCCACCACCCTCACCGCTTCCGGCTCCGCCAACGGCGGCTTCGGCGCCTTCTCGGGCGGCAGCTCGCTCACCCTCGTCCCCGACGGTGAGCCCTTCGCCAACGCCATCATCGCCATCACCGGCGCCGACGGCATCAACTACGGCGGCGGCCTCGGGCCCTTCGCCCTCGCCGCCGGTGCCTACGACTTCAAGATCAGCACCAGCCTCGCCGGCGGCGCCATCGGCACACGCTTCCACAACGTCAACCTCCAGTTCGGCGCGAGCGCCGCGGTCACCGGCGACCACAACGGCACCGGCCAGGTCGAACAGGGCGACCTCGACCTGGTCCTGCAGAACTGGGGACTCGACACCGACACCGCCGGCGTCCCCGCTGGCTGGACCAACACCGACGACCTCAACGGCCAGATCGAACAGACCGAGCTCGACGCCATCCTCCAGAACTGGGGCAGCACCACCGCCCCCGACTTTGCCGGCCACGCGCACCTGCCCGGCGTCCCCGAGCCGGCGACCGCCTTGCTGCTCACCCTCAGTGGGGCCGTCCGCATGCGCCGTCATCCGCGCTGAACTGTCACCCCGCAACACCAACCCGTCCAGCTAAACCTCCACCCCGCCGCCGCAAGCCCGCCCCGCTTGCGTCCCTTGCGTCGCTTGCCCCGTCCAGAAAACGATGGCGTTCGCCCGCTCGCCGGGTAGAATTGGGTCACGCCCTGCCCCCAATCGGCAGCGCGATCGCCTTGAACCTTCCTGACGGAGAGAGACCCGTGAAGAACCCGACTTCCAAGCTCAACGCCCTCGCCGCCGCCGGACTCTTCGTCGGCCTCACCGCCGCCGCCCCCACCCCCGCCGACGCCACCCCGCTCGACGACTTCAACGCCGGCACCCTCGTCGCCAACTTCCTCTTCGACGAGCCCAACGGCACCGCCCTCACCGGCGTCGTCAGCACCGTCAACCCCGCCGCCCAGTTCGACGACGACGCCGACCTCGCCGGTGCCGCCACCAACGGCCTCGGACAGTTCGACGCCTCCGGCAAGAACAACACCGACTTCGCCTCCAACTACGTCGACATCGACGCCATCACCACCGGCACCGTCTACGGCCTCTTCGAGGTCTCCTGGGACTTCGACGTCAACGTCTTCGACCCCGCCCAGGACGAAGAGTTCCGCCTCTCCCTCATCACCTTCGACCCCCGCTCCACCTTCGTCACCGGCGAAACCTTCTTCACCCGCACCTCCGCCACGCAGGTCGAACTCGTCGGCAACGCCGTCGGCACCGGCTCCGCCGACACCCCCGCCGCCCTCTTCGGCTCCGCCGGCTCCCTGCTCACCATCCTCGAAGCCGACCTCGACAACAGCACCCTCACCCTCAGCTACTCCTCCGACGGCGGCGCCTCCTTCACCACCCTCGCCCCCGGCACCCTCGACCCCACCCGCGGCGTCGAGTCCCTCCGCCTCGTCCTCAACGAAGACTTCTCCAACGACATCCTCCTCATCGAACGCTTCGCCCTCTCCGTCGTCCCCGAACCGGCGACGACCGCGACCCTCCTCGTTGTCGCTGCTGGCCTGCTCCGTCGCCGCCCACGGGAACAAGCCAGCTAAAACTGGCGACTGCCTTGAACGTCAAGAGGTTGCGGCGGGTCCGTCAACGCTTGATCCTCCGCACTTGTTACAATGCGTTTAGCCGGAGCACCGGTCGCCGAATCCGATCGCCCTTCAATGTGGCGTCGGTGAAGCGGCTGGGCACGAAGGGCTAGCCGCCGTCGCGTGTCGATGGTGCGAAGCCTTAGTGCATGCTCGAAGGCCCGGTGCAGACGCCGTAGGCGTTTGGCTGCGGGCCGCCGCCAAGCTGGCCACCGCTGAACGGTTCTACCGCGACAGGGCGGAATGGCAAGTTTTTGTTGAGGCGGGCCGGCTGCGACGGAAGCCCTGGCCGGCCCTCGAAGTCGAGGTGACCATCATGGCCAAGGTGAAAGTCGTTACGACGGGAAGCGCGGTGGCGATATTTGCCGCAATGCTGCTTGCCGTTGGTGCTCTCGGAGTTTGGCGCGGACAAACCGCCCAACGGCCGGAGCACCGGTCGCCGAATCCGATCGCCCTAATATGGGGCGTCGGTGAAGCGGCTGGGCACGAAGGGCTAGCCGCCGTCGCGTGTCGATGGTGCGAAGCCTTAGTGCATGTGCATATCCAGCAACGACTGTGACTGTCGTGGCGTTGCAGGAATCTCAGGCAACGGGGGCCAAGCGTGCAACTGAAACAACAGGTCTGCCGCAACCTCAATTCGGCGGCACGCGAAGTGTTTTCGCGTTCAAATAAAATGAGCCATGGGGAAGATGGCGTGACGATTCTGGAGCTTTCCCGCGAGTGGCCTAAGCGAGGAAAGCTGATCCGCGAAAGAATTCTGAACGACAGGTATCATTTCTCGCCTTTACGACCGGTTGCGATTCCGAAAGATGACAGCAAACCACTGAGCCTGGACAACGCTCGCCCCATTTCGATCCTAAACACCGCCGACCGCGTCGTTCAGCGTGCAATGTTGCGGTCGCTTTGGAAGCCACTCAGAGACCTTCTGCACTCGAAAGTCAGTTTTGGTGGCATTCGAAGGTACCACCTCGCTTCGAAGGAGCAGGTTAAAGTCGAATTGCCGAGAAAATCCACACGGCTCGCCATTGAAACAATCGCTCGTTTGCAAGACTCAGGATACGGCTACGTATTTGAGACGGACATAATCAGCTTTTTCGACAACATCGATCGAGACAAGCTGATGGAGAAAATCCGAAGGTGCTTGTCGGATCAAAGTATCGACCGGCTACTCCAAAGTGCAGTTGATGCAGAAATTGTAATCAACCAGAATTTGAAGGGATATCAGCATCTCTGGTCAGATGGAGTCGGTGTTCCGCAGGGCAGTGTCCTGTCTCCAATCCTTGCAAACCTGTATCTGCATGATTTTGATGAGTCCGTTATTTGTGAAAACTTCGAGATGGTCAGATACATCGATGATTTGGTGATACTGACCAAGGACTTGCAAGAAGCCAGACGTGCTCACGAGTTTGTCAAGGACAGTCTTGATAGTGTTGGCCTTTCAATACATCCGATTGGCGAACAGTCCGGAAAAGCAAAACGAATTAAAACGCAAATTCGCGAACCAAATGAGTCATTTGAATTTCTGGGCGTAGCAATATCTGCGACGCGAATCCTGCCTGCGAGTCACAAGTGGCGTGAATTGCGAGATAAGATCGAACTTGCCACTGACTTCAGACTGCGCAAGCAAAAGTCGTTCGTCGATGTGGTCATGCAAACCAACGCCATCGTTCGTGGCTGGGTAAATAGTTTTTCGCATTGCAATATCACGCCTGGAACACTTGAAAAGAATGTTGATTCCTTAGTCCGTGATCGTCTGGCAGGGTGGCTCAATCGCGCCAGAGTACGGCGATCAAAAACTTCATTAACTACCGAAGAAGCGAGACACCTCGGTGTTAAGTCAGCATGCTCTGTTGAGATCAAGCCGATTCGGCTCGTGGGTTAAGTGGCCGAGTTCCAAACCTCACGCGAAGCGTGATGTGTGCCGGACCGTGAAGGCCTCACCGCACACATCGCCTTTGGCGCGGTGTGACGCCATTCGATCTAGTGGCGATTAGCCGGAACCGGGCCGGTTCCGGACCGGGACCGGCCCGGTCCCGGCTGGGAGGACATCCGCCTTGCGTTGGATTGTTGCGCACGTTTGGCCCGGTACTTCGCTGGTGGCGAATCGGCGGGCGGGTAAAATGTGGGTGGCGAGAGGGTGAGCGTGGCCTCCGCGTGGGTGCCAGGTGGGTGAGGGGTCTGGTTCCTTAATCACGAAATGACGTGCGGCCTTGGACGCGGGTGGGTCGGGATGGATTCCGACCGCATGCCGTCTCCCGCCGGAATCGCCCGAGCGAGTCCCATCCGAAACGCGGTGACGGCGGGCTGAAAAGCCGACGCCGGCCGGGGGTCGTGCGGACCGTGACGACGGTCCCGCCCCGGGTTTGTTTCGAAAGCGAGCCGGGCCGTGTCGGCCCGGATGCCGGGCGTGAGACACGCCGGCTCGCGGAGAGGCGTCACGGCGTTCTTTGACATGTGAATCCGAGGGGCGTGGTCGTCCCCAAAACCATCCGTGTCATGTGCACGGACAGCCGGAACCCGTTGGGTCTTTTTGCGCCACGGCCGTAAGCCTTGCGCTTTCGCGCACTTGCGTCCATCCTAGGTCTCCCGCCAAGGAGCCCAGGATGGAACGCAAGATCTTTCGGTTCTTACTCGACCACTTC
>JAUIGU010000011.1 GCA_030432595.1 Phycisphaerae bacterium
ATAAAGCGGCCGACGGTGTCGGCCGTTCGGGGCGCGTGTGTTTGCGAGCGCTCGACGGCGGCCACCGGCCGCCGCTTTGTAGAACTGCCGGCTCTTTGACAAGTGAAGCAGGGGCGTTGTCGCTCCACGAAAGCACGAGAGAAGAGAGAAGCCCACGTTCGGTGAACGTGGGCTTCGGGGGCCGTCACACCATTACGAGCCCACTCCCAAAAACAAACAACCCCGCGAACACTGCGGGGTTGCCTGTGGATGGGGTTCGTTTGCGTTGAGCATTCTAAATCAAGCGCAGCGTCGCCGTGTGAGCGCCGCGCTCAAACCGGTCAGCAGGATCAGCGACGCGGGTTCGGGGACATTCGAAGCGCCCGCGAAGTCCGGCGACGCCGTGTCGCCCCAGTTCGTCAATACGCGGTCCAGCTCGTTCTGCTCGATCAGGCCCGTGGGAAGGTCCGCCAGCCAGCCGGCCGGCACGCCGTCCACGTTGGAATCCACGCCCCAGTTCTGCAGCACCAGGTCCAGGTCGCCCTGTTCCACCTGGCCCGAAAAGTTGTAGTCGCCGATCAGCGCGGCGAACTCGGCCGTCGGGTCCCAGAAGATTTCGTCCAGGTACACCTGCGCATCGGTGTTGCCGAACAACTGGATCGAATCGAGCGTTACGCGGTCGCCGTCGATCTGCCCGTTGCCGCCGCCCAGCCAGGGCTCCCAGAACAACGACTCGTCGAGGAACCACTCGTACTTGTGCCACTGCCCGTCGGCGATCACGTCCATGAGCAGCCCGCGGTCGGCGGTGGTCGGGTCGTCCAGCGCGATGGAGACCTGGAGCCCCGGGTCGTCGGTCTTGAGGTAGAAGCCGACCGAGCCTTCGGAGTTGAATTGAAGGTTGGCGATCCGCGCGGCGGCGTTGGAGCTGCCGCCCACCTCGGTGTACTTCGCGCCGGCGACGTGGCGGAGCAGGAAGTCGGTGCCGGAGGATTCGTCGTACTGGATGTCGATCAGTTGTGACGACGACCCGGAGAACGCTTCGCTGTCGGTGCGGTCGGCGGTGGAGCCGGCGAGGTTGGCGGTGGTGCTGCCGGAGAAGTCGGGGGCGCGGTGGAAGACGCCTTCGTGGCCGGCGATGATGCCGTCGGAGGCCCGGCCCGAGCCGTAGTCGTCGAAGTTGGTCAGCGTTTTGTAGCCGAGGCTCACGCCCGTGCCGTCGGTGGTGACGGTGCGGAGCTGGATGTCGGCCCCGTAGTAGTACTTGAGGATGTCGAGGTAGTTGACGGAGTTGTCGGAGAGGTAGTCGGCGCCGTTCTGCGACTTCGCGCCGCGGTTGGGCCAGTTCGGGTTGGTGGGCGTGCCCTGGAAGCCCAGCGGGGTGCCGAGGTTGTTGCCGCCGGTGTCGCCGTTGGCGTAGGTGTAGGTGACCCACTGCTGGGTGCTGGTGGGGTCGGAGTCGCCGGGCTGGGTGATGACGCCGGGGTTATCGAAGTTGAAGGGGCGTGAACCGGGCGGGATGGCGCCGGCGACGTAGAAGGACGCGATGAGCACGTCGCGTTCGACGCCGATGTTGTCACGGACCCAGAGGATCTCGCCCTCGGTGGCGGCGGCGGCGTCGAGGTGGATCTGCCGGGGAGGCGTGGGGTTGGAGGGGTTGGGCTCGTAGACCTGGTCGGAGGTGCCGTTGTTGATGAACCCCTTGTTGTCCATCTGGTAGTAGGCGAAGGTGCGGGCGGCGACGGCCTGGGCCTTGAGGGCTTCGAAGGACGCGAGCCCGTTCTCGGCCTGGACGACGTTGGGGACGTAGTCCGTCTCGGTGGCGACGTTGCCGAACCCGGTGACGTTGATGAACGGCAGGGCGTCGAACTCGACCTGGGCGGCGGCGGGTTCGCCGAGGCTTGCCCCGATGACCGCCCCCAACAGTCCGACGGACAAGGCCGGCCCGGTCGCGCGACGGCGGGCGACAAAAACAACATCGCGGATGGGCATTCAGGCCTCCTGAGGAAACCGGCGGAAGCGCCGGCATGTTCTATAAGTTAACCCCCGAACGCCGGGAAACCAACTGGATTCATCACAAAACCCCGGGAACGGACCGAAAACCGCGAAATCAGCCGCCAGAGACCAACTTCCGCCGGTGTCCGGGGTTGGAAGGTGCTCAACCACGTCGGGTGGACGGGCCAAACCAGTGACGCCCGCCCGCCGCGCATCCCCAGCGCGGATTTCAAGAATTGCTCGTCACGGCGATACGGACGGAGGCCGTGTGGATGTCGCCGGGGGCGAGGGTGGCGGCGTCGTCGGCGATCAGGCCCGACTCGATGCACAGGAAGTTCGGCCAGGCGTCGTCGGGCAGGTCGGCGAGGCGTTTGCTCTTCTCGATCCATGGGTTCCATACGACGGCGGACGGAGCGCCGTCGGTGGTGATACGGATCGTGCGGTCCCAGCCGGGGTCGTGGAGCGTGGTGTCGGGCGGGGTGTTCAGGAAGATGCGGTCGAACTCGCCGGTGAAGCGGATCGGGGTGTCGTCCTGGGCCGTGCGTTGATTGTTGGCGAGTTGGTCGATGCAGGTTGCGCCGCCGAGCCCGGTGACGTGGACCTGGCGCACGTCGCTGACGGCGAAGTAGGTGTGCAGGGCGAGCTCGAAGGGTCGCGGCGCGTCGGTGGTGTTGGTGGCGGTGAAGGTGAGGCAGAGGCTGGGCGATGTGTCTTCGGGGGCTCGCCCGCTCCGGCTCGCTTCGCTCGCCACCTTTCCCGGGGGGAGAGGATTGAAAGCGGACACCCGGTACGTCACGTTGAAGTGGTCGGTGTGAGTGCGGAGCGTGGCGTCGAAGAACGGGTCGTGAGCGTTCTCGGGTCGGTCGTCGGTGAAGGCTTCGACAAGTTCCCAGGGCTTGTTGCGGACCAGGCCGTGCGCCGGCGCGTCGGGGTCCGTTTGATTGCCGCCGAACCAGGGGAAGCAGACGGGCACGCCGCCGCGCAGGGGTTTGGTGCCGGTGAGCACGGCGTCGGGGCTGAGGTAGAGCAGGGGTTGGGGTTGGCCGGCGGGCTGAACGTGGGTGAGCGTGCCGCCGTGGAGGTAGAGCGTGGCGCTGCCGGCCTGGGTTTGAGTGTGCAGGGCGGGCAGGCCGTGGTGGTCCGCGGGCGTGAGGGCGGTGCGGGTCATGGTGGCTTCCTTGCGGGGGGTGGCCGGCCCGTGACGTGAGATGAGATCAGGTGGCCACCGGAAAGCATACGGAGGCCGGCGTGGCGTTGCGGCGTGGCGTTCGCGGATCGGCGACGAGGCCTGCGGGGAAACCCGACGCGGGGGCAGGGGGTGCTTTAGACTGCGGCGATGGTCTATCGGCTGGCCTGCCCGTCGTGTCAGAAGGCCACGGAGCACCCGTTTGTGCGTCCGGGCGCGGTGGCCGTGTGCGCGGACTGTCGCACGGTGTGGCGGATCGAGAAGGACCACATCACCCGGTCGATACCGAGCGCCGGAGCGGCAGCGAAGCCCGGCGACGCGGACGCGGTGAGCCTCTCGGAGGCCGAGTCGGGGCCGCGGCCGTCGGCGACGCACGGCAGCCGGGCGGGGGACACCGCGATCGTCGGCCTGTCCGGGTTGTCGGAGGTGATGCGCAGCGGGGCCGTGCCCGGGCGGACCAACCCGCACGAACCGGCGCTGCTGGAAACCACGGGCGGCGTCGCGGCGGGCAAGGCCGCTTCGTCGGCGGGTGTCGCGGGGAGCGGTCGGGGCACCGGCGCAGCGTCCGCGACAGCGCCCACCAACCCCGCGCAGCGCCGCGCCCTCGAAGCGGCGCGTCGGCGTCGCCGGCGGACGCTCTTGGTGCTGTTCATGGCCCTGACGGTCATGGTTGGCACGCTGGGCGTTGCGGTCGCGCTGATGGCCTCACGGGAACCGCCGGACGGCGAAGGCGCGGACGGCGGCACCGAAGTCGAGCTCGCCGACCCCAATGCCGACCTGCCCCCGCCGCTGCGGCCGGCCCGGCTGTTGGGGCTGGATGATGAACGCTTCGACCGCGCGGTGCGCAGCGATGTTCACGCCGTCGCCGACGCGGGGGAACGCCCCGAGCTGGTCACGGTGCGTCTGATCGCCGCCGAAGATGATCCGCCGCCGCCGTTCAACCTGATCATCACCGCCCGCACCCAGGCCGGCATCGTGCACGCGTGGGCGGCCTCCGAAACGCGGGCGTTGACCCGGGCGCACGGCCTGCGCTTTATCGCCCGACTGCCCGACCCGCCGGACCCCGCCGAGTTCCCCGCCTGGACGGTGACCGTCACGGCCGACGAATAAACCCCACGCCTGAATCCCCACGCGGCGACCCGACCCGACGCCGGCCCCGACACCCGACGCGCCCATGATCATCTTCCCCCTCGGCACCGACCGCCGGCTCCAGCGCACGCCCTGGGTCAACTACGCGCTCATCGCCGCCAACGTCGGCATCTTCCTGTTCACCGAACGCCAGATCAAGGCGATCAGCAGCGCAGTCCAACAGTACTACCAGCACGCGATCGAGAACATCGACCGCCCCGACATCCGCGCGTTCCTTGACGACAACCCGCTCTACCAGGCCTACCTCCAGCCCGAGACCCTGCAGCTCAGCCAGTTCTTCACCTACCAGTTCCTCCACGCCGACCTGCTGCACCTCATCGGCAACATGCTCTTCCTCTTCGTGTTCGGCAATGCCGTCGAAGACCGCCTCGGCAAGATCGGGTACCTCGCGTTCTACCTCGCCGGCGGCGTCCTCGCGGGCTTGGGGCACGTCTACACCTCCCACGCGCCCGTGCTGGGCGCGTCCGGCTCCGTCGCCGCGGTCACCGGCGCGTTCCTCGCGCTATTTCCCCTGGCCAACATCACGCTGGGGTACTGGATCATCATCGTGTTCGACACGTTCGTCGTCTCGGCGATCGTGCTCATCCTCTTCCGCGTCGCGCAGGACTTCATCTTCAACTTCTCCGGCATCGGCGGGGTCGCCTACATGGCGCACCTGGCCGGGTACGCCTACGGGTTCAGCGCGGGCATGGCCGTGCTGATGCTGCGCCTGGTGGATCGAGAACCCTACGACATGCTCACGCTGCTGGAGCAGAAACGCAGACGCAGCCAGTTCAAACGCCTGTCGCAGAAAGACGGCTACCACCCGTGGGACACCGCGCGCCCCGGCAAGGGCGAGGCGCCGCCCAAGCCAGGCGACGCCGGCGAACTCACCGACGAGCAGCGCGACCTGATGGAACGCCGGGCCGTGATCTCCAAAGCGGTGGCCGCCCACGACCTCCCGGGCGCTGCCGCCGCCTACGCCGCGCTCCTCGAGCAGTACCCCGATCAGGTCATGCCCCAGCAGACGCAACTCGACCTGGCCAACCAGCTCATGGCCGAGCAGAAGCACGCCGTCGCCGCCCGCGCCTACGAACTCCTGCTCAGCAAGTTCCACACCTACACCGACGCGGCACAGGTCAAACTGATCCTGGGCCTGATCTACGCCCGGTACCTCGACGAGCCCGGCCGCGCCCGCGAACTGCTCACCGAAGCCACACCACGCCTCGTAGGCGACGAGAGACAACTCGCGGAAAAAGTCTTGAGCGACTTGCCCGAAAATACGTCGTAACCTGCGGTCCGGCACTCAAACCTGCAGCCCCTCCAACGACGACAACCCCAACGGCTCCTTCACGTAGAACGGCTCCGCGTACTGCACGCCGATGCGCGACCCCATGTACCCGTTGAGCTGCTTCACCCAGTCGATCACCACGCGGTTCTGCTGCGGGATCACGAACTGCGTCTGGTACGCCCGGATCGACTCGACCTTCGTGTCGATCTGCTCCGAGATGTCGATCAGGAAGTTGGGCTGCGCGACGATCTTCAGGTGCGTCGCGAAGTAGTAGACCAGCCTCTTGGGGTAGATCGGGTCGCCCGGCAGGTCGATCTTCGTGAGCTTCGCGTCGAACCGTGCGTCCTCGACGATGCGCGTCGTGGCGACGTGGTCCGGGTGCGCATCCTCGAAGTAAGGCAGAAACACCAACTCGGCCTGGTGCTTGCGGATCACGCCCGCGACCTTGTGCCGCGCTTCGATCGAATGAACGATCTCGCGGTTCTTCAGGCCCAGCAGCTCGCGCGTCACGTTCCCGGTGCCCGCATCGAGGATGCGCAGCGCCGCGGTCCATTCCTGCTCGCGCGCTTCGGGCGAGCCGTGCGGCGTGGGTTCGCCGTTGCACATGTCAAGCAGGTGCACACGGTGGCCCTGGCTCGCGAGGCGGGTGATGGTGCCGCCCATGCCGAGCTCTTGATCGTCCGGGTGCGGGCCGACGACGAGGATGTTCATGGGTGATTCCGTGTTTGTTTCGCGGGCGGCGCGCCGCGTCCCGCGTGGGGCATCCAATCCGCGGTCTTGGGACGCTGCGCGTCGCCCGCTAAACGGGGTTTCGCCGCGCGGCGTGCTTGGGGTTCTCAACGGGGAACTCGAAACGCCACGGGTTTGTTCCGCATCCGTGACACGCCGTCGGCGGCTCGGTTTTGACGTGCGGGTCGTCCGGGTCGCCCAGCGGCGCCTTACAGTTCGGGCAGAACAAAAACGTGCCGTCGTCGGCCATGTGTTCGACGACGAACCGCCGGTACCCGCGCTTGTAGTGGCTCGACGCCTTGGCCAGCGCGATGGTGAAGGTGACGATGCCCAATGCCGCGCCGATGCCCATCACCGCGGGCCGGCCCGCCTGGTCGCCGATGATCAGCCCGGCAATGAACACGACCACGCCGAGGATCGCCGCGATGCGCAGGCGCGTGTCCGCCGCGCGGTGGTCCACGTCGATGCGCGGCCGCCAGAGCTCGTGGATCACCTTGCTCGCCTGGCGCGAGGTGTGACGGAGGGGTTGGCCGTTGGTCTGGTTCATGTCGGAGGAAAACGAGGCAACCGGTCGCTCATGCTCCCGGCTCTGATCAGGCCGTACCAAACAGAGCCGGAAGCGTCAGCGACCGGACTGCACCAGCCGATCATAAAGCGTGAGCAGGTCGCGGTTCATCTTCTCGGCGCTGAAATGCTCGCGGATGTGTTGCTGACCGGTTTCGACGAGCCTTCGTCGCAGATCGTGGTCGGTGAGCAGTCGGGCGATCGCGCTGCCGAGTTGGTCCGTGTCGCCGACGGGTACGAGCAGGCCCGTCTTTTCATGGACGCACACCGACGGAATCCCGCCGACGTCATACCCGACGATCCCACACCCCGCCGCGAGCGCCTCGACGAGCACCCGGCTTTGCCCTTCTTGGTAACTGGGCAGCACGCACACATCGATGGCGCGGTACAGAGCGGGCATGTCGTCGAACGGCACGAGGTTGAGCATCGTGATTCGGTCGCGGTGCGGCGAGTCGGCGATGGCCCGCTCGACGGCGGCGCGGTCGAACCCGTCCCCGACAAACACGACTTGAGTCCGAGCGAGCCGGCCCATGTCGGGCCGGTTCTTCGGGGCGTTCTTTGTCGAGGCATCCGGGCCGACACGGCCCGGCTCGCTTTGCAAGATGGTTGGCAGCGCCGCGATCAGGTCGCGGTGGCCCTTGAGCGGGTCGAGCCGGGCGACCAGGCCGACGACGGGCTGCAGCGGGTCGAGCCCGAGTTGTTGCTTGGCTTGTTCGCGCGGCAGGTCAATGGCGAAACGTGCGAGGTCGACGCCACTGGGGATCACCGTAAACTTCTCGCGCTCGGCAATCTTCTCTGTAACAAACGCGTCCACCATCTCGGGTGCGATGGCGACGAGGTGGTCGCAGCGTTTCGCGGCAAATCTCTCCAATGCGACATACAGCCTGTGCCGTAGCCGGCTCTGGCGTTCGTGAAAGGGCAGACCATGGACTGTATGGACCACAATCGGAGAGGGTGTGTCGTCCGACATTTCCCAGAGCAGCCGACGGATTGGTTTTACATACTGCCATCCGGCCCAGCGGGCAAGGACACCGGCTTTGCTTGAGTGTGAGTGAATTACCTCGGGAGCGATCTCTTTGTCCATCAAGCGAAAAAGATCGACTTGGGCCTGCAGGTCTTTCCCGGGAGAAACCTCGCGCACGAGTGTCGGGATTTCGTGCAGCGTTGCGCCGCTGGCTTTGGCTTCGTCCAGCAGCGAGCCCTCGGGGCCGTGGATCGGGCCGTAGGCGAGGTGGACGTCGTGCCCGGCCGCGACCTGCGCGGCACAGGACATGACGGTGTTCTGCTGCGCTCCGCCGAGGATGAGCCGCGTGATGACGTGGAGGATGCGCACGGGACAGTTGTAACCACCGATGAACACGGATGCACACCGATGTGTCTTTACAAAGCCGCGGACGGTGTCCGCGGTGCGCATGATGGGTTGATGCAGGGAAGGCTCGCCGGCGAATCGAAACGGCGATACGCGATTGGGGCACCGCCGGTGCCATAGGTGGCTTTATATGAGCGATCCGGGTTTATCCGGGTTCATAGGTGGTTTCGTCTTGCTTGTATCGAATCCATTCCAGCACCAACCCGCTCGCTGGCAACGTCGGGCCGGCGTTTTGGCGGTCGTTCGTGTGGAAGCAGTGGCGGACGGTGTCGTAGCGCAGGCGGCCGCGGCCGATGTCCACCAGCGTGCCGGCGATGATGCGGACCATGTTGTAGAGGAAGCCGTTGCCCGAGACGACGATGTGCAGCTCCGCGCCGGTGGGCAGGTCGTGTGATTCGATGTGGCAGTCGTGGATGGTGCGGATCGTGGACTCGCGGCCGTGCCCGGCGGCGGCGAAGGCCGCGAAGTCGTGTTCGCCGACGAGGTCGCGGGCGGCGTCTTTCATGAACTCGAGGTCCATCGGTTCGTAGCCGTGGTAGACCATGTGGCGGATCGCGAGCGGTTTGCGC
The DNA here is from genome assembly GCA_030432595.1 of Phycisphaerae bacterium. Classification (GTDB taxonomy): domain Bacteria; phylum Planctomycetota; class Phycisphaerae; order Phycisphaerales; family Phycisphaeraceae; genus CAZIXN01. The sequence continues at coordinate 8,808 of JAUIGU010000011.1, forward strand.
CGCTGCGTGAAGACGCGGTAGCGGTACTGCTTGGAGGTGACATCCGTGATGACGTTGAAGCCGGGCGGCGCGAGCTCGGCCTTGATGACGTCGATGTCGTCGGGCAGGTGTCCCGAGATCGCGCGGGCGAGGCGGTCGACGGGGATGGGCGTGTCGGCGTCGAACTGGGCGCACTGCCCGAGCGCGTGCACGCCCGAGTCGGTGCGCGACGCGCCCAGCACGTTGATCTTGCCGGTGGGCGGGCGCACCACGTCGCGCACGGCCCGCTCGACTTCCTGCTGCACGGTGGGCAGGCTGGTGCCGTCGGGCTGCGGCTGCTTCTGCCAGCCGTGGTACGCCGACCCGTCGTAGGCGAGGGTGAGTTTGTAGCGCTGCAGGTCCGACATCGGGCGGCAAGTTTAGTGGGTGAGCCTGACGCGACACGGGCCCACGGACTGAGTCCGTGGGCTTCGATGATGTTGCCTTTGCTTTCGCTCGTTCTTCAGCCTTTCATCTCGTCGGGGTCGATCCCGCGTTCGTTGCACCAGGCCTTGTACGCGATGGGGCTGACCTCGCTGGGCTTGATCTCGCTCTGGCCGCCCCAGAAGACGTTGGTGTATTGCACGGGGATGCCGGCCTCTTCGAGGTGTTGATCGATGGCGGCCTTGTGCGCGAGGACTTTGTCTTTCTCCGTGCCGTGCGAGACGCCCATGATGTTGACGTCGGAGAACGCGGGGCCGCCTTGCCGCCAGTAGGCGTGGGTCATGCAGTGGTGCCGGCCGACTTCTTTCCCGGCGTCGAGCTCCATGCCCGGCGGGACCTTCCAGTGGAACAGCGCGTTGTATTTGGTAACGCGTTGGCCGTCTTTGTGGCGCTTGACGTGTTCGAGGAAAGTGGAGAAGCGCCCGATGACGCCGAGGTTCTGGAGCTGCTCGGCCTGTTCGCAGAAGTCGTCGAGCGATTCGCCGGCTTCTTCCGCGCGGCCGGCCCAGAGGCTGACGGGTTGGTCGGGGTCGGCTTGCGTGGTGAGTAGTTCTTCCGGGGTGAACTCGCGCTTGAGCGCCATGAGCACGCGCCACTGGCGGTCGTTGAGGTCCACGACGGTGGTGTCCAGGACGCGGCCGGGTTCGTCGGTGCGGTCGCCGGGCGTGAGGTCCTTGCGGCGGACGTGCCCGACGCCCAGGGCGAAAAGCTTTTTGGCGGGCAGGAGCTGGAAGCAGGTCGCCCCGGTCTGCTCGGCGAGGTACGCGCAGTGTTTGGCGAGGGAATAAGGCTTGGGGACCTTGACGGTGGTCCAGAGTTTGAAGGCGGAGCCGGGTGTTTCTTTGTCGGTGGTGCGGAGGACGACGTGTCCGGAGAACGGGTCTTCCTTAAACATGAAGTTGAACGCGTCCTGCAGGTTTTTCGGAGGCACGTTCCACGCGACCAGGGCGCCGGGCGCGAGCGAGGTGGCGAGCAGGGTCTGGCGGACGCGGCGGATGGTGCCGGCCTCGAGCATGGCGGCGAGGCGTTCGACGACGACGGGCAAGGCGGTCTCGGCCTGTTCCGCGATGGCGTGCAGCGGGTCGCGGCGGAAGCCCTGGATGCGGTCTTCGGAAATGGCGAGGACCTTCGCGTTGACCGGGTCGGTGACGGAGGTGGGGATGGATGAGGCGGCGGGCGCAGGCATGCTTGGATGGTAGGGGATTCTCGATCGCGCAGGAATTGCGCGGTGATAGAACGCCTGAATGAACCACCAAGAGCGCCAAGGCAGAGAACCAAGCCTGCCACGAGATGGATATCAGAAAGCACAGAGACACGGAGACATAGAGGGTTTGCGTATTCCTGATTGTGCAGATGGCCGCAGTTACTGAACACGCAGATTCAGGATGAGCAGGAGTAGAGGGTCAGCCTTCAATGCGTCTTATTGAATCATCCCGGCCAATTTGATTTCCGCGCGTCCAATCTGCGTCCATCTGTGAAATCTGCGGACGAAGGTCTCTGCCTCGTCTTGGCGATCTTGGCGTCTTGGCGGTTGGGTCCGTGGCTGTTTTTCTTTTGAAGATGCGTTTTGGGTCGATGTTGCGTGTGTTGTTCGCACGGAGGCGAGCGTTCTTTTCTCGTCTGGACACGACATGGCGACCACGGGTTCCGATAAGTGTTGTCCGTTCATGGAGGTGGACGACGCGCGTTGCGCCCGCCGATGGTCACTGGCCCGGTTGCACGAAGCCTTCGGCGTGTGCATGGGCGGGCAGCACCTGACGTGTCCGACGTACCACCGCCTCTCGTGGGAGCAACAAGGCTTTGAACCCCAGCACCTCCGCCAAACCGTTGCCCTGGGCGAGCCCCAGCGCTCAACCGTCCAAAGCGTCCGCCTCACCGTTGCCGGGCACGCCGTCGCTGCGGCTGACGACCAGCAAAGACAAGGACGACGCGGCCAAACGCCCCGCCTCACGCTTCGACGCACCGGTTCGTGACTTCCTCACGTTCTGCAAGGTCGAGTGCGGGTTCGCGCCGGCCACCATCGCCGCCTACGCCGCCGACCTGCGCGATCTGTGGGTGTGGATGGTCAAGCAGAAGTGCCGGAGCTGGGAAGACCTCGACTTCGAGCGCATCACCGCGCACCTGCGGAGTTTGCAGGACAAGGGCCTGGCCGTGTCGTCGATCGCGCGGCACGTGGCGACGCTGCGGGTGTTCTGCCGCTTCCTCAAGAGCCAGGAACATATCCTCGAAGACCCGGCCGAGGAGCTGAGCCAGCCGTCGCGCTGGAAGAAGCTGCCCAACGTGCTGGGTCGCGAAGAGATGGACCGCCTGCTCGCGGCACCCGACGCCGACTCGGCGTTGTACCTGCGAGACGTCGCACTGCTGGAGCTGCTGTACGCCGGCGGGTTGCGGGCGTCGGAGGCGGCGAACCTGGCGGTCGACGGCGTCCACCGCGAGTTGCACGTCGTGCGCGTGATGGGCAAGGGCAGCAAAGAGCGGATTGTGCCGATCGGCGGCCCGGCGCTGCGCTGCCTGGAGCGCTACCTCGACGACCTGCGTCCCGACCTGGTCAAGGAGCCGACCGACAAGGTGTTCCTGTCGCGGACCGGCCAGCCGATCACCCGCGTGGTGGTCTGGCAGATCGTCAAACGACACGCCGAGAAGGCGGGTCTGGAGGATGTGCATCCGCACACGCTGCGTCACAGCTTCGCGACGCACCTGCTGGCCGGCGGGGCGGACCTGCGCGTGGTGCAGGAGCTGCTGGGCCACAGCAACATCGCGACCACGGAGGTCTACACGCACGTGGACCGGTCGCGGCTGAAGGAAGTGCTGGCCCGGTTCCATCCCCGGCCGTAACGGGCCGCTCGCCCGGCCTTGGGTTGGGCCGAGACTGCCCAAGAAACAGGCAGCGTCGACCGATTCATCGGGACGGTCCCATAAAGTGATGAAACCGTGCGCAGGGGTGGCTTTTGCAGGGTGTTTGGTGAGAAAATGTGGTCACTGGCTCAAGTCCGGGTCGAAAACGTCGTAGCCGGTAAGTGACACGGGTTCCGTGGCGGCCGGCGGCGGCTCGGGGGACGGGCCGCTCACGACGCTGACGTGGTTTTTACGAGCCGGTGTGCATCTGGTACAAAGTTTGCAGCAAGGTGGGTCTGCCGTCGCGTGGACGGCCGACCGAGATTCAGGGTTCCCAACCGCTAAGGAGTGTTTCGCAATGTCCATCGGACAATCGTTCTTCAAGTACAGCCTGACCGCGGCGGCCGCTGCGGGCTTGGCCGTCCTCCCCGCCGTCGCGCAGGAAGAGGCCCCGTCGATCAACAACGGCGCGGTCTCGTTCTCCGCGGGTTTTGACATCCCCACCGCCTACGTCTTCCGTGGTTACGAGATCGAAGACACCGGCCTGATCCTCCAGCCCTACGTCGAGGCCAGCTTCGCTGTCGCCGAAGACGTCGACGTCTACGTCGGCCTGTGGAACTCGATTCACGAGAACGAGACCGCCGCCGCCGCCGGCGACAGCAACGACGAGTGGTTCGAGGCCGACCTCTACGCCGGCGTCTCGCTGGGCATGTTCGATCCGTTCTCGATCGACATCTCGTACATCCACTACCTGTACCCCAGCAACACGTTCGGGGACTACAAAGAAATCGACATCGCCGTCGGCTTCGACGACAGCGACCTGTGGGACTACGCGATGAGCCCCTACGCGCTGATCGCCTTCGAGTTTGACACCACCGCCACCGGCGACGACGACAACATCTACCTCGAGCTCGGCGGCGAGTGGGCCTTCTCACTGGTCGAGTCCGAGGACTACCCCATCGACCTGACCGTGCCCGTGGCCATCGGCCTGTCGCTCGACGAGTACTACGTCGATTCCACCGGTGACGACGAGTTCTTCGGCTTCGTCAGCATCGGTGCCAACCTCGGCATGCCGCTGACCTTCATCCCCTCCGAGTTCGGCAGCTGGTCCGCCGGCGCCGGCCTGACCCTGTACATCCTCAACGACGACGTCGCCGGCCTCGACGACGGCGACAACGACGAGTGGAACCTCGTCGGCACGCTCGGCGTGGCCATGGAGTACTAAGCTCCGACATCCCGTCACACTCCCACGCCGGCGGACCCCGCGTCGTACGGAACCCCGACGCCCACCACCGCGGAGCGTGAAGCAAGAGACGACCCGGCCCGGCCCGCAAACACGCGGGCCGGGCTTTTTTTACGCCCGTTTGAAACGACAAACAGCCCGGCGTCACCCCGGTGCCCGCCCCGGTCCGGTTGTGACGTCTGGGGTCCCCGGCCGAACCAGAAAAACAGGGAGGCCGGGGTGGACGGCGAAGACTTGAATCGTAGCTTTCGGGTTGAGCGCGTGACCGCCGTACCGGCCGATCCTGCCGTGGTCCCGCCAACGCCGCGAACCGAGGCTTCGGAGCCCCCGCCATGAAAGCGTCGCACCTGACCGCCGTCCTCCTGTCCGCCTCGCTCGCCGCCCCCGCCGTGTTCGCCGAAGAAGAGGCCACCGGCCCCGCCCCGATCACCCTCACCGGCACCATCCGCGACTTCCTGCAGTCCCACCCGGACATGCAGTACAGCAACAAGAGCTACGGCGTCCGCACCGGCCTGGTCGAGAACGAGCTCGACGCCGACGGCAAGCCCGTGCTCAACACCGCCGTCGACTACCACAACGGCATGATCTCCGGGCCCGACTCTTTCGCCGAGTGGTTCCGCGACGTCCCCAACACCAACATCACCGAAGCCCACGCGATCACGCTCGAGGCCCACCCCGACAACCCCGACGTCTACTACTTCGCCCGGGAGATGCAGCTCGAGGGCGACCTCAAGTACTTCTTCCCCATGGACGGCCGCGGCTTCAACGACATGCAGTCCACCTCCGTGGGCACCCACAACTACTACTTCACCTACGAACTCCGCACCGACTTCACCTACACCTTCCCCGAGTACCGTGACTACGACCTGACCTTCAAGTTCGTCGGCGACGACGACGTCTGGGTCTTCATCAACGGCAAGCTCGCGGTCGATATCGGCGGCGTCCACGGCCAGGCCTCCGGCGAGGTCAACGTCGACGACATGGCCGAAGCCCTGGGACTCGAGCCCGGCGAGAACTACGAGCTCGTCCTCTTCTTCGCCGAACGCCACACCACCCAGTCCAACTTCCGCATCGAAACCACGCTGACGCTCGGCCCGGTGCCCCCGACCTCCACCAGCCCGTTGTACGACTGAACCGCGGTTACGACGCAGGCAACACGGACCAACGCGAAATCCAACCGCCAACCCACGCAACGCCCGGCCGCGCCACGCCGGGCGTTGTCATTACCTCACTCCACCGCCGGCGGCGCGGGGTACGACACCGCCGCCATCATCATCCGGCCGTAGCGCTCCCACAACTCGGCGGACGAAAGGTCCGTGTCCGACTTGTAGAACTCGACCGTGATCGTCGGGATCTGTTGATCGACGCCCAGCCACGAGCCCAGCGAGCCGGGCCGACTGCCCAGCTTCTTGACCGGCAGCCCGCTGGCGTCGGCGAGCGCCTCGGCGAGGGGGCGCGTCGTTGCTTCCGGTCCGTCGTAGTCCATGCACTTGAGCGGCTGGTGCAGCGTGATCACCCGTGCCGGCCGGGGGAGGCTGTTGAACAGGTCGTAGAGCGCCTTGCTCTCGGGTTCGGACAGCGGGTGCTGCCCGTGACGGTCGCGCGTGGTGGAGTGGTTGCCCGCGGGGAAGTTGCGGTTCAGGTCGATGCCGTGGTCGTTGAACCGGCGCGCTTCCGCCAGGCCGTCGGGGTTCGCGTTGACCACGACGACGACGCGCCGGCCGTCGAGCAGGGCGGGGTCGGCCCGCAATTCCTCGATCATGCGCTTCACCAACGGCACGCCCGCCGGCTCGCTGCCGTGGATCCCGGCGATGAACACGATCAATTCCTCACCGCCTCCGAGGCTGACGCACTCGATCGCGCGCCCGCCCAGCGAGGTGCCGATCGACTGCGAACCCTCACGGATGTTCAGCACGTGCGGCTCCAAGTAGTCCGTCGAAGAAACGCCGGCACACCCGCAAAGGACCGCCAGCCAACACACGATCACCAAACCACCGGCAAAACAACGCATAAACAACCTCCGTCCCGGATGATCCGTACAGCCACGCGCTGATGCATGAACCGGGACGCCGATTCTCGACGTTTCGCGCCCACCTCGCAACCCGCGGATCGGATTGTGTCGTTGATTGACCCGCGGCTGCTCAAACGCGGCGTCGCCGCCACGCCAGACCCAGCGTGGACATGACGACCACGATGCCGCCCGGCTCGGGCACCACGCCGGGGTTGAGCGCAAAGCCCGGCGCCGCCGCACTGCCCCAGTTGATCAGCACCGCGTCCAGGTCACCCTGCTCGACCTGCCCGCTGCCGTTGAGGTCGCCGGTCGCCCAGGAAATCCCGTGCTGCGCGGCGGTCAGGCCCCAGTTCTGCAGCACCGCGTCGAGGTCGCCCTGTTCGACCTGGCCGTTCAGGTCGGCGTCGCCGGGCATCGCGACCGTGACCAAAACCGAGTCGGCCGCGTACGTCACCGCCAGCGCGAACCCGCCGTCCACTTCAACGCCGGCCACGCTCGAGAACACACCGGACAGCGCGCCAGCATCGACCACCGTGAAGACCTCCCCCACGGCCGGGTCGTAACCGTCCAGGAGCAGCAGTTCGAGCGGCCCCGCGACGGACAACGACCCGCCGGCTTGCAACAGATCGTTCTCGGCGACCCCCAACTCGATCTCCACGCGGCCGTCCGCCGCCAGCGCGGCGTCGTGTTCGATGGAGAGCGTGCCGGCGCTGCTGCCCGGCGACACGCCGCCCAGCGTCAGCGTGCCGCTGCCGAAAACGCTGCCCGCGCCGCTGAGCGTACCGGTGATCGAAACGTTGCCGACCACGTCGAGCGCTTCGCCGGCCGGCAGCAGAAGGTCGCCGTCGAGCGTGGAACGGATCAGCACCATGGTGCCGCGGTTCTCGACGCCGTTGTTAGCGGTGAGGCCTGAGTCGGTCAAGACAACGTCGCCGCGGTTGACCACGCTTTCGGCCTGGATCGTTGCGTTCAAGGCGTTGAGTTGCCCGTTGGTCCAGACGTTGATCGCGCCGCCGTTGTCGAGCTGAGCCAGGCGTCCTAAGTCCACGACGCCGGAGCCGGACACGTCGGTGTCGTCGTAGCCGATGTCGAGTTGACCCGTGTTGGTCCAAGTTGAATCGGTCAACGCGAGGCGTCCATCGCCGCCGTCTTCTTCGAACTCGGGGACGCTGATTGAGGCGTTGCCGGTCAGCAGGGCGCTGCCGCCGCGGAAGGCTAACGCCGCCGGCGCGTCCGCGACCGCGACTTCCAGGTTGCCTTGAACGTTCACGGTGCCCTGATCGACATCCAGGGTTGCGCGGGTGTCTCCGAAAAAAGAAAGCTGGCCGAAGACGGCGTCGCCGGCCACCATAAGCTGCCCGCCGTCGCGCAGTCTCACACGAGCTTCGCCGCCCTCGAGCCCTTCGACGGCGAAGTCGTTCCGGTCGGCACCGGCGACGTACAGGTCGCCCTCCACTTCCCACGTCGAGCCGGCCCCGGTGATCCGGGCGTCGCCGAACGCGCCGATGCCGGGTTGGAACACGAAGGACGTGTCCCCGGTGACGAGTCGGCCTCCGTTTTCGACGACCACCACGGGGTCGCCCTCATTGCCGAAGTAGGCGAGCCCGGTCTCGAACCGGCTGCCCGCGCCGCGGACCGTGAGCACCGCGGGTGACGCAAACTCCGCGAAGTTGAGTTCGCCCGAGCGGACCACGCCGCCGTTCTCGACGGTCACCGACGCCGTGCCCACGTCCGACCCACCGTTGGCGGCGACCGAGAGCACGCCGATCACATCAAGCATCGAACCGGCGTCGGACACGAGCACGTCCGCGCGAGAAGGCACGGTCCTTGACCCTAAGTCGGCGCTGCCTGCGGTAAGGACCGCGCCGCCCCGCACCTCCAGGCGACCGGACAGGTCATTATCGCCAACAACCAACGCGTTCTGAATCGTGCCCGTCGTGCCCGTTCCGTGGAGCGTCAGCGCACTCGCCATCGGGCCGTCGGTCGCGGTGAACGGCCCTGCCGGGTTGGCGCCCACCGTCACGTCGTCGGCGGTCAGCGTGGCGCCGCCGTCCATGGCCAACACACCCACGCCACCGAGCACACCGACGCTCACGTCCTGAGCCACGACCCGGCCGTCCGCACCGGACACCAGAACCGAACCGGTGTCGCCGAACCCGGGCGCAACCGTCAGGCTCGGCGCTTCGATCCACCCGCCCGCGCGGACCTCGACAAGTTGCGGCGCGCCGCTGCCGCCAACGATGTGCCCCGTCAACGACGTCCAACGGGTCGGACCGCCGATCGGGAGAGACCGACCAAACACCAGTCCGTCAATACCGACACCGCCGGTCCCGACCAGCGCCTCGAGTGACAACGCATCCGGCCCCACAACATCCAGCGCGAACCCTTGCCCGGGCACGAAACCGCTGCCGCCCGAGACGTCGAGCGTCAGCCGGTAGTCGCCGGCGGGTAGCGGGTCGACCGTGAGCGTGCCGCCCTGATCCGCGACGCCCGGCCACGACAGCAGCGCATCATTCAGCGGGAACGCCGCGGCGTTGTTGTTCGAACCCACCTGCGCATCCAGCCCATCGAACAGCCGGAGCCGCGGATCAAACCCGCCGGCCGGGATGGCTGCGCCCGCCGCGTTGACGCCGCCCGAAAAGCTGAACGTCTCGAAGCGCAGCGTCTCGGCACTCCCGACCGACGCATCGAGCGCAAGCCCGAGGTCGAGCGCGTCCGCGGCGTCGGCAAAACGGCCGGTCAACGAGAAGAACCCCTCGGCGGTCCCTCGCGGCGAGACCGCGGCCAGCCCGAGGCCAAGGAACCCGGCGGCGCGCAAGCCGCGCAGCGCGGACCGGAACGTGCAGGCCGAGACACTGGATCGCATGATGTCTTCCCCCTGTGTGAAACGGTGAACGAGTCAGAATCAACGAAAGTCAACGCCCGGCGGCGAGCCTCCGACGCCGAGACAAGATAGCAGATCAACCCCGAGCCCCGACCTCGCGGAGCCGAGTCGATTCGTCGCGTTGTCGATGGAACACGGAAGGCGAACCAACACGCTCGGATTCAAGCCCGCCGCCGAACCCGCACGCCCCCCAACCCGATCAACCCCAGCACCACGCCCCCCGGCTCGGGCACGACGCCGGGGTTGAGGGAGAAGTCCGGCGCGGCAGCGCTGCCCCAATTGAGCAACACCGCGTCCAGGTCGCCCTGTTCGACCTGGCCGTTGCCGTTGAGGTCGCCGGTCGCCCAGGAGACGCCGTGCGTCGCCGCGGTCTTGCCCCAGTTGAGCAGCACGGCGTCGAGGTCGGCCTGTTCGACCTGGCCGGAGAGGTCGGCGTCGCCCAGAACGGCCAATTGGAATCCGACACTTGTCTCGTCGTAAGTCACCACCGCGCCAAAACCGGGCGGCAACACGGTGATGTCGACCTCGTTAAAAACGCCCGTGATGGAATCAGCGGCCAACAAGTCATATTGCTCGTATGAAGACAAGCCGGTCAAGCCGGAAATCGTTAGCGTCAGCGCGCCATTGATCTCGGCGTCGCCGTCGACCAGTACTGTGTCGCGCCGGCTCAATGAATCGACGTCGATCAGCAACTCGGCACCGAGGTTCATGTGGTAGTCACCGCCGATGGTGAGGGCGCCCGTTTCATCGCCCGCCGGGGCGAGAGTGCCGGAGCGTTGGTCGAACCCGCCGGTAATCACCGACGTGGCCAAGCCTTGCCCGTTGAAAGTGAAGCCCGACCCGTCGCCGATCTCGAGGCTGGGGACTTCGAGCAGGTCGCCGTCAAACCGGGCGGTCGATGTTGCATCTATCTCGAAAGCCCCGGCTCCGATGACCGAGATGCCGGGTCCGATCACCAAGCTGCCGCCGTCACGGGCCTGGATACGGCCGTGGTTGCGGATCACGCTCGGCTCGTTGTTTTGCGGCGATTCAGAGCGGAAAAAATTCAGCACGCCCGTCGGGTCGTCGGCCGAGATGACGCCGTTGTTCACGATTTCTGCTCTCTCCGAAAACTCAACACGTCCGTTACCCCGGAGTGTGTGAAATACGTCGTCGTTGGGGTTGCCATTGAAAGTGATTGATCCATCATTCGTGAATACCGCGTCTCGTCCTAAGGAGAATAACCCGTTGTTGACGAATACAATTTCTCCGGTCCCCTCTATCTCCCATGCAGTGTTATTGGTGACCCAAGCATCCGAGTTAGTGAATGCTCCGCTCTGAGCAACCACGACTTGTCCATCGTTGTCCACAATGCCGGAAAACCTGGTGCTTTGGTTGGTTTGTATGCGCCCTTCGTTTCTGAAGTCCCGGAATTGTCCGCCTCCGAGCAATACGGTTCCCGTCCCGGATGTGCGGAAGGTGCCGCCAAAGACTGAGGTATCCCCAAAACCGAAATCGATGACCGAACCGTCGAGGGCTTCGATGATGCCGCCGGTATTGTCGATGCGTGTCTCAGTTGAACGGAGGGTGCCTCCGTTGGAGGCACGGAGGATGGACCGGTTTAGCAGATGCGGTGTTGTCCGTTGGGGGGAATTCGCGATCTCGAAAACGAGGTTTTCGCCGGCTGTGTCAGCGTCAATGACGCCGGTGTTTCTGAGGGTGCCATCGGCAAAGAAATTGATAACACCCCAGCCCGCAATCGTGTTGTCCGTGTTGTCCAGGAACGCGTCTTCCAGACTCATTTCAGACGTTGAACTCGTGACGGAACCACGGCCGGCAAGTCGGAGGGTGCCGCCGCCTTGAAGGGTCGTATTCCCTTCGCGGATGCTTAAGTCGACGCCGGTAAAATAGGTGCTGCTGTCGATCAACAAGGTCCCGGCGTTGTCGATGACGCTCAGCCCGCTGGTTTGAGCGGAGACATCGAGGCGGCCTTGGGCGACCGTCAGCACGACACCGGAGTCAATTGTGAGGTTCTGAATCTGGCCGCCGCCGTTTCCGACCGCCGCGTCGATCGTGAACAACGCAGAGTCGTCGTTGCCCGGTGCTTGGCCGGCCGCGGTGGGGCTGGTCCAGTTCAAGGGGTCATTCCACTGCTGGTTTGCGGCATTGCCGGTCCAGGTAAAGCTGTCTTGGGCGGCGATGGCAGCAGGCCGAACAAGGGTAGGCACGACAGCCCAAGCGACAAAAACGACGAATCTGAATTTAGTACACATCTGATCTCTCCCTCGGTGGTTCTCTCCCGTGAAATCAGAATGTAGTTGAATAAGTCATGAGTCGGATTTAGAAATTGTGATGTTTTCCATTTTTCGAATGACCAGCGTGTCGTTTTGGCCGCCGAAGCCGAAGCTGTTGGAGAGGACGGTGTTGACGTTCGTGTTGCGTGCTTCGTTGGGGACGTAATCGAGGTCGCACTCGGGGCCCGGCGTGTCCAGGTTGGCGGTGGGGGGGATCGTGTCGTGCTTAATCGCGAGGACGGCCGCGATGGCCTGCACCGCGCCGGCGGCGGCGATGAGGTGGCCGAGCATCGACTTGATGGAACTGATGGGCGGGACGACGGACAGGTCGACATGGCCCGAGTCGTTTGCCGGGGCGCCCTCCCCCGACCCCTCCCGGGGGGAGGGGAGGAAGACGCGTTTGATCGCTTTGGTTTCGATCTTGTCGTTCTCTTGCGTGCCGGTGCCGTGCGCGGCGATCCAGTCGATGTCGGTGGGTTTCACGCCGGCCATGTCGAGCGCTTGTTGCATCGCGAGCGCGGCGCCGCGGCCTTCGGGGTGGATGTCGGTGATGCGGTAGGCGTCGGCGGTGGAGCCGTAGCCGGCGACCTCGGCGAGGATGGTCGCGCCGCGCGCTTTGGCGTGCGCTTCGGTTTCGAGGATGAGGATGCCCGCGCCCTCGCCCATCACGAAGCCTTCGCGGTCGGCGCTGAAGGGGCGCGACGCGGTCTGCGGCGTGTCGTTGCGGTTCGAAAGGGCGGTGAGGCGGTTGAACCCGGTGACGCCGAAGGGGTGGATCATGGTGTGGCAGCCGCCGGTGATCATGACGTCGGCGGCGCCGCGTTTGAGGATTTCGGCGGCCTCGCCGATGGCCTGGGTGGAGGCGGCGCAGGCGGTGAGGCAGTTGTACGCCGGTCCGCGGGCGTCGAACTCGAGCGCGAGGTGCGACAGCGGCATGTTGGGTTCCTGCTCCGCTTCGCGGTCGACGTCGAACGCGGACGGGCCGGCTTTGGCGGCGGCGGCCCAGCGTTTCCCGTCGACGGTCTGTGTGTCCGCGTCCCAGCCGGCGAGGTTGGTCGCGACGTACGGCTCGAAGTCGAGCGTACCCTCGCCGGCGCCTAAATAGATGCCTAAACGGTCGCGGTCGAGTTGATCGAATCCGTCGAGCCCGGCCTGCTTCCACGCCTGCGCCGCGGCGCCCAGCGCGTACGACGTGTTGAGCCCGACGTGTTCGTGCAGCTCGGGGTGGTCAACGTGGTCGCGGTGGTGGTAGTCGCGGACCTCGGCCGAGAAGGTCGTGGGGAACGTGGTGGCGTCGAAGTGCGACGTGCGATCGACGCCGGAGCGCCCGTTCGTAAGCCCCTGCCAGACGGTTTGTAGGTCGTGGCCCAGCGGCGTGACCCAGCCCATGCCGGTGATGACGATTTTGGTGGTCATGTGTGGGCTTCCGTGTTGGGGGAGAGGATCGCGTGATGGATCATGTCATCGAGGGATGTGTTGGGGACTTCGTTGATGGGAAGCCGCTCGGCGAGGCGGCGACCCGCTTCGAGCGCCTCCTCGATCCACCCGTTCAGCACGGGGTCGGCGCTGGCCCGGCCGAGTTCTGCGTTGCCTTGTTTTGCGGCAACGAGTTGGTCGATCGCGGATCGCACGTTCGGCGATAGCTGGATGTCCGTCAGCGTTTCCGGGAATGATGTGGGCGACTGCCGGCCGTGCTGCTCGATGTAGCAGACGCAGGCAAGCGGCCGCAGCACGTAAAGGTACTTCTTGCGGATCGGCTGCGGTTCTTCCTCGATGTACTTGCCGTAGACTTTGCCGGCGAGGCTTAAATAGTGGTAGACGGACTTCTTCGCGTCAAAGTACTTGTTGCGCAGATCGACGAGGCGCTTGGAGACAACACCGTCCGCTTCGTAGATGATCGGCGAGTCCAGCCATTCGAGCAGAGACGAGTTGCTCTTGCGCAACAACTCCGCGATCTTGCGGATATCCCAGCCTGCGAGGTCGAAGTCGCCGCCGTCGTGGAGGTCGAAGGCGTCGGCGGGCGGCCGCAGCCGGAGGTAGTCGGCGGCCCGTCGGACGTAGATGAACCGCACGTCGAAGTCGCTGTCGTCCGAAGCGAAACCCCACGCCCGACTCCCGCTCTCGCAGGCGAAGACGACGCGGAGGTTTCGCTCGCATTCGACAGCACGCAGTCGGTCGTGGATCAGCGGACGCACACGATCTACGGCCGGGTCATTGCCAAAGCCGGCGGCATGGGGAGCGGTCGGGGTCATGACGCGACTCGGGAAAGTACCGCCGCCGTGTTCTGCCCGCCGACGCTCGTCGCGTAGACCAGCGCGTGGTCGAAGGACTTCGGCGTCATCGCGCTGAAACCACCGATCGGCGCATCACGGTTGAGGATCGGCGGGAGCTTCTGTTCGTGCAGCGCCTGGGCGGCGATCGCGAGTTCGTAGCCGCCGGCGCCGGCGCTCAAGTTGCCGACGCTGGCTTTGGGGGTGTAGACGGGCGTGGCGTCGAGGTGGTCGGCGAAGACGGTGCGCAGCGCGTTCGCCTCGGCGGCGTCCCACGCGGCGTGGCCCAGGCCGAAGGGGATGATGAAGCCGATGTCTTGGGGTTCCAGTTTTGCTTCGCGCAGCGCATTGCGGATGGCGGCGGCGATGGCGGCGCCTTGCGGGTCGGGCGTGCGGTTGCTGTCGGCGCGGTTCACGGTCTGCGACGCGGCGAACCCGGCAAGCTTCGCGTACGCACCCCCGGAAGTAGCGCCGCCACCGGCGCAACGTTTCTCGAATGTGTCCGCGGCTTCGAGCACAACGATGCCGCCGCCCTCGCCCACGGCGGTGCCGCGGGCGTTCTGGTCAAACGGCCTGACACACGCCGCCGGGTCGCTCAGCGCGTCGTCGCCCACAAGCCGGCTGGTCAGCACTTGGCGGTAGTAGGCCATGGGGTTGAGCTGGCTGATCGCGCCGCCGCAGCAACACACGTCGGCCTGGCCGCGCTGGATGACGCGCAGCGACTCGCCGACGCTTAGCCCGCCCGACGACTCGCCGCAGGTGATCGTGTTGCTCGGGCCCTGCGCGTCGTGGATGATCGTCACGTGGCAGGCGAGCATGTTGGGCAGGTACTTCAGCAGCCACAGCGGCGTGAGCTGTTGCATGCCTTCTGCCCCCCAGTGGTGCAGGTCGAACACGCCGCCCTGACTCGAGGTGGCCAGTGCAGCCGTGAGTTCGTCGGTGTCGGCGGCGATGAGGCCCGCGCCGATGTGGCAGCCGCTGCGGACGGCGTCGTAGGTACGCCCCCCGGAAGTGGCGGCGTCCGGGTCGGTGCCGGGCGTGACCAGCCCTGCGTCGCGGACGGCCAGGTCGGCGGCGATGACCGCGAGCTCGATGTCGCGGGCCATGACCTTGGTGGCCTTGCGGTAGCTCTTGGGCACGAAGTCGCGGAGCTTGTACTCGCCGACCTCGCCCGCCACGGGCGCGCCGAAGCCCGACGCGTCGAAGGCCGAGACCGCGGCTAGCCCAGACTTCCCCGCACACAGAGCGGCCCAGTTGTCGTCCTTGCCCAAGCCCAGCGCGCTGACGGGCCCGACGCCGGTGATGTACACGTCCCTGCTCATGCGGCGGTCAGTCTACGGGCAGTGGGAGAGGGTTTCAGGGCGCGCCGCCGGGAACGACGCCGCAATGAAAAACCGGCGGTCCGTGTGGACCGCCGGTCTCGCTCCCTTGCACGGGTGGAAATTGAAATGATCAGGCCGCGGGCCGGCGACGCCGCAGGGTCAGGCCGCCCAGCGCGAGCAGGGCGGCGGTGGTCGGCTCGGGGACGGCGCTGCCGCTGAAGTCCGGCGCGGCGGTGTTGCCCCAGTTGAGCAACACGCCGTCGAGCTCGTCCTGATCGATGAGGCCCGAGGGCAGGTCATTGACCCAGCCGCCAGGGATCGGCGGGACGGAGTTGCCCCAGTTGCCCAGGACGAGGTCCAGGTCGCCCTGTTCGACCTGACCGCTTCCGTTGTAGTCGCCGGCGATACCGGCCAGGACTTCGAGCGTGACCAGCGTCGCGCCGTAATCGACGGACCAGATCAGCCCCGGGTCCAGCGCCGGGAGGTCGAGGCTGGCGAACGTGCCGAACACGCCGCCGACCGCCGAGAGGATGCCGAACGCGTCGCCGGCGACGGGGTTGAACCCGCCGATCAGGTCCACGTCGAGCTCGCCGTTGAGTGACGAAGCGCCGGTGAGGTTGTAGCGGTCGTACGCGTTGAGCGCCGTGCCGCCCAGGTCGATGTTGAGCGTGCCGCTGGCGGCCTGCTGGAAGTCGGCACCGGTGACCTGGCCGTCGCCGGTACCGCCGATGTTCATGTTGCCCTGGTTATCCAGCAGCACATCAACGTCGGCCCCGTTGGCCAGGTTGAGCGAGCGGTTATTGACATTGATCAGCGCGCCGCCGCCCGCGAACGTGGCACCGGACAAGATGTTCGTGGCCGTGTTGTTGAGCCGCAGGTTGCCGTTGAGCGTCGTGTTGCTCGAGGCCTCGAAGACGGTGGTCCCGCTGACGGCGAGGTTGGAGGTGCCCGCGTTGACCGTGACGGTGCCGCCGATGTCCGTGGCGACGTCGCCCTCGTAGGTGCCGCCGTTGAGGATCAGGTTCGACGCCGGGTCGAACTCGAGCTCGAAGCCCGTGACGGTGACGACGCGGCCGGCGTTCGCCTGGACCGTGCCGTTGAAGAGGAACGTCGCGTTGTCGGAGATCTTCAGGTCGCCGGTGATTGCGCGGAGTTGGCCGTTGTTGGTGGTGCCGTCCCAGTCGTTGAGGGTGTGGCTGACGGAGAGGCTGCCGCCCTCGGCGTCGATGGTGGTGTTGTTGATGACCCGGGCGATGATGTCGCCGGTGCCGTTGATGCCGCTGGCCAGGTCGTTGGTGACGGTGGAGCCCTGGAGCCGACCGCCATCGAGGATGACGGACGTGGCGATGTTGGTGTTCCACGGGTCGGTGATGTTGAGCACGGCCGCGCCGCCGGAGGTGCCGATCCGGCCCATGCCCACACCGAACCCGCCGTTGACGTTGAGCAGGCCGTCCTGGGCGATGAGTTGCGACGTGCTGTCGCCGCGGACCGGGGCGTTGATGGTCCCGTTGCCGCGCAGGGCTTGGCCGCTGTCGATGGCGAGCGTCCCGGGACCGTTGATGGTGGCCCCGTTGATCTCGTTGGTGCTGCCGGGCGTGAGGTTGCCGCCGAACAGTTCGATCTCTTCCGCGGCGTCGTTGATATTGACGGCGCCCTCGAAGATGGCGCGGGCGACCATGTTGCCGTCACCGTTCATGTTGAACGTGGAGGTCGGCTGGAACTCGACGGCCGAGCTGCCGCCGATGACGGTGCCCGGTGAGGCGTCGCCGTTGTACGTCAGGGTGCCGTCCATCTGCCAGGTGGCGTTGCCGTCGAGGTTGACGATCAGGGCGCCGGAGTTGTTGATGGTCAGCGTGCCGTCGATGCCGTCGCTGGAGACGTCGATGCTGGCGGCGTTGACGGTGAGTTGGGCGTTGAGCGTGTCGTTGCCGTCGTCCAGGTCTACGGTGCCGCCGGAGAAGTTGTAGGTGGTGACCGCGTTGATGGTGGCGGTCCCGTTACGCAGGATGCTGCCGGCCCCGCCGTCCCAGGTGGTCGAGGTGGTGTTGATGATGATGGACCCGAAGTCCAGCGCCGTGCCGGCCGCGACGTTGACGTCGAGGGTGTTATCCACGATGACGGCGGAGTTGATGTCGGCGTCGGCGTTGCCGGTGCCGGTGACGTTGATCGTCGCCGCACCGGCACCGATGGTCATCTGCGAACCGGAGACGTCGGAGTCGCTGGCGGAGGTGTCCATGTTGAACACGCCCTCGAAGACCCAGGCGCCGCCGTCTTTGCGGAGCGTGCCGCCGTTGATGAAGGTCGAGCCGTCGTAGCCGTCGGGGTCGGCGGCCGTGTCGATGTCGGGGCTGTTGATGTCCAGCAGCGCGCCGTCGTTGACCGTGACGCTGTTCAGGCCGTCCCAATCGAAGACCGGCTGGTCGATAGTGACCGTGCCGTTGACGGTCAGTGTGTTGGTGCCGGACGAGACATTCAAGTCGGCGCCGACCTCGAAGTCGGCCGTGCCGTTGACGACCATGTTGCCGTCCAGGTCGAACGTGCCGCCGGTGGCGTCGAGGTTGGAGTTGATCTCCAGGTCGCCGTCGATGTCCCAGGTGCCGTCGCTGACCGTGACGTTGGAGTCCAGGATCAGCGTGTCCCAGGTGTCGGCGATGACGACGTTGCCGCCGGACATGGTCCAGTTCGCGCCGTCGATGTGGGCGCCCGGGCCGGGGTTGGGGTCCTGCCCGATGATGATCAGGCCGAACGCGCCGGTGTTGACGTTGATCGTGCCGGTGTCGAGTTCCCAGGAGTTGGCGATGTCGATGGTGCCGCCGGTGTTGAGGTTGATGGTGCCCGAGTAGGCGTCGTTGGGCTGGACGTCGATGTCGAGGGTCTGGTTGCCGTTGACTTGGAGCACCGCGGTGATGGGGACCAGGCCGTCCCAGTCGAAGCGCGCATTGGCCGCGTTGGCCCCGAGCGCACGGACCTGAAGCGTCCCGGGAGCGGGGGATCCGCCGATAAAGATCGGCGCGGTGTTGGCCGTGAGCGTACCGTCGTTACTGAAGACGTTTGTCGCGGTGACATCGGCACCTTCGAGGTCGATCAGGCCCGAGCCAATGATGGTGCCCCCGTTGTTTAGATCGATCAGGGAGGAATCGACTTCGAGCCGGCCGTTGAACATGGAGACCGTGCCGCCGGAGTTGACGATCAACTCGTTGGTATCGAACGAATCGACGCCTCCGTTGTTCCGGACGATCAATTGTGTGCTGGAACCGCCGAGGGTCGTGACGCCGTTGACAATCAGTTCGTTGCCGTTGGTGTCGACGTCCGCGCCGTTGCTCAGCGTCAGCGAGTTGATCTGTACGCCCGGCAAGTCGTAGATGGTCGTGTCGTTGGCGGCGTTGGCCAGGTTGCCGATGTTCACGGGCTGGTTCTGTGGCGAGCCATCGGGGTTCCAGTTGCCAAAGTCGCTCCACAGCTTGCTCGCGCTGTTGCCCGCGTCGTCCCAGTCAATCGCCGTGCTAGGCACGGCAATGGCGCTCATCAGCGCGAAAGTTGAGAACGACAAGCCCTGCCGCGCACGCGCGACATTCCGTCGGGTTTGATTCCACGTCATAACGTCCTTCCCTTGCAAAAATGTGAAATTGGGTCTCCTCACAAACCTTGCTTCACGACCCGCCGCCAGACATGCGCGGGTCGGGCAAATACCTTAACCCGGTGAAGCGTTATTTCACAAGACCGAATCCGTGAAAATAGGGGTTTTTCACAATTATCCGCGCACGAAAAACCGCGAACCCACGGCGGGAACACGGTTCAATGCGTTTTCCATGTCGAACAATCACATAACAACCGCGCGAACCATCAACGCAGCTCGGCGTCGCCCCGGCCGTTGAAGTGGCCGTTGTCGCTCACGCCGTCGCCGTCCGAATCGTCGATCTCGCGCGGCGTCACCGCGCTGCCGTGGCCGTCCGCGAACGTGAAGCCGGCCGTGTCGCCGCCGTTGCGCGGCGCCGGCGCCGAGCGATAGAGCCATGCGTAGTCCGGGTCGTAGTTCCCGGTGTTCTCGTCGCTGCCGCCCTCGTAATACGCGAAGCCGTCGCCCGTGCCCTTGCCGTTGCCCTTCGAGCCCAGGTCGCGCGAACCCAGCGGCGGGTCGAGCGAATACACCGCTGCGCCGCCGTCGCCCGGCTCGTTGCCGGAACTGCCGTCGCGCGAGCCCGCCGTGTCGCCGACCACCACCGTTTCGGTCGGTGCCAGGATGTCGCGGTCGATGCGCGCGTGGTACGTCGGCGTCGGGCGTGCGTTGCCCAGGTACTGGAAGTTGTAGCCGTACCCGCCGTGGCGCGGTGCGCCGTCGGCGGTGTTGCCGTTGGGGCTGCCGCCGCCGTTGCGCGCCGCAACGTCCGGCGGCGTGTCCGACACGTGGTGCCAATACACCTTGCCGAAGTTCTCCCAGTCCGCGTCCTGGAGCTGCGGGCTGCGGAACACATCGACGTTGGGCATGTACTCGTAGAGGTAATCGACCCAGCGCGGCTTGGTGCCCTCGATCTGCGTGATCGCCGACGAGTGCATCGGGAAGTAGCCGTCGCGCTCCGCCCGGTACGCCGCGAGCCCGATGCCGATCTGCCGGAGGTTCGACAGCGACGCCATCGACCGCGCCGAATCCCGCGCCGCGCCCAGAGCCGGAAGCAGAATCCCGATCAGCAGCGCGATGATGGAGATGACCACCAGCAACTCGATCAGCGTGAAGCCAGTGGACGCGGGACGGATCGACAGGCGGGACTGAAGTCGGTGGGAAGGACGCATCGGGGGCCTCGGATGGGGTTTGGGGAGCCCGATTTGTAGTTGCGACTCACTTTCACGTCAAATGGATTGAGACACAGTCGCGACATTGAGGTTTTCAGGGTCCCTGACGGGTGCAGAAAGCCGTTCGCGAACCTTTCTGTCCTTGGGTGGAAGGGCGGCCGGCCGTTCTTATTAAATAGATCGCCTACCGTACGGCTCGCCGCCCCGGAGCTTTGCTTGTTCTCACGACTGATCCGACACTTCGCCCCGGCCCAGCGGGCCCCCATGACCCGGCCGGCCTACGCCCACGAACTGGTCGCGTCCGGCACCATGCCCTTCTCCTCGGCCATGATCGAGGGCGGCGTCGTCGGCGTCGTCGCCAAGAACATCTTCGAGGTCAGCAACCTCGGCTTCGCCGCCATCTACGCGGCCCCCATGTTCGCCAACGTCACCTCCCTCATGTGGGCCCGCGCGTCGCGCGGCCACCGCAAGACGCCCTTCGTCGTCACCCTCATGGCGATGCTCCTCGTGCTCGTCGCCTCGGTGGCGCTGTTGCCCACCACCGGCTGGGGCGCCACGGCGCTCGTCGGCATCGTCGTCTCCACCCGCGTGCTCATGGCCGGCATGATCGCCGTCCGCTCCACCATCTGGCGGCAGAACTACCCGCGCTCGGCGCGGGCGCAGGTCACGTCGCGCTTCGTCCTGGTCGCGTCAGTCATCCTCGCGGTCTGGCCCGCCGTCGTCGGGCCCATCCTCGACCACAACCCCGTGTGGTTCCGCTACCTCTACCCCGCCACGGCGCTGCTCGGGTCGGTCGGCGCGATGTCCTTCTTCCGCATCCGCGTCCGCGGCGAACGCGCCCTGCTCAAACACGAGCGCGAACCGCACCACGACGACGCGCCGCGCCAACCCTCGGGCCGGCCGCACAACGCCGTCTCCGTCCTCCGGCACGACCGCTTCTTCCGCGGCTACATGTTCTGGCAGTTCCTCGCCGGCGCTGCCAACATGACCGGCTCCACCGCCTTCGCGCTCTACGTCGTCAACACCCTTAAAGACATGCCCATGGAAAACATGCAGGGCATGCTCATCAACGCGACGCTGCCGCTGGGGCTCGCGGTGCTGTCCATGCCGTGGTGGGCGCACCGCATGGACGCCCTGCACATCGCGCGCTACCGCATCCTCCACGGGCTCACGTGGATCATCAACCAGTCGATCAACTTCGTCGCCGCCACCGTCGGCTGGCTCCCGCTCATGTACTTCGCCGGCACGACGCACGGCCTCGTGCGCGGCGGCGGCATCCTCGCCTGGCAACTCGGCCACAACGACTTCGCCGACAAACGCCTCGTCCCGCTCTACATGGGCATCCACCAGACCCTCACCGGCGTCCGCGGCGCCTTCGCCCCGTTCCTGGGCACGCTCCTGCTCGCCGGGTGGGAACCGTTCTCTCTGTTCGGAAAGGAATTCCGCGGGTGGAACGGCATCGGCCCAAACGTCTTCCTCATCACCGCCGGCCTGTCCGTCGTCGCGTGGTGCGGCTTCGTCCACCTGAGCATCCAGATGAAAAAGGCCGGACGCGATGCGGCGGAAGACGCGGGGTGAAAGAGAGTGATGAATGATGAGAGATGATTGATGATTTCAGCACTGGCTTTCGGCAACGAAAAATGATGCTGAATTCATCAATCATCTCTCATCATTCATCAATCAATGCACCCCTGCAATCGTCCCCGCCTCGATGTCCAGCTCGCTCGCCGGCGCGTCCTTGTGAATCGCCCCGTCGCGCACCCACACCACGCGGTCGCACTGCGCCAGCATCTGGTGATCGTGCGTCGTGCTCACCACCGTCACGCCGTGTTCCCGGCTCAACCCCGCAAACACCTCGATGATCTCCGCGCCGGTATTGAGGTCCAGGTTCGCGGTCGGCTCGTCCGCGAGGATCAGCGCCGGCTCGTTCACCAGCGCCCGCGCGATCGCGACGCGCTGCTGCTGCCCGCCGGACAATTCACCGGGTCGGTGATCGAGACGATGCCCCAGCCCGACGCGTTCGAGCTGTGCCTTCGCGCGCTCGTCGGCCTGCTCGACCGACGCCCCGCCGAACACCGCCGGCAGCGCGACGTTCTTCAGCGCCGTCAGCGACGCGATCAGGTTGTACGCCTGGAACACGTACCCGATGTGCCGACACCGCACGTACGCCAGCTGCGCCGGCGACAACGCGGGCAACGACAACTCCCCGATCCGGATATCCCCCGCCGTCGGCTTGTCCAACGCCCCGATCAGGTTGAACAACGTCGACTTCCCCGACCCCGACGGCCCCATGATCGACAGGTATTGCCCTGACGGAATCTCCAGGTCGATCCCCCGCAACGCATGCACGACCTGCCGGCCACGCTTGTACTGCTTGGTCACGCCGCGGGTGGTGACCAGAGCATCCTCGGTGTCGGAGATAAGCGGTTCGTGACTCATGGGCTGACGTTAAGCCTACTCCATTGAATACTGGATGATCTTGACATCAGAAAAGTCGAGCCGCAGAACATGCTCGCTCGGTCGTATCGATTTTACGACCACGGTGAACTCGACTTTGACTTGCTTCGACTTCGATGCGGCCAACACTTCTCCAAATGAACTGGTATGTAGGCTTTGTATTTTTCCCAAGACTTCATTCTCATTGATTTGTGGGTACTTGGTCTTCAATTTCGCAAGCTTGCTCTTGATTGCATTTGTGTCTGGCGGCACCCCCCGTTCGGAATTGGAAGGAAACTCAACGCGTTCAACCAAATAACCATCGGTAAAAAAAGTAGTGCCCGGAGCATTCTGTGTTTTGGTGATCAGGTCCGAGACGATTCCAGAGAGCTGTTGTTGTGAATCGAGATATGTTTCGTAGTGCTGTCGCTGAAGACTCGTCACGCCTGACTCTCCACCGAAAAACCAGAACTCGCCGGATTGATTGGGATAAAAGCATGTATCAAGACACTGATCATCCGACAGACGGAGGATCCACCAAGGCGATTCTGGACTTTCCCTAATAGGGTTGAACTCGCTATTGGGCATCCCGTGATCATATCGGAGACTTTCGGCCAATCGGGCTCTTTCCTTACCTTACGGGATAGATGGCGTACAATTCCGGCATGATTCACAGAACATCTTTTCGTGGCCTCTTGGCCGGGATCATTTCTATCGCAGGTCTGGCTTTTCCTCTTAGTTGTGGAGCCCAGCAGGAGGAGCATTCATCGATGGTGTCGGGCACCGCCGCCGACCTCGTCGCCTCCCTCACCCTCGGCTGGAACCTCGGCAACGCGCTCGACGCGCCCGAGGACGAAACCGCCTGGGGCAACCCGCGCATCACGCCGGAGCTTTTGCAGTCCGTCGCGGACGCGGGGTTCGACGCGGTGCGCATCCCCGTGACGTGGTCGAAGCACATGTCCGAGGGGCCCGATTTCACGATCGACCCCGCCTGGCTGAACCGCGTCGAGGAGGTCGTGGGTTACGCGCGCGACGCGGGGATGGTCGCGATCATCAACATCCACCACGACGGGGCCGAGGGCTTCGACGCGGTCGAGTGGCTCACGCTCACCGACGCCGACGGCAACACGACCGACGCGAACAACGCCGCCGTCCGCGACCGCTTCGTGAAGGTCTGGACGCAGATCGCCGCGCACTTCGCCGACCACGAACACGACCTGTTGTTCGAAGGCATGAACGAGATCCACGTCGGCTACGGCAAGCCCGACCCGCGGCACCTGCCAATTGTCAACGAACTCAATCAGGCGTTTATCGACACCGTCCGCGCGAGCGGCCAACGCAACGCCGACCGCGTGCTCGTCGTACCCGGCTACAACACGAGCATCGACCACACGCTCGCCGGCTTCGTGCCGCCCGACGACACCGTGCCCGGCCGGCTCATCCTCTCGGTGCACAACTACGACCCGTACCTGTTCGCGCTGCGCGCCGAAGTGAAGTCGTGGGGCCAGGGTTCGCCCGACACGGACCAGGGCAGCCAGGAAGCGGCCTTCGACCGCAAGTTCGACCGGCTCAAAGCAAAGTTCATCGACCACGGCCTGCCCGTCATACTTGGCGAGTACGGCTGCACCAACGTCGAAGGTGCCGAAGACTACCGCCGGTACTACGTCGCCTACGTGACGGCGTCGGCGAAGGAGCGCGGCATCCTCCCATTCATCTGGGACAACGGCGGGCAGGGCACCGGGGCCGAGCAGTTCGGCCTGTTCGACCGCGCGACCGGCGAACAATTTCAGCCCGAGTTGATCGAGGCGATGGTCGACGCGGGGAAAGGGCAGACCACCACGAACGACCTCGTCGCGCCCGACGTGTCGGAGTGAAAATGTTGAGCCTTGCTAATGCCGGCCGGGTCGCTTCAGCGTTCAGGCTCGGGGCCGCGCGGTAAGCAAGGCTTAAGTCACGCAACCCAAGCTCTACCGCTTCTGGCAACTCGCTACACAGCTGTGGTTGTTCGCGGGCTGCCGCGGCTCGGTGGCGGCGTACCATGCGCGTCCCGTCTTGCCCCATTTCCACGGAGCGTCTCATGAAGCCTTCCACCCGCCCGTTGTTCTCGACCGTTTTGATCGCCGCGTTCGTGTGCTGTTTGATCGCCACGCCGAAACCCGCCCGCGCCGGTTCGGCCGAGATCCGCATCGACGTCGCCCACCCCACCGTCGAGCTCAGCCCGCACCTCTACGGCCTTTTCTTCGAAGACATCAACTACGCCGCGGACGGCGGGCTTTATGCCGAGCTCGTGCAGAACCGCTCGTTCGAGTACCACCCGCTCGGCGACCGCGGCCGCGCCAGCCGGATGGATGCGCTGTTTGCTTGGGAGAAGGTCGCGCGCGAAGGCGCCGAGGTCGAACTCGAAGTCGTCGACGACCGCCCGGTCCACAAGAACAACCCGCACTACCTCGAGGTCGAGATCGACAAGCAGGGCGTCGCCGGCGTCAGCAACGCGGGCTTCGAGGGCATCCACGTCGACGAGGGCGCAACCTACCGCGTCGCCGTCCACGCCCGCGCCGGCAGCGGCTGGCGCGGCGACGCGCAACTCACCGCCCATCTCGAAACCGCCGACGGCCAACCGCTCGGCTCCGTCGATCTCGGCGAAGCCACCGGCCGCTGGCAACACCTCGAAGCCACCATCACCGCCGATCAAACCACGGACGACGCGCGATTGCTCGTCACCACCGCCGGCCGCGGCACGCTCATGCTCGACATGGTCAGCCTGTTCCCGACCGAGACTTTCAACGGCCACAAGAACGGCCTCCGCCCCGACCTCGCCCAGGCCCTCAAAGACCTCAACCCCCAGTTCCTCCGCTTCCCCGGCGGCTGCATCTCCCACGGCGACGGCCTCGCCAACGCCTACCGCTGGAAAGACACCGTCGGCCCGATCGAACACCGCAAACCCAACTTCAACACCTGGGGCTACCACCAGACCTACGGCCTCGGCTTCTTCGAATACTTCCAGCTCTGCGAAGACCTCAACATGGAAGCCCTGCCCGTCGTGCCCGTCGGCGTGTCCTGTGGTTTCCGCGGTCTGGAAGTCGTGCCCATGGACGAACTACAGCCGTGGATCGACGAAGCCGTCGATCTCATCGAGTTCGCCAACGGCCCGGTGACCAGCGAGTGGGGCAAGCTCCGCGCCGACATGGGCCACCCCGAGCCGTTCAATCTGAAGTTCATCTGCCTGGGCAACGAAGAGCACGACACCGCCGCCGTCCGCGAACGCTTCCCCCACTTCGTCAAGGCCATCCGCGACAAGTACCCCGACATCAAGATCATCGGCACGTCCGGCCTGGGCCCGGGCATCCCCATCTACGACCAGATGACCGAGCTCGACGTCTACAGCTCCGACGAGCACTACTACGAAGACCCGACCTGGTTCATCGCCAACCAGAACCGCTTCGACGACTTCGACCGCGACCGCCCGCTCATCTTCGTCGGCGAGTACGCCTCGCGCGGCAGCACGCTCTTCAACGCCCTCGCCGAGGCCGCCTACCTCACCGGCATCGAACGCAACGCCGACATCGTCGACATGACCTGCTACGCCCCGCTGTTCGGCCGCGACGGCCACACGCAGTGGAACCCGGACATGATCTACTTCAACAAACGCGACG
Source organism: Phycisphaerae bacterium (assembly GCA_030432595.1). GTDB lineage: Bacteria > Planctomycetota > Phycisphaerae > Phycisphaerales > Phycisphaeraceae > CAZIXN01. The sequence goes on from JAUIGU010000011.1 coordinate 34,985, forward strand.
TCGTCCGCACCGCCAACTACTACGTCCAGCAACTCTTCGCCCAGAACAAGGGCGACGTCTACCTGCCCAACTCCGTCGAGCTCCACGCCGACCAGGAACTTGAAACCATCGCCGGCCGCGTCGGCATCGGGTCGTGGAGCACCGAAATCGAACTCGAATCCTTCACCGTCAACGGCGAAACACTCGACCCGGGCACGTGGAACGTGATCACCGGCGACTTCGAGATGAACGACGGAAACTACGTCCAAAGCGACGGCGGCGCCCAGCCGGCGCTGAGCATCAGCCCCGAAGACTTCGAAGGAGAAGAAGTGACCATCACCGCGCGCGTGAAGGTGAACGACGGGGCCGAGGGCTTCCTCGTCCGCTTCGGCGCCGACGACCGTGGCCGCGACGGGTTCTGGTTCAACGTCGGCGGCTGGGGCAACTCGCGCCACGCGATCGAGGCCTTCCAGGGCCGGTCCAAGGCCGAGGTCACCGCGCGGCGCGGCCGCATCGAGCAGGACCGCTGGTACGACGCCAAGGTCGTGCTCACGCCCGGCAGCATCAAGACCTACCTCGACGGCGAACTGGTCAACGACTACGCCATCGACCCCATCGGCATGAGCGTGTCGACCACGTTGGACAAGAAGGCCGGCGAAGTCATCGTCAAGCTCGTCAACCCCACCGACGAAGCCATCGACGCGAACATCCACCTCGACGGCGTGGGCAACGTCGAGTCCCAGGCCGACATGATCACCCTCGCCGGCAACGCCGACGCCACCAATACTTTCGAGAACCCCGACGCCGTCGCGCCGCAGACGGAAACCGTGGCGGTCGGCAATACCTTTGAACACACCATCCCCGCGATGTCGCTCCAGATCATCCGGGTGAAGCTCGCCGAGCCGCAGACGGCGATGCGACCACGGTGAGGCAGCAAGTCGTGCGACGGCGTTCCGCTTCCTCGGTGTGATCTTTGATCGTGTCGAACATCTCGCCTAGCTGCGACGCCACGCGTCGCAGCCGAGTACACGTTGCACAGGTTGCCAGCGACGCGTGGCGTCGCAGCTACACGCCATGACGGTTTTCTGCGCACGCTTGGCCCGGTACTTCGCCGAGGAATTGTTGACGGGCGGGTAAAATAAAAACAGCGAGAGTGGAGCGTGGCCTCCGCGTGGGTGCCAGGTGGGTGAGGGCTTGAGTTCCTTAATCACGAATTGCCGTGCGGCCCTGGACGCGGGTGAATCAGGAAGGAACCTGATTGCACGCCGCCTCCCGCCGGAACCCCCCGAGTGAGTCCCATCCGAAACGCGGTGACGGCGGGCTGAAAAGCCGACGCTGGCCGGGGGTCTGAATGGACCGTGACGACGGTCCCGCCCCGGATTTGTTTCGAAAGCGAACCGGGCCGTGTCAGCCCGGAAACCGGGGTGACACACCCCGGCTCGCTCAGAGGCGCACACGGTGTTCTTTCACAAGTGAATCCGAGGGGCGTTGTCGTCCCCAAAATCGTCCGTGTCATGTGCACGGATAGCCGACTCCCGGCTGAATGCACCCGGTCATAGATCGTTGTGTCAACGTGAGGAGCGGGCCGACTAACCCGCAACCAACCCCTCCGCATCCCCCACCTGCGCCTTAAGCATCCGCTGAAAGTGTCGGCCGTCGGCGCTCAGTTCGTCGAACGTCCCGGCCTCTACGACCTTGCCCTGGTCCAACACGAGGATGCGCTCGGCGTTGCGGATCGTGCTCAGGCGGTGCGCGATGGTCACGACCGTTCGGCCGCGCGTCAGCGTGTCCAGCGCGTCCTGAATCAAACGCTCGCTCTCGTAGTCGAGTGCGGACGTCGGCTCGTCGAGCAGCAGGATCGCCGGGTCACGCAACAGCGCCCGCGCGATGGCGAGGCGCTGCTTCTGTCCGCCGGATAGCATCACGCCGCGCTCGCCGACGACGGTGTCGAAACCATCGGGCAATTCGTCGATGAACACGTCTGCGTGGGCCAGTCTCGCCGCCTCGCGCAGCGCGCCGTCGCTGGCATCGCTCTTGCCGAAGCGCAGGTTGTCCGCGATCGTGCCCGACAGCAGCACGCTGTCCTGCATCACGATCGCGGTCTGCCGGCGGAACCACCGCATGTCGATGTCCCGCTGCGGCACGCCGTCGATCCGCACCTCGCCCGACTGCGGCGCATACAACCCGAGCAGCAGGTTCACCACCGTGCTCTTGCCCGCTCCGCTCGCGCCGACCAGTGCGACGCGCTGCCCCGGCTCGACGATTAGGTTCAATTCTTGCAGCGCGTGCCGCTCGGCCCCGGGGTAGCGGAACGTGACGCCGTCAAACTCGAGCCTTCCCTGGATCGGCGACCACTGTTTGTCGCCGGTCCACTGCTCGGTGTCCGCCTCGTCCAGCAGTTCGCGCAGCGATTTGTACGCCTCCTGCCCGAGGAAGTACTGGTCGCTCAGGTTCGCGAACATCTGGATCGGCTGCACCAGCGGCGGCAGCCCGGCCACGAACGCGAGCACCAGGCCCGGCGTCACGTGGCCGTAGATCGAGAGGATCGCCCCGCCTGCCACGACGATCAGCGTCAGAAACTGGATCGACCCCCACGAGAACGCGCCGAAGCTCGACGAGATCTGGATCATGCTCACGCGCGACTGGGCGACGTCTTCGTTCTTCTCGTTGAGTTGTTCCCTGGTTCGGCCCTCTTCGCCGAAGCTGCGGACCAAGCGCAGCGCGCCGAAGAACTCGGTGGCGATGCCGGTCATCTCTTCCTGCTTGACCCGGTTGTCGCGGTGGCGGGCCTTCATCTTGCGGAAGTAGTACGTCCGGGCGAAGGCGAACACGGGCAGCATGAGCAGCACGACCGCGGCGAGCTGCCAGTTGAGCGTGACGAGGATGCCCATGGTGATCAGGCTGTACGTCGCGTTGGGGATGAACCCGTTGAGGATGGGCATCGCGACGCCGTCGATCTTCTGCGTGTCGAACGCGTACTTGGCCAGCAGCTCGCCGGTCTTCGCGCGGTCGAGGTACCCGAAGCTGAGCATCTGCACCTTGTGGAACACGGCCTCGCGCAGCCGCAGCACCATCGCCGCCACCGCCTTGCCCAGCAGCGTCGCCCCGCGCACGCTCAAAATCTGGTGCAGCACCAGCAGCCCGACCATGAGCACGCCTAGCGTGAGGATGCCTCGCAGGTCGCGCTCGGGCATCTGCACGTCGAGGATGTGCTTAAAGATCACCGGAAACGGCGCGATGCACAAAATCCGCCCCAGCGCAAAAAACAACCCCGGCCCAAACGACCGGCGGTGGCTCCAGAGAAAGCCGAGCAGGGACGGCGCCTGCGGCGAGACGGGTTCGGAAAGATTCGGCGTCTTGAGCACGCCGTCAGCGTAGCCGCGATCGACCCCGGCGGTTACGACGCGAGGCGTTCGTGGCGCGGCACGCGGACGTGGGTGGCCAGGCCGAGGCGTTCGAGGAGTTTGATCTCGTAGTAGCTGAGGTCGAACTCCCACCAGCGGTGCTGGTTCGAGGCCGAGCCCTGGTCGTGGTGGTGGTTGTTGTGCCAGCCCTCGCCGACGGTGACCAGGGCGATGAGCCAGTTGTTGGTCGAGTGGTCGTCGGTGTCGTAGTTGCGGTAGCCGAAGACGTGGGTGAGCGAGTTGACCGCCCAGGTGATGTGCCAGACGACGACGGTGCGGACGAGCACGCCCCAGACGAACAGGCTCAGGCCGAACTGCAGACCCGCGATGACGCCGCCCCACACCGCCCAGCCGATCACGAACCCGACGACGAAGAAGAGCAACGCGTGCAGCGTGTAGATCACGGGCAGCCGCCACGAGTCTTTTTCCAGCCGCATGTACCACGGGTCGGAGAGGACGTCCTTCGCGTAGCGCTCGTAGGTCGGCATCGACTCGTGCCGGCGGTTGCGGACCAGCAGCCACCCGACGTGGGCCCACAGGAAGTGGACCAGCGGCGAGTGCGGGTCGGGCTGTTCGTCGGAGTTCTGGTGGTGGAACCGGTGCGTGGCGACCCACCGGCCGGGCGTGTCCTCCATGCTGCACAGCGCGAGCGTGACCAGCGCGTGCTCGACCCACTTGGGCGTGCGGAAGCTGCGGTGCGTGAGCAGCCGGTGGTACCCGATGTTGATGCCCTGGCCGAACACGTGCACGCCGAGGACGGCGACGACCAGCCCGGTCCACGAGAACAGCCACGGCACGAACGCGAGCAGCGCCAACGCGTGGATGCCGAAGATCGGCACGGCGTACAGCCAATAGATCGACCCGGGCTCGACCGTGTCGGGCAGCGGCAGGCGGTGGGCGAGCGAGTCGTCGACTCCGGCCTTGTCGCCGGCGGCCTCGGGAACGCTGCGGCGGGTGGTGGTCGCGTTGGAAAGGTCCGGGGTGGTAATGGCAAGACCTCGCGGGGCGGACTCGTCGCGCGGCGACCGTGCGGGCCACGCTGACAACACATCCCCATCGTAATCCCTTAGGGACATGGCCCACCACGACTGCCTTAGCGGCGGTTCACTTTCACCAGCGTGACCCGCCACGTACCGCCTCATGTGTCGATGCGCCCCACCCGTCTGCGTTCGAGCCCAGACCGGTCTGCCGCCACACGCCGGCCCGCACGATCGGCGGTCGCTCCCGAGAAAGCCCAACAGGGCGGACGCCCGCGGCGAGACGGGCTCGGGTATGGGGGGAGGAAAGCGGTCATCCGTGCGATAGTCCGGCACTTCGCACTTGTGAATCCGATATCAACGAAAGAATTCGAGTATCATCTACGATGCCTTCGGATGTATCAGATAACAAGAAGCGCATAATCACGGAGCCGTCATGAGATCAATGCTGACACGGAGTCGTGTTCGCCGCGTGTTTCGGTGTTTGGTCTTCGCTTGTCTCCCGTTGATCCATATCAATGCTGACGTTCGAGCCGACGGCGTGGTCCGAGACCTCCCCGCCGCGGTTGATCGTGTGCGGATCGATCAAACGACGACCGATGGTTTCATCCACCCCGGCATCGGATTTACCCGTGAAGCATTGGAAAACGCCCGGTCACAGGTCATCGCTGGGCGCGACCCCTGGGCGGAGGGTTTTCTCGCCCTCGCGTCACACCCGGACTCTGCCCGGGCCGTGTCCTGCCGCAACCAGAGCCAGACCGACCCTTCCCGACCCGACTCGGACGCGTTCGACAGCCGAGGGATCAACAACCGCCTGCACGGCGATTCGTACAAGGCGCTCCGCCAAGCGTTGATGTACTACTTTACCGGCGAGGAGGTTTACCGCGAGAACGCCATGATGATCGTCCGGGTCTGGTCAAAAATGGACCCGGCCAAGTATCAGCGGTGGAACGAAGACCATATCCACGCGTCCTACCCGATCCAACGGATGATCACCGCGGCGGAACTCCTGCGCTACACCCACGCCGACCGCCCCGACCTGGCCTGGACCGAGCGCGACACCGACGCGTTCACCCGTAACTTCGTGGTCCCGGCGGTCACGACGTTCCTCGACGGCAACGGCTGGTTCATGAACCAGAACGGCTACCCGATCGCCGCCGCGATGGCGGGCGACATCTTCACGAACGACCGCGCCAACTACGAGAAGCGTGTCGAGTGGTTCACGGTCAACAAAGACGCTCCGAACAAAGGCTGGAGTTCGTCGATCCACGACTTGGCCCGGCTCGTCGACCGCGACGCGATCACCGGAGAAGTCATCGACCCGCCGGTGGTCCAGTTGATAGAGATGGGCCGTGATCAGGCCCACGCCGGAGGCGATATTGAGATCTTCAACAACACGGCGCGGCTCATGAACGCGCAAAACACCAAAGTCGATCCCGTCACCGGTACCATCTCCACCGAACCCGACGCGGTCGGCCCCTACGAGTTTCTCGACGACCGAATCCTCGCCGCGGCCGACTACTTTTGCCGGTTCATGCTGGGGTACGATACGCCTTGGGTGCCCGCCGCCTACGACATCGGGCCCAATGGCGGGATACGCGGCGTCTACCCCCGCATCGCCGACAGCTACCGTGGCCGTATCCGCGGCCTTGATTTCTGGGATGCCTACCACTACTACACGAGCAAAAAGGGCATCGACCTTTCCGTTGAGGCCCCGTACTACCACGAGGCATTCGCCAAGCGTATCGTTAACTCCGACACCGATTGGGTTTTCATCCCGACCGACGCGACCGGTGACGCCGCCAGGGTGCCGCCCCGTGTCCAGGAACCCGCGGTCGTTGAAGTCGAACGCCGGTCCAACATCTTCGGTAGCCCCGACACGTCGCTCCTGCGGCAAGACAACACCGAGTTTGTCCGCGTCACGCCCACACCCCGCGGGACGCGCATCGCCCTCCTGAGCGCGGACACCGGCGAGAAACGGATCGCCCTGCGCATCCGCACCCGCGGCGTGACCGAGCTCCACATGTCCGGCCTCGAAAAGCCGTGGCTGCTGCCCGACACACAGGGGAAGTGGCGTTACGCCGTGTACGACGTCGGCCAACTGGAGCGATTCCGCGACATCGTATTCATGACGTTCACCGGACCCGTCGGCACCGAGGTGGATGTCGACGCGCTGCTGCGTGTCGTGCCGGACGACCTCGACGCTCCGTCGTTCGACAGCGGCCGCGCAGCCTTCCGCGTGGTCGCGTTCGTCGGCGCGCCCGTCACACTGGACTTCGCCGCCGCCGGTGTCGTCAACGCGCCGGCGATCTCCAGCCTCGACATGCCTAGCGGCGCCACGCTGGACGGAGCGTCGGGGCGGTTCGCGTGGACACCGCCGGCCGAAGGCGACTTCCACTTCGTCGTCAACGCTGCCAGCGCCGACGCGATCACGGCCCGCCGCGTTCACATCACGGTCGCCCCGGACCGGCGCGCGGCCCGTCAGGTGATTCAAGCCGGCCTCGACCCGGACACGCCCTACGAAGCGGCTTCGCTGAAGCGCTACCGGTTGGCGCTGCGGGCGATCAACGCGATCGACGCGTGGGCCGATGACGCGGCGTATTTCGAGGCGTTGCGAGACCTCGAGCGCGCGTGCGCAGCACTGCGGCCGCTGACGCCCCGCCTGCCCGATGGCAGCATCGACTTCCCGCGGCTCATCGCCGCTTCAGACATCGGAGACGCGATCGGGCTTCTGACCGACGGGAACGACGACACCTTCCCCGTCTACACGCTTGCCCGCGATCGCGACTACGTCTTCGACTTTGGCGAGGGTTTCCGCGTCTCGGTCGATGCCTTCGCGGTCGAGGGCCGGCTCAACTTCGAAGACCGTGCCCGCGACATGACGGTCTTCGGGTCGAATGATCAGGCCGAATGGACACGCCTGACGCGGCCGATGACCGGTCGGCCGGCGGAACTGTCGCGGTTCGAGACGACCCCGGAGACCCGTTCGCGGCGATTCCGGTACTTCCGCTTCCAGAAGAACCAGGCCCACTCACCGCTCTACGAGCTGGCTGAATTGCGAATCTTCGGCCAGCGGTACGAGGACGAGTAGGCAAGCGCTCACCGGGTTCAGAAGACCAATAAGAACGCCGACCCCGCCACGAATGTGGAGCCCGCGCCGTCAGCGCTGTTCTCATTAGCCGCTTCACCGGCAATGCCGCGAAGCGGAGCTCAGTACGGCAACTCAAACACCGACTTCGCCAGGAACGTGAAGCCCACGCCGAGGGTGCCGATGAGGCCCATGCCGCAGGAGAAGCCCGCGGCGAGGACGGGGGCGTATTGGCGCCACTTGAGGCCCATCTTTCGGCGGAAGTAGTAGTGGCCGATGAGGGCGCCGATGAATTGGCCGACGACGGCGAAGGGTAATGTTTGGTTGAGGCCGCGCACGATGCCGTAGGTGAGGAAGACCGGGGCGCCCAGCCAGGCGAGGCCGCCGAAGACGACGGCGCCGGCGACGAAGCCCGCGGCGATGTAGTCGAGGCGGAAGGCCTGTTCGAATTCGCTGTACCCGCCCAAGGTTGATGAGAAAACGAGCGAGAGGTTTTCGGCGGTGACCTCCCACCACTCCTGGGCGAAGGGGTACTGCGGGCCGGGGATCGGGCCGAGCGACCAGATGAAGTGGGCGAAGAGCAGCGAGCCGACGAGGATGATCGGCGTGAGCAGCAGCTCGGACTTCCAGATCGACGAGAACTTGGTGCCGGTGAGTTCGCACTGGCGGTAGAAGACGGTCATCGAGCCGTAGTTGTGCATGGGGATGGGCAGGAACCACACGGCCACGCCCTGGTAGCCCGACAGGATGAACGAGCCCTCGCGGACGAAGGGCAGGTTGATCACTTCGCCGGCGATGCCTTCGAGGCGGGCGGTGACGTAAGAGATGATCGGCGTGTAGATGAGCGCATAGAAGAGCATGATCGCCACAAGCGGCCCGTGGATCTCGCCGTCGGAGATCCAGAGCAGCCAGCACGACACGCCGAGGTAGAGGGCGGTGGTGACGATGTAGGTGAGGATGACGAACCAGGGCTTGATGTCGCCGCGGCCTTCGGGGACGTCCAAGGCGTCGTCGAGCTCGATGCCGAGGCGTTGTTCTTCCTTGCGTTTGCGCTTGGCTTCGCGGACCTGCCGGAAGACGGAGATGAAGCCCGCGGCGGCGATGGTCAGCGCGACGCCGATGGAGAAACTGAAATAAAAGTCGACGTTGTTTTTGTAAACCGTCTGCTGCATGGAGTCGCCGGGGTTCCACGACGTGAGCGTGCCGCCGTCGTATGCGCCGAGCAGGGGGATCGCGTCGGGGAGCCCTGAGTGCAGGATGGGGTTGAGGACGACGGTGACGAGCAGCCCGATGAACGAGCCGACCATCGCCCAGAAGGGCAGCACCATGCCGAAGATGACCTGGCCCAGGTCGAGCGAGATGGCGAAGGCGACGGCGGGCAGGAGCGAGGCGGTGTCCTGCGTGTAGTCGACGAAGGGGATGGGCAGGAGGGTGATGGGGCGTTCGAAGAGCGCGCCGGTGACGGTGGGGATGCCGAGGTAGACGAAGCCGAACGCGAGCCCGATGATCGAGCCGATGGAGAAGACGCGCCAGCGCCAGTTGCGTTGTTTGTCGTCGTTCAGTGGATCGGTGGGATCATCGTCGGGCGCGTGGGTGAGTTGGTCTTCGTCCTGTTCTTCGGAGAGCGCGAGGATGCCCTGAGCGCCGATAGGGGCCATGGGGAAGGGGAGGCGCTCGATGTCGGAGGTGACGCGGAACAGGCCGTAGCCAAGCACCATGTTGTCGATGCGGCCGATGATCATGGTGAAGGCGATGAGCCCGATGGCGGGCAGCCACTCCCAGCGGAGCAGCGAGCGGGAGGCGAGGACCTCGGGGTCCATGGGCGCGACCCAGTTGAGGCCGTCCATGGCGTCGGCGACGCCGGAGGCCCGCGCGGCGTCGGACTGGACGTAGAACTGCGACCACAATGCGCCCAGGCCGCCGTGGAAGCCGCCTTGCAACTGCGACGCGGTGACCATGATCGCGCCGGAGATGTAGAAGAGCGTGAAGATCTGGGCCTTGCGGAGGTGCTGGTTGGCGCGGCGGGCGACCTCGATGAAGAGGATGAGCGTGACCCACTGCGCGGCCGGGCCGATGGATGCGCCGGCGAGCAGGGTCATGTAGATCGACCCGGGCACCATGAGCAGCGCGACGAAGAGCGCGCCCAGGAGCGACGACCACGTGAAGCCGTTCTCGAACGTGCCGGGCGGCACCATGAGGTCGCGGAACTCCTCGAGCTCGCGGTCGACGCGCTTGGGTTTGGGCGTCTTGGTGGTGGTGGGCTTCTGGGTGGCCATCGGGTTAGAGCGCTTCGGGCGCGGGTCTGGGGGCTGGGGCTTGGGGTTTGGGTGGGTGGTTTGTGGCTGGGACGGGTGTCTTGTGTTGTTTGGTGTTGGAAAGTGGGATCAAGTTCGTGTTGTCGTGTTCTTGTGCTTTCTTGCTTCGGTCATACCCCAAACCCCAAGCCCCAGACCCTACTCACCCCCGCCCTGTCTCTCACTGGAACTCTGTCGCTCACCCGAGCCCATCGAGCGCAGCGCCTCGTCGCGGTAGCGCTGGATGGCTTGAGGGGAAAGCGTTCGCCACAGCAGGAACTGGCGGCGGAGGTCGCGGAGGAAGACGCGGTTGGTGCGGTTCCAGTCACCGGTGCTGCCGGAGGTGCGGGTGGCGGTGACGGCGACCTCGTCCACCCCCGGGAGGTCGGTGGGGGTGGGGGACAGCGAGAACTCCTGCGTCACGCCCAGGTCGAACGGTGCGAGCGCGACCTCGGCGAAGAGTTCGGGTCGGCCGTCACTTCCTTCACGTAAGGCAACGGCCTGGGTGGCGAAGCGGCCGAGCCCGGCGTCGCGGTGGGCGGCGAGGTGCTCGGCGAGGAAGGCCATCACGCCGGTCATGTCGTAGGCCGAGAGCGTGAAGGGCAGGCGGGCGTCGAGCTTGCCGTCCTTGGGTTTGGGCGGCTTCCACGCACGTTCGACGCCGGGGTTGGCGGAGCGTGCGGCGCGCCAGGCGGGGTAGAGCGCCGAGATCATGACGGTGATTCCGACGGCGGTGATGGCCAGCAGCGCGTTGCTCGACGCGTAGTTGATCGGCAGCGGCCGGCCGATACCGGCGTCGCTGAGCGCCTGGGCGCTCGCGGCGAGGACTTGCGCGAGCAGTTGCCCGCCCATGCCGCCGACGATGGCGTAGACCGCGGCTTCGGCGACGAACAGTGCGCCGACGTGCGCGGGGCCAAGGCCCAATGCGCTGAAGGTGGCGATTTCTTCCTTGCGGTCGGTGATGGAGCCCAGCAGCGTGCCGAACACGATCAAGCCGCCGAGGATGAGCGGCACGAACAGCGAGGGCCCGGCGTCGAGCGCCGCGGTGACGCCGAGCGTGCGTCTTTCCAACCCCGTGGTCCCGGCGGACCAGACGGGGACGGTCACGGCGCGGGCGAGGTCGTCGGGCATGCGGTCGCGTGCTTCCGTGTCTTGCGTGAAGACGGTCAGCAGGTGTGTGTCGCCGCCGAGCTTGCGCGTGAAGTCGGCGCCGCCGACGATGGTCTGTGTCGCACTGAGGTACTGGAACTCCTGGGCGTTGAACTCGCCGGCCATGATCCCGTCCGAACCGGCACCGGCAATCAGTGTCGAGGCGGCGTCGAGAAAATCAACGGGCAACAGCGGGCGGTTGTCGAGGTGACGCAGGCGCGTGAGCCCGTCGGGGTCGAACGTGCCGGTCACGGTGGCGCGGACGCCCTCGATGCGGATGACGTCACCGACGTCGAGGTCGAGGCTGCGGGCGAGGCGCGGCGGGAGCAGGACGCCGTCGCCGGACAACGCGTCGGCGATTTGTTTTGGGTCGGTCGACCCCTCGGAGTTGAGCGCGGCAGCGAGCGCGGGCCAGCGCTGCACGGTGTCGGGGGTCAGGCCAATGACGGCGCGGGCCTGGGTGTCGGCGGTGCCGTCGTCCCGGGCGAGCGCGAGCGAGATGCCGGACCACCAGACGATCGGCTCGGCCGTGACGTTGTTTCCGGCGAGGGCTTCGCGGGTGAGCTCGCGCAGCGCCGGCGGCAGTTCCGAATAGTCCGGGCTGCGCACGAGCAGCGCTTCGGGCGGAGCGGTGTCGGGGGTCGGGCCCAGCGGCGTGGTGCGGATCGCGAGCTTGGGTTCGAAGCCGGCAAAGCAGACGACGGTGAAGGTGAGCACGGTGACGGTGAGCAGCGTGAGCGCGGTGCGGGTCTTGCGGCGGCGCATCGTGGAGATGCCGATCTGGATGGCGGCGACGAGCGTGGCGGCGTGCGAGGTTTCGAGCTTGTGCGAGCCCGCGCCCTGGCCGTGCATCGCGGCGAGTTCGACGCGGAACTTGCGCGTCAGCAGCACAATCACCAAAGCCGAGAGCAGCAGGATGGTGAAGGCGAGGAAGATAAGCACCGGCGCGGTCGCGATGGCGAAGCCCGGGTGCGTGAGGTAAAGCAGCACGAACGTGAGGAGGAAGCACGCCGAAAACCCCGCGACCCTGCCGTGGATGCTCGATGCGCCGACGACGAGGCGCTCGAGCGCGAACGAGAACGGGATGGTGAGGCCCAGCAGTACGACGATGCCGGCCACGAGGTCGTTCATGGTCGAACGCAGCGGCAGGTAGACGCGGCGCGACAGCGCGTAACTGAGTCGGGCGGAGGTGCCTGCGTCGTGGGCGTCCGTTGTGCCGGCGAGGTCGTCGGGCTTTGGCAAGGCGTCGCGGCCGCGGCGGTGCAGGCCTTCGAGGTCTTCACGGATGATGGCGCGGCGGCGGAGCTGGGCGAGGCGGTCTTCGTCGAGCGTCCAGAGGTTGCGGGCGCTGAAGAGGGCGGCGTCGCGGGTGGGTTTTGCGTCGGCTTCCCCCTCGGGCGCGTCGAATTCGAGTCGCACCGCGCCGCCTGCCTGGAAGAACGATGCGTGTTCCACATCCTGCGAGGGGTGGAGGTAGACGAAGCCGAACGGCGAGAGCTTGCCGCGGATGGAGGCGTTTCCGCGCGGCCGGGTGTCGCGGTGGGGGAGCAGAACGGTGAGCGGCTGGGCGTCGTTGTACTCGTGTGGGCGGAAGACCACGGCGTCGCCGCGCGCGGGCAGCAGGTCGGTGCGCGGTGTGGCGGTGAGGTTGGCGAGCATCGTCTCCCAGGTGGTGATTGCGTTGACCTGGCCCTGCGCATCGAAGTCGGCGGCGAGGGTGACGAAGTGCTGGTCGAGCTCGTCGTGCAGCGCGGGCAGGGCGTACCGGCCGTTGGCGTTGGTGCGGAGGCGGCGCGCGGGCTCGTAATAGGACAGCCCGGACTGGGCGTGGATACGCCAGGCGTTGTCGCGGCCCCAATCGCCCTCGTGGGTGGGCCAGACGGCGATCATGACGCCGGCGGCGGGGCGGTCTTCGGACAGGCCGCCGACGACCCAGCGCTGCGCGGAGGGCCCGTCGCTGCCGCGCGGCGACCACGCCGGCACGCGGCGGAGCGTGTGGTTGGTGAACGTGCCGCGGCGCGGCAGGCCGGGCCGGTCGATCGCGGCGCGGATCAGACGCAGCGCGGCGTCGCCCTGTTTGAAGAAGCGCGGGAGGTCGAGGCGGTCGGCGGTGTCGGCGGGTTGGCCTTCGCGCGGCCGGGCGTCATGCAGGTTCGTGAGCGCCAGATGAAGGAACGCGTGGTGCCCGGCGAGGGTGCCGGCGGTCGGGATCTCGGCGGGGACGAGGCGGCGTCCGCCCCACGGGTCGCGCAGCGTGCGCGGGTCCAGACCGGCCCACTCGTCGTCGGTGGTGCCGACGTTTTCCGGCAGGCTGCCGCGCAGGTGGGCGAGGACGGTGGCGTAGTACCCCGGCGCGTCGCCGCTGGGGCGCACGGCACGGGCTTGCGTGAAGTCGTCGGTGTCGTTGCCCAGGTACGCGCCCCAGGTCGTCGAGTCGCCGGAGAGTTCGAGGTCGATGTGGAGGCGGACGCGTGGCTCGCGGTCGGCTTCGGGCGCGATCAGTTCGCGGAGGGCCGCGCGCTGGCGGTCGATGCGTCGGGCGTCGGCGACGGATTGCTCGCTCTGCCGCACGAAGGCGGCGGCGCGCTCCAGGACCTCTTCGCGCACAGGTGAGTCGGCGAGTTGGTCGTCCGACGCGGCGTCAGGGTTGTGGAGCGCGCGGCGCAGGGCGTCCCACTGCTGCACCCGGGACGCAGTTTCTTTGAGTTGTTGCTCGATGCGGGCGGTGTCTTTGTCCGGGTTGGATAGGTCGAGCCGGAGCGTGCGGCGCCTCTGGGCGAGGTCGGCAGCGGCCGCGTCGGCTTCGCGCTGGAGAAGGCGGCGCAGCGCGTCGTCGTCTCCGATCCGTGCTTTGTCTTGGATCGCGGCATCGAGCGAGGCGCGGAGGGTTTCGAGGTGTTCCGCCTCGGCCTGGTGGTTGGCTTGTTGGTCTTCGAGCTCGTCGGGGTTGAGCGTGAGGGTGTCGTAGAAGACGCGCGACGCTTCGAGCCCGACGGACTGGCCGTTGAAAAACACGAGCAGCACGTCCTGGCGCGGCGGGTCGTCGGCCCAGCGCCGCGCGGCGCGGAGCAGGATCGCGGCGTTGCCGGCCTGACGTGCGCCGGGGCTGCGGTGCGGCACGCTGCCCAGGCTGTCGAGGGCGGCAGACAACACGATGACGCCGTCGGCGTTGGCGGCGGGGTCGGTGCCGCGGATCATGGCGAACACGCTCGGGGCGTGGCGCGGCCGCCACTGCGCGGCTGCGTGCAACGTGGCGCGCGGGTGGGCTTGCGTCAGGTCGATGACGGGTTCTGTGTCGTGGTCGGCGGGCGGGGCGTAGAAGCGCGGGAAGTTGACCGGTACGGAGGCGTGCTTGATGAACCGCGAGGCGTCGCCCGACGCGCCGTGGTTGCCGCTCAGGAAGATCACGGCCTTGGCGCCACGCTCGAAGGCGCGGTGCCACGCGTCGGGGACCACGCCGTAGTCGAGCACGGCGATGGCGCCTTGCAGGTTGGCGTGGCGCGCGTCGGGGGATTCGCCGTCACCGAGGTAGACGACCGGCCCGGTCAAACCGCCGGGCGGCGTGACGGGCGGCACGATGACGTTGGGTCGCATGAGTTCCAGCGACATCGTTTTGCCGCCGACTTGAAGCCAGACCTGTTCGGGGTCGCTGTCCAGCAACCAGACGGGCGTGTCGAGGGTCACCACGTCGTCGACGCCCGAGGCGTCGAGCTGATCGCGTACGTACGCGACGGCGTCGAGATTCTCGTCGCTGCCGGCGAGGCGGTGCGGATGTTGCGTCATGGCGCGGACGTCGGCGGTGAAAGCGGCGGATGCTCTGTCCGGTGTCTGCGCGTTTGTGGATGTCAACAAAACACAAATCAATAGGCACATCGACAAGCCAATAACCTTCCGAATCGCGATCCTCTCCGCCCTCTCCCTTTCAGGGAGAGGGCCGGGGTGAGGGTCCGCTCGGGCGTCGCGGGTGACGTTGGCCCCGACCCTCACCGACCCGCTGCGCGGGCCACCTCTCCCTGGAAGGGAGAGGGAGGATGGCCCAAGCCTCGCGCCGGGGTCTTGCGTCTTGTCTCGCAAGCCTTGCGTCACTGGTCGTCCTCCCCGGCCATGTGTCCGACGGTGATCTCGAGGTCTTCGCGCTTCTGGATGCGTTCGATCCGGCCGTCGCGGACCCAGACGATGCGGTCGCACATGGCGAGCAGGCGGTGGTCGTGGGTCGAGCAGATGACGGTGACCTGGCGGTCTTTGTTGATGCGTTCGAGCAGGTCGAGCACCTCGCGGCCGGTCTTGAAGTCGAGGTTCGCGGTCGGCTCGTCGGCGAGGAGGATCATCGGGTTGTTGGCGAGCGAACGGGCGATGGCGACGCGCTGCTGCTGGCCGCCGGACAGTTCGAGCGGGCGGTGGTCCCAGCGGTCGGCGATGCCGACCTGTTCGAGCAGCTGCATCCCTTTTTTGTGGGCGGTTTCGGCGTCGATGCCGGCGAAGACCATGGGCAGCGTGACGTTCTCGAGCGCGGTCATGTAGCGCACGAGGTTGTAGGACTGGAAGATGTAGCCGATCTTCCGGCAGCGCAGGAACGCGAGTTCATTGGCGGAGAGCTGGGCGGCGTCGACCTCGTCGATGAGGATGCGGCCGGCCGAGGGCGCGTCGAGCGCGCCGACCATGTTGAACAGCGTGCTCTTGCCCGAGCCGGACGGCCCCATGACGGCGATGAACTCGCCGCGGTGGAAGTTGATCTCGACCCCGCGCAGCGCGTGGGTTGCGGCGTCGCCCGTGCCGTACTGCTTGGCGAGGTCGAGCGTGCGGATCGCGGCGGGGCGTTCCTGGTCGGGATGGGGTGGGGTGTTGGACAACGTTTTATAGGTAAGCGGTTTTTATCAGGAGGAGCAGGATGATCAGGATTGGAGCAATATGAATCAGGCGGTGGTTGTTTTGTCCATCCTGCTCATCATGAAAATCCTGTTCTGAATGACTCGGTGTTGTGTGCAGGGTTTCGTTCACTCGACGCGCATGGCGGCGATGGGGGGCAGGCGGGCGGCGAACCAGGACGGCAGGAGCGCGGCGATGACCGAGAGCACCACGCCCAGCGCGAGCGCGCCCAGCGCGACGAGTCCGAGCGTGCCCAGCGCGTCGCCCGCCATCGCGAGCAGCGTGCCGTAGCGCACGAACCCGCCGGCGGCGGCGAGCGCTAACCCCAGTGCCGTGCCGACGACCCCGCCGGCCACGCCCAGCGCCGCGGACTCGAGCAGGAACATGGTCATCACCGAGCCGCTGCGGGCGCCCAGGCACTTCATGGTGGCGATCTCGGAGAAGCGTTCGGTGACGGACATGGTCATGGCGTTGGCGACGCCGACGACGCAGACCAGGCAGGACAGCGCGATGAGCAGCAGCGTGCGCGGCGGCAGGCCGAGCCAGCGCGACTCGGTGGAGGCGGACATCGCAGCGGGTTCGTTCGTGGCGGCGGAACTCGAGGCGGGCAGGGCGTCGGCGAGGCGTTGCTCGCGGCGGGCGTGGTCGGCGTAGTCGAACAGCGCGTCCGCGGTGGGCGGGGCGTCGGCGGTGTTGCGTTCGGCCAGGCGTTCGTGGAGCCAGGCGGCGTCGGCGGGCGTGGCGATCACGTCGCGCGCGACCTCGGGGGTGACGCTGTTGATCGTGACCCGGGCCCGGCGTGCGATAGCGCGGCGGACGTCGGGGTCCTGTAGCGCTTCGGTCATGGCCGCGGCGGTGTGCAGACGCTCGGCGAACGGGCGCAGGTCGGTGAGTTGTGCCTCGGTGATCCGGAAGCCGGCTTCGGCGAGTGTTTGCGACGCCTGCTCGTCCGAGGCGTGTTGCATCGTCGCGGGGTCGAGCCGGCTCAGGGCACGGATATGCCCGGCGCGGATGCGTTGGGCGGTGGTCATGAGTCGGGCCAGCGGTTCGTCGAAGAACGCGACCCATGGTGCGGCACCGCCGGGCGGTTCGAGTTGTCGTTCGGCGAGGCGCTGTTCCAGACGTCGGCGTTCGTCGGGGTCGTCGAGCTGGACGGTGGCTTCGAGGAGCGGCTGGTCGCCGAACAACAACACGCGGTCGTCATCGGGCAGGGATTCGTGCCAGCGCTGGGCGTCGTGCCACTGCTGCGCGAGCCACTTGGCGTCTGCCAGTTCGGTGTCGGTCAAGCCGGCCCATGTGGCGTATTCGGCCAGCCGTTCTTCGCCGCCGTGTTGAAGGGTTTCGGTGATGGTGCGGACGGTGTCAGGCTGGCGCAGGCGGGTGAGTTGGGCGTCGGCCTTTCGGTAGGGGGCGATCGCCTCGGCGGCGCGGCGTTGCACGGTGGTGTCGATCGTCGCCGCGGCGAACACATACACCAGGAACGCCACCGCCAGTGCCTGCACGGCGACGGTCACGCCCGACCGCATCAGTCGGAAGCCCACGCCGGTGGCGACTAGGCGCAGGCTCACGCCGGGCGACAAGCCCTTCTGCCGTTCGGCGGCGAGGCGCGTCACGTGTCACCGCCGGGTTGGTTGTTTGTGTCGTGGTCTTCTTCCTCGTCCGCGTTGTCCGCATCGACCGTGAGCACGATCAGGCTGCGCTCGACGAGCATCTTCAGGAAGGCGGCGACCATCAGCCGGGCTTCTTGAAACGAGAGGTGGTGCCGGTCCGCAAAACCTTCGACCAAAGTTTCGACCGACCGTGTGTTGTCCACGTCTTCCCAGACCTCGCGTCCCAGCGTGTCGAGCGCGAAGCGACGCCGGCCGCGCAGCGGGAACAGCCAGGACAGCGGCGGCCCGTTCCACCACCGCCGACGGATCGGCAGTTCGAGTACGACCCCTTCGGCGGTCCGGCGTTCGAGCACGGCCTTGTTGCGCATCGGCACGCCGTGCAGCAGCTGTTCGACGCTCAGCGCTTCGGTGAAGCGGTGCGTGCGTCGGCGGGTCATCACGCGGCGGTTCCGGGCGGGGGCGGCGGTGGTCATCACGGCGTGTCCAGGGCGCAGCGGAAGTCGGCCGGGTCGAGTTCGCGCGCGGCACGGCGTTCGAGTTCGAGCGTGAGCAGGTGTTGGCGGTCGTGATCGACGCGGCCGTGGACCGCGCGGACGCGCGGCCGCAGGAGGCGCTGCCAGCGCGGCTGGTTCGCGCGGCCGGAAACGAGCGTGTCGAAGTCCGGGTGTGGGGACGGTTCGATTTCAATCTGTCGCCCGGAGTGTTGTTCGCGCAACGTCTTCGCGAGATCGCCGTCGAACCACGCGTCGAGCAACCCGCGGCGGCGCACGGCGACCACTGGGCGATGGGGCTTCGTGTCGATTGAAAAACACAGCGACACGTCAGCCGGATTGGCCACGATCCGGTGGGGCGTCCAGCCGGCGGGGGTGTGCGCGTGCAGGCCGAGCAGCCGCCATTGCGTGGCTTCGTCGGCCGCACAACGGACGTGCGCTCGGCGCAACAGTTGGGCCGTGTCGATCGTCGGGGACAGGGTTGCCTGAGTGTGCCCGTGCTGCGATGACGGATGTTCCGGGATGCACGGCGGGTCAGTGACCGTGATCTCGACGACGCGCGGGCCGAACGAATCCAAGCGCAGCGCCCGCCCCAGCACCGACCCGTCGTCGCGCCGGCGCGTCACCCACGCCCACGGCCCTTCGCGATGTACCGGGCAGACCTCCGAGTCTTCATCCTCGGCCAGGACCGCGTGGCGGTAGTTGTTCAGGACGCGGTGCGCCTCGAAGGTTGATGCATCTTGTTCTTTCAGTGTGTCCCAGCGCAGTTGCAGGCGTGGCCGCAGCCGATCGGCGAACACCAGCGCGCCGTGGTTCGGATTGCAGGCATGACGCACACACGCCCAGGCCCGTGGCAGCGCGAGTTCGATCCCCATCCACGCGACGTGCTGCGCGAACGCGCCCCCCGATTCCGGATCGGTGCCGAGCCCTTGCGGCGCAACCCGATGGGTCGGCTCGGTCGCCGCGGAGCGTCCGGGTTGCAGGGCGGTCGGGCTCATGGCGTCATTGCGGGAGGATGATATAGCTCGACGGCGTGGTGCCGGTCGTGAGGTAGTACGTCACGCCGACGGCGGTCCAGACCAGCGCGGCGATGAGTTCGCCGGCGATCACGCCGACCATGAGCGGCTTGGCCGCGCGGTAGCCGTTGGCGCCGGCGAGCTTGACGACCGCGAGCTTGCACAGCCAACCCAGCACGAACGACCACGCGAAGCGCTCCATCGGCGTCGTGCCCCACACCAGGAACAGCACCGGGTGGATCGGCCACCACGGCAGGCGCAGCCGCGCCGCCGCGCACACCAACAACGCAACGAAGCCAGCGGTCGTCCAGCCCCACGCTCCGGGCGCTGAGAGCGACATCGAAAAGCGCTGCGTCCAATCGCCCCACGCGACGGGGATCAGCGTGCCGTCCGCCGACATGTCCTGCACGCGCCGCGTCAGGTCGTTCCACGCCATCTCGGGGAACCACTGCACGCCCCACCAGTCCGCGTTGTTCAGGCCCAGGGCGTACTGCATCGTCAGCGTCACGACGCCCGCGATCAGCAGCGACGCGACGACGACCCCCGCGACCATGACCCCGCCCGAACCCAGCGACGGCATGCGGCGGCGAGCGCGGGATTCGTTTTGCGTTTCTGCCGCAGATTCGTTGGCACCGAGGTTTGATGCGTCTTTGCGTTCCGCGAACTTCAGGCTGTGCACGATGAACGGCAGCACGGCTTCGCGCTGGTCGCCGATGACGATCATGCTCGCCAGGCCGATCAGCAGCAGCCCGGTCGGGCCCATCGCCTCGTGACCCAGCAGCGCCGCCAGCACGCCCACCGGGATCAGGCCAGGCTGCACGTAGAAGCATCCCGTCTCCGCCACGACGCGCGCCATCACCAGCCAGATACCCAGCGACACCACGATCAACACCACGGCCCAGCCCCACCCCAGGCCCGCCTGTTGCAGCCACCACACCGACAACACGCCCAGCAGCACCAACGCACGCCCGGCCCACACCGCGGCGCGCGGCGTCGCGCCTCGATCCGCGTTCCAACCCACCGTGCCCAGCGCCACCGACAGGTAGTACCGCCGACCCGTGTAAGCGATCACCAGAACCATCGCGACGAACGAGCCGAAGCGCAGCAGGTTGCCTTCCTTCGCGTCGTAAAACCCCTGGCCGAAGCTCGCGCCGCTGCCGATGACGACGATGCCCAGCAGCAGCCACGCGAACATCGACAGGCTCATCGAGAACCCGACCGACAGCGTCAGGAAGAACGTGAACGCGATCACCGATGGGTAGAGGATCGGGTAGAAGACGCGGAATGTCGTGGGGACTTTTTCGGCGCCGGGGATCGCCGCCCGCGCGGGCGTGAGGTCGAACGACGTGCGGATCTCGGGCACCGCGTTGAACCACTGGTGCAGGCCGTTGACGCCGTGCAGGATGAACATCGACGCCACGCCGATCCAGAACAGCTTCGACGAAAAGATCGCCGGGAGGATGCCCGGCCGGCCCTGCGCATCGCGGCCGCGCTCGACGGTTTCCGACACGAACGACACGAGCGGATACGGCAACAACTCGCGCCGGCTCCACTGCGGGTGCACGATCATGGCCAGGCACGTCGCCATCAAACCGAACAGCAGCAGCAACCCCGTCCAGCGGTACAGCGACGGCGCCCACACTCGCCACGGCAGCGCGTCCCACGGCCAGCGTTTGTCTTCCTGACGGGTGACCAGCAAACCGTCCGTCACCCACGGGTCCGCCAGGCCGTGCGCCGGCAACACGCCGTGGCCCTGAGGCGGCGGCAGCACGTGCGCCGGCAGCGCCGACGCCAACGCCCACCGGTTCGCCATCCGCTCGGCGTGCAGCACCAGGCCCGACCGCGCCGCGGTGTCCCGTAACGACCGCGCCCGCGCCCGCAGCGCATCCACCCGGCCCGCTTCGGCTTGTTCGTCCGTTGTTTCGCGCAGCGCTTCCAGCTCGGCCTCGACCGCGGCGAGTTCTTCGAGCAATGCGTCGCGCGTCTCCAACCAACGCACCGCCTCGTCGGGCAGCGCCTTGCTCGGCAGCGTCTCTACCCAGTTCACCAGCATCAGCGTTTCGTTCAGCGCCTCGATCACCCGTGCGCGTTCGTCGCTGGGCACGCGGTCCGCGTCGTCGATCGACGTGATCAGCGCCCGCTGAGTTTCCGAGAGCAACCGCCACACCTGTGTTGCCGCGGCCCCCGCGTCGTCGGCGCGCAACGCCTCGCCGAGTGTTCGGCCGCCCGTGGACTGCGCCGCCTCCCGCCGGCCGACGCCGCGCACGTGCGCGTCGGCCAGCATCGGCGAGCCGTCCGGCACGTACGACATCACCCCCGCCGCCTGCCAGCCCGTCTTGTTGCGCACCATGTCGCCCGGCAGCGCGAGCGCCGTCGCGAACGTGCGGTACAGCCCCGACCCCGGCCAGCCGCACGCCGCGAGCCCCAACGCCGTCACCAACATCAGCTCGCCCGAACGCAGCGCCCAGTTTTTTTTCACCCGCGCCAACAGCGGGTTGACCGCCAGCCCCAGCACGACCACGATCCCGAACACGCTGACCGGCAGAAAGTTCCCGATAAACGGCGTCTGTTGGATGACCGCGTCGTTGAAATACGTGAACGACGCCACGAGCAGCGCCAGCAACAAACCCAGGATGACCGCGCGACCACTCAAGGGCTACAGCCTCGGCGATGCAGCCCCTGGTTGCAACCGTTCCCAACGCACATCGCGGGACCTCATGAAAGGTGCGCCGACATCGGCGCACTCGGCACGGTTTAAGCGGACGCTCCGCCTTGCTGTGGCGGCGTCAACCACGCCACGAACTCGAGGTTCTTTCCCTTCCCGCCGCGCACCGCCGCCGGCTCGCAGCCATGCACCGTCCACCCGGCGTCGGCGACCGCCGCGAGTGTGTCCCGCGCGATGGCCGCGGCGTCTTCGTCGTCCAGCCGGTGCCGGCCCGATTCGTAGTGCGGCTTGACCAGCGTCACCACCTGCCCGTCCGGGCCGCACCACTTCGCTGCCGCGGGCAGCGCTTTGGCCTGTTTCGTCCAGCCCAGGTCCACCGTGACCAGCGCGCAATGTCCCGCGGCCTCCTCTGGGGGGTCGGCGTGTAGCGCGTTCGTGCGTTCCAGCACCGTGACCCGGTCGTCGTTTCTTAAGGTCCACGCCAACTCGCCGTAGGCCGTGTCCACCGCGAACACCTGGGCCGCCCCGCGTTGCAGCAGACAATCCACAAACCCGCCGGTCGAGCAACCCAGGTCCGCACAGACCGCCCCGGCCACGTCCAGCCCGAACGCCTCCAGCGCCGCGTCCAGCTTCAGCCCGCCCCGCGAGACGAACCGCCGCTCGCCGTTCTTTTCTAAGTCCGCGTTCACGGCCGCCCACCCCGGGAACCCCCCGAATGCGGGTGCGTGCGGGTTGTCGTGCGGGTGGTCCAGCGTCGAAACACGGCCGAATTGTACCGATCCGGCACCCCGCCGAGCCTCCGCCGCCGCCCCGAAACCCGCCTCACGGCTCCAAAAACGCATTTTTTCGGGCCTGAACACGATTTGAGCGCGATTCTGCCGGGTTGGGGGGTGTGTTCTGAACCCCGTTCCGTTATCCTTATCCGGACGCGATCCGTGTATTCAGCCCCCGGAGGTTGTGAGTGATGAACCGTGTTCTTGCCCCCGCCGCCCCGGCCCTGTTGGCCGCCGCGGCCTGCCTGGCCCCCGCCCCGGCCGACGCCGGCACGATGGTCGTCTTCGACACCGTGCTCGGCGACATCAACGTCGAGCTCTTCGACGACGAGGCCCCGCTCCACGTCGCCAACTTCCTCGACTACGTCGAGTCCGGCGACTACGACGGCACCATCATCCACCGCTCCATGCCGGGCTTCGTCATCCAGGGCGGCCGCTACCTCTTCGACGGCCAGGACCGCGTCGAGCCCAACCTCTACCCCGAAGTCCCCTCGCGCGGGACCGTCCAGAACGAGCCGGGCATCTCCAACACCCGCGGCACCATCGCCTTGGCCAAGCAGCCCGATGACCCCAACTCCGGCAGCCGCGAGTGGTTCTTCAACCTCGCCGACAACTCCGCCAACCTCGACAACCAGAACGGCGGGTTCACCGTGTTCGGTCAGATCGTGGACGCCGCCGGCCTGGCCGTGATCGACGCCATCGCCGCGCTGCCGACCTTCGCCTTCGAGGCACCGTTCGAAGACGGGCCGGCCCGCAACTACTCCGACTCGGACTACGAAAACTTCGAGCCCGTCGGCACCGACGAACTGGTCATCATCAACGGCATCTCGGTTGTCGCGGAAGAGCCGGAGACGCCCGAAGAACCCGAGACCCCCATCGAGCCGATGGACCCCGAGGAACCGGAAGACCCCGAGACCCCGATCAACCCCTTCGACCCGGAAGACCCCGAAACCCCGGACGTCCCGGAAATGCCCGGCACCGGCGAATCCCCCGACACCGGCGACGACGGCGGCAACCCCTCTGCCGTCCCCTCCCCGACCGCCTTCGCCGCGGGCCTGTTGGGCCTGGGCTTGCTGGCGTCACGCCGTCGGCAGGGCTGAGCCCTCCGGGTACTTCGTTTCATCACCCCAGAAAAAACCCAAGAAGCCCACGCCGTCTCGGCGTGGGCTTTTTTCGTTGACTCCCGATCACGCTCCGCGGTAGCTTCAACCCATGCCGGGCCCTGACGCCTCCCCCGACCCCGCCGACGATGTTCCTTCCCCCGACGACCTCCTCGTCCTCGAAGATTTCGTTGCCGACAACGGCGACCTGCTCAAGCTTGAAGCCGAGATCGGCCGGTTCAACATCTTCGACGCGCTCGGCGTGGTGAACCGCGAACTCAGCCACTCCAACTTCCTCGCCTGGCTGCTCGATCCCGGCGAGTCGCACGGCCTGGGCGGGCTCTTCCTCCGCGCTGTCCTCATGGACCTGCTCCGCAACACCCCGCCCGGCGAGCACCGGCTCTTCAGCCCCATCAAACTCGACGGCGGCGAGCTCCGCGGCATCGACGTCCGCCGCGAATGGAAAAACATCGACCTGCTCATCACCGGCAAGGACCCCGCCTTCCTCGTCGCCCTCGAAAACAAGATCGGTTCCAGCGAACACTCCAACCAGCTCAAGCGCTACCACGACACGATCGAAAACGACCCCGAACTAAGCCAGATCGCCCACCGCCAGTTCGTCTACCTCACCCCCGAAGGCGACGAACCCAGCGAGGAAGCCTGGACCGTCTACAGCTACGCCCAACTGCACGACGCATTGCGCAAGACCGTGGATGCGCACGGTGACCAGATGGGCGACGACGTCCTCAACTTCCTCGAACACTACCTGAGCCTGATCCGGAGCCGACTGATGAGCGACGAGACGATTGAGGAGTTATGCCGGGAGATTTACAAGAACCACCGGCAGGCGATTGATCTGATTGTGGAGCACGTGGGTTCTGGATCGGCGTTGGTCGTTTCTGAGGTGATGCAGGCGGTCGAAGCATCTGATCAAGGCTGGATCAAGCTGAATCAGACCGGGCGACGTGTGGTTTACGGACATCCGACCATCGCCGAGGATACCGAACCCATCGGCAAGCCCGGCAGATTTGGGGAAGCCCACTGGCTGGTCTTGCGCTTCGAAGTGGGCAAACGAGGATTAAGAACTCACGTTGTGTTGCAGCCGGTAGCCGACGTTCAGCTTCGAAAGCTGATCGTGGAGCGACTGGTGACGGATAAATCGGAGTTTGGATTCCGTCTTGCCGGCGGCGGCATCAAGTCCACTCGGTACGCCCGTCTATCGAATGAGTTCGTGATTAAGTTTGATCCGTCATCAGCTTTTGATGGGGTGAAACTGAAAGGTGCCGTGACCCAACGCTGTCATTCAGAAAAGCTGAGATTTCAACGGGTTGCCGACGCGGTTTCATTGCTCCTTGCCAAGCACAAGAAGCCCACGGATTGAATCCGTGGGCTTCTGGGGAGGTTTGTGATGGATAGGAATGGTGTTTGGTGCCACTGCATGGCGAGCACCTACGGGGCGTGGCTGCCGGGTGATCCGAAGGGGTTCCGCACGCGTGGTCACCGGGAGCACGTCGAGGGGGATTACAAGGAGACGCCGAAGGAGGATTACACGCGGCGGCACGACGCGGCGAAGCGTCGGATGACGCGGGAGGCGGTGGTGCTGTCGCCGGTGGCGCGGCGGGTGGTTTGTGAAGCGGTGATGCACGCGCTGCGTGACGTGCATGGGTTGGAGGTGTTGGCCATCGCGGTGGGGGCGACACACTTGCACGTTCTGGCGAAGTTCCCTCACCCCCGGAAGCCCACGCCGTCACGGCGTGGGCTTCGAGTGACGGACCCCGTGCGGTTCTTCATGGGGGTCGCAAAGGAGCGTTCGTCCAAGCGACTTGCCGCGGAGAAGCTTGCCGAGCCCGGCGGGGTGTGGGCACGGAAGGGGAAGATCGTGCGGGTGTGTGATCGACGCCATCAGGCCAACGCGTTCAACTACATCGTTGATCACCTTGACGAAGGGGCCGTGGTGTGGACGTATCGAGATGAATTCCTGGAAAAGAAGCCCACGCCGTGACGGCGTGGGCTTCGAGGGTTTAGTGTAATGAATTGGTTCTGCTTTACGCCTTGCTCGCCATGTCCTCGGCCTTCTTCTTCGCGTCGTCGAGGGTGCCGACGTACATGAAGGCGGACTCGGGCAGGTCGTCGCCCTCGCCGTTGCAGAGGCGCTCGAAGCTGTCGATCGTTTCTTCCAGCGGCGTGTAGATGCCCGGGAAGCCGGTGAAGACCTCGGCGACGAAGAACGGCTGCGACAGGAAGCGTTCGATCTTCCGCGCCCGGCTGACCACGAGCTTGTCTTCTTCCGAAAGCTCGTCGACGCCGAGGATCGCGATGATGTCCTGGAGCGACTTGTAGCGCTGCAGGTTCGACTGCACCTGGCGGGCGACGGCGTAGTGCCGCTCGCCCAGCACGCCGGGGTCGAGGATGCGGGACGTCGACGCCAGCGGGTCGACCGCGGGGAAGATGCCCTTCTCGGCGATCGAGCGTTCCAGCACGACGAACGCGTCCAGGTGGGAGAACGCGGTCGCCGGCGCGGGGTCGGTCAGGTCGTCCGCGGGGACGTAGATCGCCTGCACGGACGTGATCGCGCCCTTGTCGGTCGAGGTGATGCGTTCCTGCAACTCGCCCATCTCGGTCGAAAGCGTCGGCTGGTAACCCACCGCGGACGGCATCCGGCCCAAGAGCGCCGACACTTCCGAGCCCGCCTGCGTGAAGCGGAAGACGTTGTCGACGAAGATCATCGTCTCCTTGCCCGACGCGTCGCGGAACTCTTCCGCCATCGTCAGGCCCGACAGCGCGACGCGGAGGCGCGAGCCGGGCGGCTCGTTCATCTGGCCGAACACCATGGCGACCTTGTCGATGACGTGCGCGGTCTCGCCGTTTTCATCGGTGTACTCGGCCTCCTGCATTTCCAGCCAGAGGTCGTTGCCCTCACGGGTGCGCTCGCCGACGCCGCAGAACACGGAGTACCCGCCGAACTCACGCGCGACGCGGGCGATCATCTCCTGGATGATGACGGTCTTGCCGACGCCGGCCCCGCCGAACAGGCCGATCTTGCCGCCGCGGACGAACGGGCACAAAAGGTCGACGACCTTGATGCCGGTGGTGAGGACTTCGGTCTGCGGGTTGAGTTGCGTGAAGTGGGGCGGGTCTTTGTGAATCGGGGCGCGCTTGTCGGGGTTGGCGACCTGGCCGCGCTCGTCGATGGGGTCGCCGAGCAGGTTGAACACCCGGCCAAGGACTTGCTCACCCACGGGCACGGACACGGCGTCACCGGTGTCGGTCACGGTGGTCCCGCGGACCAGGCCGTCGGTCGAGCCCAGCGCGACGCAGCGGACCTCGCCGCCGCCCAGGTGCTGCTGGACCTCGCCGACCAGGCGGACATGGTCGCCGGCGACGTCGTACTGGCATTCGAGGGCGTTAAAGATGTCGGGCAGGTCGGCCTCGGCGAACTTGGCGTCGAAGGTGGAGCCGATGACCTGGGTGATGGTGCCGGTGCCGGGCATGGGTTTTCTCGGGTATGGGTTCGGGGTTCAGGAACGGGGTGTCAGATTGACGGGAAACAGGCTCTTCTGGGGGCTACGGACTTCAGTCCGTGCTGCTCAGCCTGGATCGGGTCAGCGGGCACGGACTGAAGTCCGTGGCACCCGGCGGGCTGGGCGTGCCCGCAACGGGACGCAGACCATAACGAACCGTCCTGGCGCGGCCAAGCGATATTTCATTTGGAAATATATCAAATCACGATATATTGAGGCCCGGTATGAACACCCCGCCCGCCAAATCCGCCGCCAAACTCGACCCCAAGGCCCGCCGCGACCTGCTCCACGGCTCTTTGGACGTGCTCGTGCTCTCGGTCCTGGCCGACGGCCCGCAGTACGGGTACGCGATCCAGCGCAAGCTGCGCGACGCCGGGGACCCCGAGGGTTCCGGGGTCAAGGCCGGCACGCTCTACCCGCTGCTGCATCGAATGGAGAAGGACGGCCTGGTCACGCCGAGCTGGGAGAAGACGACGGGCCGACCGCGCAAGTGGTACGCGCTCAGTCCCGCGGGGCGGAAACGCCTCACGGTCCAGGCCGCGGATTGGCAGGCGCTGTTTGCGCGGATGCAGGGGTTGGTGTTGCCGGCGCTGCGGCAGGTGGCGAACCATTCGCCGTCCGACGCGGCCGCAACGTGATGTGTCACGCGACCAGGGAGCCCCCCGTGCCCGAACGCGAACTCGAAGCGTTTCTCGATGCAGTGACTCGAGACCCTCGGCTCGACGAAGCCGAGCGGCAGCGCATCGCGCACGAGCTCCGTGACCACCTCGACGAGCGCTTCCACGAACTGATCGCCGAGGGTACGGACCGTTCGGCCGCCATCGGCACCACGCTGGACGAACTCGGCGACCCGCGCACACTGGTCGCCGCGTTCAAACTGTCGGACCGACGTGAATACCGGAGACACTTCATCATGAAAACAATGGTTGCCACCGCCGCCGCCGTAGGGCTCACGGCTTCGCTCCTGATGTTGACCGGCATCCCGAGCCGTGGTCAGGAAGGCCTCGCGGATACCGCCCACCCCCAGGCCGACACGGCGACCGAAGCGCGTCACGCCGCGTTGGATCAGGCGTCCGTTGCGCCGGACGAGTCTCCGACCGCGCCGGAAGCGATGGCCTTGCCCGGAAACGTCGCGGCGTTTTCGTTTGACCAGGACCTCTACTTCCATGCGTCCTCCGCCGCGACGCTCGCGCGTGACGACGCCACGACCATTCCCGCGCTGACCGCGTACGGGCTGCGGTTCAGCCGGGACGTCCCGCACAACGTCCGCCTGGATCGCGGATTATGGAACCCGGCCAGCGACCCGTACAAGGTGCAGGTGCCCGAAGGCGTGAACCTCGACGAACTGTCGGCGACCGCTCCGCGGGACGCCAACGCAGATGAAGCCGACGTGCCGCGCCCGCTGTACGCCGTGCTCGCGACGGTCTCGACCCGGGTGCGGGGCACGTTCAAGGTCCGGGTGACGCTGTTCGACGCCGACGAAACCCCGCTGGGGCAGGCGGAGGCCCGCGTGTTGTCGAACCATTGGGTGTTTGCGACCACGGCGGCCGCGGCCCACGACCACACGCTCCAGAGCCACCTGCTGGTTTTCGACGACGTGCCGATCGACGCGGGACGCATCGCCCACGTCCGGGCCGACATCATCGAAGAGGCCGTGGAACTTCCGGAGTTGCCGGAACCGGGCCAAGCCAACGCGGGCGGGTTGGCCGAGGGCGATGCGGGCGAAAGGGGTTTCACGCTGGACCACGCCGTGTTCTCTCGGCAGACCGAGATGGATGTGCTCGCCAACGCGATTGCCGACCTGAACCGCAGCATCGACGGACACCGGGCAGTGTTTGAGCAGGTGCTGGCGGACCCGACCCTGGCCACGAGCAAGGACCGCGCCCGCCTGCGCTGGAAGCTTTATTCGCTTCAGTTGTTGCGGGCAGAGCTGGAAAGTAAGTATTCCGCTTACGCGCTGAGTTGCTAAGCCAGGCACCTCCACGCAAGGCGCTATGGTCTGTCGCGCGCGGCCTCTCGGATCGGAGGGGCACGCGTCGATGGCCTCGTGCTCACGGCATCGCGGTCGTTTCGGCAGCGCCACACCGGATCGCAGCATGATGGGCGTGGGGGTGGACGTGGCTCTGGCCGGCCGGTCTCCCACCGCCCGGGCCCGTCTCACGGACGCAATGGCGGGCGGCCTACCATGTCCGTGCGTCACCGGTTGGCTTGAGGGCCGATCCAGGCATTCGAGGGGAATCACATGACGGGTTCCGGACGAAGCAAGATCGTGAGCAGCCCGGTCGGTGTGGATGGCGCTTGGTCACCGTGAAAGATGTCGCCGGCGATTGCGAACGGTCCTTGGAAATACAGTCAGGAGAAAGCCATGATCCGGTTTGACATGATCCGATTTGCGTGTGCGGCGGTGATGGTGGCGGGGATGTTCGGCCTGTCGTCGCCGGCGGCGGCACAGTCGTCCGTGTGGTACCGGCAGTTCGGCACGCTTCCCTACCAGTTCGACAGCATCAACGATATGGCTGTCGATGGCGATGGCAACGTCCTCACGGCCGGCGTGACCGAGGGCAGCCTGTTTGATACGACGATCAACGACGGCCAATCAGACCCTTTCGTCGCGAAGTTCAATGCCGCGGGGAATCTTTTGTGGAGTGATCAGTTCGGCACGAGCGTCGGCGAGGTGTTCAGCATGGACGTCGATGCGGCGGGAAACTCGTTCGTTGTCGGGTCCGGCCTCGGTCTGCTGAGCGCGGGCTTTCCCGAGGAGACGGGCAGTTTTCTGGTGAAGTACGACGCCTCAGGCAACGTGCAGTGGCGCAAGATGTTTGAAGGCAGTGTGGTGGATTCCGTCGCGGTCGATGCCGCCGGCGACCTGATCGTTGCGGGTGGATTCAGCGTCCAGGGGGCCGGCAGCTACGGCGACTTCCTGGCCAAGTACGACACGAACGGCGTGCAGCTATGGCGCGAGGAGTTGGCGCAATACGGCGTCTACAACGTGCAGGACATGTCGCTGACCGGGAACGGCGACATCGCGGTGGTGACGCCGTCTCTCAGCGAGTTCAACCCGGTCGGGCCGTTGCCGCCTTATTTGGCGACGTTTTCGGGCGACGGGACGTTTATCGCGTCGGATGAAGTCGAAGCCCCGGGCGCTCTGGAGCCGTCGGCTTCGGGCGGCGTGTTTTTGTTGAGGGCGTCCGGTCCGGACGATACCCGGGTCGTTGCTTACGACGCTCCGGGGACCGTGCTGTGGTCGGAGACGATCAGCGACGCAAACCCGGCCGGTATGGCGAGCGACGATGACGGTGCACTCTACATCGCCACCCACGTCGCCCGCGGGGTCGCAACCGGGAACGACATCAGGGTGTTCAAGTACACGGCGGACGGACAGTTTCTTTGGGCCCGGACGTTGGGCGGGGAGTATCGAGATTCGGCCCGAACGATCGCTGCCGGTGCGGGCTACGTGTATGTCGGAGGGTGGACCGAAGGGGACTACAGCGGCGAAAACACGCGTCCGGGGCAACAAGCCGACGCGTTGCTGATCCAGGTGCCCGAGCCGGCGCTTGGAGGTTTGTTCACGGTTTTGCCTTGGTGGGCGACTCGGCGGCGATCATCGGGGCGTTAGGCGAATCGGGTCACATCAGGCTGGCGAGGGTTCGTGCTTCGCTGCCGCGGCGCTCCGCGTCGTCGAGGCTTGCGAGCGAGGTGTTCACTGATTCGATATCGGCGCGGCCGAGTTGCCGCGCGGCGACCAGTAACGCCGACAACTCGATGGTTTCCGGCGCTTTGGCCAATGCGTAGCACGTATCCTCCTCCTCGACCCGGTGGATGTACCCGTGCTTCACCAGCGCCGCGAGGATCGGGTCAGTCGCGCCCGCGGGGAGTTGCAGTTCGTTGCCGAGGGTTTCGGGTTCGAGGGGTCGGCCTTCGCGGAAGCGCTGCGCGAACAACACGAGGGCCGGGATGATGAGGCGCGGGTCGACGAGTTTGGGGCCGGCGTCGGCTTGTTGTTGCTTGCGGCGAGTTTCGCGGTTGGGCATGAACTGCAGGACCGACGCCAGCTCGAGGCCGTAGAGCACGATCTGCCAGACGATCCACAGCAGCAGCAGGAACAGCGGGAGCAACGCGAGCGCGCCATAGAGGCTGGTGCTGCCGGTCTTGTCGACGTAGAGCGCGAAGGCCTGAACGGCGACGCCGAGCCCGACCGCGGCAACGAACGAGCCGGCCGCGGCGGGGCGCATCTTCAGCTTCGCGTTGGGCAGCAGCCGGTACGCGAGCAGCAGGACCAGCCACGCCGTGAGCAGCGGCGAGAGCACGATGAACGGCCCGGCGATCCACGTGGTCACGGCGTACCCGGTGTCGAGCAGGCTTACGAACTGCCGTTGCGCCCACTGCCCCGCGAGCAGCACGACCGGCGCGAGCGTGATCGTGGTGTAGTACAGCGGCAGGCGGATGAACCACGAGCGGTTTTCCTCGGCGCGCAGCACGAGGTTGAAGGACGACTCGATGGTGGCGAGGAGCTTGGTCGCACCGTAGATGAAGATGAGGATGCCGACCAGGCCGATCGAACGGAAGTCGACGTTCTGGAGCTGGTCGAGCCAGAGCGTGAGCTGTTCGTCGAGCTTGCCGGCGGTGCGGGCGTACTCGGCGGCGCGGTCGGCGTTGGCGCGTTGCTCGGCCTGTTGGTGCGCCTGCTCTTTCGCGTGCGTGCCGGCCTGAGCGGCGGCGTGGCGTGCGGCGGCGGTGAAGCGCCCGAATCCGGTGGCCGACGTGGGCGAGCCGTCGTGGTCGGCCGATGTGCTCGGGACGATGGGCGGTTGCCCGGCCGGGTTGTCCGCGGTGACGGGGGCGCGCTCCTCGACCTGCTCGAACCCCGAGTCCAGCCAACGCACCGCCCACGCGACGGTCTGGGCCTTGAGGTCCTGCAACTGCTCCTGGCTGACGAAGGCCTGCGCGACCACGAGCGTGAGCACCAGCGTCGGCAGCAGCGAGAACAGCGTGTGGTACGTCAGCGCCGCGGCCATCTGCGGAGCGCGGTCCTGCTTGAGCTTGTTGGCGGCGAAGCGGGTGAGGTCGATGCCGTAAAGCATCGCGCGCTGCCACCGGGGCAGTTGCGTGTTGTCCGCGTCGGTCAACTCGCGGAAGGTCGAGCGTAGTCGGGCAAACAGTCGCATGGTTTTCAACGAGCCGCGACCGTGAGGGAGCGGGCCCACTCACGCATACCGCGCGTGGCCTTCTTGATGAAAGGTCCAGTGTCGTGGTCATCGTCACGCCCGCCAAGGGGATGGGGCGGGTCAGCCGGGATTCGGCGGGTTCTCGGACGTGCCGGGCGCAGAACCGTCCCGCGGCGCGTCGTTGGCTCGCGTCGCCTCGCCGGTCGGCCGGGGCCGCAGCCGCCGACGCCAGTTTGCGTGGGACTGACGCAGCGCGTCGCACAGCCAGCCGCGCAGGTCGCAAAGCGGGGCGTCGGCGCCTCCGGGGCGGACGACGACGACGATGTCGTAGCCCACCAAGTCGCCGTCGGCGTCGCGCGTGTCGTAGTCGGCGTGGGTGGGGCGGTCCAGCCGGAACGCTTCGCGCAGGCGGCGCTTTACCCGGTTACGGACCACCGCCTTGCCGACCTTGCGCGACACCGACAGCCCGAGGCGGTGAAACCCAAGGCCGTTGGGGCGCGTGAGCACCGCGAGCGGCCCGGCGTGCTTGCGCATCTTCGCGTCGAACACCGCGGCGAACGCCTTCTTGCCCGAGAGACGCGAGGCGCGGCGGAAGCGCTGCCGGGGTTTCGGCGCGGGGCTGGGGTCTGGGGCTTGGGGTTCGGCAGACATCTTCGCTTTGCATTATCGCATTTGGCACGTCACACGACGGCGTCTAGCTCAAACCTATGGAATCGAGTCTCGCTCGGTCCCCAATCCGTACTCGGACGACTATCGCAGACCCCAAACCCCAAGCCCCAGACCCGCGCTTCCAAACCTCTGGCACTATCCCCGTCTTTCGAGCGCCTGCTGGTACTGCCGCATCAGCCGCGGCCGGGTGATCACGCCCTTGACGCGCTTCCCCGCGTCGAGCACCGGCAGCGACGACACCTCGTGCCGGGCGAACTTGTCCATCACCACGTCCAGCGTCTCGTCCAGCGACACCGTCGAGAGCTGTGTACGCATCAGCTCGCTGACGATCAGCAGGGCGGCGGCGTGGTGGTGCACGAGTGTTCTTCGCACGTCCTCGCCGACGACCATGCCGATGTACGCCTCGTTTTCGTCGCACACAACGTAGTCCACCGCGGCGAAGTCCTCGGCCAGCTCGATCAGGCGCGTCGCCGGGTCGTCGGGCTGCACGATCACGGCCGGCGTCAGCGGCACCTCGCGCGTGGTCATGCGTCGCAACAGCGTCAAATCCGAATACCGCCCCATGCGGATGCCTTTGGCGCGCAGCCAGACCGCGTACATCGAGTCGCGGTTGATGAGCTGCGCCGTCGAGGTCGCGAGGATCGCCACGAGCATCATCGGGAGGATGACCTTGTAGTCGGCCGTGAGCTCGAAGACGAGCAGGAACGCCGCGAGCGGGCAGTGCAGCGTCGCCGCGATGACCCCGGCCATGCCCGCCAGCGCGTAGGTCGCCGGCGTCGCGATGCCCAGCCAGCCGACGTGTTGCGCGCCGATGCCCACGACGCCGCCCATCATCGCGCCCATAAAAAGCGATGGGGCGATGATTCCGCCCGACCCGCCGGACCCTAGCGTCAGGCACGTGCCGACCAGCTTGAACGCCAGCGCCGCAGCGATGAACGCCACGCCGATCGACGCGTCGTCCAGCGCGGCGTACGAGGTCGGGTTCAGCGCCGCTTCGATGACGTGGTAACCGTTGCCGAAGAACGCCGGCGCCTCGTATTCCGGAATCGGCTGACCGAACACCCACAAAAAGCCCACGCCCGTCACGCCCAGCGCCAGCCCGCCGACCCCGGGTTTCAGCCACGGCCGCACCGGGACTGCGTCCCACCGCCGCTCCGCCCAGGGCAGCGCAAACAAAAACACCCCGCCGACCAGCCCCGCCGCCACGCCCAGCACCGCGTACGCCGGCAACTCGGTGAGCTGCACCTGGTACTCCGTCATCGCCTCGGGCACATTGAACACCGCCCGGTTCTCACCCAGCACGCCCTGCGTCACCGCCGTCGCCATCACGCTCGCCAGCACGATGGGCATGAACGTCCGCACCGAGAAGTCGCGCAGCAACACCTCGAGCACGAAGATCACGCCGGCGATGGGCGCGTTGAAGATCGCCGCCGTCCCCGCCGCCGCGCCGCAGCCCACGAGTGTGCCGGTGTGTTGGCGTGGCAGGCGCAGCAGCTTCGTCACGTTCGCCGCGACGACCGAGCCGATCGTGATGATCGGGCCCTCGACCCCGGCCGAGCCGCCGCTGCCGATAGTCAGCGACGCCGTCACCGCCTTGGTCGCGCCGGCCTTGAGCGGCAGTTCACCGTTACGCCGCGCGAGCGACTCGATCACGTTGGGGACGCCGTGGTCGCGCGTTTCGCGCTTGAGCATGTACACCTGGATCGCCCCGACGAGCAAGCCGCCGAGCGCCGGAAGCACTAGCACCAGCACGCCGTCCAGCACCGGCCGCGCCGACCACTCCAACAGCCCGAACGACGCCTCCCGGCAGAGTTCCACCAGCCAGTCGAACCCCACCGCCGCCAGCCCCGCGAGCACGCCGATCACCGCCGCCACCGGGATCAGGTACCACTCGCCCGACAGCCCGACGGCGGTCAGCCGCCGCTTCCACGCGGGCCAGCGCTTCGTGAACATCCCCATCGCCAAAGTGTAATGGCCCCCGGAATCAAGCCGTTGATCCCGCACCGTGAGAGCTCAAACAAACTCAGTACCGCACCTTGAACGCGTCGAGCGCCCGCGGGTCGCCGTACTGCCCGGTGGCCTCGCCGTCTTCGTCGTCGGTCTGCCGGATGTACCGCCCGAGTTCGGCCATCAGCGTCTGCATGAACAGCTTGACCTGGTCCGCCTCGCCCTCGACCACCAAGCGGACCCGCCCGTCGTCGAGGTTTTCGACCGTGCCGGCCACGTCGAAGCCGCGCGCGATCGACGCCGTGGTCGCCCGGAAGCCCACGCCCTGCACCCGCCCGGTGAAATGCACGGTCTTCTTCATCATGCGGACCACGTCCTGAGTCATCGTCTTCTCCTCCGATCTTACCGGCACCGCTGGGTCCGAGCTTTCGGGGGTCACCCCTGCAACGCCGCGTACTCCTCTTCGGGGATGTCGAAGTTCGCGTGAACCTTCTGCACGTCGTCGTGGTCGTCCAGGTCTTCGACGAACCGCACGACCTTCTCCGCGTCCTTGCCGGTGCACTTGACCGTGTTGGTCGCGATCATCACCAGCGCCGCGGCGTCGGGCTCGATGCCCGCGCCCTCGATCGCGGTCTTCACCGCGTGGTAGTCGTCCACGCCCGTGACGATCCGCCAGGCCTCGTCCTCTTCTTCGATGTCTTCCGCGCCGGCCTCGAGCGCGACCTCCATGAGTTGCTCTTCGGTCGCCTTGTCCTTGGCGAGGTAGATCTCGCCCTTGCGTTCAAAGTTGAACGCGACCGACCCCGCCGCGCCCAGGTTGCCGCCGGCCTTCTCGAACATCTTGCGAAGCTCGGGCACGGTGCGGTTCTTGTTGTCGGTGAGCGCCTCGATCAGCACCGCGACGCCGTTGGGGCCGTAGCCCTCGTACGTGACCTCTTCGTACTCCTCGCCATCGCCGCCGCCCGCGCCTTTTTCAATCGCCTTGGCGATCGTGTCCTTGGGCATGTTCGCGGCCTTGGCTTCGTCGATGGCGTAGCGCAGCGTGAGGTTCTGGTCCGGGTCGCCGCCGCCGTGCTTGGCCGCGACGATGATCGCCCGGCTGCACTTGCTCCACATCTTCGAACGCTTGGAGTCCTGCCGCGCTTTGCGGTGCTTGATGTTGGCCCATTTGCTGTGGCCGGCCATGTCGGGGGTCTCTAGAAGGGGTCTGGGGTCTGGGGCTTGGGGTTCGGGGAAAGCACCGGATTGTAAAGACTCCGGCGCACACAAGACGCTCGGCCGCCTCCCTGCGCCATCCGCGCACGTCCCAACCCCCAACCCCCAAGCCCCAGACCCCACTCACCCACCCCCACCCGCCACCTCACACCAGCATCAACACCACCGGCACCACCACGCCCAGCCCGACCACCACCGCCATCAGCACCCGCTTCTTGGGGTACATCTTGAACCCGATCGCCACGCCGACCACCGTGGTCACCGCCAACGCGACGCCCATCGCCACGGTCAGCCACGCGGCGACCGACCGCAACGCCGTGCCCCGGCGGAAGCGCTGGTCCTGGTGCGCATCCTCAAACGACTCGTACAGCGTCAGCAGCCACTCGGGCAGCGGCCAGTCGTCGGCCCCCAGCACCTGCAGCGCCCCAGTCAACGCGAACAGCACGATCATCGGCGCGAAAAACAACCCCGCCCAGCGGTGCAGCGTGCGCAGGCGTTTGAGCGTCGCGGGTTTCATGGGCGTACAAGGGAAACCAACAACAAGAAACAGAAAAGAAAAACGACTTCAAGTCAGCCGCGGGCCAACGGCCCGCGCGCCCCGCATTCGACGCGTGCGCGCAGCCCGTTGGGCTGCGGCTAAAAACCATGTCAACCCGTTTATCGAAACAACGAACTCAATCCACCCCCAGCGCCTCGTGCCCGTGTTCTTCGACCTCATGCAGAGCGCGGATCGCGGCCTCGGCCGCGGCGCGGTCGCCGGACTTCACCGCCGCTTCGACGGCGTCCAGCGCGGGGCCGACCTTGTCCATGTGCTCGTGGTACGTCGCCAGCAGCACGGCCTGCTCGGCCTCGGGGGCGTCCTCGACCTCGTGCGGCGTCCACTCCTTCGCCGCCAACGCCAGCGCGCGGAGCATCGCGGTGTGCTCCAGCATCTCCGCCGGCTCGGCCGAGTCCGCGTTGCGCCGCAGGAACTTGTAGTGGTCATCGACCGCTTCCATCAGGTCGTGCAGCGACTCGTACGCCGGCACCTCGGGCAGCGCGGCCGTCGCGTCGTCCGCATCCGCCTCGGTGGTGGCCGGGGTTTCTGCGGGGGCCACCGCTCCGGGCGCGGTCGGCGCGGGGGTGGCGGGTTCCTCACTCGCCTTTTCACAGGCGCTGAACATCAGAACGGCGGTCAGGGGCAGCAGCAGGGCGGTCAGGCGCGACATCATCGGGTCGTCTCCAGAACGTAAGTCGAATCGGGGCACAGGCTTGCCATGCTAACGCCCGGGCCGCGGCGTTTGATGCCTTGTGAACCCGGCCGATTCTGGTACGCTTCGAGGTGCTTTTCAACCTTTACGAGGACCGCCAGGGATGGCCGATCAGGACCGTTCAACGACCGGGGCCGCAGGCGATCAGCCTGCCGATAAGCCCTTTGTCCACCTGCACTTGCACAGCCAGTACTCGCTGCTGGACGGCGGGAACCGGCTCGACCGGCTCGTCACCAAAGTCAAGGACTTGGGCATGGACGCGGTCGCCGTCACCGACCACGGCAACCTGCACGGGGCGGTCGAGTTCTACACCCGCGCCAAGGACGCCGGCATCAAGCCCGTGCTCGGCATCGAGGCCTACGTCGCCCCCGACGTCAACGGCAAGCAAAGCGACCGCACCAACCGCGAGTACACCGGCGTGTCCGACGGCGGGTTCCACCTCGTCCTGCTCGCCGAGAACAACACGGGCTGGGCCAATCTTCTGAAGCTCAGTTCCGATGCGTTCCTCAACGGCTTCTACTTCAAGCCACGCATGGACAAGGGCACGCTGCGGCAGTGGGCCGACGGGCTCATCGCCATCAACGGACACCTCGGCAGTTCCATCGCGTACCACCTCGTCAAGTTCCACCAGACCAAGGACCCGACGCACTGGAAGCACGCCGTCGCCGAGGCCAAGTGGCACCGCGAAGTGTTCCCCGACGACGAACACGGCAACCCGCGCTTCTACTTGGAACTGCAACACCACGAAGAACAACTCCAGCGCGACATCAACCCGCTGACGACCAAACTCGCGGAAGAGCTCGGCATCCCGCTGGTCTGCGACAACGACGCCCACTTCCTCACCGGCGACGACTGGGACGCCCACGACACGCTTTGCTGCATATCGATGGGCAAGGTCAAGAGCGACAGCAACCGCCTGCTCTACCCGCGCGACCTTTACGTGAAGTCGCCCGAAGAGATGTGGAACCACTTCGGGGCCACCCACCCCGAAGCGCTGCTCAACACGAAACTCATCGCGGACCGCTGCAACGTCGAGCTGGACTTCAGCGCGAACCACGCGCCGGTCGTCCGCATCGACACCGACCTGCCCGGCCTGCCCGCCGATTCGGACGCCGCGATCGAGATCGTCAAGGGCTTCAAGTGCGAGCACGCCATCGGCAGCACCGCCTGGTACAAGGCGTTCTGCGCGGCGATCCGCGTCGAGCCGTTCAACAGCGAGACGGATGACGACTCGGAAGAAGACCTGAAGCAGCAATGCGACGGGGCGCTGCGCCTGCTCACCGAGGCCGGCATGATCTGGCGCTACGGTATCGACGGCATCGACGACGCCAAACGCGCCCGCCTCGAACGCGAGCTCCAGGTCCTCCGCGACAAGCTCATCAGCGCCTACTTCATGATCGTCTGGGACTTCGTCAACGAAGCCCGCGCCCGCGACATCCCCGTGCTCGCCCGCGGCTCGGGCGTCGGCACCATGACCGGCTACGTGCTCGGCCTTTCGAACGCCTGCCCCGTCGAGTTCGGGCTGCTCTTCGAGCGCTTCACCGACCCCGACCGCACCGAGTACCCCGACATCGACATCGACATGTGCCAGGACGGCCGGGGCGACATCCTCCGCTACGTCCGCGAGAAGTACGGCCACGTCGCCCAGATCATCACCTTCGGCACCCTGAAAGCCCGCGCCGCCATCCGCGACGTCGGGCGCGTCCTCGACGTCTCGCTCGGCGACGTCGACAAGGTCTGCAAACTGATTGGGGACGGCCTCAAGACCACCTTGGATTCCGCGTGGGAGCAGGAACCCGACCTCAAATCCCTCTGCGAAGCCCAGCCCCAGCTGCGCGGCATGTACGACACCGCGCGCCGGCTCGAAGGCTTCGCAAGACACGCCGGCGTCCACGCGGCCGGCGTCATCGTCGCGACCCAACCCCTCGACAACATCGTCCCGCTCTACAAACCCCCGGGCGGTTCGAGCTCGGGCAAGAAGTCCAAGAAAGACGACGACGCCAAAAACGCGGACGAGATCATCGTCACCCAGTGGGACGGCCCGACCTGCGAAAAACTCGGCCTGCTCAAGATGGACTTCCTCGGTCTGCGCACCCTCTCCATCATCGAACGCGCCAAACTCCTCATCCGCAAGTCGCTGAGCACCGATACGATCCGCGACGCGGTCGCACAAAGTCCAAAGGCCAAAGTCCGAAGTCCAAAGTCAGAAACCCAGAACGGTGATGCCTCCACTTCGGACTTCGGACTTCGCACTTCGGACTTGTCACCCCAAACCCCAAGCCCCAGCCCCCAGACCCGTGCCGAAGACCCTCTGGACCTGGATCGGCTGCAGCCCGACGACCCCCGCGTCTTCGACCTCTTCGCCCGCGGCGAGACGGCCGGCGTGTTCCAGTTCGAGTCCGGCGGGATGCGCAACCTGCTCATGGCGATGAAGCCCGACCGGCTCACCGACCTCATCGCCGCCAACGCGCTCTACCGCCCCGGGCCCATGGAGCTCATCCCCAACTACAACCACCGCAAGCACGGCCGCGAAACCGTGCCCCGGGTCCACGACATCGTCGACCGGCTTACCGAAGAGACCTACGGCATCATGGTCTACCAGGAGCAGGTCATGCTCGTGCTCAACGAGCTCGGCGGCATCCCGCTCCGCGAGGCCTACACCGTCATCAAGGCCATCTCTAAAAAGAAAATTAAGACCATCGACGCCGCCCGCGTCGATTTCGTCAAAGGCGCCGAGTCGCGCGGCGTCTCCAAACAACAAGCCACCGAACTCTTTGAGCTGATCCTCAAGTTCGCCGGCTACGGCTTCAACAAGTCGCACTCCACCGGCTACGCCATCGTTGCCTACCAGACCGCCTACCTCAAGACCTTCTTCCCGCTGCACTACATGGCGGCGGTGCTCACCTACGAATCGGGCAGCACCGACAAGGTCGTCGAGTACATCGACGAGTGCAAACAGGTCTTGCTGCCCAACGGCAACCGCGGCGTCGAGGTCCGCCCGCCGGACATCAATCTCTCCGATGTCGCCTTCACCGTGGTCTACAGCGACGGCGAGCCCCGCAAGCCCCACACCGGGCACATCCGATTCGGCCTCAGTGCGGTCAAGGGCGTCGGCGAAAAGGCGATCCGCGCCGTCATCCGCGAACGCGAAGAACACGGCCCGTTCAAAGGCCTCTACGACTTCTGCGAACGCGTTGACCTCCGCAGCGTCAACCGCGCGACCATCGAAGCCCTCATCAAGTGCGGGGCCTTCGACGCCCTCTACGGCATCGAGCAGCGGGCGGGTCTGTGCGACGCGCTCGACGCCGCCACCAAGGCCGGCCAGCGAACCGCCGCCGACCGCGCCGCCGGTCAACTCGGCATGTTCGGCATGGGCCTCCAAGCCGAGTCTGAGGAGCGCAGCGACGAAGGCTCGGATAGCCCTTCCGAACCCCAACTCCCCAGCGTTGATCCCTGGTCAAAAAAGCAAACCCTCGACTTCGAGAAGGAAGTCATGGGCCTCTACGTGAGCAGCCACCCGCTCGAAGACCACGCCGCCACGCTCGAGCGCTTCAGCACCTGCACCATCGCCGACGTGCGCGGCCTGCCCGCCGACCAGCCCATCACGCTCGGCGGCATGCTCTCCCGCGTCCGGCCCACCTTCGTCAAGAACGGCCGTAGCGCCGGCAGCAAGATGGCCATGATCACTTTGGAGGACACTTCCGGGTCGAAGCTCGATGGCGTCTGCTTCGCCGACACCTACGCGACCTGCTTCAACGAGCTCGAACTCGACCGCGTCGTGTTCCTGGTCGGCAAGGTCGACCGCCGGCGCGAAGAGCCCAGCATCGTCGTCGACCAGGTCATCCCCGTCGAGCAGGCCGCCACCAAACTCACCCGCAGCGTCAAGGTCGTCGTCCGCGACGACGAAACCACCAAAGAACTCAACGGCGCGAGCACCGAACAGTTCGGCCGGCTGC
The DNA here is from genome assembly GCA_030432595.1 of Phycisphaerae bacterium. Classification (GTDB taxonomy): domain Bacteria; phylum Planctomycetota; class Phycisphaerae; order Phycisphaerales; family Phycisphaeraceae; genus CAZIXN01. The sequence goes on from JAUIGU010000011.1 coordinate 76,120, forward strand.
GCGAAGTCTTGCGCCAGAGCGCGATGCGTGCGAATCCTTCCGGGGGCGGCAGCGCCGCCGACGTCGTCCTCGAGCTGCACCAGGACGGCACCGTCGTCGAGCTGCGCGTCCCGAACCTGCGCGTCGCGGTGGATGAGCACCTGCTCGCCCACATCCGCACCGTCATGAACGCCCTGCCCGGCCGCGCCGCCGACTGCGAACTGCTCGGCCCCGCCAAGGTCTCCCGCCGCGCCGCCGTCCAGCAGTACGGCGAAGTCCGAACCGAAGGCGACCTCGCCTTCGCCATGCACGACGACGGCGGGGAAAGCATCGATCGGTATTGATGCTCCTTCTCGCTTAACGAGCCGCGACCGTCAGGGAGCGGACAGCCCAGAATCCGCTCCCTCACGGTCGCGGCTCGTCAGACAACTGCGATGACCAAGTACGAACACTCCGCCGTGCTCCCCCCGATCTCCGCCGCCCGCGCTGTGTTTGCCCGGCAGAGGCAGTTCGCCGAGCACTGCGTGAACCAGCTCGATGATGCGCAGTTCTTCGCGGAGTTGTACCCGGGGCTCAACCCCGTCGGCGTGGTGATGCAGCATATGGCCGGCAACATGCTCAGCCGGTGGACCGACTTCCTGACCGCCGACGGCGAGAAGCCGTGGCGAACACGCGAAGAAGAATTCGCCAAGCCGACGGATGAAAGCGACCCGGCCGAGACCCGGCAACGAATCATGGAACATTGGGAAAAGGGCTGGGCCATGCTGTTCGCCGCGCTCGACGACGCGGAACACGCCGACCCCGACGTGACCGTGACCATCCGCGGTGTGCCGCACTCGGTCCCCATGGCCATCGCCCGGCAGCTCGACCACTACGCCTTCCACGTCGGGCAGATCGCCACCATCGCCCGCGGCCACGTCGGCACCGAGAACTGGAAGTGGTTCACCGTCCCGCCCGGCGGCACCGCGGCGTTCAACGCGTCGCTGGGGTACAAGCCGTGAGGGCTCGTCCGATCCATGCGTTCACGGCACCGGCCGCTTGAACACATACACGATCCAGCGGGTCTGCCCGTCGGCGCTGTTGGTGTCCACGACGCTGACGAGTTCCCAGCCGTCCCGGCCGAAGTCATTGAGCGCGTTTGTGGCCTGACCTTCATCGACGTTCCCGCCGAAGAAGCCGGTCGCCTTCTGTTTGTAGATGTTGTATTCCCAACGCATGCCGAGCCTCCTTTCGCGGAAGCATCCTGGCCGGAACCGGCAACGCACGCGCGAAAAACATCACACGACCGTTCCCATTTACGCGTCGCGCTGCTCGACCACGCGTTTGCGGTCGTCGTCGTAGACGTAGACCTTGCCGGATTCGGGCTCCATCTTCTCGCACTTCTTGTGGCTTCCGTCGCAGAAGGGCAGGTCGCGGGAGAGGCCGCAGCCGCAGACCCAGACGGACTTGTCCTGGGGCGGGATTTCGATGGGGCCGGTGGCGTCGAGACGGACGAGGCGGGGCATGGGGGGCAGATCCTGGGGAGAGGATGAAACGCGGCACGGATTGCAACGGAACCAACCCGACATGGTATCGCGTCGCCGCGGGGTTTGGGGTTGGATTTCGGACGCGTCGGTACGTTGATGCGGGGTGACGGACGGGGAGGCGCGTCAAGGCCGGGTCCGGCGTCGGGCCGGTTTTGTGCGGGACGTGCGACGCTATAGTGGTGGCTCGATTGTGGCCGCGCGTCGGTGCGGCGTGAGTACCAGCCGGACGGAATCAGGTTGAGGCGGAGCCGCAAACCCATCGTGATCGCGTCGCGCCGCAGTGCGTTGGCGCGCGTGCAGGCCGAAGCCGTCGGCCGCGCGCTGGGGCAACGGCACGGCGTCGAGGTGCGCTACCACTGGGTGCAGAGCGAGGGCGACCGCGTCACCGATCGCCCGCTCGCGTCGCTGGGCGGCAAGGGGTTGTTTACGCGGGCGCTCGACCGGGCGTTGCTGAACAACGAAGCGGACATCGCGGTGCACTCGCTGAAGGACGTGCCCACGTCGTTGCCCGCGGGTTTGCGTCTGGCGGCGACCCCGAAGCGCGGCCCGGTCGAAGACGTGCTGATCACCGCGGGCCGGCAGGACGAAGTCGCGGCGTTGCCCAACGGCGCGGTGCTGGGCACGAGCAGCGCCCGCCGCGCCGCGCAGCTGCGTCGATTGAACCCGTCTCTGCGCATCGCGCTGTTGCGTGGCAACCTGGACACGCGTCTGGCCGCGGTGCTCGACGCGACCCCCACCCACCACGCGACGCTGCTCGCCGCCGCGGGTCTGCAACGGCTCAAAGGCCGTGAGCCCGTCGGCGTCGCGATCCCCGTTGAGCAGGTGCTGCCCGCCGTCGCCCAGGGGGCGTTGGCCCTGGTCTGCCGCGGCGACGACCACGTCACGCTCACCCGCTGCCTGCCGCTGAACTGCCCCGCGACCAACACCGCCGCCACCGCCGAGCGGCAGCTCGCGCAGGCGCTCGGCTGCGACTGCCACTCGCCGATCGCCGCGCTCGTCGAGCCCGTCGATCCCGCGCTGACCAAGGCCGAACGCAACGCCGATTCGCACTACTTCCGCCTGCGGGCCCGGGTCGTGTCGATCGACGGGAAACGGTGCGCCGAGTTCGACGAGCAGTGCAAGACCCGTGAACTCCGCCGGCTGATCGGCAGGGCCGCCGAGGCGTTGAAAAGCCACGGCGCCGACGCCATCCTCGCCGACGCCCGCCAGGCCGAACTGTTCGACGCCGAGCCCTTGAGCGCGTCATCCGGGACGAAAGCCCCGACGGTGCGCCGCGTGTCCTATGCAGAGTGAGTGGCATGCAACGGGAACTCGCCCGTTCGGCACATTGTCGCGGGTGCCACGGTCGCTTGCGACCGTGTGACTTGCTCATTGAACCTGCCACAACAATACCGGGACGGCACGGTCGCAAGCGACCGTGGCACCCACCCCGCGACGCGCCAACGTAATCAGGCTTACGACCAACACCCGACCCGTGCCACGACCTTCGTGTCCCACGGGCCGGTGTTGTGGTGGTAGCGCCCCCGCATCCACACCAGCGCGGTCCGCCCGTCGGGGTCGTCCCAGATCGGCACGATCGGCCGGAGGTTGTCCGCGTCGCTGTGACTCGTGATCGCGGTCCAGCTCCACGTCTTTCCCCCGTCGCTCGTCACGCCCGTGAACAATTCGCGGTGCCGCTTCCCGTCCGCGTTGCTGATCAAGGGTTCGCCTGACACGGGGTGGGCGTCGGTTGAGACGTACACCCGGTTCGTGTCCTGCGGGTCCAGCGTGATCAGCCCGGTGTAGTCGTCTTCGAACGGGTAAAGCCGCGTGCCGGCGAAACAAATCTCGTGCTCGACCCACTGCTTCCCGTCCCACCGTGCGTAGTGGAAGCGGTGATCGAAGCCGCCGTTGCCCGGTTCCAACCCCTTGCCGTCGCGCTGTACGCTGAACGTACACACGGGCCGTCCGTCCTTGTCCAGATGCAGGTCGTTGACCCACGCGACGTGGTCCGCGTCGCCCTTGTACACGCAGGTCATGTCCCAGATGTCCCCGGACTTGTCGGTCGTCGTGCTCAGCGGGCCGTGCAGCGTGCCGTCGGATTTGTAGATCTTCCCGCCTCGGATAAAGCCGGCATACACCGAGTTGTCGTAGTTCCGGGGGTGGTCCTCGGTGCCGATGAAAAAGAACGTGTCCTTGCCGTTCGAGCTGTACTTGAAGTACGGCGCGTACCCGGAATAGCCGTGGAGGAAGCCGCCGCCGTAGGTCCAGGTCTCGGCGTGATCATCGGAAACCAAATAATTCTGCTGGTGCCCGACGCAGCGCAGGAAGTTGTAGAGCTTGCCGCCCTCGTCGCTCGGTTGGAACGGGTTGGAGTAGGTGACGTTGTTGCCGCCGTAGGCCGTGGCATCGACGCCGGGCGTTTCGAGTTGCTGGATCGGCCCCCAGCTCAGCGCGTCGCCCGGCTCGCTCCGCCGCCAGTACACCACGCGCTCCTGTGCGTGCTTGGAATAAATCACCAGCATACGATCGTCCGGCAGCTTGTGGATCGACGGCCCGTCGTGGTCGTCCTGCTCGAGGTGCTCGTGCAGCATGACGACGTCGGTGTCGCCGGTCTCGAGGTCGTGCACCGCCAGCTCGATGTGCCCCCAGTGCGGCAGGGGCTCGCCGTCGCGCAGCGATTTGTCGGTGGACCGCACCGACCCGACGATGAGCTTGCCGAAGTGGACCGCGACGCGCTCGTCCATGAACCAGGACCACGCGCCGTTGTCGTTGAGCTCGACCATCTCGCCGAGCACGCCGTTGACGCCGGTTGCGCCGGGCAGGTCGTCGGAAGATCGGCCGGAAACGCCTTGGTTAATCGTTTGCATAAGGCAAGCGTAGCAGATGAGGAAACGGGTCGGACACGCACAGCATGGTACCGCCGAGGCGGGCTCCGATTCTGGTCGCCGCGTGGCGTAGGACCGGCGATGTGCGGATCACTTGCGCTCAAACATCTTCCCTCAGCCGGGAGCCGGCGGCTCCCGGTCCGGAACCGGCCCGGTTCCGGCTATCCGTGCAAGCAGCACGGAAGATTGTGGGGACGACAACGCCCCTCGGATTCACATGTCAAAGAACGCCGTGTGCGCCTCTTGCGAGCCGGGCCGTGTCGGCCCGGTGTCCGGCATCCGGGCCGACACGGCCCGGCTCGCTTTGGACTCGCTTCGAAACATCCCGGGGCGGGACCGTCGTCACGATCCACAGACCCCCGGCCGGCGTCGGTTTTGCAACCCGCCGTCACCGCGCTTCGGATGGGGCTCACTCGGGGGGTTCCGGCGGGAGACGGCGTGCGATTGGAATCCATTCCAACCCACCCGCGTCCAAGGCCACACGACATTTCGTGATTAAGGAACTCAAGCCCTCACCCACCTGGCACCCACGCGGAGGCCACGCCCTTCACCTGCACTTACATTTTACCCGCGGGTCAAGACGGTGCGGTGAAGTATCGGGCAAAGCGTGCGCAGGAAAGCGAAAAGAGATGCCCAGTAAAACGCCTTTCAAGACTCAGTATTCTCTCGAATCTTGATTCCGCTGTCAGGAAATGCTTTTAGGAGGTGTTCAATCCATTCAATCGCTCGGCCTCCCCACTGTTTCGATATCGCGTAAGTATGGCCTTCCGCCGTGATTAGTTCATCTGTCGATGTAAAGAACCGCCAGTCGTCGAACCTTTTGCCTTGTGCTTCGGCAAGTTCTGTAGCTTTTGCGTTGAAAAGGTCTTCGTCGATGATCTCGCCCGGAACAATGGTGAAGCAATTGGTTCGACGAAACGGCACCGCATCGATGATCTGGCGCGGGGTTACTCCTTGAGAGCACAATTCGGAGATGATGGTGAATACCGATTGGCCTTTATTCAGACGGGTAAACGTCCCCTTGGGCGTCGTGATATCTAGTTTTGTGTAGTCACGTTTACTTCGTGACTTTTCTACACGTTCTTTCTGCTGCTTGTCTTTCAGCCTAACTTGGTAGTTCTCGGCTTCAGGCAGTGGGATGACCCTTTGGACATCCAGCAAAACACGTTCACCGTCCGCGTAAGGCCGAAGACGGATACATGAAATATCGACGTTTCTTTCACCGAGCCACAAGACGGCAGATGTCACCTCAGAAGAAAAGTCTGCGGCCGCCAAGATGATCCGCACATCTTGAGCGAAGTTGTCTTCCTCGGGCTCGTCCCAATCAAGATGTTTCAAAAGTTCGCTGCGAGCGTCCTTGTCGATGTTGTGGGACTTCAAAAAGCTTTGATAGGTTTCAATGGCTTGCTCGAACGTCATATTCGAAACCATTGCGGCGTACCGTATGGCTTGAAGTTCCATATGTCCGCCGTCTTCCGTCCGTTTGAGTTCAATCACAACAAGGCTTGCCTGCTTATCTATGCCAAGTAGATCGATTCGGCGTCGCGAATCCTCCCAATTGCCAAACTCTTCGGCAATGACCAGAACTCCTGGCGCAATGATTTCAATCTGATCGCGAAACAGCCTTTGCAGATCAGTCCGTTCTTTGACTTGGGCGGCATGAAAAGTTGTGGTGTCGAGGGCACGCAGGCGATCGGAGGTGATTTCGTAAAGGGGCATGGTTCTCACATGATAAAGCCCGGAGATGGCCATCTCCGGGCTGTAGGGTTCACAACATGGCCGCGCCTAGGGAGAGGTAGACGGTCATGGTGGCGATGTCGGTGAGGGCGAGGGCGACGGGGCCGGCGGCGAGTTTGGGGTCGAGTTTCAGGGCGTGGAGGCAGAGGGGCACGAGGGTGCCGAGGGTGGCGGCGGTGAGGACGGCGGTCAACGTGGCGAGCGCGATGACGAGCGGGGCGGTGGGGCCGGAGCGCCAGAGCAGGGCGATGAGGCCGACGGTGAGGGCGAGGGTCGCGCCCATGAGGGCGGCGACGAGCCATTCGCGTTGCTGCTGTTTCCACCAGCGGGACCACTTGACGCCGGCGGCTTCGAGCTGGGGCAGGCCGAGCGTGACGGTCTGCATGGCGGCGGACTCGCTGAGGGTGAGGACGAGCGGGATGAACATGGCGAGGACGAGGGCGTGGGCGAGGGTGTCGTTGAAGGCGGCGGCGATGCCGGCGCAGGCGAGGCCGGCCAGGAGGTTGACGCCCAGCCAGGGCAGTCGGGCTTTGGCGAGTTTGACGGGGTTGTGTTCGCGGAGGGTGTCGGCGGTGACGCCGATGAGCTGGAAGACCTCGACGTTGCGGCGGGTCTCGGCGAGGTCGAGCATTTCTTCGGCGTAGATCTGGACGTCGAGGACGCCGCGGAGTTGGCCGGTCGCGTCGTCGACGACGGGGAGGGCGAGGAGGCGGTGCAGCGCGAAGAGGTCGAGGGCGAGGTCGAGGGTGGCGTCGTGGGGGATGGTGACGACGTGGGGGGACATGGCGTCGCCGATGGTGCGGTCGGCGGGGCTGGTGAGCAGGGCACGGGTGGAGACGACGCCGACGAGTCGGTCGGTGTCGTCGTGGGCGTAGACGTAGAGGATGCGGGACTGGGGCTGGGCGGCGCGGATGGCGTCGATGGCCTGGGCGACGGTGTCGGTGGTGGCAACGCTGACCTCGGCGCGGCGCATGAACTGGGCGACGGGTTTGTCGAGGTCTTCGGGGTTGAGGGCGGGCATGGGGGGATGGTAAGTGGGGGCGATGCCACAAGGTTGCGGGGATTGGGGTGGGTGGGCGCGGCCCGGAGACGGCGGTCTCCGGGCTTTAGGGGCGGGGCTTTATCATGCTGCGATGGGTTTGCGTGACGTGCCGAAGCGGGCGGTGGTGGGTGGGTTGCCGTGGCTGATGAGCGCGGCGATGGGGGCGTTGATGGTGGCCGCGATGTGGGCGATGGGGCGGGTGTGGTGGTGCAAGCACCGGGACCCACGGTGGTTCGTGAGCGAGACGGGGTCGGACCACAACTCGCAGCACTGGTTCGACTGGTACAGCTTCTCGCACGTGCTGCACGGGGTGGTGTTCTTCTGGGCGTTGTGGGGGTTGAGTCGGAAGTGGCCGGCGGTGAAGCGTTGGGCACTTCCGGGGGCGGTGTTGGTGGAGGCGGCGTGGGAGGTGTTGGAGAACTCGCCGATGGTGATCGCGCGGTACCGGCAGACGGCGTCGGTGGACTACACGGGCGACTCGATCGTCAACAGCGTGGGCGACCTGGCGTTCTGCGTCGCGGGGTTTTATTTGGCGAAGGCGCTGGGGTGGAAGCTGTCACTGGCGGTGTTCGTGGTGCTGGAGGTCGTGATGCTGATCTTCATCCGCGACAACCTGACGCTGAACGTGGTGATGCTGATTTACCCGTTCGAGGCGGTGCGGGCGTGGCAGATGGGTGGGTGAGCCGCGGAACGTGTTGGTACACGGGGGCGCGTGGAAGTGCCCGGAGATGGCCATCTCCGGGCTTTAGGGGGTGATCGTGGGATTTGGGTGGGGGTCAGCCTTGCCGTTTGTCTTTGATGATCTCGGCGTAGGCGTTGTGGCTGTGGATGGACTCGAAGTTTTCGCTGTTGATGCGGTACCACGTGATGCGGTCGTCGGCGTCGAGGGCGACGGCCAAGTCGCGGACGATGTCTTCGACGAACTTGGGGTTCTCGTAAGCGCGCTCGGTGACCCACTTCTCGTCGGGGCGTTTGAGCACGGAGAAGACCTGCGTGCTGGCGGCGTGTTCGACGATGGTGAACAGCTCTTCGATCCAGAGGTTTTGGCCCGGCGCGATACGGACGGAGGCCTCCATGACGCAGCGCTGGTTGTGGGCGCCGTAGTCGCTGATCTCCTTGGAGCAGGGGCACAGCGAGGTGGCGGGTACGCGGAGGGTCATGACGAAGTCGTCGGTCGCGTTGGACTCGCACTCGAAGACGACCTCGATGTCGAGCTTGCCGGGCTGGCCGGTGACGGGGGCCTCTTTGTCGATGAAGTAGGGGAACTCCATGCGGAGGTGGGCGTGGTCGGCCTCGAGCTTGTCCTTGATGTCGCGGCAGACGGTCGTGATCTGGTCGGAGCGGAGCGCATCATGGTGCGTGTTGAGCACTTCGAGGAAGCGCGACATGTGCGTGCCCTTCTGGTGGTGGGGCAGGGCGACGTACATGTCGATGGTCGCGACGGTGTGGCGTTGCCCGCTGGTGCGCGGGCAGTAGAGCGTGATGGGGTAGCGGACGTTCTTGACGCCGACGCGGTCGATGGGGACGTTGCGGGCGTCGCGGGAGCCCTGGACGTCGGGCATGGCTTGGGCGGTGTCGGTCATGGCAGGCGGGCGGGGTTAGAGGGGGTTCGGCGGGGCGGACAACGCGACGCCCGGCGGCGTGGCGTTTTTTCGCGTGGTGGGTGGCCCTTCCGTGAGCGGAACACGGCAGTGTAGGCGATGAAAAGCGGATCGGCCCGGGCGGTGGCGGTTCGCGGCGGGGCGGTGTTGCGCTCGGCGGCGCGGCGGCGTTTTGGGTTACGGGGCGTGGCGTGTTCACTTCCGGGGGCGGCTAGCATGCGGCCATGAAGCTCTACACCCGCCGCGGCGACGCGGGGCAGACCGACCTGTTCGGCGGCACGCGCGTGCCCAAGGACGACCTGCGCGTCGAGGCGTACGGCACGGTGGACGAGCTCAACGCGCTGATCGGGCTTTGTTTAGCGGGCGACGACGACGGCGTGGGCAAGCCGTTCATCACTCAGGCGTTGGCGACGCCGTTGCGGGCGATCCAGAGCCGGCTCTTCGAGATCGGGGCGGACCTGGCGACGCCGGAAGCGCCGGAAACACCGGAAGACGAGAAAGTTGGCAAGGGCAAGGGCGCTTCGGCGCGCGTCCCGCGGGTGAGTGATGGGCACATCGCGGAACTCGAAGGCTGGATCGATGACGCGACCGCGCGCACCACGCCGATGACCGGCTTCATCCTGCCGGGCGGCACGGAGCTGTCGGCACGCCTTCACGTCGCGCGGACCGTGTGCCGGCGGGCGGAGCGGCGCTGCGTTGCGCTGTCGGCACACGAAACGGTGGGCCCGCTCGTGATCGTGTACCTCAACCGGCTGAGCGATCTGTTGTTTGCGCTGGCGCGGCAGGCGAACCACGCGGCCGGCGTCGCGGATGTGCCGTGGGTGAAGCCGTGAGGGTTGCGGAGTTTCCGAGCGATGAAGCGTTGATGCGCCGGGCGCTGCGGTTGGCGGAGCACGCGGCGTCGATCGGCGAGGTGCCGGTGGGCGCGTTGGTGGTGGATGCGGAAGGCCATACGCTCGCCGAGGCATCGAACCGCCGCGAGCACGACGCGGACCCGACGGCCCACGCGGAGGTGATCGCGCTGCGCGAAGCCGCGCGGAAGGTCGGCACGTGGCGGCTGGACGGGTGCACGCTCTGCGTGACGCTCGAGCCTTGCCCGATGTGCGCGGGGGCGTTGGTGAACAGCCGCATCGCGCGGGTGGTTTACGGCGCGGCCGACCCGAAAATGGGGTGCGTCGATACGCTGCACGCGCTGTGTACCGAGCCGCGCTTTAACCACCGGCTGGAGGTCGTTTCGGGCGTGCTGGCGGAGGAGTGTGCTGACGTGCTGCGGACGTTTTTTGCGGCGCGGCGCGGAGAGGAGAAGCCTGAGAAGCCTCGGCCGACGACGTAGACCAAACGGACAGACTTTATTCTGATTCAGCCGCGTTGCCACGCAACGCGGATGCTGCACCGCGTGACGGTGCAGCTAAAAGACATAGAACCAACCGTTAGTCGTGTCGCGATTCTCACTCACCAGAAGGCTCGAGCACAATCCGACACGCGAAGCGCAGGCGGTTGCTCGCTTCTGCCGGGCCGGGCGGGCCTTCGATCGCGAAGGGGTCGTTGAGCGCGAGCGTCCACTGCCCGGTGATCGATAACCGCGGTCGGCCGTCTTCGCCGACGAACGCCTCGACGCTGGCCGGCACCGTCAACGGGATCGTGATGCCCTTCATCGTGAAGTCGCCGACCAGCGCGGCCGGCACGATCTGGCCGAACGTCAGCGGGCGGTCCGCCTGTGCCGACTCGACCTCGACGCGGTCGAACACGAAGTACGACGCGGGGTGTTTCTCGACGTCGAGGATGCCGTTGTGGATGTGCGCATCCAGGTCGTCCTCGCCCATCGTGACCGACGCGGGGTCGGCGTCGAACCGGCCCGACGCGCCGGCGAGTTTCAGACCGTCGCCGAGTTTCAGCGTGCCGCGCACCTTCGTCGCTTCGCCGCTGTAGCCGTCCAGCGGCGCGGGGAACGCGAACTGCACCGCCGGCTGCGCGTCCTGCGCGGCGACGTCCACCTGCCAATCGGCCGACAGTTCCACGTCGCCCGCGTCGGCGTTCGACGTCTCCGGCTTTTCCGGCAACGCCAGCCCCAAATCATCCCACGAGGATGCTTCCATCTTGACGACGTCGAACCCGTCGCCGAGTTCGGATTCGCGCAGCTGCCGGACGATCTCCTCTTCGAGCTTCGCCGCCGCCTCGGCGAACACGTCCTCGAAGTCCGACCACTTTCCCGACACCGGATCGCCCAGTGTCGAGAACACCGGCTCGTGGCAGTGGAACTGCGAGTACAACTCCGTCGAGACGTACAGCGTTTTGTCCTGCGCGACGTATGGGTGGAAGTCGACGTACCACTGCCGGTCGCTGCGGCCCAACTCGACGCGGTCGGCCGTCTCGAAGCGCGTCATGCCGGCGTCGATTGCCTTGCGGGCACGTTGCACGGGGTCCTGCCCACCGACGCCCGGCAGCCCGGGGCCTTGGAAGTCCGTCACCTTGATCGGCGTGACGACTTTCATCCGCCCGCGGTCCCACACGGGCACGTCCTCGCGCACCAGCGGCGCGTCGTCCTGCGGCATGAAGCGCGCCGTCCGCACGAAGTTGCGCACGCGGTCCAGCGTCTCGTATCGCCCCTGGTAGATCGACCGGCCGCGCCAGTTCTGGAACGCGATCAGCGGCGTGATCCCGACCTCGGGCGGCGCTGCGCCGTGCTTCGTCACGTCGAACACTTCGAGCCGGACGCCCAACTCCTGGCTGAGCGCCTCCAGCTTCGGCAGCGTGTCCGCGCGGAAGCGCTCCTGCAACGCCGTGCCGGACGAGTCGATGAAGACGATCAGTTGTTCGCTGGGCGGCTCGTTTGTTTCGGCAACGGCCGGTGGTGCATGCAGGCAGAAACACCAAGCCAAAAGGCCAGCCAACGGAACCATACAAGTGGATTGAGACAGATTCATCGCAGCCTCTGCGTTAAGCCGGTTACTTGGAGTATCCCGCGATGGGCACGATGACCCAGACCTCTTCCGAGACCTTGTCGGTGCCCATGTCCGGCTTGATGCCCAGGTCGTAACGGCTGACGGTGAACTCGCTGCGCAGGACCAACAGGTCGCCGCTGCCGCCGCCGCGCTCCGTCCCGCCGTTGGGGATGTAGGTCGCGTGGATCTCGAAGTCTTTCTCGAGGCTGAGCGAGCCGTACTTCAGCACGCCCTTGACCATGAGCCGGGCACCCGCGTCGGCGTCTTCGCCGGCTTCGGCGTCGTCGGACGCTTCGATGGCCTCGGCGCCGGTGAACTCGACGGTGATCTGCTGGTTGCTGTCGGCGTTGAGCCAGTCGGCGCCGAGCATGACGTTGGTCATGCGGTCGCTGATGAGCTTGAGCTCGCCGGTCGCCACGCTGATGCTGCCGGCGAAGGACTCGGGCGCTTCGGGGTCGTAAGTGACCTCGCCGGTGATCCCGCCGCCGGTGCCGACGAAGGGCTCGAGTTGCGAGTCGAGGACGAAGGTGATGCCGTTGACGCCCTTGGGGTCGGCGAAGTCGAAGGTCATCTCCTCGGCGGCGGCGGGGCTCGGCGTCGAAGCGAACAGCAACACGGCGGACAACAGGGCGGCAAGGTTCAGTCGGGGCATGGCGTTCTCCGTGGGGGGAAGGCGGGTCAACAGGGGGTGGCCCGGCGGGCCTCGCGAACAATAGGCGTCACCGTGCCCGTATTCCCCGGCCGGGGCGCACCGGGTACCATGCCCGCCGTGGGGGCCATAGCTCAGTTGGGAGAGCGATTGCTTTGCAAGCAATAGGTCGCCGGTTCGAGCCCGGCTGGCTCCATTTTGGATCGGGACGGGCGGAGGCCGAAGGGGCGGTGACCCTCTCAGGCGGAACTGATCTGTCGGGTCGCGATCCAGTCTGTGTGGACGGCAAGGTCGAAGAATCAATTGCGACGACGCGCCGAGAATTGATATTGTCAAGTCGCGTTGTTTGTGCCATTCAATTCAATAAATCGGCGTCTAAGGCGAAAAAGCGGCAAATCTTGTATTGACAAGTTGGGGCGGCCCGGTTAAAACGAGTGGATTCTTGATGCCTGTGCGCGTTGCCGTCCCCTCTTTTGCTCAGAGCCCGCCATGCCCCATCCAACCCGACCGTTGTTGCGTCGTTGTTCCCGGCTCTTCTTGCGTTCTCGGTTGAGGATGTGGGGGTTGGTGGCCGCCTTGGCCGTGGTTGTGTCCGGAGCCTCGGCCGAGCCGGTGGTCAAGACCTACGCACCGACCGACGCCGTGATCACCAACCCCGAGCGCGGGATGTACATGCAGGTCACGGCCCGCGGGCAGGCCGAGCCGCTCGACGCGGACCGCCTCGCGGCGCTGCGCGACGGGCACATGACGCTGATCCTTCGGCTGTACTACCTCAACGAGTTCCGCGACAAGCCGATCGACGACGCCCGGCTCGAGCTGATCGCCGACGACCTGAGCACGGTCCGCGACGCGGGGATCAAGTGCCTGCTGCGCTTCGCGTACAACGAGCGCATCGGCGACCCGGACGCGCCGATCGACGTGGTGCTGGGACACATGGAGCAGCTCAAGCCGATCCTTTCGGCCAACGCGGATGTGATCGCGGTCGTGCAGGCGGGCTTCGTCGGGTCCTGGGGCGAGTGGCACGCGTCGACGAACGATCTGCGCGAGCCGGAGAACGCGCAGCGCATCATTGCCGCGTGGCTGGACATCCTGCCGGCGTCGCGTTATGTGCAGGTGCGCACGCCGCTCATCAAGCAGATGCTCGTCGAGACCGACGCGACGCTCGCGGAAGACGAGGCGTATACCGATTCGCCGCGCGCCCGCATCGCCCACCACAACGACTGCTTCCTCGCGACCGACACGGACATGGGCACCTACCAGGACATCCCGGCCGAGAAGGCGTACCTCGAACAGGAGACGCGCTTCCTGCCCATGGGCGGCGAGACGTGCCACGTCAGCGAATACAACGCCGAGGACAACGCGCGGAAGGAGCTCAAGCGCTTCCACTGGAGCTACCTGCACCGCGACTACCACCCCGACGTCATCGGTGCCTGGCGCGACAGCGGGTTTCTTGAAGAGGTCAAGAAACACTTGGGCTACCGGCTCGTGTTGGAAGAAGCGGCGAGCCTGGCGGAGGTCGACGCGGGGGCGATCCTCGACGTGTCGCTGAAGCTGAGCAACCGGGGCTGGGCGGCGCCGTACAACCCGCGGAGCGTCGAGCTGGTGCTGCGTTCGAAGTCGGACGGTTCGCTGCACCACGCCGCGCTCGACGCCGACCCGCGGTGGTGGATGCCGGGGCAGGCGGTGGAGATCGAGCAGGGCCTGCTGGTGCGGCAGGACACGCCGCCGGGGGAGTACGACCTGCTGCTGTGGCTGCCCGACCCCGAGCCGGCGCTGCGCAGCCGGCCCGAGTACGCGGTGCGTCTGGCGAACGAGGGTTTGTGGGACGAGCACGCGGGCTGGCACGACCTGGGTCTGTCGGTCCGGGTGAACGCGCCGCACTACGGCGTCGAGCCGGGCGAAGCGGACGGCGCGTTCACGCCGCTGGAGTTGTCGCCGTGACCTCGGCGTGATGTTTTGCCCCGTGAGCGCGCTTGACGCTTTTTCATTTCTGCTGCCCCGCACCCTCTTTCGAGCACACGCATGGTCCTGATCGACTGGGTGATCGTCGGCCTCTACCTGGCGATCGCGGTGGCGCTCGGCGTCGTGTTCTCCAAAAAAGCGTCTCACTCGACCACCGACTTCTTCGTGGCCGGCCGCACGTTGCCTTGGTGGGTCGCCGGCACGTCCCTGGTGGCGACGACGTTCTCCACCGACACGCCGCTGTTTGTCGCCGGACTCGCCCGCAACGACGGCATCCACGCGAACTGGTTCTGGTGGTCGCTGGCCATCGGTCAGACCGCGACGATCTTCTTCTTCGCCAAGTACTGGCGGCGCAGCGAAGCGATCACGGAGATCGAGTTCGTGGCCCAGCGTTACGACGAAAGCCCCGAGCGCAGCGGCTTGCGCATCTTCAAGGTGCTCTTCGACGGCGTCTTCGTCAACTGCGTGGTGATCGCCAACGTCACCATTGCCGCCACGACGATCATCCAGGTGGTGCTTGGGCTGTCGCCCGACGCCCTCTTTGAGATTGGCGGTGGTATCGACGCGCAAGATGAAGCCATCAAACCGCTTGTCAGCATTACGCCGAGCCATGTCGTCCTGATCATCCTGGCCTTTATCGCGCTCGTGTATTCGGCCGCTTCCGGACTCTACGGCGTCGCGTACACCGACTTGATCCAATTTGCCCTAGCGATGCTCGGCACGATCTGGCTGGCCGTCGTCTCTTACCGTTCGCTCGGTCCCGGCACCCTCGCCGAGAACCTCGAGCGCGAAGTACCCGGGTTTGACCCGCACCTCCTGGGGTTGTTCCCCGAGATGAACACGATGAACATCCTGACGTTTGGCCTGCTGGTCTACGTCATGATGAACTGGTGGTCGATGGCCCCGGGCAGCGGCTACTTCGTCCAGCGGATCCTCGCTACCAAAAGCGAGAAGGACTCGGTCCTGGCGTTCCTCTGGTACAACTTTTGCCACTACGTGCTGCGGCCCTGGCCGTGGATCATCGTGGGGTTGGTGTCGATGGTCTACTTCCCCGAACTGACGGGGACGGCGGCGTCGGAAAAAGCCTTTCCGAGCATGATCGACAAGTTCTTGGGGCCGGGCATCAAGGGCGTGATGGTCACCGCGATGCTCGCGGCCTACATGAGCACCATCGACACGCATCTGAACTGGGGGGCTTCGTACCTAGTCAACGACCTGTATCAGCCTTTCATCAAGAAAGACGGCGATCAGAAGCACTACGTCCGCGCGTCGCGTTTGTCGATGCTGTTTCTGATGATCTTTGCCATCGCTGTGACAACCATCCTGACCAGCATCCTCGGCGCTTACAAGTATCTCGGCGTGATTGTCGGCGGGGTCGGCAGTGTGTTGATCCTGCGCTGGTACTGGTGGCGGGTCAACGCGTGGTCGGAGATCAGCGCGATCATCACCGCGTTGGTGGTGGGGAACCTTTGCGAGTTCATACTCGCCGACCCGAATTTCAACGCGAAAGTGCAGCCGACCGACTGGACCGGCCTGCGCGGCTTGATCTCGACGTGGCTGCCGGCCAGGGAAGGCGCCGCCACGGCCGACTGGTTCGGCGTGCGGCTGTTGATCACCGTTGCGGTTACGTTTGTGGTCTGGGTGGCGGTGACCTTCGCCACGTCTCGTGAGCCGACCGCGCAAACCAAGACATTCTTCAAACGCATCCGTGTCCCCGGGCCGGGGTGGCGGCGCGTGTCCAAAGCGACCGGCGTCGCCGCGCTGCCGGGCGAGTTCGGGAGCAGCCTGGTCGGCTGGTTCGCCGCGATGGGCGTGATCTTCGGGCTGCTGCTGGGCATCGGGTACGCGCTGCTGCAGAACTGGCCGGCCGCGGGCACCTGCGCCGTGGTCGCGGTCGCGGCGGGCGTGGTGCTGGCGGTCATGCTGCGGCGCGGCGCGTTGACCGGGTCGCTGGCCAACACCACGACAAGCACCGACCCGCCGCGCGACTCTGCGTGAGACGCCATGCCCACGCTCACCCCGCCGCCGACCGCTTCGCCGACCTCGCTGGTGAACAACAACGACGGACTGCCGGCCGGCCGGCTGTGGTCGCTGGACGTATATCGTGGGCTGATCATGTTTTTGCTCGTGGGTGAGGGGGCGCGGTTTTACTACGTGATGCACGAGTGGGACGTGCCGTGGCTGCGGCCGGTGGTCGCGCAGTTTCACCACGTGCCGTGGGACGGGTTGGTGTTCTGGGACGTGGTGCAGCCGGCGTTCATGTTCATCGTGGGCGTGGCGATGGCGCTGTCGCTGCACAAACGCCGACAGCGCGGCGAGTCGTGGGGTAAGACGGCGCGGCACATCGTCGTGCGCTGCGTCATTCTCTTTTTGCTGGGCACGGGCCTGCACTGCGTGTACGCGGATGCGCTGGTGTTCGAGCTGTGGAACGTGTTGACGCAGTTATCGTTCACGATCCTCGTGGCGTTTTTGATCTTCCGCTGGCGGTGGGAGGCGCAGCTCGGCGTGTCGCTGGGGCTGATCCTGCTGACGACTTTGCTCTACCGATTCGTGCACGTCCCGCCGTACGACGCGACGTTCGAGCCGGGGCGGAACTTCGGTTCGTGGGTGGACATGCTCCTCATGGGCAAGCTCAACACCGATCATTGGGTGGCGTTCAACGCGGTGCCGACCGCGGCGCACACCATCTGGGGCGTGCTGGCGGGGAAGCTGTTGCTTTCGGCGGCATCGTCGGCGCGGAAGGGCGGCGTGCTGCTTGGCGCGGGGCTGGCGCTGCTGGTCGCGGGTTATGGGCTCGACTGGGCGGGCGCGGCGCCGATGATCAAGCGGATCTGTACGAGCTCGTTCGTGCTCGCTTCGGGCGGTTGGTGCGTGGTCGCGCTGGTGGGCTTCTATTTCGTGTTCGACGTGCTCGGGTGGCGGCGGGGGACCTGGGTTCTGGTCGCGGTCGGCATGAACCCGATCCTGATCTACCTGATCACCGAGACGCTCGCGTGGGGTTGGCTGAACCCGAAGGTCGGCGTCTTCGTTGGCGGCGGGCTGGCCGCGCTGAGCGTGAAACCGGAAGTGGCCGCGGTCGCGACGGCGGCGGCGACGTGGGGTTTGCTGTGGGCGTTGTGCGCGTGGCTGTACCGGCGACGCGTCTTTGTCCGCATCTGAAGTTGATCGCGTTTGTGACTTGGGCGCACGACGTGCCAGAACCAGGAGTTGACGATGACCCAGGACCCGACCCGCCGTGAATTCCTTGCCGCGACGGCGCTCACCTCCGCCGCGGGCGCGGCGCTGCTGCACGGCTGCGCCTCGGCGTCGGACGGTGCCGCGCGGCGTTCGCGCAGGCCCGCGGTGTCCGGCCCGCTGACCGGTGCCGAACCGGTGTCGCGCGTGCGCGTCGGCATGATCGGCACGGGCAGCCGCGGCTCGACGCACGTCCGGCTGCTGCTGCTCATGGACGACGTCGAGATTGTCGCCGTCGCCGACCCGCACGTGCCGTCCGCGCAACGCGCGGAGAAAGCCTGCGCCGATGCGGGCAAGCCCGAGCCGACGCTCTACACCGACGACGACCACGGCTACCGCAAGATCCTCGAACGCGACGACGTCGACGCCGTGGTCATTTCTTCGCCCTGGAAGTGGCATCACCCGCAGGGCACGGAGGCGATGCGCGCAGGCAAGCACGCGTTCATCGAGGTTCCGCTGGGGTTGAGTCTGGACGAGTTGTGGGACCTGGTCGAGACTTCCGAGGCGACCAGCCGGCACTGCATGATGCTGGAGAACGTCAACTACGGCCGCGACGAGCTCATGACGCTGAACCTCTGTCGGCAGAACGTGTTCGGCGAGCTGTTGCACGGCGAAGCTGCGTACATCCACGACCTGCGCTCCCAGATGAACGACGTCGGGTGGGGCACCGGCTCGTGGCGCACCGCGTACCACGCCAAGACGCAGGGCAACCTCTACCCCACGCACGGGCTGGGCCCGGTCGCGCAGTACATGAACCTCGACCGCACCGACGACCGCTTCGACACGCTCGTGTCGTACAGCAGCCCCGCGCTGGGCCGAAACCTCTACGCCAAAAACGAGCTGGCCGAGGACAACCCGCACCGCAAGCTCGACTACACCTGCGGCGACCTGAGCAGCAGCCTGATCCGCACGCAACTGGGGCGGACGATCCTGGTGCAGTACGACACGACCAGCCCGCGGCCTTACACGAGGCACAACCTGATCCAGGGCACGGGCGGTTGTCTTTGCGGCTTCCCGACGCGCCTCGCCGTGGAGGCGTGGGGCGACTACCACCATTGGATCGAGGGCGACGCGCTCGACGAGGTGCGTGAAAAGTACGAGCACCCGCTGTGGAAGCGCATGGGCCGGGAGGCCGAGGCGGCGGGCGGGCACGGCGGGATGGACTACATCATGCTGCGCCGCATCATCGAGTGCCTGAAGAACGGTGACCCGATGGACCAGAGCGTGTACGAGGGCGCGAGCTGGTCGGCGGTGCGGCCGCTGAGCGAGAAGTCGGTGAACAACGGCGGCGCGCCGGTGACGTTCCCCGACTTCTCGCGCGGGCGATACCGGCAGATCAAACCGTTGGCGGTGATCGCCTAACCACGGAGGGCGTTGACGGATGAAAACAATCGCGATGTTGGCTTTGTTGACGAACGCCTCGGCCGTGTCGGTGGCGTCCGAGCCACCCGAGCCGTGGGAGCCCGTGCCGCTGACGGCGCGGATCGACACGGTGGCGCCGATGACAGGCATCGTCGTGTGGGCCGACTCACCGCAGGCCGAGTCTGACGCGGTGCAGCTTGAGTTTTCGTACCTGCTGTACCGGGATGTGGTGGACGCGGACGGGCGGTACGACTGGTCGTCGGTGGATGCGTTGCTGGAGCGCATTGCGGCGCGCGGGCACCAGGCGGTCTTGCGTTTTCGCTTCGTCTATCCCGGCTTTGACGAGACGGCCGTGCCGGACTTCATCAAGAAGCTTCCGGACTACCAAGAGACCGTTGCCGATAGCGAAGGCAAGCCCACGGCGTTCTGCGACTGGTCGCACCCGGCGCTGCAACGGTTCGCGCTGGACTTCCACGCTCAGTTTGCCGAGCGTTACGACCACGACCCGCGGCTGGCGTTCGTGCAGACCGGCTTCGGGCTCTGGGCGGAGTACCACATCTACGACGGCCCGATGGAGCTGGGCAAGACGTTCCCGAGCAAGGCGTACCAGGCCGAGTTTCTCCGGCACCTCGACGGCGTGTATGAGCAGACGCCGTGGAACATTTCGAAAGATGCGGCCGCGGCGGTGCGCACGCCGTTTGCCGAGCAGCCAGAACTGCTGACGCTCGGTTTTGGCGTCTTCGACGACTCGTTCCTGCACGAAACCCACGCCGACTACAACGAAACCTGTTGGAACTTCTTCGGCCGGGACCGCTGGCAGACCGCGCCCGCCGGCGGCGAGTTCAGCTACTACACCGACCACGACCAGCGCGAAGCCCTCGCGCCGGACGGCCCGCACGGCGAAGCCTTTGCCGACGCCGCGGCACGGTTCCACATCAGCTACATGATCGGCAACGACCAGCCGCGCTACCGCGCCGAAGCGGTGATCCGGCAGGCGAGTATGGCGACGGGGTATCGATTCGTCGTTGAGACGCTGGAGACCGACGGGCAGCAGACCCGCGCGACCGTTCGCAACACGGGCGTCGCGCCCATGTATTACGACGTGTTCCCGGCGATCGGGGAGACGCGGTCGGAGACTTCGTTGAAGGGGCTGCTGCCGGGGGCGGTGCGGACCGCCGTGATCCCCGCGGCGGGTGATACCGGCGTGTTCAGGCTCGCGTGTGACCGCTTGGTCGACGGGCAGCGGGTCCCGTTTGCGGCGAGTCTTGATGTGGAGTGAGCCGCAGAGTGTTTCGGGGTTGTGTTGCGCTCGCGGCGGCCGGGGGCCGGTCAGCGCCGGCGGCGTAGCGTCAGGGTGAGCAACGCAGCCACGGCCGACAGCGCGGCGGGTTCGGGCACGCTTGCGCCGCTCAGGTCCGGTGCCGCGAGGCTGCCCCAATTGCTGAGCACGCGGTCGAGTTCGGTCTGTTCGATCTGGCCGAGGTTTTCGTTGTCGTTGATCCAGCCGGTCGGCAGGCCGTTCGCGTCGGTATCGAGGCCCCAGTTCTGGAGCACGAGGTCCAGGTCGCCCTGTTCGACCTGCCCGCTGCCGTCGAAGTCGCCTTCGAGGGGCAGGGGGACGAAGGCGTAGGTGAAGTAGCTGCCGAGGGTCTGGTCGCCGGTGTTGGGGTAGTAGTCCTCGACGCTGCCGGTGCCGGTGTTTGCGCCGTTGAGCACGAGGTCGATGGCGACGGGGTTGCCGATCAACGCGCGGGCGAGCGCGAGTTCGATATCGGTGCTCGGCGAATCGTCGAAGTCCACGGCGCTGACGCTGTTCCAGCCCCAGGCCTCCTGGTTGGCACCGTTGGCGAAGCTGTAGAGCGTGCCGCCCTGGAGCAGGAAGTCGACGCCGACGGGCAGGAACCCGCCGCCGCCGATGAACCCGGTGGCGCGGTCCTGGTCGGCGTCGATGAAGATGTTCTGGTGGAAGTCAAGCGGGTTGGCCGCCGCGGCGTCGCGCTGCGTACGGAAGTAAACGGCGTTGTCGTCGTGCGCGACGGTGAGCCCGACGAAGTCGACCTGCGGGTTCGCGTCGCCGGCGGGGTCGTTGCTGAACGGCTCGACGCCGGCCCAGCCGCCGCGGTCGCCGGGCGTGTCGGTGACGCTGAGGCTTCCGTTGGCGACGGGGTTGTAGCGCGTCTCGAGCCCGCCGGGCTTGATGGGCCCGCCGCCGTTGCCGCCGCCGTCGTTGATCTCGATGACGCGCTGGACTTCCTGATCCCAGTACGTCGGCAGGCGGTCCCACGGGTTGCCCAGCACGTCGTCGGTGACGTAGACCCAGCCGGCGTTCTGGGCGACGGCCTGGTCGAGGTTATTGAGCATCGCCGCGGCGCTGGGCTGCGTGTGCACCAGGTGCGAGAAGCTGGTCGAGGGGTAGTTGTTGTTCCACGACGACGGCGTGTAGCCGGGGTAGTTGGCGCCGAAGTTCTCGTGGACCATCAGGATGTCGGCGGTGGGGCGGGTGAGGTACGGCTCGGTCGTGCTCGTGCCCGGGTTGCCGACGACGGTCCACGCCGGGTCGATGCCCTTGATGTAGTCGTAGAGCGTCTCGTAGTAGTCCAGGTGCGACGCGTTGCTGGTGTTGGTGAACTCATCGAGGAAGATGCCGTCGAGGTTGTACCAGTTGACGTAGTCGTCGATGTCGTCCTGCACGGCGGCGAGGCTGCGGTTGGTGTAGCTGGTCGAGACGTAGCCGATGACGGTGCCGCCGGCGGCGCGGAGGTTGTCGACGGCGGCGGTGTAGTTGGGGTCGAGGTTGTTGCCCGGGCCGCTGCCGGGGTTCATGATCGCGATGAGCGGGACGTCGTCCGCGGCGTCGTTCATGTCGTTCCAGTAGCCCAGGCCGGCGCCGCCGGGGTAGAAGTAGGCGGGCACGATGATGCCCAGGTCCTCCTGCGCGTTCGCCACGCTTCCGAAGCCAAGCAGCGGGGCCGCGACGCCAAGAAGAGCGGTGAACCGGCGGGGTGGGCGCGAACCAAAAGCGTTGGACATGAATTGACTCCGAAGTCCGTTGAGGTCGGGAGGCCCGTGGAGGGCGAAAACGCCGGGACGCCCCCCGCGAGGCGCCCCGGCGAGGAGGAGTAACGCGTTCAGCGCCGGCGGCGCAGCGTCGTCAGCGCGACGCCGGCGAGCAGCGCGGTCGTCGCGGGCTCGGGCACGGCGCTGCCGGTGAAGTCGGGTGCCGCGGTGTCGCCCCAGTTGCTGAGCACAAGGTCCAGCTCGGTCTGCTCGACCTGGCCGCCGATGCTGTCGCCGGGCAGGCCCGCGAAGTTGGTCCAGCCGGTGACGTCGGACACGTCGGTGTCGCCCCAGTTGGAGAGGACGAAGTCCAGGTCGCCCTGCTCGACCTGGCCGGAGTCGTTGTAGTCGCCCTCAATGCCGCCGGCGACGGCGACCGTGGAGTAGGTGAAGAAGTCGCCGTCTGTCGCGAACACCGCGTTGGGGAAGGAGTCCTGCGTCTGGAAGCTCGTCGTCTCGGTGATCGCGAAGAAGTCGAAGGCTTCCGGGTTGTTTACCAGGGCACGGCTGAGCTCAAACTCGATGTCGGACACCGGGTCGTCGTCGTAGATTAGGTTCCCGCCGGACACCGGCGCCCAACCCCACACCTCCTGTTGCGTGCCGTTGCCGTTGCCTAGCGTCCCGAAACGGAAGAGGGTCGGGCCCTGGATCAGGAAGTCCACGCCGATGGGCAGCACGCCGTCGGACAGGTTCGGGTCGCCGTCGTCTCCGATGTACCCGGTCGAGCGGTCCTGGTCGGCGTCGATGTAGAAGGAGTGAAACGACCCGAAGAAGGATTGATTGCCATCGTTGATGTCGAAGTTGTCCATGAACATGCGGAAGTAG
Source organism: Phycisphaerae bacterium (assembly GCA_030432595.1). Classification (GTDB taxonomy): domain Bacteria; phylum Planctomycetota; class Phycisphaerae; order Phycisphaerales; family Phycisphaeraceae; genus CAZIXN01. The sequence goes on from JAUIGU010000011.1 coordinate 98,903, forward strand.
AACTTCGAGCTGTCGTGGGCGATGCTGGCCGACTCGATGCTGAGGTTGGGCAGCGGGTCATCGACGTCGGCGGGGCTGTAGGGCGCGATGCCCTCCCAGCCGAGTCGGCGGTCGCCCTCGGCGGTAAAGTCGACGACGATAGCGCCGTCGGCGACCTCGTTGCTCTGCGTTTGCAGCGAGGCGGCGGACGCGTTGAGGCCAAGGCCGGTGAGGGCCGACGAGACAAGCACGGGCAGGGTGATACGGGTCACGAGGGGTCCTCCAGGTGTGGCGCGGTGGTGCGCTGAGGGGAAGCGATCAAGCGGCCGGGAGACGGCGTCAAGCAGACGTTCGGGAAAGGCTCGGCCCCGTGATAAGCGGGGCCGAACCGAAAGGGTTCGTGGGTGCTCGGCTCGTCAGCCGCGCCGCCGGATACCGGCCAGACCCAGCAACGAGACCAGGCCCAGCGACGCCGGTTCGGGCACCGCGAGTTGGTACTGGATAACGCCGGAGACGTCGCCGCCCGCGCCGTTGGGCGCCGACTGGTCGGTCCAGAACAAGATGGTGATGGTGTCGTCCGGGAACAGCGGCGAGCCGTCCTCGTTGAGGATGACGTCCAGCGAGATCGCCATCTCACGCTCGTCGGAATCCACGAACGCGTCGAGCAGGGCGGCACCGCTGCCGAAGAACTCGCCCGACATGCCCAGCCCGTCGTTGAACACGTCGTCGCCGGAGGTGAACGGGAAGTCGTTCTGCCAGCCCGCGTCCTGGCCGATCAGGTCCAGGCCGAAGATGTTGAACCCGGTCGCTGAATCTTCATCGATGTCGATGCCGGTGAAAAGACCCAGCGACAGGCTCCCGTGAAACGTGTTGCGGATGTAGAGGAAGTCGTTGTCGTTGGCGATCTGGGTGGTGGCGATGTCGATCGAGCCGGCGTTGTCCGCGGGGTCGCTGTCGACGACCGGGATGCCCGCCCAGTCCGAGTGGTCGTCGTCGATCGTGATCGTGGCAAACGTGCCGGCGTGGGCGGACGCCCCTCCGAGCGCGAGCCCCGCGATCAGGGTCAGAACGGTGGTGTTTCTCATGTCGATCCTCCGAAGGGTGTAAGAAAGGAAGCAAGCCAAAGGGGCCGCCGCTACGTCGCGGGGCGTTCGATGAGGGTCGGTTGCAGGCAGACCTGGAGCGGCGCGGCGTTCGATCCTTTCCGCGCCGACGATGAAAACGCCTGATGTACGGCCTGCCGGCCGACTTCCAGGAACGGCATATCCACCGACGAGAGCGGCGGCACGCTCAACGCCGCGCCGATGTTGTTCATCCCGACAAACATCAGGTCCCGCGGCACGCTCAGGCCTGAATCCATCGCGGCCGCCATCGCGCCCATCGCCTTCTGGTCCGTGGCCCCCACCACGCCGTCCACCGCCACCCCCTTGCCGTGCAGTTCTTGGAACATGGCCCGGCCGGCCTCGCTGTCCAAGGCGTGCTCGCCCTCGAGGATCAGCGACTCGTCCACCGCGATCCCGCCCTCGGCCAGTGCCCGGCGGTAGCCGCGCTCCCGGGCCGGGAACCCCCAGTACGCCTCGCGCGGGCCGTTGAGCAACGCGATCCGCCGGCGGTTTTCTTCGACCAGATACCGCGTCGCCAGATACCCCGCCCGTTCCTGATCGATAAACACGCAGCGCCCGCCGTCCACCGGCTCGTTGAGCCCCCACGCGGTCCAGCCGCGTTCGAGCAAGAAGCTCCACAGCGGCTGATTAAAAGAAGGCTCGACCACAATCGCGATGCCCGGCGTCATGCCGTCGATGAAACGCGTCGTCGCGTCATCGAGCCGACCGCTGGGCAATTGGTGCATCACCAGCGAGTACGACGGCGACGACGCGTCGTCGAGGCCGGCCTGGCGTTCCGACAAACCCGTCTGGATGCCCTCGAAAATCTGAAGGTGAACGATCCGCTCGTCGCCGACCTTATTGGAAACCGAGTTGGTCAGGAACACCGGCAGAACCGAGCCGGCCTCGTCCTTGCTGCGCCAGCGCGACGACACGAACGTGCCCCGCCCCTGTTGGCGATCCAGATACCCGTCCCGCACCAGCTCCTGCAACGCGCGGATCAGCGTCGGCCGGCTCACCTCGAACTGCCCGAGCAACTGCGACTCCGAGGGGAACGGGGCCCCGTCGGCGTAGTGCTCCGATTCGATCTGCTCGATGATCGTGCGCTTGACCTGCTCGTATTTGGGGAGGTCCAACAGGGTCATGTCCCCCAAGATAGCTTGACAAGTTGTCTTGTCAAGCAAAATCTGGATGCTCGCCAATCGTCCGCCTCAAACCCCAAATAATCGGGCGCAATAACCCATAAATTGGTATTGACAAGTTGGCGGGGACGGGTTATCGTGTGCCTCCATGTCGCGGCCTTTTCGCTCATCTGCCTGTGTGCCGCCGCTTCCGTTCCCCGGCCTGAATCCCGAATCGTCCATCATCTTCCCGGAGAAACCGGCCATGCCTTCGCGTCTGACCCCGCCGTCCCGGACCCGCCGACCCGTCGGTTTCACGCTCATCGAACTGTTGGTGGTCATCTCGATCATCGCGCTTTTGATCGGCATCCTCCTGCCGGCCCTGAGCGCCGCCCGCGACTCGGCCCGCCGCATCCAGTGCGGCGCCAACCTCCGGCAGATCGGCATCGCCATGCACGCCTACGCGACCGACAACAACAACTACTTCCCTTACGCCGTCTTCTACAACCCCCAGACCATGGACGCCGGCGACATCCAGCGGTGGTACCACATCCTCTACGAATACGGCGCGGCCGCCGGCAGCGAAGACTCGCCCGAGGGCAACTTGGTCTGCCCGTCCGACCCGTTCCCCTATGAATCCGACGACGTCTACACCAGTTACGGCATGAACCAGCTCGTCTCCTTCAACGACGGCGTCACCTCCGGCGGTGCGCCCGACCCGTCGGGTCTTTTTGCGCCACGGCCGTAAGCCTTGCGCTTTCGCGCACTTGCGTCCATCCTAGGTCTCCCGCCAAGGAGCCCAGGATGGAACGCAAGATCTTTCGGTTCTTACTCGACCACTTCGACCGG
>JAUIGU010000073.1 GCA_030432595.1 Phycisphaerae bacterium
GTTGACCGAACACACCGGGATAATCAGGGCGTTCCACCTCACCGCCAAGATCGCCCTCGACCACGCACGGCTCAAACTCCGGAACGCCGCCCCATGACCCCTCCGCGAGAAAGCGACTGTGGCACCCGTCATCGATAGGTCTGCCTCGTGAACGCTACTTCGAAGCCCCGCCCGCCTTGGGCCAGTCCAGCACCGCGGTGACCGGGAAGTGGTCCGACGGGTACCGGCGGTCGCGGGCCTTGGTGCGGTCGATCCCCGCGTCGAGCACGGTCAGCTCCGGCGAGGCGAGGACCCAGTCGATGCGCGGCCCGTCGGTGTCGCCGGAGAACCCGTGATGCGTGCCGGTGTCGTCGCCGTCCTCGTGGCCGGCTTCGAGAAACGTGTCGGCCAGGCCCGCGGCGCCGAGGATCGTGTCGTAAGGCCGGCTGCCGGGCGCGCAGTTGAAGTCGCCGGTGACGACGACCGCGTCGGCGCGGCGCTCTTCGATCAGTTCGGCCAGCATCACGGCCGAGCGTTCGCGCGAGGTCGATGACAGGTTGTCGAAGTGCGTGTTGACCACCAGCAGCGTCCGCCCACGCTTGCGGTCGTAGAGCACGGCCCACGACATCATCCGCGAGAAAGGCGACCACCAGGTGTTGCTCCCCGGCCGGTCCGGCTTGTCGCTCAGCCAGACGTGACCGCCATCGACATAACGGAAGCGGACGGCCCGATAGAAGATCGCCGTGTACTCGCCTTCTTTTTTGCCGTTATCCCGCCCGACGCCATGCACCATGTAGTGATCGAGCTCGTCTTCGAGGAACGACACCTGGTTGTGGAAGCCCTCTTGCGTGCCGATGATGTCGGGGCCAAATGATTCCACCACCCGCGCCGCGCCGGCGCGGCGGAAGAACCATCCGTTGCCGAAGGCCGTGTCTTTGACGTTGGACCGCCGGAGGTTGAAGCTCATGACGCGGAGCGTGGTGTCGTCGCGGAGTTTGTCGGGCTTGGACGCACACCCGGTCATCAGGCACGACGCAAAAACCAGGCAGGCCAGAAGGGCGGTGGCAACGGGGCGTGGCATGGGCATCGGCGGGGCGGTGACGCGGGGTTCCTCAGGCGGGGAACAACGCGTCGAGGATCAAATCAAACACGGCGGTGCAGGGTAACGTGTCCGCGTCGGTGGGCACGCCGAGCATGAGCGGTTTCAAGTCACGCGGAACGTCGGTCCGGCCGTGCGAGCCTTTGACGAGCGTCGCGTCGAGCGGGATCACGTCCAACGGCTGGCGGAACCCGAGCTTCTTCTTAAACAGCTTCCACGCGACCGCGGGCTTTGAGACCCCGAGAAACAGCTCGCGCGGGTCGTAGCCGGGCTTGCGGTGGATATCGACGGTGCGGGCGAAGTCGGGGGCTTTCTGTGGCTGCTCTTCCGGCCAGTAGTCGTACGTGAACCAAGCGCCGCGGTCGGCCACCAGCACCGTCTCCCCCGCCCGCGGGTGGTCGATGTGCGTCTTCGTGCAACGCGGGACCTCGGGCAGTGCGACGTCGGCGTCGTGGTAGACGTGCGCGACCTGATGGTCCGCCACCGCGAACGCCCGGCTCGCGCCGGGGTCGAGCAGCTCGCGCCCGTTCTCTTCCCGCACTGCGAGCAGCCCGGCGTCGCGCAGGTGGCGGTTGACGTGGATCGGTGTATCCACAGCTTCGATGCCGTATTCGCTGACGACGATGACACGTCGGCCGCGCTGTTCGAGAAACGCGATCAGGTCGTCGGCCAGCGCATCGATCTCCGCGACATGTTGCGGAATCTCCGGGTGGGTGGGCCCGAGCTTCTGCAGGCCGTAGTCCAGGTGCGGCAGGTACACGAGCGTGAGCGTCGGGTCGTCCTTCTCGACGACGCGCTTCGCGGCGTCCGCGATCCAGCGCGACGAGGTGAGGTCGCTCATCGGCCCCCAGAAGTTGAACAACGGAAACCGCCCGAGCCCGTCCGGCGGGTCGCGCTGCAGGTCGTCCCGCAACGCCGCGGGCATGGTCCACACGTCGGGCACCTTCGTCCCGTCGGCGTGGTACTGCGGCCGGGGCGTCACGGCGATGTCGACCGATGATGCCATGTTGAACCACCAGAACAGGTTGGCGGTCGTGAAGTCCGCGAACCCGCGTTCGGTGGCTTTGCGCTTTGCCGCGTCCCACACCTTCTCGCCGCGCACGAGCCGGTTCGACTGCTTCCAGAACTGGATTTCGTTCAGCTCGCGGTGGTACCACCCGTTGCCCACTATCCCGTGCGCATCGACGCCCCCGACCGGCAGCCCCGTCAGCATCGAGCTCTGCACGCTGCACGTCACCGCCGGCAACACCGGCTCGAGCGTCACCCGCCCGCGCTCCGCCAACGCACGCAACGCCGGAGCGTGCTCCAACAGCGAAGACGACAAACCCACAACGTTGATCACCGCAACCTGCTGAACCCGCGAAGACATCGCACGATGCTAAACCAAACCGCAAGTCGAACCGTGCGAAAAATGCAATCCCCTCAACTCCCCGGCACCACCCGCTGCCCCAGCCACGCCGCCGCCGCGCACCCCGCCGCGAACCCTACGGCCGGCCACTGCCCGATCACCGCCAGCACCACCGCGTCCGTCAACGGCAGCATCGCCAGCAGCGTGCCGACCCGCGGTGCCGCGTCCCACTCGACCTCGTGCCTCGCGTAAAGCGAGATCGCCAGCGTGTCCGCCGCGACCAGCCCGGCAGGGATCAAACCCCACGCCAGCACCACGCCCCACGACACGCCGTCCACCCGACCCATCACCCCCCCCGCGCCCACCGCCACGCCCAGCATCACCAGCAGCGCCCGGCACACCGGCAGCAGCCACGTCGCCGCGCGGTAGCGGTTGTGCAACGCGTTGTACGACACCACCGCCGCCGCCAACGCCGTGCCGATCGGCAACACCCACACACCCTCGTACACCACCAA
>JAUIGU010000012.1 GCA_030432595.1 Phycisphaerae bacterium
TGTCACCCCGCCGCCGATGATGCCCGCGACGCTCGAAGCCGGGAACATCCAGGGCTACTGCGTCGGTGAGCCGTGGAACCAGCAGGCCGTCGCCAAGGGCATCGGCGTGCCGGTCACGACCAACTACGACGTCTGGCAGAACAACCCCGAAAAGGTGTTCGGTGTCACCAAAGCCTGGGCCGACGAGAACCCGCAGACCATGCTCGCCGTCACCAAGGCCCTGATCCGCGCCGGCCGCTGGCTCGACGAGACCGACGACGCCGGCAAGCTCGTCAACCGCGAAGAGGCCGCCCGCATCCTCTCGCGCTCCGACTACGTCGGCGCCGACTACGACGTCATCAAGAACTCGATGACCGGGTACTTCTACTTCCAACGCACCGACAAGCGCGAGATGCCGGACTTCAACGTGTTCTACAAGTACTTCTGCACGTACCCGTGGTACAGCGATGGCGTGTGGTTCCTCACGCAGATGCGCCGCTGGGGACAGATCACCGAAGCCAAGCCCGCCGCGTGGTACGACGCGATGGCCAAGGAGGTCTACAAACCCGAGATCTACCTCGAGGCGGCGCGCATGCTCGTGGACGAGGGCTACATCCTCGAAGAAGAAGTCCCCTGGGACACCGACGGCTACAAGCCCGCCACCGATGAATTCATCGACGGCAAGACCTACGACGGCAAGGACCCGCTGGGCTACCTCGCGTCGTTCGAGATCGGCCACACCGAGTAATCCGGACACCGCCTAATCACTCCTTGGACCCGGCCCGGCTCAGCGGTCGCCCCGGGTCTTACCACCCACACCGTCCGCCCCTTAAGCCGAGCGCAGCGAAGCCCCGAGTCACCCAAGACCAGCTCCCAGTCACAGAGCCGCCCCATGCTCAAGAACCTCAAACTCGCGTTGCTCAAAGCGATCGACCTCACGGCTTTGGGGTTCCTTGAGCCCTATGTACGCCTGGCGTACGGCGAGGAGCCGGAGAAGCAGCTCCGCAAGATCGGGCAGTTCACCCTGATCCCGTTGCTGGTGATCCTCGCAGGGCTTGCGGTGTGGGGCGTTCTGATCTCGCCCATGATCAAAACCAAATCGGGCGAGCTTCCATCCCCGGGTGTCGTCGCCAGTGCGGCGGGTTCATTGCACCAGTTCTCCGTGCGCGAAGGCAACAAAGAGAAGGCCTACGTCGCGACCGGCGAAGACCGCTCGGCGTGGCTCGCCGACGTTGAGGCCGAGCTCGAAGCCATCGGCCCGGAGGTCGAGGCCGCGGACAAGGCGGTCCAGTCCGCCCGCGCCGACGAAGCGGAATCCAAGAGCGAACGCATCGCACCACTGCAGGCCCGCGTGGACGAACTCAAAGACACGATGAAGGCCGAACGCGCCGCCAAGCAGACGGCGCTCAAGGAGCACGCCGCGGAACTCCCGGCGGGCGACAACCCACAGCGTGCGGCATACCTCGGCGAGTTGGCCGGGCTCGAGAAATGGGTCGAGCTCCAGGAAGCCGAGATCGACAAGATCGAAGACCGCATCAAGCTTATCCGCGACGAGAAGGACGCCGCGGTGATGGCGGCGTTGGCTCAGCAGACCGCAGCCGCCGAGCGTGAGCAGTACCTCAAGAAGATGGCCGAGCAGCTCGGGGAGGACAGCCGCGAGGCGCGGGTGGCGGACGGCCAGGCCAAACTCGACGACGCCAAGGCGAAGTTCTTCTCGGCCGAGGGGGCCGCGGCCTATAACGCGGCACGCAAGGTGATCTCCGCCGAGGAACGACTGGCCAAGACCGAAGAATCGACCTACGCCAAGCCCGCGACGCTCTACTTCCAGATCCAGCGGAGCATCCTCTGTGTCTTCTCGGGCTTTTTCATCGGCTCGGCGATCGCGATCCCGATCGGCGTGCTGTGCGGGCTGTCGTCGACCTTCATGGGGGCGATGACGCCGTTCATCGCGCTGTTCAAACCCGTGTCGCCGATCGTCTGGCTGCCCATCGCGCTGATCGTCGCTTCGGCGTTGATCCCCGACCCGGACAAGCACTGGCTCACGCAGTGGATGTGGGAGCTACCGCTGATCGGCCAGTACAAGATCAACCCTGCGTTTCTCGCCTCGGCGGTGACGGTCGCGCTGTGCTCGCTGTGGGCGACCATGGTCAACACCGCGCTGGGCGTCGCGTCGGTCGACAAAGACCACCTCAACGTCGCGAAGGTGCTCCGGCTGGGGTTCTGGTCGCGGCTGTTCAAGATCGTGCTGCCGTCGAGTCTGCCGCTGGTGTTTGCGGGCCTGCGGATCAGCTTGGGCGTCGGCTGGATGGTGCTGATCGCCGCGGAGTTGTTGAGTTCTTCCGAGGGCATCGGCAAGTTTGTGTGGGACCAGTTCAACAACGGCGCCAGCGACTCGTTCGCCAAGATGATGGTCGTCGTGTTCATCGTCGGCGCGATCGGCTTGTTGCTCGACCGCATCATGGTCGTGTTCCAACGCCTCGTGAGCTTCGAAGGCTCGATCGCTGCGGTGTGACAAAAGTGAAAACACGGATAAACACAGATAAACGCTGATGTGAATCCGAGCTTTCCCTGAGCCCATCCCTTTCATCCGTGTTAATCGGTGGTTCCAACATGGCCTTCCTCGAACTTCACAACGTGTCCAAAGGCTACGGCCCGCCGTCGCACCGGTACGAGGTTTTGCGCGACGTCAACCTGACCATCGAGGAAAACGAATTCGTCGCCGTCATCGGCTTCTCGGGTTCGGGCAAGAGCACGCTCGTGTCCCTGCTGGCCGGGCTCGAACAGCCCGACGCCGGCGAGGTCCGCATGAAGGGCAAGGTCGTCACCGAGCCCGGCCCGCAGCGCGGGATCATGTTCCAGAACTACTCGCTGCTGCCCTGGCTGAGCGTGTACCAGAACATCGAGATCGCGGTAAAGCAGGTCTTCCCCGAGATGAAGAAGCCGCAGAGGCGCGAGTACATCCAGCAGTACATCGACATGGTCACGTTGACCAACTCGGAGTGGAAGCTCCCCGCCGAGCTGTCGGGCGGGATGCGGCAGCGGCTCTCGCTCGCCCGGACGCTGGCGATGAAGCCCGAGGTGCTCATCCTCGACGAGCCGTTGTCCGCACTGGACGCGTTGACGCGCGCCGTGCTGCAGGACGAGATCATCCGAATCTGGGAAGAGGACAAGCGCACAGTCGTGATGATCACCAACGACGTGGACGAGGCCGCGTTGATGGCCGACCGCATCGTGCCGCTCACGCCCGGCCCGTCGGCCACGCTCGAACGCGCCTTCCCCGTCACGCTCGACCGGCCGCGCGACCGCACGACGCTGAACTTCAACCCCGACTTCAAGAAGCTCCGCAACGCCGTCAGCACGTTCATGATGGACCTCAACGAGGAGGCCAAGTCGCTGCGGGTCGAGACGACTTACAAGCTGCCCGACCTGGAACCGGCCGACCTCTCGAAGATTGGATGAAGTGATGACCGATCGTTACGTCGAAATCGTCAACCTGGTCAAGGCCTACCCCAACCCGCTGGGCGACGCGATCCGCGTGGTCGATGGGTTCAACCTCACCGTCCGCAAGGGCGAGGTCATCGGGGTCATCGGGCACTCGGGCTGCGGCAAGTCCACGGTGCTGACCATGGTCGCAGGCCTCAACGACATCACCTCGGGCGATGTGGTGGTGGACGGCAAGGTCACGGACGGGCCGGGCCCGGACCGCGCGGTTGTGTTCCAGGCGCCGTGCCTCTTGCCGTGGATGACCGCGTTCGGCAACGTCATGCTCGGGGTCAAACGCGTGTACCCCCACGGCACGAAGCAGCAACGCAAGGATATCTGCGAGTACTACCTCTCGCTCGTCGGCCTGGCGGACGCGATGCATAAGTACCCGCGCGAGATGTCCGGCGGTATGCAGCAACGCGTCGGCATCGCCCGCGCGATCGCGCTCAAACCCAAGATGCTGCTACTCGACGAACCGTTCGGCCGTCTCGACTCGCTCACACGCATGGACCTGCAAGAAGTGATCCTGGGCATCCTCGACCGCGAGAAGATCACGACCATGGTCATCACCCACGACGTGGACGAGGCGGTCTACATGTCCGACCGCATCTGCATGATGACCAACGGGCCGCGCGCTCGGGTCGGCCAGGTGCTGGAGATCCCGTTCGAGCGGCCGCGCATCCGGCGGGAGGTGCTCGAACACGAACTCTACTACGACCTGCGCGGCTGCCTCATCGACTTCTTGGAGAAGTTCGACAAGCACAAACACCCCGATGAAAACGCGCCAGACTGCAAGCCCGAGCCAGAACCCTCGAGCGAAGCCGGTTCGCTGGCCCCGAGCTTCGGCGTGTATACGGACGACGCTCTGTCGGGATCGCCCTTGACCTTGGCCGAGATCGGCGGGGGTGCGTGAGTGATGACGATGACCCAGACGCACGGGATGACCGCCGCCGCCGAGGTGTGGCGCGTCAGTGAAGATGAAACCCGGCTGGCCTTGGCCGAGGCGATCTACGGCGGCAACGAGTCGCTGCGCCTCGCGTCCTCGTCTTTGTCGTTGTCGACGGGCGAAGGCCTGGCGGGCGCGGTCCTCGCGCGGCGGGTGCCCGTGTTCCTGGAGGAGTTTGACGACGAAAGCTTCGAGCGTGCGGTACCGGCAAGGGCGGACGGCGTGGCCGCTGTGCTGGGGCTGCCGGTGTTCGATCAAGCGAAGCTGACCCATGTGGTGCTGTTCATGTTCCGCGGGGGCCCCGACGCGGTGGGGGCCGTGGAGCTATGGGCGGGCCGGCGTGGCCGATTCGAGCTGGGGCTGACCGAGGCGTACTATGCCGGCCTGGAGCGCTTCGGCAAGGTCAGCCGGCACGTCAACTTTCCGATGGGGTCGGGGCTGCCCGGCATGATCTGGCAGACCGCGATGCCGCGCGTGCTCACCGGGGTCGGCCGATCGCGTGAGTTCCTCCGAAGCAGCGGTGCCGAGAGCGCAGGGCTGACCAACGGTTTCGGTTACCCGGTGATCGAACGGAACGAACTCAAGGCGGTGATGCTGTGGCTGTCTTCGTCGGAATCCCCGCTGGCCAGAGTCCAGGAGGTCTGGCGTCCCGGCGAGGATGGTTGGAAGCGGGTCCAATGCGCGAGTGAGCAGGGCATCGAGATCATCGAAGCAGATGAGGTGATTGAGCGCTGTGTGGCCGAGCGTGCGCCGATTCTGGCGGAAAAACCAGGCTGTTCGGGTGTCGCGGCTCTGCCGGTGATGATCCACGAAAACGTTCGCGCGGTGGGGGTGATCGCGTGGTGAGCACGTTGCCAGTCCTTCCTTCGCCGAGCGCCGTCTCAAGCGGCACCCATGTGGGCCGCGCGGTGTGCCCGTACTGCGGGGTCGGATGCGTGCTTGACGCGACAGTGTCGGAAAACCGCGTGAAGCGAATCGATGCCGTGGCCGACGCCCCGAACCAGGGGATGATGTGCCCGAAGGGGGCGCTCCTAAGCCGTGTGTTCGACGACGAGAAGCGGCTGCTGACGCCGATGCTTCGTCAGAGCAAAGACGCCCCTTTACGAGAAGCGTCTTGGTCTGAAGCCGTCGGGTTCATCGCCGAACGTTTTAGCGCAATCCTCGATCAACGCGGCCCCGGTGGTTTGGCGTGGTACGGCTCGGGGCAGCTCGACACGGAGGCGAGTTACGTCTTCACGAAGCTCTTCAAGGGGTGTCTGGGCAGCAACCACACGGACACGAACAGTCGGCTGTGCATGAGCAGCGCGGTCGCGGGGTACACGCTGGCCTTCGGCAGCGACGGGCCGCCGACGTGTTACGACGACATTGAGGTTGCCGACACGTTCCTGATCCTCGGCGCGAACATGGCGGTGAACCACCCGGTGCTGTTTAACCGCGTGCGCCGACGCCGGACCGACTCCGACACGGCGCGGATCGTCACCGTCGATCCACGATTGACCAAGACGGCGGAACACAGCGACCTCCACGTGCCCGTCGCGCCCGGCGGCGACGTTGCGCTCTTGCAATGGGTGGTGCGGCGGCTGCTGGACACGGGACGGGTCGATGACAACTTCGTCTCCGCACACACGGAAGGCTGGACCGAGCAGCGTGCGTATCTTCAATCACTTGACCTCGACGACCTCGCACGCCGAAGCGGGGTAGCGGACCGGGTTCTCCTCGAGTTGGACGCGACGATCACGAAGAACCGTCGGCTGCTGACGTTTTATTGCATGGGGGCGAACCAGAGCTCAGCGGGGACCGACAAGAACACAGCGATCATCAACCTGCACCTGATGCTCGGCGAGGTGGGTAAGCCGGGGTGCGGGCCGTTCTCGCTGACCGGCCAGCCCAACGCGATGGGTGGGCGCGAGGTGGGGTACCTCGGTCATCAGTTGCCGGGTTACCGCCGGGTGGATTGCGAGCAAGACCGCGCGGAAGTGGAGACCGCGTGGGGACGGCCGCACGGCTCGATCTGTGACACGCCCGGATTGACGGCGGTGCCGATGTTCGAGGCCGCGGCGCGGGGCGAATTCGAGGCGATGTGGATCGCGTGTACGAACCCGGCCGTGAGCATGCCCGACGCGAACACCACCAAGGCCGCGCTGCGGCGCACGCCGCTGGTCATCGTGCAAGACATCACTGCACGGAGCGAGACCGCGGCGTACGCGGACGTGCTGCTGCCCGCGTGCCAGTGGGGCGAGAAGGCGGGCACGATGACCAACAGTGAGCGGCTCGTCGTCCGCAGCGAGCGCTTCCTCGACGCGCCGGGCGATTGCAAGCCCGACTGGTGGGTCCCGGCTCAGGTGGGGCGTGCGATGGGGTACACCGGCTTCGAGTTTGAAAGCCATGAAGACGTCTGGGACGAGTTCGCGGCGCTGACCGCGGGCCGGCCTTGCGACATGGCGGGCATGACCAACGCCCGCTTGGTTGATGCGCCGCTGCGTTGGCCCTGCCCGCACCCCGCGCACCCGGGCGACGCGCGGCGGTACACCGACGGGGTCTTCGGTACGCCCAATGGCAAAGCCCGCTTCAATCTCAGCCAACCGCGTGTTCCTTTGGAGACGCCCGACGCGGAGTACCCGCTTTGGCTCACGACCGGGCGCGTTGCCGCGCATTGGCACACACGCACCAAGAGCGCGCTGTCGCCCGAGCTTGCCCGGCAGGAGCCGCGCCCATTCTTCGAGGTCCACCCCGACGACGCCGCGGCGTTAGGAATCGAAGCCGACGCGGAGTGCGTCATCACCAGCAGGCGTGGCTTGGCCAAAGCGTTTGCCCGGATCACCGAACGTATCCGGCCCGGCGTGGTGTTCGCCACCTTCCACTTCGGCGACAGCTTCGCGCCCGGCGTGAACCTCAACGACGTCACGCAGTCGGCCTGCTGCCCGAAGTCGAAGCAGCCCGAGCTCAAAGCCTGCGCGGTGCGGGTGGAGAAGTTCGTTTCGGTCAGCCAGGAAGGAGCCGCCGCGTGAGTTTTGTGGCGCTGCGCATCCTGGTCATCGACGAAGACCCGCGCCGCGGCGCGACGCTCGCCGAGGTGCTCCGCGTCACGGGATACGAGGCGATCGAGTGGTCCGACCCCAAGAACGATCTGGCCAAAGTGGTGACCGACGCCAAGCCCGACGTCGTGCTGATCAACCTGACTTCGCCCGACCGCGACACGCTCGAGCAGCTCGCGCTGATGAACGAGAAGTCACCGCGGCCGGTCGTCATGTTCGCGCAGGACGACGACGAGCAGACCATCGCGTCGGCGGTGCGGGCCGGCGTGTCGGCGTACCTCGTTGACGGTTTGTCTGGCAACCGGGTCAAGCCGGTCATCGACGTCGCGATCGCGCACTTCCGCCAGCACCAGGCGATCCGGGAAGAATTGGAAAAGACCCGCACCTCGCTCGACGAACGCAAGCACGTCGATCTCGCCAAGTCGCTGCTGATGCGGCAGCGCGGCATCGGGGAGCCCGAGGCCTACGCCTTGCTCCGCAAGCTCGCGATGGACCGCAAGCAGCGCATCGGGCAGGTCGCTCAGCAACTCGCCGCCGCCGCGGAGATTCTGGAAGGAGTCAAGCCGTGAATCACGTTGTGGAACCTATTCACCCGTCCACTCCCGCGCCCGGTCCGCCGCTGGCAGGGAACCCGGAGAAGCGCAACGTCACGCTGGGGCTGGTCCCCTTGAACGACTGCGCCCCGATCGCGGTCGCATTGGAGAAGGGTTTGTTTGCTGAGGTCGGGGTCGATGTCACGACGACGCGCGAGCAGAGCTGGGCGGGCATCCGGGACAAGGTCGCGTTCGGGCTGCTCGACGGCGCGCAGATGCTCGCGACCATGCCGATCTGTGCGACACTGGGTGTCGGCGGGTTCCAGTGCGACATGACTGCTGCGATGAGCCTCGGGCTCAACGGCAACGCGATCACGCTCGCCGAATGGCTCTGCGAAGAGATCGAAGAGGCGCACGGCCCGCTCCGCCTCGACGCGAGCAACCCCGCCGACGGCCTTGCCGAAGTGATCCGCGGGCGGGCCCGCGCGGGCAAGCCGCGGCTGCGGCTGGGGTCGGTGTTTCCGGTTTCGACGCACGAGTTGGAGCTGCGGTATTGGCTCGCGGCCGCGGGGATCGATCCGGACGCCGACGTCGAACTTGTGGTCGTTCCGCCGCCGCGCATGGTCGAGGCGTTGCGTGCCGGCGAGCTCTCGGGCTACTGCGTCGGTGAGCCTTGGAACTCGCTCGCCATCGCCGAGGGGCTCGGGCGGATCGTGGTGAGCAAACACGCGATCTGGAACCACAGCCCCGAGAAGGTGCTGGGCTTCTCGACCACGTGGGCGCAACGGCACCCAGACACCGTGACGGCGCTCATCACCGCCGTCATCCAAGCGGGGCAATGGCTGGACGAACCGGCAAACCGTTTAGAGGCCGCCGAAATCCTCAGCCTTCCGCAGTACGTCGGCGTGTCCGCCGAGCACATCACGCCGGCGCTCACGGGGCAATTGGTGACCAGGCGTGGTGCCGCGCCGCAGCCGTGCCCGGCGTTCCATGTGTTCCACCGCGGGCTCGCGAACTTCCCCTGGGTTTCGCACGGGTTGTGGTTCGTGGAACAGATGCACCGCTGGGGTTGGCTGGACACGCCGTACGAGGCGCAGCTTGCGGTGTCGCGGGTGTTCCGCGATGACCTTTATCGTCAAGCTGCCGAGCGATTGGGGCTGGGCCTTCCCGACACGGCCGAGAAGTCCGAAGGCACGCACGCCGCGCCATGGACGCTCGCCGCCGCGACCGGCGACCTCACGATGGGTGCCGACCGGTTCCTCGACGGCGCAGCGTTCGAGCCGGCCGCGTTGGACCTTCGGCATGTGTCCGGACGACACACAACAAAGGAACTCACCGGATAGACAACAACTCGCTAACTCACGATGGGGATTACTCAAGCGATACGAACAGACGGTGCTGTCGCATTGGCCTGCGGCGATGCCCACGGGATGGCCTGCCCACTCAGGCCGTGGAGACACGTGTGATGCGAAGTGCGTTTTTCAGATCGACCGGATTCCGAGGATGTCTGACGGGAACCCTGCTGGCAACGCTCGCGTGTTCGACACCGAGTCATGCGCAGAGCGAACCCAACCCGTTGGACCTGTCCGATGGCGAAGCGCCCGCCGACTTCTGGGACTCCTTGGCGTCGGGCACGATCTCGCTGAACGCCCGGTTCCGCTCGGAATGGGCCGACGTCCGCGGGTTCGAACACTCCTGGGCGAACACGATCCGCACCCGCCTGGGTTACAAGACGCAGAAGTACGAGGGTTTCCAGGGCTACCTCGAGTTCGAAGACGTCACCGCGATCGAAGAGAACGCCTACAACTCCACGCTCAACGGCCAGGCGGGCAAGAGCGTCATCGCCGACCCCGAGACCACCGAACTCAACCAGGCCTGGCTCAGCTACGACATCCCGGTCGATGACATCGGCTTGTCCGTCAAAGGCGGCCGGCAGGTCATCGCGCTCGACGACCAGCGGTTCGTCGGACACGTCGGCTGGCGGCAAGACAACCAGACCTTCGACGCCGCGCGCATCGACACCGATCTGGGGATCGAAGGCCTGAGCGCGACCTACGCCTACCTCTGGCAGATCAACCGGATCTTTTCGGACGAGGCAGACTTTGATAGCGAAAGCCACCTCATCAATGTCGCCTACGACATCGAAAACGTCGGCAAGCTCACGGGCTTCGCGTACCTACTCGACTTCGACGACTCGGCCGCCAACTCCAGCCAGACCTTCGGTGTACGCTTGGCCGGCAGCAAGAAGCTCGACGACACGCTGTCGCTTCCGTACCAGGCCAGCGTCGCCTTCCAGGAAGATTACGCCGACAACCCTATCGACTACGACACGCTCTACTACATGCTCGACCTGGGCTTAGCCGTCAAGGACGTCGGCACCTTCGGCTCAGGCTACGAGGTGCTCGGGTCGGACGACGGCAACTTCGCGTTCCGCACGCCGCTTGCCACCGGGCACAAGTTCAACGGCTTCGCCGACGTGTTCCTCGTGACGCCTGCTGACGGCCTCGAAGACTTCTATCTCTACTTTAAACCCGCCAACCTCCCGCTCGAACTCAAGGGCATGGTCGCCTACCACTGGTTCTCCGGAAACGACAGCATCTCGTCGTACGGCCAGGAAATCGACGCGGTCCTTACCCGAAAGATCAACGAGAACATGAGCATCGGCGCCAAGTACGCCTACTTCATCTCCGACGAGCCCGGCTTCGCGGAACGCACGCGTTTGACGTTCGACCTCACGATCTCATTCTGATCAGACGAGCTTTCACGTCCATGAAAACGAACCATCCGCGGCTAGGCGCTCAACCCGAGAGGCATTGCGCTCTGGTCGGCCTACACAGTGCACGGCAGTTCGAGGAGGTGGGCGAGATCGCCGAGGCCTTCCAAACCAGTGATGTCGGCCGGGTGGAACGGGTGACTGACTGAGCCGGCACCCGCGTGCGAATCAATTCCGAAATGATCAAGCCAAAACCCGGGCTACGTCAGGCGGGGTGCGCCGTAGATGCGCAGTCGATGGATTTCACCGTGCGCCAGTTCGATTCAACCTTTGACCGCCCCGAGTTGGATGCCCTTGACCAACTGTTTCTGCAGCACGACGAACAGCAGGATCATCGGCAAGACCGACAGCGTGATCGCGGCCATCAGTACGTTGGTTTGCTGGCCTTGCGACGAGTCGAAGAACAAGAGCCCGACCGGCAGGGTGTATTTGTGCGTGCTCTTGAGCATGACCAACGGCCAGAAGAAGCTCTGGTAGTTGCCGATGAACGTAAAGATCGTCAGGGTGATCAGGCCCGGGCGGGACAGCGGCAGGATGACGTCCCAGAAAAGACGCCACTTGCTGGCGCCGTCGATCTCTGCCGCCTCGTCGAGCGATCGCGGGATCGAGAGCATGAACTGTCTGAGCAGGAACGTCCCGAACGCGCTGAACGCCGCGGGGAGCACCAGGCCGGCGTAGGTATCGACCAGCCCGAGCGAGATCATGATCTGGTAGTTGGGGATCATCATCACCAGGCCGGGCAGCATCATCGTGCTCAGGTACATCAGGAAGACTTTGTCCCGGCCCGCCCATTCGAGCCTCGCGAAGCTGAACGCCGCCAGCGAACTCGTGAGGACCTGCAACAGCGTGACCGCGAACGCCACGAGCAAGCTGTTCCAATACCACCGGCCGTACTGCAGCCCGCGGTATTGGATGTCGCCCTCGACGCCGACGCCGAACAGCACCTGATAGTTCTCCCACAGCCAGCGTGTCGGGAGCCAGCTCTCGGCGTCCACCTCGACCAGCGGCATGAAGCTGGTCAGGACCATCCACACAAAGGGCAGCACGAGCGTCAGCGCCGCGAGGGTCAGCACCAGATGCAAGGCCGACGCGCCCAGGAGCTTGTCGAGACGCGAAGGTTCCCTGTACTCGGCGAGGCGACGCGTTCCCCCGCCGTTGGGATTTGGCGGGGTTTCAGTCGTTGACATACCGGTTCCCGAACTTCCAGTTGAACAGCGTGACGGCCAGGACCAGCGCGAAGAGGGTCCACGTCACCGCGGACGCGTAGCCGAGACGTCCGAGCTCGAAGGCTTGCTGGTAGATGTAGAACGACAGCACGGACGTGGACTCGCGCGGCCCGCCGTTGGTCATGGTCTTGACCATCTCGAACCCGCCCTGCAGTCCTCCGATGACGCTCATGACGACGATGAAGAACGTGACGGGGGCGAGCTGCGGCCAGGTGATGTTCCAGAACTTGCCGAACCGGCCGGCGCCGTCGATGTCCGCGGCTTCGTACAGCTCGCCGGGCACGTTGCTCAGGCCCGCCAGGTAAAGCAGCATGTTGTTGGAGCCGACCGCCGCCCAGAAGCCCATGAGCATGAGCGACGGCTTGGCCCAGTTGGCGTCGGTGATCCACTCGGGGGGTTGCAGCCCGCCGTCCGCAGCCGCCATCGCCGGCAGCGCGTTGATGACTCGGCTGAACCCCAGCAAGACGAAGAGGCCGACCATCGCGACGGCCGAGCCAAGCTCGGGCACCTGGAAGATTCAACGCGGCTAACTGATCGGGCTCGTCAAAGTCGAAGCGCCTGAGACGCTTGTTAACGCGGGTATCGGAAGCATCCGAAACGACCACCATCCACCGGAAACCGGACCTCGACGCACGCATTTACCCGAAACATCATCGTTGTTTCACTTGTTTCATAGTCAGCGAGGGCGAACCTTATATGCCACTAAATCCACATTATCGAACATTATTCCGCCGTTTTCGAAAACGCCTCCGATGAAAAGGGTTGACATTGTTCCGAAGATATGTAAACTTGTTTCTGAAATAGTACTCTCTTGGTTCACGTTTCCTTTGACCCCCTGATCCGAATCGATATGGCCACCGTCCGTGACATCGCGCGATCTGTCGGCGTCTCGCCCGCCACGGTGTCCCGATCCCTGAACCAGACCGGTGTCGTGAGCAAAGACATCCGGGACCAAGTCCTGGCTGAGGCCAAGCGCATGGGCTATCCGACCAAACGCAAACGCTCTCGCCCGGCCGACACGGTCGCCCCGCCGGGCATGATCGGAGCATTGTTCTTCAATGCCTCGTCGGGAATGCCGTACAGCGGCTACGACGCCAGCGTCTGGGGCGGGGTCACTCGGGCGGCGATCTCGCTCAAGTACGGCGTGTCGGTGGTGGACCCGCAGGCGCGGGAGTCGGGCGAATCGTTCCGAGACTTTGCCCGACGCATCGGCGTGGCGGGGCTCATCCTGCGAGTCGATGAAGGCAGCCGGCATCGTTGCGAGCAGATTGCCGAGGAGGGCGTGCCGCACGTGGTCATCGCCGACCGGTTTGATGGCGACTCGATTAACTACGTCTACTGCAACAGCTACGACGCCAGCTACGCGGCGATCGAACACCTGATCGGCCTGGGACACACACGCATCGGGGTCGGTCACAACCACGTTCTTGACACCGACCACCACGATCGGCTGCGCGCGTACCGCCAAGCGTTGCAGGACCACGGCCTCGAGTTCGATCCGCAACTCGTGCTGCCCGCGGCGGTCGACCTGCGCGGCGGGGCGTCGGCGTTCAACCGGCTCATGTCGATGCCCGAGCCGCCGACCGCGATGTTCTTCACCGATCCGCAGATGACGGTGACCGCGCTGCGGCGCAGTCTCGAGGTCGGCATCCGCGTGCCCGAGGAACTCTCGATCGTGGGCGTCGACGACGACCAACTCCGCGAGATGACGTTCCCGGTGTACACGGCCGTGTGCCAACGGGCGGAGCAGCTCGGATACGAGGCGTCGCTGTGGCTGTGCCGTCAGGTCGCGGGACTCAGCGGCGGGCAAGGATCGCACGGCCCGGCCGCGAAGCTGCAGCGTCAGGTCGACGCGGTGCTCGAGGTCAACCAGACCACGGCCCCGCCGCCCAAAGCGCCCGGTCGGATCTCGCCCGCCGGCAACCGTCTGGACACCGTTTGATTCAAGGTTTCGAATTCCCTCTGGCGAATCCCTGCGGATGTGTACGAAGTCCCGTCCAACCCGCCGAGCCGAGTCTGCCGGCTTTACGCTGATCGAACTGCTCGTGGTGATCAGCATCATCGCGCTGCTGATCGGCATTTTGCTGCCGGCGCTGGGCGCGGCGCGAGAGACCGGCCGCAAGATCGCCTGCGCGTCGAACGTGCGGCAAGAAACCCTGGCCGTGCTGGCATACGCCTCGGACAACCGGGACCACTTCCCGCTCGCGGCGTCGTACGCGCCGGAACTCGGCCTGGTCGCCGGCCGGGACATGCCGGATGACCCGTTCATCCACCACATCCTTATCCCGTATATCGGCGGCGACAAAGGGACCGGCGAGTACACGCGCACCTTTCGCTGCCCGTCGCGCGAGGCGTTGGGCGGCGTGCCGACGTTCCCCGAATTGACCGACGAGATCCATACCCACTACCGGTACAACTGGGGTGCCGCGTATTACCGCCTGACCGTCCGCGAGAAGATGTTGCCGGCACCACAAATCGAAAGCCTCAAGACCGGCGACGTCACCAACGCCACCGAAGCGTTGCTGCTTTACGACACGGCCTTTCGCGATTGGGCCGAAGACGACTTTCCGCATGTCGGCGGCGGGGGCCGGGCCATCAACAACAGCTACGTCGATGGCCACGGCGGCACGGTTGGCTACGACGACTACGCCGAGCAGACCGCGCGGTTTACCTCGTTTAACGCCGCGTGGGCAAACCCGTTTTTCCAAACCGGTTGGCCTTACCCGCCGTTACCCTAAAGGTTGAATGACTTTTCCGTGCTTATCCGTCTTTGTTGACCCACACTGGAGGACTTAAGACATGTCTCGCTTTCTAGTTTTTTCTTTGATGTTCGGAATGGCGGTCGCGCTGCCGATGCACACCTCGGCGGAGCTATTGACCAACCCTGAGTTCGAGGACACCGGCGGCGGTGTCGGCGAGGGCTGGGGCAGCTTCGGCGCAGCCGGGTTTAACGATTTCTTCGGCGGCAACGGCCACGCGAGCCTGTTCATGGACAACCCCGGGAACTTCGGCGGCGTGTTCCAGACCGGCATCGCCGCCACGCCCGGCACCGAGTACGCGTTCAAGCTGGTTGACGTCCGCATCGAAGAGAACGCCGCGGCCAACCTGCGCTTCGGGCTTGAGTACTACCAGGGCGACGACACCACCGCCGCCGGGCCGTTCGACATCGTGCCCATCTCGCTGAGCCCGACCGGTGACGGACTGATGTTCACAATGTCCGGCGTCGCGCCGGCGGGGACGGCGTTCGTCCGGCCGATCGTACAGTTCGACGACGTAACCTCGACCGCCAGCGGCCAGGAGAACGCATTCATATTTGCGGCCTCGCTGACCGTTGTGCCCGAGCCGGTGTCCGCGATACTCGCCGGGCTGGGCGGCGTGATGTTGCTCCGTCGGCGAGCGTACGACTGACCTTGCGACCTCCGCGGCGTGCCGGGCCAACGCCCCGCCGCCGCTTTTTGTTCGCCCTGTTCACGATGTGTCGGCCGCCAAGCTCGCGGCGACCCGAAGGAGAATTGACATGCTTGCTTGCCTGCGGACCCCCGGTTTCCGTTCGTCGCGTTGGCTCGTCCCGCTGGTCGTTTGTGCGTCGGCCACACCGGCGTCGGCCGTGGACAACCTGCTGACCAACCGCGGTTTCGAAGACACGACCGAACCCGCCGACGGTATCTTCGGCGACGGGTGGGGCGCGTTCGGCGCGGCCGACTTCAACGCGTTCTTCGGCGCCAACGGCCACGCCAGCCTCTTCCCCGATCAGCCCGAGAACACCGGCGGGATTTTCCAAGCCGGCATCACCGCCACGCCGGGCGCAACCTACCAGTTCGACCTGCTCAATACGCGCATCGAAGCGAACTTCGACGCCGACTTGCGTTTCGGCCTGGAGTTCTATCTCTCTGATGACACCACGAAGATCGCCGAGACGCTTGCCCCTATCGACGCAGACACCCGGCTCGCGCTGCCCAACGTCGACGGCGACGGCGGGGTCAACGCCGCCGTGTTCAGCATGAAGGGCACGGCACCCAGCGGCGCTGCGTTCGTCCGGCCCATCGTGCTGTACGACAACGTCCAGTCCACCGCGAGCAGCCAGGAGAACGTGTTTGTCTTTGACTCGTTCCTCTCCGAAGTCCCGACGCCGGGCGGCAACCTGCTCAAGAATCCGGGTTTCGAAGACATCGACGGTGACGGCAACCTGGGGAACACCTGGGGAAGCTTCGGCACCACCGGGTTCAATGATTTTTTCACCGGCAACGGCCACGCGAGCCTCTTCGCCGACACCGTCGGCAACGCGGGCGGGCTCTTCCAGCAGGCGATCCTCGCCACGCCGGGGACCGAGTACACGTTCGAGCTCACCGATGTCCGCATCGAAGACAACTGGGACGCCGATCTGACTTTCGGCCTGGAGTTCTACGGCGGCGACGACTTCAACAAGCTCGGCGAATCGCTCGTCGTCGCCGACACCAGCACACCCGGCGACGGGCTGTCCTTCGACGTGAGCGGCACCGCACCGGCGGGCACCGTGTACGTCCGGCCGGTCGTCTTGTTCGACAACGTCAACGGCGCGTACCTCGAACAGCCCCTGGCGAACCTGTTCATCTTCGACGCGTCGTTGAGCGAAGCCGTGACCGGGATCGTTGGCGACTACGACGCCTCCGGGCAGGTCGAACAGGCCGACCTGGACTTTGTGCTACAAAACTGGGGCGACACTGATGTGTCGGACGTGACCGGTTGGGTCAACTTCCCGAACGGCGACCCGTTCGACGGTTTGGTCGATCAGAACGAACTCGACGGCGTGCTGCTGAACTGGGGCGACACGACGGTGCCCGAATTCAGCGGCGCCACTGTGCCCGAGCCATCGGCATGGGTGGCGCTGAGTGCGGGGTTGTTCTGCCGACGGTGGCGACGGGGGTGAGGTCTGTTTTCGGAACGGACGCCGCGTGCCACGGTGTTGTCTGGTGGAGTTCGTCGTTTGATTCTGTTCAGTGGGTCATTTCGAAGAGTCTCGAAGCCACTTCGCCGGCGCGCGGCCGTCGTGGTCCTGCTGGGGATGGTTGCCGTCGTCCCGAGACCGGTCTACGCGGTCGAGGTTTGGTTGACGCGCGGTGATGGCGTAAGCCTGCTGGAACCGCGGACTTCACCCTCCTTCGAGCCGGGCTCGGGCACGCACAACACGAAGATCAACATCGACCCGGGCGCGACGTACCAAACCATTGACGGATTCGGCGCCGCCGTGACCGATTCGTCCGCGTGGCTGATCCAGAACGAGCTATCGACCGCGCAGCGCGACACGCTGATGGCCGACCTGTTCAGCCGCGACACCGGCATCGGGCTCAGCTACGTCCGCGTGCCGATGGGCGCATCCGACTTCGCGTTGTCACCCTACACCTACAACGACCTGCCGGCCGGGCAGACCGACCCGACGCTGTCGCAATTCTCGATCGACCACGACCGCGCCGACATCATTCCGACGCTGCAACAGGCGCGGACACTCAACCCGCAGCTGAAGCTCATGGCGTCGCCGTGGTCGCCGCCGGCGTGGATGAAGACCAACGGATCACTCAACGGGGGCGCGCTCAAGACCGAGTTCTACGACGCCTACGCCGACTACTTCGTCAAGTTTGTTCAAGCATATGGTGCCGAGAACCTGCCGATCAGTTCTGTCACGCCGCAGAACGAACCGCTGAACCCCACACCGAACTACCCGTCGATGTCGATGTCGACGTTCGAGCAGAGCACGTTCGTCGGCGACCACCTCGGTCCGGCCCTGGCCGAGGCAGGGCTGGACACCAAGATCTTTGCCTTCGATCACAACTGGGCGGATTGGTCCTACCCCGTGGTGGTCAACAACGACCCCGAAGCGGCGCAATACGTAGACGGCGCCGCGTTCCACGGATACGAAGGCACCGTCGATCAGCAGAGCAACTACCACGACTTCTTCCCGCAGCAAGAGGTGCACTACACCGAGATCACCGGCGGCAGCTTCGCCACCGACTTCGCGAGCAACCTCGTCTACAGCGTCCGCACCTCGCTGATCGGCGCGACGCGCAACTGGGCGCAATCGTCGATCTACTGGAACGTCGCGCTCGACCCCGACGGCGACCCGCACCTGCCCGGCGGCTGCGACGTCTGCCGCGGTATGGTCACCATCGACACCTCCACCGGAGACGTCACCCGTGAGGTCGAGTACTACGCCTACGGCCAGATCAGTAAGTTCGTTGAACCCGGCGCAACCCGTATCGACTCCGACACGATCGAGGGCGTCATCGAAACCGTCGCCTTCCGTAACCCCGACGGCGAGGAAGTCCTGGTGGCGCTCAACCCCAGCGCTTCGTCCCGCTGGTTCAACGTCGTGCGGAACGACGAATCGTTTGCCTACCGTCTGACCGGGCGCTCAGTCGTCACTTTTGTTTGGGAGACGCTCGCCGCCGTTGCCGGGGACTACAACGGCAACGGGCAGGTCGAACAGGCGGACCTCGACTTGGTCCTCCAGAACTGGGGGGCCCCCGCCGAATCGATCCCGGTCGGCTGGGCCGAGCAGCGCCCATCGGACGGCATCGTGGACCAGACCGAACTGGACGCGGTGCTACAGAATTGGGGCATGGTTGCAGCCCCGGTTAATCGACCCGCCTCTGTGCCCGAACCATTGGCGTTCAATATTCTTGCGGTGGGGCTGTGGCTGCAACGGCATCGAGCCTCATCGACGACCCGCCGGAATGTCGTTCTCGGTCGATTCCATGCACCGCCCAACCCGTGACGCGAAAGACCCTGCGGGCAGAATGAGAAACCAGCAACGACACAACAACCTCGGCGTTCCACACATGACCATGCGACTCCATGCCGACTGATGCCGGACGAGTCTTGGCACTTGGGCAGCACCCTTTGCCCACACGTATCTTTGTGTTCTCCTAAAACCGGTAGCCAACAGCGCTGACCCATAGAAAAACGGGCCCATGACCTTCGGGCACGACGGCATACTTCACGAACACATGTCCGTGCAGATGATGACGACGAAAAGCCTTTACGGCTACGGGTCTACATCAAACACGCTTGACGACATCAACTCGGTGGCAGCCCCAAGGTCGCCGTTCTGGACCGGCCTGATAAAGCCCATTCAAACCGCGAAGTTGCGGCGGCGGGGTCTCTGTACACACGCCGTCCGAAGCGCCATATCGGGTTCTGAGTGGCCTAATTATGCCGTCATTGACAGCGCATCTTCGCCATCGCTAGTCCTCGGATTCCACGAGTTCTTCGAGCCACACTTCAAGGCTGGCTTGCTGTGTTTGCCGCTGAGTCCAGACAGATTGTGGGGGATGATGTCGAGCAGTCCGAGCAGACTGGATCGTGATGGGGGCAACGGTCGTCGCAGCGTTACGAGGCAGCGCATTGCGTTCACCTCGACTCCGGACGTTTTTTGGCTGGGCCGTTTGTTGACGTTGCGTCTGTGCCCGGGCTTGCCGCCTGTCCTGCTGTGATTTCGCGGGCACTTGCTGGTTCAATGCATGCGAAGAAAGTGTGGCGAACGGTTGTGCGACGGCGTCGACCGAAGCCGTGGCGGCCAGCGGCGCGGTAGTGCCGACGGGTGACGTCAGCGCTGCGGGCGTGTTGGTGCTGCCCCAGTTCTGCAGAACCTTGTCCAGTTCGCTCTGCTCGATCTGGCCGACGGCCAGGTCGTTGATCCAGCCAACGGGGATGCCGGCGGCCTCGGTGTCCGTGCCCCAGTTCTGGAGCACCAGGTCCAGGTCGCCCTGTTCCACTTGGCCGCTGTGGTTGAAGTCGCCGATCACGGCTTCGTCGGTGGTTCCGGGAGTTCCGCCGTTCACGAAACTCGGTCGCCAGTTCGCGGCGATCCCCAGGTCGGCGACATCGGCGGTCGGGTCGATCAACGTCAACGACGGGCCTTCGCCGTCGGGTGTGGTCGGCCAGCCGTCCTCGTCGTCGTAGTCGAATGAAAGCAGCACCACGCCGTTCGGATCGGTCACTTCAAGGGTCTCGCCGCCGTTGCTCAGCGCTCCGGTGAACTCGCCGGCCACCGCGACGTGGGGGTACACCGCGCTGAAGCCGGCCGTGTTGCTGACCACCACCAGGCTTTGGCCCGGGAACAGCGTGACGCCGGCCCCGAACACGAACGGCGAAGACGGCCCGTCGGCGATGGTCACGCCTTCGAGATCGAGCGTGTGCGTGTCGCTCACATTGGTGAACTCGATGAACTCGGTGGGGTCGCCCGAACCTGGCGGGTTGTAGTTCAGCTCGGTGACCCGCAACTGGTCGAGGTGTAGATCGCCCTGGTTGTCGGGCATGGTGAGGCTATCGACCAGCGCACCGTCTGCTCCGCGCAGTTCGACGACTTCGCCGTTGGCCGTGAGCTGACCGGTGAAGTTGCCTTGGACGAAGCGTTGCTGGCCGCCGGTCGGCCCGGTGGCGCGTTGAAGGAATGCCTGGACGTCGGCGGTGATGTAGATCGTCTGGCCCGCGGCCAGCACCGTGCCCGGGCTGAGCGTGTGATCGATCCCGCCGCCGAGCGTCCAGCCCGACATATCGACCGGGGTGGACGTCGGGTTCGTGATGGTGAGGTATTGCTCCGCCAAGTCGCCCGAGATCGGCTCGACATCAAACCCCTCCGCGCCGACCCCGAACTCGACGGGCGGGTTGCCGGCCTGCGCGCTGTAGCCGGCGAGCTGACCGTTCAGCAGGTTGTTGCGGCGTTGCAGGATGAAGGTGTCGATGAGTTGATCGATGGCCTGATCGGGCGACTGGCTGTAGTTGGAATGCAGGCCCCAGAGGGCCTGATCGGCCGCGGCCTCGTCGGCGATCTGTAGGCGGAACGCGTTGGCGAGCGTGCCCAGGGCCGAATCCGCTGCCGGCGTGCCCGAAGCGCCGAGCAGTTGCTCGGTGAGGTTGACCACGCGCTGGCGGTAGGCCTGGCCGAGGACGGGATCGTTGACCAGCCGGCTGAGGATGCCGTTGAGCGCGTGCGTGACGCTGTTGTTGGTGTAGACGGCGGGGTCGAAGTAGGCGTTGCCGCCGAGGCTGCCGGTCCAGTTGTGACCGAAGGACAGGTCGAGGTCCCACGGGAACGCGGACCACTGCCCGGTGCCGGTCGAATCCCGATACATGAACTGGTTCTTGTGCCCGTAGTCGGCGTTGCCGATCACGGTGTTGACCGCGATGTAGTTGATCCAGGCGGCGATGTCGAGGTTGTCGAAATCGTAAATGCGGGCGGCGGTCCCGTTCAGGTCTTCGCCGGCCACCAATCCGGCGAAGTCGGAGAAGTCTTCGAACTTCCTCGACTCTTTGCTGACGTTGTTGAACACGCTGTTGAGCGGGTTGTTGACTTTGTAGAGCGCGTTGTTGGGGTCGAGGCCGAGGCGTTCGAGTTGCTCGCTGTCGCCTTCTTCCACGAGATCAAACAGGCCGTAGAACACGCCGTTGCGGTAGACGGTGACGGGCTCGGCGAGCAGGTGGGCGTGGCCGGCAAGCTCGAATGCTTTGTTGGCCAAGGTGTGGCGCAGCTTGGTCTGGTCGGCGTAGTTGGTGAGCAGGTTGAAGTCGCTGACCGCCGGCACGCCGTCGCCCAGGTCAAACTTCTCGCCGGAGTTGGCGTCGAAGTCGAAGGACTTCTTGATGAACACGCTCTGGCGGGTGGACTGCCCGTGCGCGTTGACATCGACGTTGTCGTAGAACACGCCGCGCACAACGATGGACGCCCGCGCGCCGGCATCGGTGAACGAGCCGGGGATGTCTTCGATGAACCACTGGATCAGGGTCAGGTCGGTGTCGATCGACGGGTCGTCGCCCACAACGCCGAAGTATTCGGGCGAGTTGAGCGGGTCGAGGAAGCGTGGGCCGCGTCCGGTGATGCCCTGCGTGTCCTGGGCGGTGACGTACCACCGCGTCATCTCGCCGGGCTGGATCGCCGAGGCGGGGACCTGTGCCGAGAATCGGCCGTCGGGCAGTTCGATCATGCCGACCGCGACTTCCGCGCCGAAACCCGTCCGGTAGTGAAGGGTGACGGTCGATGCGTCTACGGGGTTGGCGAACGCGGACACGGTGGCGTGGATCGTGAGCGGCGCGTCGGTGGGCACGACGGCGGTGGGGGCCGGGTCTTCGACGCTGATCTGAGGGCCGACCTGCGTCGCCGGGGCGTTGCTCGCGCCGGGCGTGGGGTACTGCAGGTAGGCCGCGGTATTGCCGACCACGCTCGCGTTGAGCGTTGCGATGCTGAGCATGTCGCTGCTGGACGACCCGCGGTTGAGCGTGTGGATCGCCAACACGTTGTTGCCCGTGTTCAGCAGGCCGAGGTCACCGTCGAGCGAGAACGCCAGCGGGGTCGCGCCGTCCTGGTCGCTGCGTTGATCGCTGGCGTTGCTGTTGTACTGCGGCACCGCGGGCGCAAATAGTTCCGCGACACGGACGCCGTTGAGATAAGCAATGAACCCATCGTCGCTTTGCATCAACAGTTGCAGGCCGGTGATCTGGCTGACGTCGTCGATGTTGAAGTCGATCCGCTGGTAAGCGCCCACCGTGCCGACGGGCAACGTCGTGCCGATCAGCCCGCCGAACCCCCCGTTGCTGCCGGGGTCGGCTTCGTACCCGATGGACGACGTTGCGGCGGTGAAGCCGCTGGCGGCGGCGTCAAACCCCGGCAAGGTCCACGACGTCCCGAGCGCACCGTTGCCGGGCACCAACACCTCGGCGGGCGAATCCGCGTCGATCAACACGACACCGGGCAGGCCGTACGCGACATCCCCGACCTGCTCGGGGTAGTCCGCGCCGTTGTCGCCGAAGCTGCTGACCACCTCGCCGTCCGGATTGACCAGCGCGACGTGCTCGCCCCCGGCACTGAGGGAAAAGCTGGTGTGCACAAAGCCGGCAGGGTCTACCGTGTCCAGCCCCGACGCGAACACGATGCCGTACGCGCCCGGATCGAGCACAAACGACTGCGTAAAGGTCCATTTGGTCAGGTCGTCCGCCGAGTCGGTGAGGTGGTAGTCGGCCAGGTCCACGGCGACATCGCCCGCGTTGTAGACCTCGATCCAGTCGCTGCTGTTGCCGAACCCGTCGTCGAGCGTGGTCTGGTTGGACGCCACGATCTCGGTGATGATCGGGTCGGCGGCCAGCAGCATCCGTGATTCAAGGGGCTGCAAACCAGAAGGTCTGGGCCGCAAAGTCGAGCATCCGTGGGCGCGAGACATGTTTTCTCCGAATCAACAGGACTGACGGGATGAACGAACCTCGAAAAGAAGCGTGAAACAGCAACTCTCTATCGAAATTCTTGTGCGGGCTGCTCTCCCTCCTCTTGGCAAAATAGAGATACAGGGGGGTTCAGCCAACTCGAATCGCAAGGTTGGTGGAACGACCAATATCCATGGTAGCCGAGCGTACGGCGAAAGACCAGATGTTTCTCCGGACGCTTGCCTTACTTCACGCGCTTGATGCTTCAAGTGCCAACGGTGGAGGGCATATTTGATCAAGTCGCGGCCCAGTCCGTGCAAGCCCAGGGGCGAAATGAACCAGGCAGACCAATACGTCAGAAGCATCTTCACGAATCAACCCCCGTCACCTACAATGCGCTGCCTTCATCCACAGCAGGTGGCAGATCGTCGGCAGCCGACACCGCTCCGTGCACGTGTTTGCAAGAAGGTTGTTACCCGTCTGCAATTTAAGTAACGGAATGAGGAGAAACCATGACGACTAACCAATTGACCAACGCCTCCCTCTTTACGCTGGCGGCCTTCGCCGGTTCCGCCCACGCCGCCTTCGACCTGCAGATCACCGAGATCTGGCCCGGTCAGGCCGGCTCGGACATCACCGAAGACTGGATCGAGGTCACCAACTTCGGTGACATGGCCTGGACCGCCGCGACCGACGGCGACCTTTTCGTTGAGGATGCCAGCGGCGACGACGGCATCACCGACGCCGTCATGGTCCAGGGCCTGCTCAGCATCGCCCCCTGGGAGTCGGCCATCATCCTGCATGAAGACGACGGCACCGGCGCGGCCACGTTCAACGCCGACTGGGGCAACCCCGGCGTCGCCGTGGGCTACGCCGACGGCGGCGGCATCGGCCTGGGCGGCAGCGACGACAGCTACCTGTTCCTCGCCGACGGCACGTTGCTCGACACTGCCGGCTACCCCGACACCGACGGCTCGCCGACCGAGACCGAGTCCTGGGACGTCCTGCTCGGCGACTGGAGCACGATCAGCAATGCGTCCGCCGCCTACGCCTCGACCGCGCTGGGCGGCGACAACGACGACACCCCTGCCATCGGCTCGCCCGGCACCGCCGTCCCCGAACCGGCGACGGCCGCACTCTTTGGCCTGAGCGCTGCGGCATGTTTTGGAATGCGCCGCCGGGCATAGCGTTGAGATCACGCAAGTCGCGATCTACCCGCGGAGTACGGACGCGGAGATCAACATCGCTTCGGCAGCGTCACGCCCGGTGATGCGGACGGCACCATCACCGGCGAGGTACTCGTGTTCGAAGTAGCGCTGCGCCTGCACTTCGATCGTGCGTGGCACTCGACATTATTTATGCGAATGACCCGGTCGCAAAACGGTCGCGGACCGCGGCAATCGACCGCCGAGTGGGTGATTTCGCTGGCCGGAGCGAAGTCGATCGAATAACCGGCGGCACTGATCACGCTGAAAACTCGAACGAGTGACCCTCGGCCGCGCCGGCATACTTCACCAACACGCGCAAGTGCTGATGAACACGATGCCTACGCATCAGAAGGCGTGACTGATACCGGCAGTACCACCGGGTATCGGCTTGAAGCCCCATCACGCCAAAAGCGATGAAACGTCTTTGCGGCACGATGGTTACGTCAACCTGTGCTTCGACATCCACCCTGCGGCGACCCGACCGTCGCTGGTGAGCGTTGCGACCGTAATCCCGGAAGCCTCAAAGAAGTGCAAATAGCGGGGACAGGATTCGAACCTGCGACCTCCGGGTTATGAGCCCGACGAGCTACCAGACTGCTCTACCCCGCAATCGTGTAGAGCCCCACATTATGCAGATCGCGTGCGGGTGTGTCAAACGCGACGCGGAGAGGGTCGGCGCAAGCAGATGCGAGTCAGTGTCCCGGGCTGGCGGATCATCGGTGCCGACGCATTCGACGATTCCACCACAAGCCGGCCAAGCCCAGGGGCAAGCCACCGGGCTCGGGGATATCCGAAACTACACCGTCGAACCGGATGTTTTGTCCGACATCCGGCAGGCCTTCGCCCGCACCGCCGGGCAAGTGATTGGCGAATCCCATGTCGATGTTGGGGGTCTCGGTGGTGGCATAAAAACGAAACTCGACCGTTCCGGTCACGACACCAAGTCCAGAGAGGTCAGTGATGCGGTCAACGACCAATCCTTCATCATTGTCCAAGGCAAAGCGGTCAAGGTCGGCGGTGAAACTGTCCAGGCTTGATCGGACGTGGAAGGTGGAGTTGGCAATTAGCGTCGGGCCGGTGTCCTCCACGGAATAGGTTAAGTCACCGAACTGCAGTTGTTTCCCGGGTGCGACCGTGATGGACGTCGTGTAGAACTTGGTCGGGTCGATCGCGACACCCCATTGCGAGGCATAGAAATGATTCGAAAGCGTGACGGGGAACAGGGTGTCTGTGGTCAAGGCCAAAGGGGTGGCCATCACGTAGGGCGAGCCGCCAAAGATTGGGTCGATCTGCGTGTAGCTGCCGAACTCGGCCTGAGAAGGGATGTCGAACCCTGCGACGAAAGCCTTCGCCACCGGAGCGCAGCAACCGGCCGCAACCAAAAGAGCGGCGAGCGGCGCCCTGGCATACCCGCAGACGGCGTCTCTGAAACTCATATCTTTCTCCAAGCATGAAAACAGCGGCCGTGGTTTAGCGCCACATACTCTTCAAGTTACCGAGAGATCATGCCTGTCGTCAATGTTCTTCGCAAGCCCGTCGGGGACCAAAAGCGGTCCTTCTCAGGGGTCGGGTTGGTTTCAGTTAGAAATGAATCATCCGCCCGTCCGCGCCCAGGGCCGCTTCGTGGACGGCTTCGCTCATGGTCGGGTGGGCGTGGATGGTGGCGATGACTTCGTCGATCGTCGCTTCGAGGGTTTTGGCCAGCGACATCTCGGCGATCATCTCGGTGACGCCTTCGCCGATCATGTGGGCCCCGAGGATCTCGCCGTGTTTTTTGCCGGCGATGAGTTTGACGAAGCCGGTGGTATCGCCGAGGGCCTGTGCTTTGCCCGAGGCCTGGAAGGGGAAAGACGCGGCGTCGTACTCGATGCCTTCGTCCTTGCAGCGCTGCTCGGTGTAGCCGATGGAGGCGACCTGGGGGACGCAGTAGGTGCAGCCGGGGATGGACTCGTAGTCGAGGTCGGGGGCGGTGTGGCCGAACATGCGTTCGACGGCGACGATGGCTTCTTCGCTGGCGACGTGAGCGAGCCAGGGCGGGCCGATGACATCGCCGACGGCGTAAATGCCTTTGACCGAGGTTTCGTACGTCGCGCCCGGATTGCGGTAAGCCGTCTTGATGTGACCCTTGAACAGCTCGATGCCGAGCGAATCGTCGAACAGGCCGTCGAAGCGCCCGCGCACGCCGATGGCAACCAGGGCGCAGTCGGCCTCGATGGTTTCGCCTTGCGAAGATTCGTCGTTTGCCTTGGCGACCACCGCCTTGATGCCTTGGTCGGTCGTCTCGATCGACTTGGTGATGTGTCCGGTCTTGACGGTGATGCCCTGCTTCTTGAAGGCCTTCTCGGCGGCGGCGCTGACGTCGCGGTCTTCGACGGGCAGCACGCGGTCGAGCATCTCGATGACGGTGACCTCGGTGCCGAAGGCGTTGTAGAAGTATGCGAACTCCATGCCGATCGCGCCGCTGCCGACGATGAGCATCTTGTCGGGGCGCTGGGGCAGGATCATTGCTTCCTTGGAGCTGATGATTTTCTCGCCGTCGAACGGTGCCCCCGGAAGCGGCCGTGGAGAAGCACCCGTACAAACGAGAACCTTGTCCGCGGTGAGCGTTTGCTTCGGCTTGCTCTTGAAACGGACCTCGGCGGGCAGGTCCTGGTCCACGGCGGCGAGCTTGGCGTCGACGTCTTTGTGTTCGTAGACCTCGACGGTGCCCGCCTTGGGGATGAAGGCGTGCCCGTCGACGTGCGTGACCTTGTTCTTCTTGAAAAGGAAGCCAACGCCTTTGTTGAGGTTGCCCGCGACCTTGCGCGAGCGCCCGATGATCTTGTCCCAGTCGTAGCCGACGTTGTCGGCGGTGATGCCGAAGTCGTCGCGTTCGTGCTGGAGCTTGTGGTACAGCTCCGCGCCGGCGAGCAGGGCCTTGGTGGGGATGCAGCCCCAGTTGAGGCAGACGCCGCCGAGCTTGTCGCGTTCAACGCAGGCGACGTTCTTGCCCAGCTGCGCGGCGCGGATGGCGGCGACGTAGCCGGCCGGGCCGCCGCCGATGACGATCAGGTCGAAGTGGGTTTTGTCGGACATATCGAGAGTGTAGAGCTTTCTCCACGGGCGTCACGGCGCCCTGGAGGTCTGCTCAAAACTCCACGTGCAGCCCGAACGAAAGGCTCTGCGTGTCCACCCGCTCGGCCAGGTCGGCCTCGTAACCGACGCGCAGCGTCGCGCCGCCCAGCACCGCGCTCGCCCCCGCCGACGGGCTGCCCCAGTAGCTGACGCCGGCCGGCTCGCGGTAGTCGTGGTACGCGTAGCCCGCGTCGAGCATCAACCACTCGACCGGCCGCCAACCCACCGACCCGCCGGCGCTGAGCACGTGCTGATCGAGTTCGGTGTCGAAGCTGTACCCTTGGCCGTCGTACTCGGCGTCGAAGCCCAGGCCCTCGTACCACAGGCTCTGCACGCCGGCGCTGAACGTCAGCGTCTCGGTCATCAGCCGCGCGGTGATCGCGCCGCCGTAGCCCCACAGCGACCCGCCCGAACCGGTATCAACCGAACCCGCGGCGCCGAGTTGCACCATCGGTACCGCGCGGACTTCGAGCAGCACGCCCTCAATCACCTCGTGGTCGCGCAGCAGACGAATGGGTACGCCCAGTTCGAGCCCGCCCTGAAACATCTCGCTGCCTTCGAGTTCCTGATACGCCGCGAAGCCGGCAAACGTGAAGCCCACCGTCGATCCGAGCATCTCGCCGAACGTATCGACCGCGTAACGCTGCCCGTCGAAGGACTCGCCGTCGATCTCCGTGCCGGTGACGTTGATCCAGCCGCGCGCGTTGGGCCCTTTAAACATCGGGCCAGGCGACTCCTCGACCGTACTGCCGTCCTCGTCAACCCGCGCAACGTACGCCGACTCGAAGCTGCGCCAAGGCCCAAGCGTGTGGTGGCGCATCGCGCCGTGCGCCAGCCGGCCGGTCACCGACGTGGGGTTGCCGTCCAGCGCGTCGACCACGGTCTGCTGCCGGACCAGCTCGAGGAAGTCGGCGTAGACCTGCTCGCCGTCCTCGAAGAGGAACGCCTCGATGTCGTCTTCGAGTTCGGCGCGGTTGGACCCGCTGAAGCCGCGCGAAAAACCGAGCCCTGGGATCTGCAGCGTCGCGCTCGTGCCCGCGGCGTTGACGTCCACCACGATCGCGTTGCTCAGGCCGGCGTAGTCCAGCGTCGCCTGCGTGTCCCGCCCGACAAACCCGACGAACGCGCCCTGGCTGCGCACCGCGTCTTCCAGCAAGTCCGGCAGGTCCGAGCCGCCGGCGCTGACGTTGAGCGCCGGGCCCGACGTCGCGCTCGCGTCGATGCGGAACAGGTCCTCCGCCGACGCGCCCGCACCAGCCAAGCAACCCCCGAACACCACCGCCGCCCCCGGCCAACTCGCCAAACATCGCCAACGCGCCATCTCGGGTCCTTTCGGTGTAACCGGCTTCAACGGCTGCACCATCGACCGGTTCCGACCTCACGGCCCATTGAAACGCATGCCCCGCGCCACGCCCGATAATCAAAACTATCGCAGCCCGTGATCTCGTCGCGCGTCACCACCACCGGATGTGGCTCGCCTTGCGGGTTGCACGCCCCGCCGAACCCTGCTTCGAACTTGTGCCATCCCGGACACTCAAATGTGTCTGGCGCGTCCACTCGCCCGCCGTTCTGAATACGCCGCGCCCCCGACAATCAGAATCAGGAAACAATCTGATCCCGCACCCGCCGCGAACGAGCCAACAGGACCGCCGCCGTCGGCACCGCGCCCGCCGGCTCGGGGATGACGCGCAACGCCACCGCGACGCCGACCCAGTCGTTCGGGTTGCCCGCGCCGTCGGGCGTCGCGCCGATCGACGCCCAATCGCCGCCGGCCAGCGTCAGGCCGGCGTCCACGAGTTCCCCGGACCGCGGGTTGAACCAGTGCAGGCGGAAGCTCGTGTCCAGCGCGTCGCGCAGGTCGAGCTCCGGATAGCCCTGGGCGTGCAGGTTGTTGTCGTCGTTCGACCCGTTGGGGAGATAGAACGCGTAGACCTCGCCCGCGTTGGCCAGCACCTCGGCACCGCCGTAGTCGTCGTCGGCGCCGCGCAACAAATCGTCGTTGGGTGTCATCTCCGTCACCGGCAGCCAGACCTCCATGAACTCGCGCGCCAGCCGGGCCTCGCGGTAGATCTGCTCGTAAGGCCGGAAGTCGTCCAGCGACGTGTCCTCGGGCCGGACGAACCACCCGATGCCCCCGCCGGAGAACAGCACGTCGTAGGTCAGCCGCCGGCGGACCACGTCTTCCGTGGAGTTGTTGTGCTCTTCGGGCCCCAGGCCGAGCGTCTCGAACGTCGCCGGCTCGTCGATCATGATCGGGATCGGACGCCCGCGCTGCACGCTGCGCGCCCGCAGCGCCTCGACCTCGTCGCTCAGGCCGTCTTCGTTGTAGATCTGGTACGACAACAGGTCGAAGTCTTCGTGGCCGAAGAACGGCTCCCACTCGTTGCGCTGGCCGACCTCCGAGAAGTTGAAGTGCTGCTCGGGGTACGCCGTGCCGATCGGCCAGTCTGCGTAGTTCCCGTTGTGCACGGTCAACGGGTGGTCGTAGGCGTCGAGCGCCGAGAGGTACGCCGCGAACTCCTTGACCTTGTCCGGGCTCATCTCCCCGATCGTGCCGCGGTTGCGGTTGTACTCCTCGGAGATGTTCCAGTTCAGCCCGTTGAGGTGCCCGAACCGCGCGACCAGCTCGCGGTAGTAGAGCTTCCGTTCGACGCCGAGTTCCCCGTCGTCCAGCTCCATGACGTTGCCGCCCTCGGCTTCGTTGAGCATGAGCTGCACCAGCACGCCGTTGCGCTGCGCGTGCTCGAACACCGTGTTCCACTGGTCCAGCTTCGAGACGTCGAAGTGCAGGTTGTCGTTGCCCGCGCTGCCGTTGTTCACCACGTCGGGGTCGGCGTAGGGGTGCGTGTCCCGGCCGTCGCCGCCGATGTTGTTGACCATCACGTACACCGCGTTGACGCCCTGTTCGCCCAGGTAGTTCATCGCGCCGATCAGGCCCTTGCCGTCCCGGGCGCCGGGGATGTTGCCTTCGGGGTTGGTCGTCGTGAACGTCGGGTCGCCGGGGTTCCAGTCCTGCGCGTGCGCCGCAAAGTCCAGCAGCTCGCCTCCCGTGTACGTGTTGTCGAACCCCGCGTAACCCAGCAGGTTCTCCGGGCTGTTCAGTCCGGTCTTGATGAACGCCTTGCCGTCGCCCAGCGTCTCCAGGTAGTGCCCGCCCGTGTACGCCAGCCGACCCGCCGACAGAAACCCCGGCGCCGACGCGTCCCGCGGCGCGATCCGACGCACCCCGCGCTGGCCGTCGAACGCCACCTCCGGGTGCAGCGCATCGTCCAGCTCGTCGTCCAGCAACACCGCCACCCCCGGCGCCGACCGGAAGTCCACCTCATACTGCCACACGCCCGCCGCGTCCGGCGTGAAGTGCGCCCGCCACACGCTGTCCCCCGACGCGTCGTTCCCCGCGTAAAACCCCGGCACCGTGTACGACGCGCCGGTCACGCTGTTCGAAAACGTCACGCTCAGCCGGTAGTCCAGAAACGGGTTCACCGCCCCGCCCAACTCCTCCAACCCCGCCGGCCCCGACCACTCCACCGTCAACGGCTGCCACTGCGCCGTCTGCTGCGCCCAACCCGGCGCAACGAATAAACCCGCCATGAACAAATACGCCGCGACACGCCACGCCCGCAGCGCCCCGCGGCGCACGCCGTCCCCACGGGAACGCGCCCGTGTCGTTTCTTTATGATTGGCCTGCACTTCTTAAGCCTCGGGTTCGGGGTCTCCGCCGACGCGCGCCGCACCGACAAGCGGAGCAACACGCCAACGACGCGTGGGGCGCAAAACAACGGGCATCCGGCCGCGTTGCGCGACCAACCCTTGCGCCGGCATCTGAGTGCCTCTGGCGAGGCAACACGCAAGGCCAACGCAGCAAGCAAGCGCTCCGATGATGACCTCGCCCCCGAACCATCTTAGCCCCCCGACGCCGCGTGTCCAGAACTTTAAAATAGGCAAACCACGTCTCACCCCGCGCGCCCGCAAACCGTATTGCCGTATCGTCACCCCGCGTTCATCCACCCAACCCGGAACGACTCAAACATGCCCACCGTCAAAGCCGTCGTCTCCGTCATCGGCCAGGACCAGAAAGGCGTCGTCGCCCGCTTCGCCACCTACCTCGCCGAGCACGGCGTCAACATCCTCGACCTCGAGCAACAGGTCGCCTCCGGCCGATTCCTCATGGACATGCTCATCGACCTCGCCGAGATGAACCTCGGCCTCGACGAGCTCATCCCCGGCCTCCTGCGCGAAGGCGAAGCCATCGGCATGGCGGTCAAAGTCTCGCTCCAGAACGAAGCCCAACCCAAACGCGTCGCCGTCCTCGTCACCAAAGAACGCCACTGCCTCGACGAACTCATCGAGCGCTGGAAAGCCAAGGAGCTGCGCGGCGACCTCGTCTGCGTCCTGGGCAATCACCCCGACCTCGAACCCGTCGCCAACGAAGCGGGCCTGCCCTTTGAGTCGTACCCGTCCACCAACAAGGACGAACACTTCGCCTGGATCCTCGAACAGCTCGCCGAGCACAACGCCGACTGCGTCGCCCTCGCCCGCTACATGCAGATCGTCCCGCCCAAGATGGTCAAAGCGTTTCCCCACCAGATCATCAACATCCACCCCTCGCTGCTCCCGCACTTCCCCGGCGCCAAGCCGTACCACAAGGCCTGGGAAGCCGGCGTCCGCGTGGCCGGCTGCACCGCGCACTACGTCACGGATGACCTCGACGAAGGACCGATCATTTTGCAGGACGTCTTCCACATCGACGTCGGCCGCGACACCGCCGAGGACGTGCGCAGCAAAGGCCAACAACTCGAAGGCCGCATCCTCGCCGACGCACTCCAGATGCACCTCGACGAAAAACTCGTCGTGGTCGAGGACAAGGTGGTGTTCCGGCCGGGGTTGTCGGCGATGTTGGGGTGAGGGGCTCTTCGAATGCGACAATTCAAACCTCTTGCTTCTCCATGACCAAGCCGCCTAAACTATGTTGCGAAAAGATAGCTAAGGTTTGGAGAAATCGAAGCATGAAGTCTATACCCAAGATCATCATTGCCTTGATCTGTATCGCCGGTAGTATGACCTCTGCCAATGCAGGCTTTTCCACCATCATCGAAGTGCCGCCCGCCGTCATCTCCGATGATGCGTCAATCATCGGTCCCGATACTCAAATCAATGTGCGTGAAGGGGGCGTGGTCGGAGAGTACGTTACGGTGGGCCGGTACGGCCAAACCGACCATATTGAAATCAATGTTTACGGCGGATTCATCGGAGTCGGATTAAACCTTCGCGGCGACACAACCTTGAACATATCCGGTGGATACATCGACTTCGCATTGGATGCGGTCGATATGAGTACAGTCAACATGTCTGGCGGAGAATTGGGCAGCTTGGCGATCGCCCAAAGTGCCAAACCTTTCAACATATCTGGCGGGACCGTTGGTAGCGGCTTTTATGCCAGCAACGGAAGCTTGGTCAACATTTCCGGAGGTGTTGTGAACGACATCATTGCTTTACCAGACAGCACTGTCAGGATCACCGGTGGCGAGATCAGAGATCAGTATGATGCACAGAATGGCAGCCAGACTTTTATTTCTGGGGGAAGTATTGGCGATCATTTTCGGGCACAAGTTGACAGCCTCGTTTCCATCTCCGGCGGCCTGATCGGAGAGGCGTTCAGAGCGGACGCCGGAAGTACGATCGAACTTTATGGCACTGAATTCTCCCTTGATGGCCAATCCTTGTCGCTCCCTCTTCGTCAAGCGGTAGAGATTACCGAACGAAACCAACGTTTGAACGGCACGCTTGCCGACGGTACGGCTTTCGAATTTGATTTGAATACCCAATTCAGCTTCAATTCAGATACATTTGACCAAAACGCAACGCTCAAGGTCACTTTGGTGCCAGAGCCATCGAGCGCAGCGGCTCTCGTTTCGCTCGGACTGTGGCGAATGCGACGCGAATTACACACGGATGCCCAACATTTACACGCAGCGTGACATATGCGAGTGATAGCGATCGTCACGCTCTGGTGTGATTGAAAATCACACACTCCCTAACCGTTTCCACTGATCAACTGCCATCGGCCGTCACGGCTTCTTCACCGCCACCACGATCCCCGTGTCCCACGCAAGCTCCCAGCGCCACAGGTCGGGGCGGGCGGCGAGGGCGGCCTTGAGTTTGGGGACCATGGGCGCGTGGTCGGGGGCCCACGACGGTTGCGGGCTCAGGTCGTCGATCACGTAGAGGCCGCCGGGCTTGAGCAGGCGCAGCGCCTCGTCCAGGTGCGTGAACTTGCCGGGCCAGGTGTCGGCGAAAATGAAGTCGAACGTCTGCTCTAATTGTTCGGTGAGGAACGCGCCGCCGTCGCCCACATGGAACCGAACGCGCGGGTCGTGGCCGTGGTGGCGTCGGGCCACCGCGACCAGTTGCTCGTCGTTGTCGACGGACACCAGCGTGGCGTCGGGCGTCATGCCACTCAAGAGCCACGCGGTCCCCGCGCCGGTGCCGGTGCCGAGTTCGAGCAGCCGGCCGCCGGGCTTCGAGGCGGCCAGCGCCCGCAGCATCCGCCCGGTGGCTCGGGTGCAGCACATCTCAAAGCCCAGCGCCCGGCTCGCTTCCGCGATCTCAACGAGCGTTGCGGGCGCGTCGGGTTTACCACGGGTTTCGTCGTCTGTTGACGTCATCGTTACTCGCAGAAAAGGGTTGGCCGAAGACGTGTCGTGAGGACTGCATCATCGACGCGGCGGCGTCGGGGTCTAGGCCGATCTGGGCATTAGAGACTTTGCTCCTGATGGCACGAACCCAATCGAACGCGAGACTCAGCCAGGTCAGCGTGTTCTGCATCTTTAGGGCGTCGCGTCCGTCCGCTCGACCACCACCTCGCCGGCGTTGGTCAGCCGCACGCGGTCGCCCGGCCCAACGGTCGCGATCACCTCGTTGCCGCGCGTGATCCGGCCGTCCGACGACACGAACGTCGCGTGCTGGCCGGTCAGGCGGACGCTTTCATCCCCGACCACGGCGCGGTAATACCCCGTCTCAAACGTGTAGGTCACGCCGGCGTTGCGCACGTCGGTCATCCGCCGTTCGTGAGACCGGCACCCCGTGAGCGCGCACAGGTGCGTGATCGACACGGCCGCGACCGCGGCCACGATGCAACGTCGAACCCAACGACCCATGACCAAACCTCCCGTCTCGAGGAACCGGCCACAAAAGTGTAATCGACCCGCCGCGGTTCCCGGATTCTGCGCTGGGTTGGCCCGCCAATCCGCCGATCCCGCCCGGCGTCGCGGCGTAAAATGGGGGTGCAGATTGACGGGCGTGGCCTCCGCGTGGGTGCCAGGTGGGTGAGGGCTTGAGTTCCTTAATCACGAAACGACGTGTGGCCTGGAAGTGGAGCAAGCCGAGACGGACCTCGGCCGACACCGCGACCCGCCGGAACCCCCCGAGTGAGTCCCATCCGAAGCGCGGTGACGGCGGGTTGCAAAACCGACGCCGGCCGGGGGTCTGAATGGATCGTGACGACGGTCCCGCCCCGGGTTGTTTCGAAGCGAGTTCATAGCGAGCCGGGCCGTGTCGGCCCGGATGCCGGACACCGGGGTGACACACCCCGGCTCGCTCAGAAGCGCACACGGTGTTCTTTCAAAAGTGAAGCAGGGGCGTTGTCGTCCCACCACGCAGACGGAAGAAGCCGCGCGAAAACCCTTGCGGAACCGGTGCGCGCGTTCACGCCTGACGTGCGAGCAGCGTGAACTCCACCGGCAGCTTGCCGCGCCACGGCTCGGGGAACCGCCAAGTCCGTCCGTCGTCCTCCGTGGTCATCACGTTCAGCGCCGGCCAGACGCAGCGCGACGACTCGGTCAGCCGTTCGACGCGCAGCCCCGCGTCGACGACCGCCGTCACCACGTCGCCCAGCGGGTGCGTCCAGTCCACGACCCGGCGCTTCTCAAACGTGCGGTCCAGGTCGGCGTAAGTCGAGGTCTCCTCGCAGACCACCGGCTCGCCGCCCAAGTATGGGTAGCGCAACGCAAAGCCCGGCGGGTCGTCCGCGTCGTCGAGGATGTTCATCAGCGGGTGCACATCGTTGAGCACCAACCGCCCGCCGGGGTTGAGCAGGCCCGCCACCACCGACGCCCAGGCGCGGACGTCGGGCAGCCAGCACAGCGAGCCGATCGAAACGAACACATAGTCAAAGGTCTCGGTGATCTGCTCGGGCACGTCGTAGACGTTGGCGCAGACGAAGCGCGTGTCGAGTTGGAGTTCGTCGCAGAGTTGCTCGGCCTTGGCGATGGCGGGGGCCGAGAAGTCGACCCCGACCGCGCGGGCGCCAAGCAGCGACCAGCCCATCGTCTCCATGCCCATGTGACACTGGAGCTGGATCAGCGACCGGCCGGTTACGTCCCCCGCGGCGGCGACGAGGTCCTTGGCCAGGTCGGGCCGACCCTGGCGCAACGCGTCGGCGTGCCGACGGTACATCCTGGATGCCCAGTGCGCCTCGACCCGCTCGTCCCAGGACGCGCGGTTGGTGTCGAACGACTCGGCGTGCTCGGCGGTGAGCGGGTGAGGCATGGGGGCGTGACTCTAACCCGACACGAACCGTCGGAATCTCCAGAACCTCCAACGCCTGAAGCCCTAAAGCCCGGGGATGGCCATCCCCGGGCTTTATACCGGAAGGGTTCCGTCCGTCGCGGCGTTTCGTCAATTGTCGAACTGTGCATCAAACGCGAGGTCGCTGCCGGGGAAGTCGACGTCGCGCACAAACGCCGCGGCCTCGGTCGCGCCGTGTTCGCGGTCCATCCTTGAGTCTTCCCACTCGACACTCAAGGGCCCGGCGTAGCCGATGTCGTTGAGGGCGACAATGATCTCCTCGAAGTTGATGTCGCCGTGCCCGAGGCTGCGGAAGTCCCAGTAGCGTCGGGGGTCGGCGAAGGTGGTGTGCCCGCCGAAGACGCCAACGTCGCCGTTGCCGTGGCCCCACCACACGTCCTTCATGTGGCAGTGGAAGATGCGGTCGGGGAAGTCGCGGAGGAACTTGACGTAGTCCACGCCCTGGTAGCCCAGGTGCGACGGGTCGTAGTTGAACCCGAAGCGTTTGTGCTCACCCACCGCCTGAACAGCGCGTTGGGCCGACGCGGTATCAAAGGCG
This sequence comes from Phycisphaerae bacterium, assembly GCA_030432595.1. Lineage (GTDB taxonomy): Bacteria > Planctomycetota > Phycisphaerae > Phycisphaerales > Phycisphaeraceae > CAZIXN01. The sequence goes on from JAUIGU010000012.1 coordinate 36,588, forward strand.
ATCTCGGTGGGGTGGACCTCGAGCGCGAAGTTGATGTCCTGCTTGTCGAACTCGTTGAGGATCGGCGTGAAACGCTTGGCGAAGTCTTTGAAACCCTTGTCCCAGTATTTCTGGTCGGTGGGCGGGAAGGCGTAGATGGTGTGCCAGATCGACGAGCCGGTGAAGCCGTTGACGACCCCCGGAAAATCATCGCCCTTGGCCCCGGCTTTCTTACCGCGTCCGGGTTTGCAATTGAGAAAACGCCGACAGGCTTTGGCGCTGACCTTCATCTTGGCGGCGGCGCGTTTGCGGACGCCTTCGGGTTCGCCGTCGCCCCAGACGTCTCCGGGGAGGATGGACTTGTGGCGTTCGTCGATGAGGTCGCAGACGGCCTGGCCGACCAGGTGCATGGAGATGGCGTAGGCGGTGAGGCCGTGGTCGCTGAGGACTTCCCAACGCTGCTTGCAGTACTTGTCGGACTTGGCCGCTTGATCGACGTCGAAGTGGTCGCCCCAGCAGGCGAGTTCGAGACCGTCGTAGCCGAAGGCCTTGGCTTTTTCGCAGATGGTGTCGAAGGGCAGGTCGGCCCACTGGCCGGTGAAGAGGGTGACGGGGCGGGGCATGGGGAACTCCGTTTCAGGCGAAAGGCAAAAGTGGAAAGTGGAAAGTGGAAAGTGGAAAAACCCGAGCAGCATCAGTCCATTGAGCGGTGAAGGCCCATGATCATCCGGGACACTTCATGGGCCAGCGTCTGGTGAGAACGCATCACATCGTTTGAAACATACCCGGCGTCGAATGCAACGTACAACTGCGACCGGACCTCGCCACAGGATCCTTTGGCGATCATGAGGAACCGGCGGAACTCATTGTCGCTGTTACGCTCGAACCCCTCGGCGATGTTGGACATCACGGACACCGATGCCTTGCGTATCTGATCACGCAGGCCAAAATCTCGGGCGAATACTCCGTCAGACGTCAGTCGGTAGATATGGGATGTCAACAGCCTCGCCTTCTGCCAAACCAACAAGTCTTCGAAACGCTCGGCCATCCCGGTGTCTCCCGCTCAACTTTCAACTTTCGACTTTCGACTTTCGACTTTCGACTTCGCTTGATAACGCCAGCATCGCTTCCCGCAACTCCGCCGTGACCGCTTCCGGGTCGGCCTTGCGTTCGACGGTGATCGGCGGGCCGAAGGTGACCCGGCAGCGCGTCGGTTTGAAAACGTGGACCCACATTTTTTTTGAGAGCGGTGTGCCCTCGATCCAGCACGGGACGATCACCGCGCCGCTGAGCCGGGCGCACACCGCGGCGCCGGGCTCGAAGGGTTTGAGCACGCGGTCGTCGTACTGCAGGTGGCCCTCGGGGAAGATGCCGGCGACGTCGCCTTTTTTCAGTTCGCCGACGATCTGTCGGACCTCGCGGGCGCCGGGTTCGGTGGGTGCGTCGCCGCCGCGGTGCGGGAGGCAGATCGGGTCGATCGCGTTCCACAGGGGGTTCATGAGTTTGAACCGGTAGCTGGTGAGCATGAGCCAGCGGATCATGCGGGGGCACGCCGCTTGCAACAGGAACGGGTCGAGCGCGGTGGTGTGGTTGGACGCGAGGATGACCGGCCCGGTGCGCGGGATGTGGTGCCGGCCGCGCCACTCGAGCCGGTGCCAGACGAGGCAGAACCAGCGTTCGAAGTGCCGGAAGAAGTTGGCGGCGGGGTTGGGCATGGGGCCCTGCCGCATGTAGCGCAGGAACTGGACGGTGCCGACCATGACGAGCACGGCGCCGAGGACGTAGAGCACGGGGAAGATGATCTGGTCGGCGTCCCACCCGAGGCGCGGCGACTGCCAGACGGCGAGCTGGGTGAGCACGGAGACGAGCGTGTTGACGATGGCGTCGACGCCCATGACCCGGCCGCGGATGTAGTTGGGCGTGATCGACTGGATGAGCGTGACGGTCATGATGATCGTGACGTTGCCCGAGAGCCCGACGAGGAAGGCGCTGGCGAGCATGACCGGGTAGACGGGAACGAGCACGGTGGCCAGCACGGCAAAGCCCGCGACGAAGAGCGCGAACATCATGGGCAGCGGCGCGTGGCGGCGCGTGCCGATGAAGGCGGCGAGGCCCGCGCCGCCGAGCATGCCGACGCCCAGGACGGCGGCGGTGAGGGCGAAGTGGTCCTGGAGGGCCTGGTCTTCGAGGCCGAAGTTGTTCTTGCCGATGGCCAGGACGGACGCGTAGACAACCATGGCCGAGCCCCAGACCAGGGCGTGGAGCAGGATGAGCGCAACGATGCGGCGGTGGTGGGCGACGTAGGTGAAGGCCTGGGCGAGCGTGCGTTTCTTGCCGGTGACTTTCTCGCTGACCGGGTCGTGGACCTTGAGGAAGGCGAAGAACGTGCCGGAGATGGCAAAGAGCCCGACCGCGAGGAACAGCCCGAGGCGGACGGTGCCGGCGTGGTTGGGGTCGATGATCTCGTTGCCGACGAGCAGCCCGATCATCGAGGCGATGACGCCGATGGCAAGGATGATGGAGTTGCCCGCCTGGAGCTGTTTGGGCGGGAGGATCTGCGGCACGATGGCCATGCGGTTGGGGTAGAACGTCGCCGCAAAGACGCCGATGGCGAACAACACCGCGTAGACCTGCCAGTGCTTTTCGACGGGAATGTTGGGCGCGACCATCCCCGCGGGGACCATGAGCACGGCGCACAGCAGGATGAGCGCCCGGCTCTCGTCGCAGACGAGCATGACCCACTTGCGCGGCAGGTGGTCGGCGATCCAGCCCGCGGGCAGACCCAGCAGGAGGTAGGGCAGGAAGAACCAGAACTGGGTGGCGGCGTTGACGGCGGTGGAGTCGGACGCCTGGTTCATCGCGCCCAGCAGCGCGAGCGCCGCGAGCATCATCATGCGGTCGCCGAACCCGCTGGCGGCGGTGCTGGTCCACATCAGCGTGAAGCTGACGTTCCGCCACAGGGGGGTGCGCTCGGTGTGGTGCCACATGGGGTGTGGAGTTTAGTTGTTTGGCGGGCGAAGCCCACGCCGTCACGGCGTGGGCTTCACGGAGCAAGGTCACCGCCGGATCGGATCGGTCTCGCCCAGGTTCATCAGCGGCAGCGGCGCCGGGCTGTCGCCGTCGAGGAAGTAGACCTTGCTGGCCGGGTCTTTGCTGATGGCCTTGAGGGCTTCGAGGCTCTGGAGCTGGATGTACGCGGGGTTCTCGGAGATGGCCTGGTTGATCTGTTCGATCTCGTACGCCTGCGCGTCGGCGATCAAACGGCGCTTCTGCGCTTCGGCCTCGGCGAGGACGATCTCGCGGGCGGCGCGGAATTCGGCGGCCTCCTTGTCGGCCTTGTCTTTGACCACCTGCTGCTGCTGCTCGGTTTCGTAGCGGATCAGCTCGGCCTTCTGGCGCTCGGCCTGCTGCTCGGTCTCCTTCTTCTGCTGGATCTGCGCGATCAGCCGTTCGGGGAGCTGGATGTCCCGGATCAACACGTCATTGACCTCGATGCCCTTGGGCTGAAGGAAGCGTTCGAGCTCGGCCTGGAGCGAGGTCTGCAGGGTCTGCTGGGTTTCTTCTCGGAAGAAGTCTTCCGCGCGTTCGATGCTCTTGCCCTGCTCGCGCAGGACGCTGCGGACCTTGGGGATGAGGTGGACCTCGACCGCCTGGGCGGCGGTGCCGGTGTCTTTGAGGATGGTCGGCGCCATGTCGGCGATCACGCGGTACTGCACGGAGACATCGACCTCGGTGGTGAGCTGGTCCTGGCTGGGCACGCCGGCGGTTTCCATGTGCGTCTTCTGCCGGGCGTCGTAGACGGTCCAGCCCAGGAGCGGGTTGACGACGTGGAAGCCCGCGTTGTACGGCTGCTCCTTGACCTTGCCGAAGAAGGTGGCGACGCCGACGTGGCCGGCGGGGATGACCTTGACGCAGCGGGTGGCGGCGAAGCCGAGCAGCAGGAGGATGATGAGGACGGGGACGAACTTGGCGGCGTTGGGCATGGCGGGCTCCGAAGCGATGTGGACGTTCCTGGCCATGGTGGGAGTGTAAATCGTGGCGGCGTCGCGGGCTCGGGGCGGGGGCGCGGCGGTGTCGCGGGGGTGCACATGACACGGCGGCCGGGGCGTGCGATCATGGGGTCATGCACGCGTGGTGGAACCTATTCGCTCAAGCGGCCCCGGCCCCCAACGCGCCGCCGGCGACCGACACGCCGTCGCTGGTCGTGTGGGGCGTGGTGCTGCTGACAACGGCGGCGGTGCTGCTGGTGGTCGAGGTCGGGCTGCCGTCCGGCGGGTTGATCTCGCTGGGCGCAGCGGCGTGCGCGGTGGCGGGGTTGGTGTGCCTGACGTTCGAGGACACGGCCCTGGGGCTGTGGGCCACGCTGGCGGTGTTGATCGCCACGCCGTTCATCCTGGGGTTCATGGTGAAGGTCTGGCCGAACACGCCGATCGGGCGGTTGTTGATTCTGAACGGCGATGGCGCGGACGAATCAGACGAAGGCACATCAGAAAAACCGACCCGCGTGGCGGCCACCGAAGAAAGGCCCCTGCCGCACGTCGGGCAGCGCGGCAGCGCGAAGACGCCGTTGCGTCCGGTGGGCACGTGCGTGATCGGCGGGGCGCGGCTGGAGTGTTTGGCCGAGGCGGGCGCGATCGACGCCGGCGCGGACGTCGAGGTTGTGGACGTGGACGGCAACGAGGTGCGCGTGCGCGAAGTGACACGCTGACCCGTTGACGGTGGCGGTTTGATGCTTCACGTTTAGCGGGCGACGCGCAGCGTCCCGCGTCGGCGGTGCATACACGGCGGACGCGGGCGGCTTCGCCGCACCCGCTAAACGTATGAGGGCGGGCCGGTTTACGGTTCGAGCAGGACCTTAAGTGCGCCGGGTTGGTTGGCGGCGCGCAGGACGTCCACGCCGTCGGCGAGTTTCATGCGTCGCGTGACCAGCGACACCACGTCCACATGCCCGGCCGAGAGGGTCTGCAGCGCATCGCGGAAGGGGCCGCAGCGGGAGCCGATGACGTGGATTTCGTCGATGACCAGGGGGGAAAGGTCGATGGAAGTTTGATCCGGGGCTTCGCTGCGCTCAGCCCTCGGCTTAACGCCGTCGCTTGCGGGGGTGTGTGGAGGCGTGCTTCCGGGGGCGACGGTGGTTTTGAGGACGAGGGTGCCGCGGGGGCGGACCATCTGCATGGCGGTGGTGAGCCCGGTCGCCGAGCCGGTGGCATCGACGACGATGTCCTGGTCTTTGCGGAGGCCGACGTCGCCGAGCAGCCGAGCGGGGATGCCCCACTTCTCGCAGAGGCGCAGCTTGGGTTCGTGTTTGCCGACGACGCGCACGGTGGCGTTGAGCCGCGACAACACCTGGGCGCACAGCAATCCGAGACGCCCATCGCCGAGCACCGTGATGTAAGGCCGGCCCTCGATCTTCAACTGCCGCACCACCTGCAGCGCCGCGGCCAAGGGTTCGGTGAACACCGCGTGGTCGTCATCGACGTTGTTGGGCACTTCGTGCAGGTTCACGGCCGGCAGCACGAAGCGTTCGGCGAAACACCCGTCGCGCCCCGCGATGCCCAGCACCGTGCGGTCCCGGCAGTGCGAGCGCAGGCCCGCCTTGCACATGTCGCAGGTTCCGCAGACGCAGTTGATCTCGCCGACGACGCGCTTTCCGACCCAGTCCTTGCCGGTTTTTTTGCTTTGGCCGTCGCCGGCCGCTTCGACGACGCCGACGAACTCGTGCCCGAGCACGCCGCGGAACCCCATGTAGCCCTTGCACAGCTCGAGGTCGGTGGCGCAGACGCCCATGCGGGTAGGGCGGATGAGCACCTCGCCGGGCCCGGGTTTGGGCGCGGTCCGGTCCGTTTGGAGGGTCGGCTGGACGGGGTGGCCGGCGTCGTTGAAGACCAGGGCACGCATGGGGGAGATATCGGCCGTTTGCCCGGGCGGCGACAATGCAGCGTTACACTGCGGGCCGCATGGCCGGACCCGACGCGAAAAACCCGAGCCAACCCGGAGGCCAACCGGGCGGAAAGGCCGACCCGCCGCGCGTGCTGCTGCTGGCCAACACCGGCAAGCCGCCGGTCGTCGAGGCGCTCAAGACCTTCGTGCCCTGGCTCAAGGACCGGGCCGACGTCGTCGGCGTCGAAGAGACCCGGCACACCAAGGAAACCAACGGCGCCGGGCTGCCCGACGCAGACCTGGCCATGGTGCTCGGCGGGGACGGCACGTTCCTCTCGCAGGCCCGCATCCTTGTTGACCGCGAGGTGCCCGTGCTGGGCGTGAACTTCGGCAAGGTCGGGTTCCTCGCCGAGTGGGACATCGAGCACGTCAAGGCCCACTGGGAGCGCCTCGCCGGCGGCGTCTGTCGGCACACCCGGCGCATCATGATTGACGTCGACGTGCTTGCCGAGGACACGCCCGTCTACCACCCCAACGGTCAGCAGCGGCTGCACACGTTCCTGGCGATGAATGACGCGGTGATCACGGCCGGGCCGCCCTTCCGCATGGTCGAGTTCGAGGTCGCCATCGAGCCGGCCGTGGTGCAGCGGCCGGCGGTGACGGTGGCGGGCGACGGCCTGGTGGTCGCGACGCCGTCGGGGTCCACGGCGTACAACCTCTCGTCGGGCGGGCCGATCGTCTCGCCGGGCGTCGAGGCGCTGATGATTTCGGCGATCAGCCCGTACACGCTGGCGTTCCGCCCAATCGTCTTCGGCGCCGACTGCGACGTGTGGATCACCGTCACCCGCGCCAACGAGGGCACGACGCTGGTCATCGACGGCCAACCCGCCGCGCCGCTCAAAGAAGGCCAGCACGTCCGCATCACCCAGCACCCGCGCATGCTCACGCTGATCCAGAACCCCGAGCTGACGTACTGGTCGATGCTGGCGCACAAGATGCGCTGGGCGGTGCGGCCGCGGCGGGATTGAGTTTGGAACCACCGATGGACACGGATGAGAATCGCGTTCCGTCAGAGGTCGTTTTCACCCAGCAGATAGCTGACCAACTCGCGGCGGTGCGCGTGCGCGTCGAGCCAGGCCCGGACTTCCCGTAATCGGCGGAAGGTGTCTTCGCCGAACTGCTCGACCAGGCGGGCTTCGTGGCTCTGCCTGGCGTGTTGCCGGCGGACCTCGGCCTGCCACGCCGACGTGAAGATCAGGTGCAAGTCTTTCGACAGGCCGTGACGCGTCAACGCGTCCCACTCGTGGCGGTCGAACCACATGCCGCCGCAGCGGGCGCAGCGGTCGAGGTGGAAGTCCAAGCCGTGACCGACGCGGTGACGGATCAGGAAGTGGCCGTCTTCGGGGCAGCGTTTGCCGGCGGGCGAGTCTTGGGGGGCGGGGAGGTCTGTGCCCGAATCTGCGGACGGTGCCTCATCCTGCATGACGGGTTCGGCGTCACGGGACTCGCGCCACTTCCAAAACGCCGAAGGACGCAGCCACATCCCGCCACTCGCCGGGCAGCGCATCGCGGACAGGCGGGGCTCGACCTCCACGGTTTCGAGGCCGGTCTTGTGGTCAATCGGGCTGAGCATCGAGAACTCCTTGTGAACTCAACATACCTGTTCACCCCGTGCAAAAACGCACCGTTGCGTTTCGACCCTCGCGTTCGTGGGGTACGATCCGCTTGAATCTGTGGACATCTGCGAGATCTGCGGTTAAAAGCATGCACCTGCTCCTCTTCGACATCGACGGCACGTTGCTCGACACCCGCGGCGCGGGCCGGCGGGCGATGGAACGCGTCGCGCGGCGGATGTTCGGAGAGGCGTTTTCGTTTGATCGCGTGAACTTCGGCGGGAACCTCGACCCGCTCATTTTTCGCGAGGCGGCGGCACACAACGGGCTCGACGACATCGACGACGCCCACGACGCGTTTCATGCCGGGTATCTCGGGGAACTCGACGAAGAACTGAAAAACAGCAACGGCGAGATCACCGCCCTGCCCGGCGTGCTCGATGCGCTCGCGCACTGCCGCGACCTCGCGGGGCAGGGCGCGGTGACGTTGGGGTGTTTGACCGGCAACTACACCGGGGCCGCGCCGCTCAAGCTTCGGCACGTCGGCATCGACCCCGACCAGTTCACCGTCACCGCGTTCGGCGACGAAGCGCCCAGCCGGCCCGACCTCGTGCCCGTCGCCATGACCAAGCACGCCAAGCACCACAGCCGACCCGCCGACCCGCGGCGCGTCATCGTCATCGGCGACACCCCGCGCGACGTGGACTGCGCCAAACAGCACGGCTGCGTGTCCTACGCGGTATGCACCGGCGCGGCGAACCGCGAAGCGCTTACGGCGTGCGCCCCGGACGTGCTGGTGGACGATCTGACGGATTTGTCGCCCCTGCTGGCGTTGCTGAACGCGTAACCGCCACCGTTTAGCGGGCGGCCCGCAGGGCCCCGCGTTGCGACGTGGATTGATGTTTTTACCGCCCCCGCGGGACGCTGCGCGTCGCCCGCGAAACCGACGGTCACGGTGCCGCGTCGGCGACCGCGGTGTCGGGTTCGGGCAACTCGGACGGCGGGGCCTTGACGACCCCGTGCCGCGTCGCCTCGTGGGCGGATTGCGCGACGGGCGTGGCGAGGTGGCCGCCCAGGGCGAAGGCGATGACCGCGGCGACCGCGGCGGCGGCGAAGCGCAGCGGCGTGGGCCGGACGTGCGTCGCCTCGGCGTCGCGGCCGAAGAAGGCGACGATGATGATCCGCAGGTAGTACGCCGCGGAGATCGCCGAGTTGATCACCAGCGCGATCAGCAGGACGTACGACAACGTCTGCAACGGCGCGCTGACGATCGACGAGCCGAGCAGGACCTTGCCCATAAACCCCGCGAGCGGCGGGATGCCCACCAGCGAGAGCATGCTCACCAGCAGCACGCCCGCCAGGAACGGGTGCCGGTGCCACAGGCCCGAGATCGAATCGAAGGTCTGCGCCTCGTCGTCGAGGGGGTCGGGGTTCTCGCCGCGGTCGACCCACAGCACGCCGAGCACGCCGAAGCCGGCGATCGTCGCCAGCCCGTACGCCGGCAGGTAGAACAGCACCGCCGCCAGCCCGTTGCCGATCGGCTGCGAGACGTCGCGCGACCCGCCGAACAGCGTGAGTACCGCCTCGACGTCCGCGCCCAGCGCCGGCCCGGCGATCAGCCCGAGCATCAGGTACCCCGACTGCGCGATCGAGCTGTACGCCAGCACGCGCTTGAGGTTGCCCTGCACGCACGCCAGCAGGTTGCCCAGCGTCATCGTCAGCACCGCGACCACCGCCAGCAGCGCCAGCACCGGCGTCGGCAGCGGCCAACCCACCAGGCTCAGCACGAGCATCAGCGCGACGAACCCCGCGACCTTCGGCACGTACGCCAAAAACGCCGTCACCGGCGTCGCCGCGCCCTGGTACACATCCGCCGCGTACACGTGCATCGGCACCGCCGCGACCTTGAAACACAGCCCCAGCACCGACATCATCACGCCGACGATCAGCAGCGGGTTGACGCCGTCCGCCTCGACGGCGGCGCGGATGTTTTCGAAGTCGGTGAACCCGGTCGCGCCGTAGATCAACGCGAAGCCGTACAGGAACACCGCCGCCGACATCGCCCCCAGGAAGAAGTACTTGATCGCCGACTCCTGCGCGATCGCGGTGTCGCGCGTGGTCGCGATCATCACATACGTCGGCAGCGACACCAATTCCAACGCGAGGAACAGCCAGACCAGGTCCGTCGCCCCGGCCGTGAGCATCGCGCCCGTGGCCGACAGCAGGAAGAACGCGTAGAACTCGCCCTTGATCGACGTGCCGGCGTCAAACGTGACCGCCGCGTCCGTCCGCCGTTGCTGCATCAACGCGTCCGGCACGCCCGCCGCCAACGCCAGCAACAACAGCCCCACGCCCAGCACCGCCAGCTTCACGAACCACCCCATGCCGTCCAGCCCCAGCGGGTGCACGGTGTCGTCGGGGATGATCAGCACGAGCAGCGCCGCCACCAGCATCGACGCCGCCGCGACCGCGGGGGTGAGCCGGCGTGCAAACGGGCTGTGGTTCAGCCCGGTGGCCAGGCACGACACCGCGCCCATGAGCAGGACGATCTCGGGCCAGAGCGTGCCGAGTTTGGCGAGGAGCGTTTCCATTTACCGGCCCCCCGCTTTCGTGAGCGCGACCGAGTGGGCACTTCCTACCCCGTCGGGGGAGGTGGCCGGCGTAGCCGGTCGGAGGGGGTGCTCGGCGTTCAACTCCAAGATTTCGGCGTCAAGGCCGTAGTCAACCGAAGAAGCACCCTCCCCCAGCCCCTCCTGGTGGGAGGGGCGTTCGGCGATCACATCTTCTTGCGATGCGTCATCATCTTCGTCGTACTCGATCAGCGCCTTTGCCGGCCCCAGCAGCGTCGCCACCGGGCCGTCGTCGCCTTCCAACGACTGCAGCACGAGTTGCGGAAACACGCCCAGCACCACGCACATCACCGCCAACGGCGCGAGCGTGGCGATCTCGCGGCGGGACAGGCCGTGCAGGTGCGACGGGTCCACGCCGTGCTCGGCGATGATGTTGTACTTCCGGCTGTACCCCGGGTGCTTCTCCTGGCCCCAGATGAGTTTGCCGGTGAGGAACAGCAGATAAATCGCCGAGAGCACCACGCCGGTGGCGGCGACGATCGCGAACGCCGGGCCCAGCACCCCATCGGGCGAGTTGAACGTGCCGAGCATCGTGAGGAACTCGCCGACGAAGCCGTTGAGCCCCGGCAGCCCCACCGACGCGAGGATAAACAGCACGAAGAAGAACGAGAACAGCGGCATCTCCGTCGCCAGCCCGCCGAGCTTGCGCAGGTCGCGGGTCTCGAAGCGGTCGTAGAGCATGCCGATGCACAGGAACAGCCCGCCGGTCGCCAGCCCGTGGCTGAGCATGTAGAGCATCGCGCCCGACGCGCCGATGTTCTCGGAGTCGAACGCGAACAGCCCGATGATGCAGAAGCCCATGTGCGACACGGAGCTGTAGGCGACGAGCTTCTTCGCGTCGGACTGGACCCAGCAGATCAGCGCCGCGTAGACGATGCCGACGCACGCGAAGGCCCCCAGGTAGGGCGCAAAGGCGACGGCGGCGTCGGGCGCCATCGGGATCGCGAGGCGCAGCAGGCCGTAGGGCCCGAGCTTGAGCACCAGGCCCGCGAGGTCGACGCTGCCGGCCGTGGGCGCCTCGGTGTGCGCCAGCGGCAGCCAGGTGTGGAACGGGAACATCGGCGTCTTGACCGCGAAGCCCGCCAGCATCGCGCCCATGATCCAGCACTGCTCGGTGAAGCTGAGGTGCTCCGCGACGCTGTAGAGCTTGACGATGTTGAACGTCCACTCCCCGTCGTGGATCTGCGAGTACCGCCAGGCGACGTAGATCACGCCGGCCATGGTCAGCACCGAGCCGGTGAACGTGTAGTAAAAGAACGTCATCGCCGCCTTGAGCTTGTTGGCGTGGCCGAACAGCCCGATCAGGAAGAACAGCGGGATGAGCGTGAACTCGAAGCAGGCGTAGAACATCATCACGTCGGTGGCGATGAACGTGCCGATCAGCGCCGCCTCGAGGATGTGCAGCCAGAAGTGGAACGTCCGCATGTCGTGGTCGACCTCGATCAGCGACCCGAGCACGACGACGGGCATGAGGAACGTGGTCAGCAGCACCAGCCAGATCGAGATGCCGTCCAGGCCGTAGGAAAATTCCAACCCCATCGCCGGCATCCACACGAACTCGGCCTGGAGCTGCAGCCCCGGGTTGGACCAGTCGAACTGGCTCGCCACGAACAGCGACATGCCGAACGACAGCGAGCTGGTCACCGCCGAATATCCCCACGCGACCCGGCGGCGCTTCAACGCCGGGATCGGCAGCAGCAGCCCGAACGCGAACAGCACGGGCAGAAAGAGCTGCAGGGGGATGATGAGTTGGGCGATGTTGTCGGGCATGGGGGTGGGTCGGGTTCCCGTTGTTCTTTCTTAGCTTCAGTCTTATTTCGAGTTTGACGGTGCTTTAGCCGGTGCCTTTGACGAACGCGACGAGCACGATCAGCGCCAGCAGCGCGACGCCCAGCGCCATGCCCAGCCCGTAGCCCTGCATCTTGCCGGACTGCGCGGGCTTGACGCCGGTGCCCAGGATGCGCGGCATCGACCCGGTGAGCTTGACCAGGCCATCGATCAGCAGCGCATCAAAGATGTAGAACACCTGGCCGAACAGCTTTAGCGGCTGGACGATGATCGCGTCGTAGATCTCGTCGACGTACCACTTGTTCCGCAGCAGCGTGACGACCGGGGCGAAGGCTTTGGCGACGGCGTCGCGGGCCGGGCGGTGGACCCAGTGGAAGTACGCGGCGGCGGCGATGCCCGCCAGCGCGATCAGGCCGGACATCCACATCATGACGACGTGGACGTCGCCGCCGAGGAACGTCGCGTGGTGCAGGCCGTGGTGCCCGGCGTGTGCATCGGCCGCGGCGTGCGGATCGGTCTGGATTCCCCTCCCCTCGGGAGGGGTCAGGGGAGGGTGCTCGTTTTCTGCGTGAGGCGCCGCGACGTGAGAATCGGACGCCACCGGGGCACCCTCCCCCGGCCCCTCCCGGAAGGAGGGGAGTGGGGCGTGCTCGTCCCCGTGACCCGTATCGCCGTGGTGCTCGACCAGCGCGACCGCGTCCAGCGTCATTTTCTCGAACCCGGCCTTCTCATTGCCGCCCAGTAACCCGAACAGCCACACGCCCACGACCGTGCTGCCGATCGCGAGCAACACCAGCGGCGCGTTCATCGGCCACCACGGCATCTCGTGCGGCGCGTCGTGCATGTGGTCGTGGTGGGCCGGAACTTCCCGCTGCTCCGAGTTGTGCGCCTCCGCCTCAACCTCGCCCGCCGAGTGAGTGTCGTGCGACTCTTCGTCGTGGTGCTCGTCACCCATGACGAAGCGTTCCTCGCCCATGAACACCGTGAACCACAGCCGGAAGGTGTAGAACGCGGTGAGCAGCGCGGTAACGATGCCGACCCAGGCGATGACCTGGTACAGCACGCCGTAGCCTCTCCAGTCGTACAGCCCGACCGCCATCGTGTCCGCGAGGATCATGTCCTTCGACCAGAACCCCGCCGACAGCACCGGCAGACCCGCCAGCGCCAGGCAGCCCACGAACATCAGCGCCGCCGTCACGGGCATGCGGTGGCGCAGGCCGGACATCGTGCGGATGTCGAGCTGGCCCGCGAGTGCGTGCATGACCGAGCCGGCCGTGAGGAACAGCAGCGCCTTGAAGAAGGCGTGCGTGTAAAGGTGCATGATCGCCCCGCCGGCCGACACCGCGCCGATGCCCATGAACATGTAGCCCAGCTGCGACACCGTCGAGTACGCGAAGACGCCCTTGAGGTCGTTGCTACACAGCGCGATCGTCGCCGCGAACAACGCCGTGAACCCGCCCACACACGCCACCGTCACCAACGCGCACGGCGAGAGCTGGAACACCGGCAGCATCCGCACGATCAAATACACGCCGGACGTCACCATGGTGGCGGCGTGCACCAGCGCCGACACCGGCGTCGGGCCGGCCATCGCGTCGGGCAGCCAGACGAACAGCGGGAACTGCGCGCTCTTGCCGAACGCGCCCATCATCAGCAGCATGGGGATCCACGTGTCGATGGCCGCGGACGAGCCCTCGCCGTTTGTGCCCTTGAGCGCGAGCGTGGCCTGTTCGAGGATGCCGGTCACCACCGCGCCGCCCTCGGCGGTGTACCCGTGCAGGCTCAGCGTGCCGTACTCCTGGAACAGCAGGAACAGCCCGATCAGCAGGCAGAAGTCGCCGACGCGGTTAACGATGAAGGCCTTCTTCGCCGCCTGCACCGCGAAGTCTTTCTGGAAGTAGTGCCCGATCAAGAGGTACGAGCAAAGGCCCACGCCCTCCCAGCCCAGGAACAGCAGCACCAGGCTGTCCGCCATGACCAGCGTGGTCATCGCGAAGATGAACAGCGCCACCGCCGCGAAAAACCGCGGGTACCCCGGGTCGCCTTTCATGTACCCGCCGGCATAGACGACGATCAGCGAACCCACGCCCGTCACCACGAACAGCATCAGCAGCGTCAGCGGATCAAAAAAGTACCGCACGCCCACCGAGAAATCGCCCACGGCCATCCACTCGTAGACCGACAACGAGCCCGCCGCACCGCCGAACAACATCAGCATCGACACGACAAAGCTGAGGACGACGCCGCCCATGGCGACCACCCAGCTCGCCTTGCTCCACGCGTGCTTCCAGCAGCACACCAGACACAACGCCGCGGCGATCAGCGGGAGCAGGGGGATCAGGATGCCGACGATCAGGTTCATGCGGTCGCAGGGGTCGGGGTACGGGGTTCAGGGTTCGGGATGAAACACAAAGCCGCGGACGGCGTCCGCGGTTTTTCGGGGTGGGCGGGGTCAGCCCTTCAGGTCACTCCACGCCAGCGCGTCCAGGGTGTCGCGCCTTCGGAACAGCAGCACGACCAGGCCCAGCGCCAGCGCCGCCTCGGCCGCGGCGATGGTCAAGACGAAGATCACGAACGTCTGCCCCGAATAGTTCAGGTGGTACCGGCTGAACGCCACCAGCGTCACGCACACGCCCTGGAACATCAACTCGGTGCACAAGAACATCACGATCAGGTTCCGCCGGCTGATAAACCCGATCAACCCCAGCACGAACAGCACCGCCCCGGTGAAGAGGAAGTGGGCGAGCGTGAGGTTGGTGAGGGTGGGGAGGTCCATGGTTCAAGTAGTCAGGAGCCAGTAGTCAGGAGTCAGTAGAAGAGCCGGGAATGCACGCTCCTGGCTACTGACTACTGGCTACTGACTCCTCCTCGGGGAATTGCGTCTTGGCGATCACGACCGCGCCGACCAGCGAGAGCAGCAGGATCACGCCGGCCAGCTCGATGGCGAGCGGGTTGGCCATGAACAGTTCGAGGCCGATGCGTTCGCCGTTGCTGACGGGCGCGGGTTGGCGGGTGACTTGCCCCGTTTCTTCGTTCAACGTGCCGACGGTGGCGCGTTCGGTGAGCAGGCCGATGGCGGGGACGCGGGGGTCGTATTCCTCACCCACAATCGCGGCGTCGGTCGGGGCCTTCGCGGCATCGTTGCGGCTGATCGCCGGGTCGAACACAAACGTCAGCAGCACGGCCAGCAGCAGAAACCCCGCCACCGTCGCCCACAGCGGCTCGCGCGCGAAGCGCTCGAAGTCCGGGCTGTCTTTCGGGTCGTCGGACGCCTGCGGCTGGGTCGCGAGCATGATGACGAACATGTAGGTCACCAGGATCGCCCCGCCGTAGATGATCACCAGCGCCAGGGCCATGAACTCGGCCGCGAGCACCAGGAACAGCCCCGCCGAGGCGAGGATCACCATGACGAACCACAGCGCCGCGTAGACCGGCCGGTGGTGCGTGATCACCCGCACCGCCGCGGCGATGCCGATGAAGGAGAAGACGTAATAAAAAGGAAGGCCCGCCGTATCCAGCCCGGTGTCGGCGACATCCCCGCCGGTCCGCCACAGCGGGCAGAGCACAAACCACAGCCCGCCGAGCGTCGCGGCGCCCAGGAGCGCCCCGATGGGCTTGAGGTTCGGGCCCGGTTTGGGCATGAGCAACACCATCGCCGCAGCGCCCAGCACGGTGGCCACGTAGAGCGCAAGTTGAAGCGGCAGCCCTGGCATCGACCGTCGCAGAATAGGGTCGGGCATGGGGGTTTGCAAAGACCGCAACCGCGCCCCGCCCGACTCAGACCGCCCGTGATAGATTGCCGACGATGCGCGAATCGGCCGGCCACGGCGACACCGATCCCCCGTTCCGCAACCCCGCCGACGCCCCGCGCCGACGCGCTGCCGCGCTCGCGGTGGCGGTCCTCTTCCTGGGCAGCGGCGGCGCGGCCCTGATCTACGAGCTCGTCTGGTACCAGTTGCTTCGGTACACGGTCGGGGCGTCGTCGGTGTCGCTGTCGCTGACGCTGGGCAGTTTCATGGCCGGGCTGGGCCTGGGGGCGTGGCTGGGGCCGCGGTGGGTCCCGACGCGTTTCCACCCGCTGCGGGTGTACGCGGCCTTGGAACTGGCGATCGCGGGGTTCGGGCTCGCGATGCCGGCGCTGATCGACGGGCTGGCCCGGGGGTACGCGGCGCTGCCCGGGGCGGGCGCCGGCGGCGTGCTGGGACGCGGCGCGGTGTGCGCGCTGGCGCTCGTGCCGCCGGCGGCGCTCATGGGTGCGACGCTGCCGGCCGTGGCCCGCTGGGTGCGCGGCAACGCCGACGGCGCGGCCTGGCTGGGTATCTACTACGCCATCAACACCCTGGGCGCGACGCTGGGCGTGCTCGTCGGCGGGTTCGTCCTGCTGCCCAACCTCCTGCTGGACCAGGTCTCGTGGATCGCCGCCGCGCTCAACGCGGCCGTCGCGCTGTGGGCGCTGGGCATGGCCGGGCGAGCGCGGTGGTCGGACACACCCAACCCTGCGGATGTTGACCCCCCCGAAACATCCGAAACATCCGAGACATCCGAGACATCCGAAAGAAGAAAAACAACCCCGTCACACCCCGCGCAACCCGCGCTGTACCGCGCCGCCCTGCTCGGCGTCGCCTTGTCCGGGTTGACCGCGATGGGGGCACAGGTCGTGTGGACGCGCCTGCTGGCGACCATGCTGAACGTCACCGTCTACACGTTCGCGATCATCCTGGCGGTGTTCCTGCTCGGGCTGGCCGGCGGCGGCACGCTGGGCAGCGCGATCCTCCAGCGCACGCGCCGGCCGGGGGTTTGGCTGGCGGTGATGCAGCTCTTGCTGGTGCCGGCGATGATGTGGGCGCTGTGGTTCTGTGCCAAGGTGATGCCCAACTGGAAGGGGCACTGGGTCGGCACGGAGGCGGCCTGGCCGCTGTTCGCGTCGGACCTGGTCCGGGTCGGGTACGCGCTGCTGCCCGCGACGCTGTGCTGGGGCGCGACCGTGCCGCTGGCCGTCGTCGCCGCGGGGTGGAACGACGACGACGGCGGGCGTTCCGAGCGCGGCCGGCTGGTCGGGCGCGTCTACGCGGCGAACACGGTCGGCGCCATCCTCGGCGCGCTCGGGGCCGGGCTGCTGGCGATCCCCGCGCTCGGATCGAACCTGACCGCGCACGGGATGCTCGCCGTCGCCGGGCTCAACGGCGTCTTGCTCTTCGTGATCGCCGCGCGGCACGAGCCGGCCGGGCCGCGCCGACTCCGGCCCTGGCCCGAGGCAAAGGGCGGGCTGCTCGCGCGCTCGGAGATCGTGCGCGGCGCCTTGTGGCTGATCCGCAATTCGCCCGCCGGGCCCGACGCGCTGCAGCGGCTCGCGCGCCGCCGGCCATGGGTCTGCGTCGCCGCGCTGCTCGCGGCTTTGGGGGCCGGCACCTGGTTCGCCGCCGACCTGGACGACCTGCTCCTTGTGGCGGGCCGACGCAAACACCTTTATTACAACACGCTCGAGGTCCGCGAAGGCATGCACGCGGTCGCCGCGGCGATGTCACACGACCCCGAGAAGGAAGGCCAGGCCGACACCCGCGTGCTTTGGGTCAGCGGCAAGGTCGTCGCGTCCAGCCTCGAAGTCGACATGCGCCTGCAACGCATGCTCGGCCACGTCGCCGCCCTCGAACACGGCGCGCCTCGCTCCGCGCTCATCGTCGGGCTGGGCACCGGCACCACCGCCGGCAGCTTCGTCGACCACCCCACCATCGAGCGCATCGTCATCTGCGAGATCGAGCCCGCCGTCGTCGACCTCGCCCGCGAACACTTCGCTTCCGAAAACCGCGGCGTCCTCGACGACCCGCGCACCGAAATCGTCTTCGATGACGCCCGCCATTTCCTCGCCACCACCGACGAACGCTTCGACGTCATCACCTCGGACCCGATCCACCCGTGGGTCAAGGGCGCTTCCGCGCTCTACTCGCTCGAGTATTACGACCTGGTCAAAGAGCGCCTCAACCCCGGCGGCGTGGTGACGCACTGGGTCCCGTTCTACGAAACGAGCGACGCCGCCGTCCGCAGCATGCTCGCCACGTTCAACGCGGCCTTCCCCCACGCGACCGTCTGGCACGCCGGCCCGCTCGACGAGGGCAGCGACGTCGTCATGCTCGGCCGCGCCGACGACGCGCCGCTCGACCTGAACACCTGGGAACAGCGTTGGCACGAGGAAACCTCCGCCAAGATGCGCGCCGCGCTCGCCGAGGTCAGCATCGACACGCCGACCGACCTGTTCCGCCGGCTCTCCGGCGACGCCGACGGCCTGCGCGACTGGCTCGCGGACGCGCAGGTCAACCGCGACCAGGCGCTGCGCCTCGAGTACCTCGCCGGCCTGGGCCGACGCCGCGGCGACGACGCCAAAGACGTCTACCACCAACTCGCCGACCTGCGCCGCATCCCGCCCGACGCGATCATCGCGCCCGGCACGCGCGACGCGGTCCTGGCCATGTGGAATGAAGACCGACAACGCGAAGAAGAACCCGCCACGAGCGCCGCCCCGCCGCCCGTTCCCGAGACGCCCCCCCCCCTCGCCGAACCTGTCAGCCCGTAACCACAGCGCCGCCATGCACATCGTGCTCGCCCCGGACAGTTTCAAGGACGCGGCCTCGGCGGTTCAGGCCTGCCGGGCGATGGCCGAAGGGGTGCGGCGGGGCGACCCGCAAGCCGCGATCACCGCCTGCCCGATCGCCGACGGCGGCGAGGGCTTCGTCGACGCGCTGCTGGCCACACCCGGCGCATCACCCCAACTTGCAAGGGTCACCGGACCGCGCGGCGACGATATCGAGGCCACCTGGGCGCTGCTCGACCGCGGCCGGGTCGGCGTCGTCGAACTCGCGCAGGCCGCGGGACTCGAACGCCTGCCCGCCGCGCAACGCAACCCGTGGCACACCACAACCTTCGGCGTCGGCCAGATGATCACCGCGGCGCTCGACGCCGGCGCGACGCGCATCCTGCTCGGCGTCGGCGGCAGCATGACCAACGACGCGGGCTGCGGCATGGCTCAGGCGCTGGGCGCACGCTTCTTCGACGACCACGACGCGCTGATCACCTCGCCGATCACCGGCGGCGACCTGCAACGCGTCCGCCGCGTCGACCTCACCGGCGTGGACCCACGCCTGACTCCCGGCAGCCTCGAAGTCGCCTGCGACGTCACCAACCCGCTGTACGGCCCCCACGGCGCCGCCCACGTCTACGCCCGGCAGAAAGGCGCGGACGACGAAATGATCAACGCCCTCGACGCGGGCCTGCGAAACATCGAATCCGTCTGGCGTGACGCAGGGTTGCTGCCCGGCACAAAAGCGCACGACGCCGAAGGCTTCGGTGCCGCGGGCGGCACCGCGGGCGGCGCGGTGTGCATGCTCAACGCGACGTTGCGAAGCGGCGCAGCACTCGTGCTCGACGCGGTGGGCTTCGACGAGCTCGTCCGCGACGCCGACCTCGTGCTCACCGGCGAGGGCCGGCTCGACGGGCAGTCCCTTTCGGGCAAGGCCGTGCTCACCGTCGCCCGCCGCGCGGCGAAATGCAACGTCCCGACGATCGCGCTGGTCGGCAGCGCCGCAAACGACGCCGACCGCTGCGTCGAAGCCGGGCTGCACGCGTACGAGGTGCTCGCCCCGGGCTTGCCGGCCGACGAATCCATCGCCCGCACCGCCGAGCTGCTCGCCAACGCCGCGGAACGCGTGGTGCGGAAGTTCGTGGGGTAGGATGTCTCGTGGTGTGTGGCGTGCTCCCGCTGGCCGAAGCCGGCTCGCCGATATTTTTTCGTGACTCCTCGCTACTGACTTCTGACTACTGGCTCCTGACTACTTCCCAAGCATGCGCGAGCATCTCCCCAAGATCGTCATCGTCGCCCTGCTGCTGCTCGTGATCGGGCTGCCGTTCGCGCTGCGGGCGTTCGGCTTCGCGTCGGAAAAACAAACAATCGACGCCGCGCCGCAGGACCGCCTCGTCATCTACTCGCCGCACAACGAGCAGATCCGCGACGAACTCACCCGCGGGTTCAACGCCCACCGCGCGGCGCTCGGCCAAACCCCCGTCGAGTTGGAGTGGCGCACCTCCGGCGGCACGACCGACCTGCGCCGCGGCATCCTCTCGCAGTTCGAGGCCGTCGCCGAGCGCGGCGAACTCGACGACGGCATCGGCGCCGACCTGTTCTTCGGCGGCGGCGAGTACGACCACAACAAGCTCGCGTCCGGCGTCACGATCGGCGAGAAAAACCAGCCCGTCGCCGCGGTGCCGAACCTGCCCGACGGGTTGCTCGACGAGGCCTTCCCCCAGCGCACCATCGGCGGCGAAAACCTCGTCCACCCCGACGTGCTCTGGGTCGGCACCGCCCTGTCCTCCTTCGGCATCGTCTACAACCGCGACCTGCTGTCCATGCTCGGGCTCGACGCGCCCACCACCTGGTCCGACCTGACCGACCCGCGCTTCGCGAACTGGCTCGCCATGGCCGACCCCGGGCACTCCGGCTCGACCTCGGCCGCGCTCGAGACCGTGCTGCGCCGCCGCGGCTGGACGCAGGGCTGGCACACGCTCCGCCGGGTCTACGCGAACAGCCGCTACTTCTCCGCGTCGGCGACCAAGGTGCCGCTGGACGTGTCGTCGGGCGACGCCGCCGCGGGCATGGCCATCGATTTCTACGGCCGGTTCCAGGCGGGCGCGACCCAAAACCCCGACGGCACCGCCCGCGTCGGCTACATCGACCCTGCCGTCGACGGCGTCAGCCAGACCGCCACCACCGCCGACCCGATCACGCTGCTCCGCGGCGCGCCGCACCGCGCCATCGCCGAGCAGTTCATCGCGTGGAACCTGTCCAAGGATGCGCAACGCCTGTGGCAACGCAAGCGCGGCGTCGAGGGCGGCCCGGCCGTGTACGAGCTCCGCCGCCAACCGGTGCGCCGCGACCTGTTCACCGACGAAGAGCGCCAGACCTGGGCGGACCCCGAGCTCGACCCGTTCGCGCAGGCGTTGCCGTTCCCCGGGCCGATGCCCAGCTTCTTCTCGATGGTCGCGCCGGTGAGCCACGCGATGGCAATGGACATCCACGACGACCTCAAGGCCGCCTGGAAAGCGATCCGCGACACGCCCGACGACCACCCGAACAAGGTCGAGATGCTCGCACTGTTCGATGCGATGCCCGAAGAGCTCACGCTCGTGTGGCCGGACGAAGAACTCGAGAAAAACTGGGCCACGATCATCGCCGACCCGGAACACGCCCGCTACCACGACGCCGCGCAAGTGCTCGAAGCGTTTGCCGATCAGCTCGGCAGCGCCGGCCGGGACGAGTCGCTGCAGAACCGCCTGCGCTGGACCGCGTTCTTCCGCGGCAACTACCGGAAGATCGTTGGACTGGCGGAATGATTCTTTATAAAGCCGCGGATGTCATCCGCGGTCGGGTGACCAAGGCTGAAGAACCGCCGACACCGTCGGCGGCTTTGTATCAGCATCCATCTTTCGTCAGGTGCCCCACCACCGCCTTCTCCATCGCCTCGGCGGTGACGATCTCTTCGATCACGACGTGGTCCGCGCCGTGCTGGAGCGCGGCCAGGCCTTTGCTGACGAAGTTGGTCCGCGCGACGATGAACACCTCGGGACGGATGCCGTGCGCGACCTTGCACGCCTCGAGCGCGTCGTTCTCGTCGGGCATCGTCAGCACCAGCGTCTCGGCGTGTTCGATGCCCGCCTTGATCAAGTCTTCCGCCTTCCGCGCGTCGCCGTGGATCGCCTTTCGCCCCAGCGCGGTCTGCTTGTCGATGGTCTCTTCGTTGACCTCGAGGATGGTGACGTCAAACCCGGCGCGGGCCAACCCCTCGGCGGTGGTCCGGCCGACCAGTCCGTAGCCGGCGACGATGGCGGGGCGGGGCGTTTCGATAAAGGATGATAAAGACGACGGGATGAACCGCCAAGACGCCAAGTGCGCCAAGGAAGCATAGAGAAACGTTTTTCTTCCCTGAAACCTTGGCGGGCTTGGCGTCTTGGCGGTTTGCCTTCCGAGTCGTTAATCGAAGTCACCTACATCGGAGCGACTTCACGCAGTCCACGGCGTCACGCCGGCGTGAACTGGGCGTACTGCTCGGCGGTTGCGCCGTCGAGGCAGGCCTCGATGATCTGCGTGCCCAGCTTGTCCAGGCCGGTGTCGTCGCTGAACTTTCGGATCTGTTCGTGGAAGAACCGGGTGAGGATCTCCGCGCCCTTGTCGTAGCCCTCGGGGCCGACCTCTTTCTGCGACGCGACGTTGAAGAACCACGTGCCGACGATCTGGCCCTCGACCTGGATGGTGTCGGGGTGGTGGCCCAGCAGCGGGCAGCGGGCCTTGGAGAGCTTCGCCGGGTCGAACGTTGCCGAACCGCGGCGGGCGAGGTACTCGCGCGCGATCCACTGCGGCGCGAAGCCGACCTTCCAGCAGCCGATGTGCTGGTTGGGGATGAGCACGAACAGCGTGTCGGCGGTCTCCATGACCTGGTCGAGCAAAATGTTCGCCTGGTCCACGCGTCGGCCGGTCGCGAAGGGCCAGTACGACCCGACGCCTTCCGAACTCATGCCGCCGGTGTCGACGATGGACGGGTTGCCGTGTCCGCGCGGCGCGACCAAGCGCCACAGCCACGCCAGCGCCGGCGGGAGGATGTGGAACAGGCCCATGATGCCGTAGGTCGGGTGGTCCTTCGTGCACGGGGGGCAACGCACGCCGAAGCTGCGGATGTCCACGGTGACCGGCTCGGAAACGATGCCGGGGTACTGCGTGCGCGGCAGCACGACGCGTGGGTTCGGGCAGGGCTTACCGGGCTCGTCTTCGGTGTGGTCCCAGATCAGCGCCGTCGAGCCGGGCACCGCGTCGATGTTGAGGAACAGCAGCGGCGACTTGGGCTCGACGGTGATGCGTTCGAGGTGCGGGTCGATGCCGTAGTGGTCGATGTGGTTGACGCGTAGGAACCACGCGGCCTCGGCGTCGATCACGCTGAGCTTCTTGAACTTGCTGTCCGCATGCTGCAGCGACGGGTGGCAGAGCGCCATGTCGTCGGTGACCGGGCGCAGCTCGCAGCCGCGCGGGAGCGTCATGTAGCGCTTCTCGCCGTCGATCAGGTTCTCGCCCTTGAGCAGCCGGCCGTCGGCCTCGCGGTGCATCTGCTCGAGCATCTCGCTCTTGCCACCGCCACTGGCGCCCTCGTGCATGATGGTTGTGACGTTGTCGTAGGGCGTGACGACCTGCACGGTCGAGCAGTGCGCGGTGGTCCACTGCTCGGCGTCGCGCTCACCGGCGGTGAGGAGCATGCCGTACACGCCCTTCTTCGCCGACGGACCCGGGTAGAGGTTGTAGCTGTAGAGCTCGTGCAGGTTGAAGCCGTCGTCGAACCGGCGGTTGTGCACGACGACCTGCTTGCCGCCGAAGTGGCTGTGGCGGAACGGCGGGGCGACGTACACGATCGCGCCGTGGTGGTAGTCCTTGCCGGCCTTCTTGATGTCTTCGAGCGGCTTGATGCCCTGCAGCATCGCCAAGCCCAGCGCGAAGAAGCCCGCGTTGGCCGGACAGATCGCCACGGCGTTGAGCCCCTCGCCGGGCATGCCCGACTCGAAGAAGAAGCACGCCAGCTCCTGGGTCTTGAGCCAGGCGAAGGTCTCCTGACGCAGCTTCTCGAAGTCGCCGAGCTTCTCGCCCCACTTGGCCTGGAACGTCGGCTTGTCGGTCGCGCGGTCGTCGGCGATCACCATGCAGTCGGGGTCGCGCCGGCGCATGTAGGCCTCGAGGTAGTTCGCGCTGATGCCGTTGCGGACGCGGCAGACTTTGACTTCTTCTTTGAAGTCCGGGCTGTCGGTGCCGGGCACGTCGTAACCCACGGTGTAGTACCCGCGCGGATCGACCTGATCCTCGGGCACGGCGAGCGCGAGCAGTTCGTCGACGCTGCCGACCAGGTGGACCTTGGGCGCGGCCTTGAGCACCTCCATCGCGGAGTTCGAGAGCGTCAGGTCGGGAAGTTCGGACAGGGGCATCGCGGCGGCTCCAAAACGGGGTCGGGCGGGGTCGTCGGCTTGACGGTTCGGTTCGCGAGAGAGCGGGTCTCGGCAGGCAGGCCGATGGGCGGCGGTTTCACGCCGACCGGCCTTTATACCCACCGGCGGAGACGGCGGCAAAACCGACGGCTTTGGTTCACTCTCGGCGGGGGAGGCTTCCAGCCTGTCTCGGCCGCAGGGCGAATTGGGTCACGGGATCATTCCGGCCGGTCCTTCCGCCCGGGACAGGCAGCATGCCTGCCCTGCCCCAGCAAAGCGAACCACGACCAAACCGACCATCCCCGGCCGTGGTTCGCTTCCGATCAATATCGAGCCGCGGCCGCGAGGGTGCGGGTATCCGGCGGCATGTGCCCACTCCCTCACGGTCGTGGCTCGTCAGAATAAACCTCCGACCCCGTCCCAAACCACATCTTTATGAAATCTCCAAAGCAAGGGCACGCCCAACCGGCCGGCAAGGCGAGCCCTTAGGCATGGGCGCGGTTTCCTGCGCACGGTCTGCCCAAGACTTCAGAAAGCTCATGCTGACCCGCGGGTAAAATGTAAGTGCAGGTGAGGGGCGTGGCCTCCGCGTGGGTGCCAGGTGGGTGAGGGCTTGAGTTCCTTAATCACGAATCGCCGTGTGGCCTTGGACGCGGGTGGATCGGGACGGAACCTGATCGCACGCCGTCTCCCGCCGGAACCCCCCGAGTGAGTCCCATCCGAAGCGCGGTGACGGCGGGCTGGAAAGCCGACGCCGGCCGGGGGTCTGCATGGATCGTGACGACGGTCCCGCCCCGGGTTTGTTTCGCAGCGAGTCCAAAGCGAGCCGGGCCGTGTCGGCCCGGGTTCCGGACACCGGGCCGACACGGCCCGGCTCGCGAGAGGCGCACACGGCGTTCTTTCACAAGTGAATCCGAGGGGCGTTGTCGTCCCCAAAACCGTCCGTGTCATGTGCACGGATAGCCGGAACCCGCCGGGTTCCGGACCGGGAGCCGCCGGCTCCCGGCTGAAGCGCGCGGGTTCCGTCTTCCTTCCCTCTCTTTCAGGGAGGGATCGAGGGAGGGTGGGGCGTGCGCGGAAACACGGCGTAAAGAATTGAAGTGACGGTGAGGTTCGACCCTCACCCCGGCCCTCTCCCTGGCAGGGAGAGGGAGGAAGCAATAACGACGGTGTCTGGGCGGTCAAAGATCACACACCGCGGCGGCGCATCAACGCCACGAATGCCACAACACCCAGCCCCACCGCCGGCTCGGGCACGTCGCCCGGGTCGGTCGCGAACTCGGGCGGGGTGTCGCCCCAGTGGCTCAGCACCAGATCGAGATCGCCCTGTTCGACCTGGCCGGACTTGTTGAGGTCGCCGTCGGCGTAACCGGCGGTCGTGCTGCCCCAGTTCTGGAGCACGGCGTCGAGGTCGCCTTGCTCGACCTGCCCGGAAAAGTTCGCGTCGCCCAGGAGCGCGCCGGTCAACGAACGCCAGACGGTGTAGTCCGCCGCGTCCACCACGCCGTCGCTGTTGCCGGTGTCGTCGAGGTTGAAGATTTCGGTGTTGGGGGTGACGTCCCCGAACGCCGCGAACAGCGCGTCGATGTCGTCGGCGTCGCTGAAGCCGGAGAAGTCGAAGTCGGTGGATTCGCGCGGGGCGGGCAGGAGCTTGCGGACCCAGCCGTCGTGCTTGTTGAGCAGGTAGATCGCGCCGTCGGCGTCGTTACCGAAGCGCAGGTCCGAGCGGTTGAGGTTGAAGTTGCCGGTGGTCTGCTCGACCAGCGCCTCGAACGACGCGAGCGGGTTGCCGTTGCGCGTGAGGCGGAGCTTCTCGAACGGCGCGAGCAGGCCGTCGTTGAGCGAATTGACGTTCGAGAAGTCGTCGCGCTCGATGAGGTCGACGGTGTCGATGATGTAGATCGGGCCGTCTTCCTGGTTCGCGAAGTCGGCGAAGAAGTATTTGTCCTGGAGTTGGGGCAGGGCGTCGTCGTGGTAGACGAAGCCGCCGACGACCGAGACGCCGGCCTCCTTGATGTTGTTGTTGTTGAAGTCGTGGTCGTACTGGGCGACGGGGTAGGTGAAGTCGTCGGTGGCGTGGTTGGCGGGCAGGACGAAGATGTTGCCGCTGTTGTCGTTGACGAACGTGCCCTCGCGGATGTCCCAGCCGTAGTTCGCGCCGGCGCGGCCGACGTTGATTTCCTCGACGCTGTCCTGGCCGATGTCGCTGATGAACATCCGGCCATCGCCGCCCTGGTCGGTGGGGTCCCACGCGAAGCGGTGCGGGTTCCGCAGGCCGATCGCCCACAGCTCGGGCGCGGCGTTGTTGACGGACACGAACGGGTTGTCGGCGGGGACCGCGTACGCGTTTCCGCCGTCCGGCGTCGGGTCGATCCGCAGGATGCCGCCCAGCGGGGTGTCGAGGCGTTGGCCGGCGTTGACCGGGTCGCCGCCGGCGCCGCCGTCGCCCAGCGCGATGTACAGCTTGCCGTAGTCCGGGTCGGTGTCGGCGACGGGGTTGAACGCGAGTTGCCCGATGTTGTGGTTGCTGAACGGCTGGGCGATGCGGATCACCTCGCGGCGCGAGTTGGGCACGACGGCGAGCGTGCCCGGGTCGAGGGTGAACTCGGCGACGACGGAGTGGTGGTCGGTGCCGAAGCCCGCGGGCGTGGCGTAGTCGGGCGTGCCCAAGCCGTTGTTGGCGCTGTAGGCGACGTAGACCTTGTGCTCACCGGCGGCACCGGGCGTGGTGAAATCGGGGTGGAACGCGAAGCCGCGCACCCCCATCTCGAAGTTGTCGGCGAACCCGGGCATCGCGGACTCGTTGAGCACCAGCGACGCCTGGGTGTCGCCGGGCGAAAAGCCCCACAGCCGGCCGCGCTGGTCCGACACCACGAGCCGGCCGCTGCCGTCGGGCACATACGTCAAATAATCCAGCCGCGGGTGGGCGCCGATGCCGCTCACGGGGATGCGGATCACGTCGACGACCTCGGCGGAGAGCGTCGAGGTCGGGATCGTCGCGTTGATCGGGTTCTCGCGGTCGAGCTGCTGAGCCCGCACCGAGAAGGGAACCGACACCGCAACACAAAACAGGCCGACGCAACGCGCACGCATGACACTTTCTCCAATCAACACCGACAACGAATCACGACCGGTGAATCACCGCGAACCGGGCATTGTACCCCGGAACGCCGAATCTCCATGAAACACAAAAACGCGGGAAGTCAAGTGATTTTTGCATCGGCCCGCAGGTTTCGACCCGGCCGGAGCGCCCGGTCAGGTCAAGCCCGGCCACGCCTCGCCCGACGCCTGCCGCGCCTGCTTGAACGCGTCGCGCAGCGTCGCGACGACCTGCTCGCGCAGCGGGTTTTTCGCGACGGCCTGCAGGTTCATCTCGGTGTGGTCCGGGCTGGTCGTGCCACAGATCGCGGTATGCACGCCTGCCTGAGCCAGCGTGAACTTCAGCGCGATCTCGGGCCACTCGACCTCGACGTGCCCGGAGTAACCGAGCTGGCCCGGCGTGACCCCCATTGCCTTGAGCCGGGCGGTGTAGTTGCTCGAATAGTCCTTGTACATGCCCGGCTGCTTGTCGCGCGGCTTCCAGCACGCGTTGGCGACCGGGCGCTTCGCGATCACGCCCACGTCGTGCTTCCGGCAGACCGGCAACGCGACGTCGATGTTGTGCTGGTCCACGATGTTCACCGACATCTCGACCACCGCGACCTCGGGGTGCGCGGCGGCCCAGGCGACGGGCTCGTTGTCGCCCGAGAACCCGACGAAGCGCGTCTTGCCCTGCTCGCGGGCCTTGACCAACGCGCCCAACGCGTCGCCCTTCTTGAGCGTGTCGAAGTCGCAGGTGTGCAGGAGCACGACGTCGAGGTGGTCGGTGCCGAGGCGCTCGAGCGAGCGGTCGATGCTCGTGGCGATCAACTCGGGCGAGAACTCGGCGTGGTCGTGGGCGTCGCTGTCGAGGCGGTGGCCGCACTTGGTGACCAGCACGGCGTCGTCACGGTGGCCTTGGAGCGCTTTGCCCAGGGCGACCTCGCTACCGGCGTAGCACGCGGCGGTGTCGAAGAAGTTGACGCCGTGGTCCAGCAACAGCGCCACGACTGCGTCGATCTCGTCCTGAGGCGTGCCGAGCAGCCCGACCGGCGCGGCCCCGAAGCCCAGGCGGCTCACCGACAGGTCCGTGCGTCCAAAGATAGTTTTCTCGGTGGGCATGCCGGAGTGTAGCGGCGCGGGTGGCCTGCGAACCCCCCAACGCTCAGCAGGCGACGGGTTCGAGCACCTCCGCACGCTTTTTCTTGTCGCCGGCCTTGCCGCCGCCCTTGGCTTTGCCCTTGTCCTTCTTGCCCTTGGGTTCGGCCCAGTCCTGCGGTTCGTACGCCGACGGGTCGTCGCCGCCGTAGTTGTGCGTGATCTCTTCGCCGGCCCGGATGTCGCGGAGCGCCCCCACCGTCAGGTCGTCGAAGTACGCCGCGTTGGGGTCGTCGGCGTGGTTGATGAACTTCATGTCGTTCTTGACACGGAAGCCCTTCTTCTTCGTGATCCACAGCACGTGCGGGCCGTCCTTCCGGACCCACTTGCCCTCGAGCAGGCCGATCGTGGCCCCCTCGGGGATGTCGGACGATGCGAACAGACCCATCCCGTGAATCCCGGACGGACGGACAACCACCATGGCACAAACCTCACTGCAAAAAAGTGTCGGAGCTTCAAACCCTCACGGCCGGTCACATTGTCGGCCGCGTCGGAGCAGGTTCGCCAGAATGTTACCGAGTCGTGCCGAGATTACAACGCGCGTTGGTCTCTTTCTTGCGTTGCTAACGTGACGAACTCTTGCAAAGGCACCGCGCCGCGGTCGCCGTCCCGCCGATGACGCACACTGACCGTGCCGGCCTCTTCGTCCTTGCCGCCGACCACGAGCATGTAGGGCACCTGGTTCTGCTGGGCGTCGGCGATCTTGCCGCCGATCTTGCCCGACGCCATGTCGATGGTGACGCGCAGGCCCTTGTCTTTGAGCGCGGCCTCGACCTTTTCTGCGTACGCATTGAACTTGTCGCTGATGGGCAGCACGCGGATTTGTTCCGGAGCGAGCCACAGCGGGAAGGCCCCGCCGAAGTGTTCGATGAGGCAGCCGACGAAGCGTTCCATCGAGCCGAACGGGGCGCGGTGGATCATGATCGGGCGGTGCTCCTGGTTGTCCGAACCCGTGTAAGCGAGATCAAAACGCTGCGGGAGCTGGTAGTCGACCTGCACGGTGCCGAGTTGCCACTCCCGGCCGATGACGTCCTTGACCACGAAATCGATCTTCGGGCCGTAGAACGCCGCTTCGCCGGGCTCTTCGCTGAACGGCACGCCGAGCGTCTTCGCCGCGTTTCGGCAAGCCTCTTCCGCTTGGTCCCAATCCTTCGGGTCGCCCACGAACTTCGAGTCGTCCGGGTCGCGCAGCCCGACGCGCACGCGGTAGTCGGTCATGCCCAGCGTGTTGAACACGACCTTGACCAACTCGATGCAGCCGAGCACTTCTTTCGCGAGCTGGTCGGGCGTGACGAACAGGTGGGCATCGTCCTGCGTGAAACCGCGCACGCGGGTCATGCCGCCCAGCTCGCCGGACTGCTCCCAGCGGTACACCGTGCCGAACTCGGCCAGACGGATCGGCAGGTCGCGGTAGCTGCGTTTCTCACTGTCGAAGATCTTGATGTGCATCGGGCAGTTCATCGGCTTGAGCATGTAGCCCTCGATGTCGCCGTCCTTCATCCGCGCCGCGAGATCACCGCACGAACAGTTCTCGTCGGCGAGCCGCTTGATCTGGTCCGCGTCGATGAGCGGCGGGAACTGAGACTCCTGGTAGTACGGGTAGTGGCCGGACATTTTGTAAAGCCCAAGCTTGCCGATGTGCGGCGTGAACACCTGCGAATAGCCCTGCCGTTCGAGGTGCTGGCCGATGAAGTTCTGGAGTTCCTGCCGGACGACCGCGCCCTTGGGCTTCCACAGAATCAAACCCTGCCCCACGGCCTCATCGATTTCGAAGAGCCCGAGCTTCTTGCCGATGACGCGGTGGTCCCGGGCCTTGGCCTGCTCGAGTTTTTCGAGGTGTTCGTCCAGGTCCGCCTGCGAGAAGAACGCGGTGCCGTAGACGCGCTGGAACCGGTCGGAGTTGACGTCGCCGTGCCAGTTGGACGACGCGACGGACATGACTTTGAACGCGCCGATGCGCGAGGTGCGGTCGACGTGTGGGCCTTGGCAGAGGTCTTCGAAGTGTGCAACATGGGGCGGCGCGTCGAGCAGCCCTAAAGCCCGGAGATGGCCATCTCCGGGCTTTACCCCGGCCACCTCGCCGGTGACGTACCACGACAACGCATCCGCCCCGTATTCCTTTGCTTTCTCCGCGTTGTCGACTTTGTATTTGTTGCCCTCGTCCGAGAGCTTGGACATGCCGTTGTTGAGTGGCAGTTCGTAGCGCGTAAACACGCGGTCGTCGTCAACTACTTTCAGCATCCCGTCTTCGATCTTCACGAAGTCATCACTGCTAATCGGCTCATCGAGTTTGAGGTCGTAGTAGAAGCCGTTCTCGAGCGGCGGGCCGTAGGCGAGTTGGGTGTCGGGCCAGAGCTTGCAGATCGCCTCGGCCATGACGTGGGCGCAGCTGTGGCGGAGCAGGTACAGCGCATCCTTCTCGTGCTGCTCGTCGCGCCACTTGCTGCGGCCTTTCTTGTCCTGGCGGGGTGCGGTGACGATGGCGAGTTCGCAGTCGCCCGGAAGCGGGCGGTGCAGGTCGAACAACTCGCCGTTGACTTTTGCGCCGATCGCAGCCTTGGCGAGGCCCTCGCCGATGGAGGCGGCGACGTCGTGGGCGGTGCAGGGCGTGGGAAAATCCTTGGCCGTGCCGTCGGGCAGCGTGACCTGGATCGAAGCGGGCGCGGGCGATGAGGAAGCGGGGGCGTTCATGGTGGTTGGATGATGGCGGAACGGGGAGACAAAAACAAAAGACACAGGCTAAAGGGCACAAAAAAGGCCGCTGATTCAGCGGCCTGGTCGAGTCGGTGGTGATCGCGAGGATCGCTACGACGACGCCGGCCGCGGGGACGCGGTGGGGGTGGTAGTCGTCGTGGTGGTGGCGGCGAGGATGGACATCGCGGGTACCCACCCTATCGGCGAAGCGGGGGATCGCCAAGAGGCGCGGGGGAAACGGTGGAGGTTGGGGGTGGTTTGCGGGGGTCGGGCCCACATTCGCAGAACGTGGGCTTCTTTCCGTTATGGAAATGGTGGTGATCGAGGGGGTTTAGCGGCGATGGGCGACGATTCAGACCACGATTGAGAGGTTTTTCCACCGGATTCACACGCCCTAAACCCATTCCTCACCGGGCTTTGACGCGGAGGGTCGATGCTTGGTCGCGGAGGGATCAGGACCGTCGGCAGGGACGCCGACCGACGGCGGGCATCGGTTGCGCCGCCACGGGTTCGGGCGTGGTTCGCCCGGCCCAGTTGCCGGCGAGCCGGCCGCGCCCCAACCGTCCACCCTTTCGGGAGAGCGACCGGATGACGCTCCGCTACCGATCCGTTTTTATCTCCGACACGCACCTGGGCTCGCGCGCCTCGCAGGCGGCGATCCTGTCGCGCTTCCTCAAGCACGCCCGCTGCGAGACGCTCTACCTCGTCGGCGACATCGTCGATATGTGGCGGCTGCGGCAGAAGTGGTACTGGCCGGGCGAGCACAACAACGTCGTCCGCCGGCTGCTGAATCAGACCAAGCACGGCACGGACGTGGTCTTCATCCCCGGCAACCACGACGAGGGCTGCCGGCAGTTCGTCGGGCTCGAGTTCGGCGGCGTGCGGATCGAGCCCTACGCGATCCACAGAACCGCGGACGGGCGCAAGCTCTTCGTCACGCACGGCGACCAGTTCGACCTGGTCGTTCGGCACCACCGCGTGATCTCCAAGCTCGGCGGCAAGGCGTACGAGTACCTCGTCCGGCTGAACGTGCACTACAACGCGGGGCGGACGCTGATGGGGCTGCCGCAGCACTCGATGTCCAAGGCGATCAAGCTCAAAGTGAAAAAGGCCTGCACGTTCATCAGCGACTTCGAAGACGCGCTCGAGCGCGAAGCGAAACATCGGAAGCTGGACGGCGTGGTCTGCGGGCACATCCACCAGGCGATGCTGCGGGAGGACGGCCCGGTCGCGTACTACAACTGCGGCGACTGGGTCGAGGGGTGCAGCGCAATCGTGGAAGACACGGACGGCACGATGCGGCTGATCGACGCGGAGGCGGAGCTGGCGACGCTGCCGATGGAGGCGCCGGCCAACGCGTCGCGTGGACAAACGCCGGGCACAGCCGACGACCACGATGAACTCGGCGAACCGTTGCCGCTGGAGGAACTGATCTCGGTGTCGCGGCTGTTTGAGCAGAACCACGGGAAACAAAGCAAAGCCACGCAAAACCTCGCGGTCGCCACGCCATGACCACCGCCCTATCCTCCACCGACACACAAACTGCCGGGAGACCACGTTCATTGAACGTGGGCTTCGCCGGTGATGCCACTTCCCCGCATGCGTTGAAGCCGCCCATGAAGATCGCCCTGCTCACCGACGCGTGGGAGCCACAGGTCAACGGCGTCGTGCGTACGTGGCAACACGTCATCGCCGCGGCCGAGGCGCTCGGGCATTCCTTCGAGGTGATTCATCCGGGCTTGTTCAAGACGTTCAAGGCCCCGCGTTATCCCGAGATCAACCTCGCACTGCGCCCGGGCCCGAAGGTCAAGCAGATCATTGAGGAAACCCAGCCCGACGCGATCCATATCGCCACCGAGGGCCCGATCGGTCAGGCCGGTCGGAAGCTGTGTCGGAAGCGCGGCTGGCCTTACACGACGAGCTACCACACGCAGTTCCCGCATTACATGAAGGCGTACTTCGGGCTGCCGCCGCGGCTAACTTACAAGTTCATCCGCTGGTTCCACGGCCCGGCGCAGGCGACGCTGGTCCCGACCGCGACCGTCGGCAAAGAACTCGAACAAAACGGCATGACCAACATCAAGGTCTGGTGCCGGGGGGTGAACACGACGCTGTTCAAGCCGCGCGAAGACTACGGCGACGCGTGGAACGACGACATCTTCCGGGGGCTGCCGCGGCCGATCTTTCTGTATGCCGGCCGCGTCGCGGTGGAGAAGAACATCGAGGCGTTTCTCGGGCTCGACCTGTCCGACACCGGTGGCAGCAAGGTCGTTGTCGGCGACGGCCCGGTGAAAGACAAGCTTCAGAAGCAGTACCCCGACGTCCACTGGGCGGGCTACCAGTTCGGCGAAGACCTCGCCCGGCATTACGCGGCGGGCGACGTGTTCGTGTTCCCAAGCAAGACCGACACGTTCGGCATCGTCATGCTCGAAGCCAACGGCGCGGGCCTGCCCGTCGCGGCGTACCCGGTGACCGGCCCGATCGACGTGGTGAAGCCGGGCGTGACCGGGGCGTTCCACGACGACCTGGCCGTGGCGTGCCGCGAGGCGTTGACGGTGTCGCGTGAATCATGTCGAGCGCACGCGCTGGCGAACTCGTGGGAACGCTGTGCCCAGGTGGTACTGGACAGGGTGGCGCCGATCCGCGGCTGATCGCATAGAACCGAGTTGCAGCCTGTCAAACGGCATTGGGCCGGGAAATGGACAACCCATCTCTTCTCCGGGGCCGATCCGCGGGTATCTTGGTCTTATGAAACACTTCGCAAGGCTGAGCGTTCTGAGTCTGGCCTGTTCACTGACCGCCCTATGTGGAATTCGTGCCGCTTGGGCGGGACAGCCGCCGACCGAAGTCAGGGCCGCCCTCGCCGAGGCGATCGAACAAGGCAACCTGCCCGGGGCGGTGCTGGTGTGGGGGACGCGTGACGGCGAGCCGTCGGTCTATGTGGCGGGTCGGATGTCCACGCTGCCGGACGCGCCGGCGATGTCGGCGGACACAGTGTTCGACCTCGCGTCGCTGACCAAGCCGATGGCGACGGCGACGTCGGTGCTCATCCTGGTGGACCGCGGTTTGGTGAAGCTGGACGAGCCGGTCGCGACGTACCTGCCGGACTTTGGGAACCACGGGAAGGACGTGATCACGGTCGAGCAGTTGCTTACGCACCACAGCGGGCTGATCCCCGACACGCCGCTTTTGGATTACGAACAAGGCGGCGAAGAGGCGATGCGGCGGATCATGCAACTCACGCCGCGCTGGGAGCCGGGCGGCACGTTCAAGTACAGCGACGTGAACTTCCAAGTGCTGGGCGCGTTGGTGGAGGCGGTGGACGGCCGGGCACTGCACGTGTTCGCACGGGAGGAAGTGTTCGAGCCGTTGGGCATGAACGACACCGGGTTTCTTCCGGACGCCTCTACGCGTGACCGCATCGCGCCAACGACGAAGCGCCACGGCGCGTGGATCGTCGGCGAGGTGCACGACCCGCGGGCCTACGCGATGGACGGCGTCGCGGGGCACGCCGGGTTGTTCGCGACGGCGGGCGACGTGGGCCGGTGGGTGCGGATGGCGCTCAACGGCGGGGAGCTCGACGGGCAGCGCATTCTGTCGGACACGATGGTGGAACGGATGCTGTCACCGCACGCGTTGCCAGACGGCACGGGCGTGCGCGGGCTGGGCGTGGACATCGACTCGTCATTCTCGTCCGCGCCGCGCGGCAAGCGATTCAACAAGGCCACGACCTTCGGGCACACGGGCTACACCGGCGGGTGTTTCTGGGCCGACCCGCACAGCGGCGCGTACTACGTGCTACTGACCAACCGCGTGCACCCGGACGATTCGGGCAAGGTCTCGCCGGTGCGGCGCGCGGTGGCGACGGCGGTGGCGGCCGCCCTGCTGGGAGCGACCGGCGACGCAGAAACCTCGAAAAAAACAGGCGAAAACGCGCCGCAAGGCATGCCCGTGCTGTGCGGCATTGACGTGCTCGAGCGCGACGGCTTTGCGGCGCTGAAGGGCAAGAAGGTCGCGCTCGCGACGAACCACACCGGCGTGAATCTGGACGGGCGGCGCATCGTCGACCTGCTGCACGACGCGCCGGACGTGGAAGTGGTCCGCCTGTTCTCGCCCGAGCACGGGTTGTACGGCGTGCTCGACGAAAAGGTCGGGCACGGCGTCGACGCCGCCACGGGGCTCCCGGTGTTCAGCCTCTACGGCGAGACGCGCAAGCCCAACGCGGAGATGATGGAGGGGCTCGACGCCGTCGTGTTCGACATCCAGGACATCGGCGTGCGGTTCTACACCTACATCGCGACGATGGGCCTGGTCATGGAGGCTGCGAAGGAGCACGGCGTCGAAGTGTTTGTCCTCGACCGCCCCAACCCGATCAACGGCGTGGACGTCGAGGGCCCCGTCACCGACCCGGGCATGGAGGCGTTCACCGCTTTCAGCAACATCGCGCTGCGACACGGCATGACCGTCGGCGAGCTCGCGCAGTACTTCAACAAGGAACACGGAATCGATTGCGAGCTCACGGTCGTGCCGGTCGAGGGCTGGACGCGGGACATGTGGTACGACCGCACGGGGCTGACGTGGATCAACCCCTCGCCGAACATGCGGAACCTGACGCAGGCGGCGCTGTACCCGGCGGTGGGTCTGATCGAGTCGGGCCGGCAGGTCTCGGTGGGCCGGGGGACGGACCAGCCGTTCGAGCTGTTCGGCGCGCCGTGGATCGACGGCCGGAAGCTCGCGGCGACGCTGAACGACGCGGCGATCCCCGGGCTGCGCTTCGTGCCGGTGACGTTCACGCCAACGGTTCGGCATTACAAGGACCAGGAATGCGGAGGCGTGTACGTCATGGTGACCGACCGCGACACGCTGGACCCGATCCCGGCGGGCCTGCAGATCGCGTGGACGCTCGAGCACCTGTTCGGCGACGCGTACGACCTGACCACGGTGAACCGGATGATCAAAGACGACGCGACGATGGAGGCGATCAGCGCCGACACTTGGCCAGAGGACGTCGAGGCGGTGTGGCGAGAGGAACTCGACGCGTTCAAGACACGCCGGGCGAAGTACCTGATCTACCCGTGAGACAAGTGGCGGCGACCAAGACGTTGGCTTGTTTCGCCGCTCCAGACCGCCCAGGTTCCTTGCTTCCGTTGAACGGGGCAGGGTGATTCACGTCTCATTCAGTTTTTCATCAGGGCGAACCCTAGGCCTTTGACCGGGGTTTACTGATTCGCTATGTTCACACTTCTCAAGCGGGTCGGTGGTTCTTTTTGGCCCGTGAAGGATCGAAGGACGGACGGACACGACCGGGAGGCGAAAGTGAGCGAGAGGCGTTCCGGGCTGATCGGAGACAGCGATGCGATGCGGCGGGTCAGGCACCTGATCGGTCAGGTCGGTCCGCGTCACAGCACGGTGTTGATCCGCGGCGAGTCCGGGACCGGCAAGGAACTGGTCGCGCGGGCTTTGCACGACGCCAGCCCGCGGTGCGCCCGGCCGTTCGTGCCGGTGGACTGCACGACGCTGCGGGACTCATTGTTTGAGTCGCAGTTGTTCGGTCACGCACGGGGCGCGTTCACCGGGGCGCACAAGGAGACACTGGGGTTCATCCGCGCCGCGGACGGCGGAACGCTGTTCCTCGACGAGGTGGGCGAGTTGGAACCCGCGAACCAGGCCCGGCTGCTGCGTTTCCTGCAGGAGTCGACGGTGACGCCGGTGGGCACGGTCAAGCCGATCCCGGTGAACGTCCGCGTGGTCGCCGCGACACACCGCGACCTGGGCGCGATGGTGGACCGCGGCGATTTTCGTTTGGACCTGTTCTTCCGACTCAACGTCGTGCGGATCGAGACGCCGCCGCTGCGCCGTCGGCGGGGCGACATCCCGGCCTTGGTGGAACACTACTTGCGGAAGCTGGCCCGGCTGTACGACGAGCCGGCGCGGTCGCTGACCGGCGAAGCGCTGGATGCCCTGTGCGCCGCGGACTGGCGGGGCAACGTGCGGGAGCTGGTCAACGCGGTGGAGCACATGTATGTCATGTCCGACGACCCGGTGATCGACACCGACGGGCTGCCCGAGACGCTGCGTGGGCGGGCCTCGGATACGCCGAGTGCTGATGTTTCGGTGGAGCGCTGCGGCGCTTCGGGGATCGGGTTGGTGCCGATGGAAACGGCGCAACGCCGGCTGGTTGAACGCGCGCTGACCAAAACGGAAGGGCACCAGGGCCGAGCCGCCGAGTTGCTGCAGGTCGAACGCCGGCGCTTCTACCGCATGGTGCAACGGTTCGATCTGCGTCATTTGACGCGTTCATAATTTTTTCGAGGCCGTTTGAAACCATGGGCGCGATCGCGTGCGCCGACGGGTACCGGTTCGGCACCTTGTGCCGTTTCGGTACCGGGCTCGCTCCGGCCTGCTTTTCAAGGGGTTTGCGGTTGTGTTCGGCGCGTTGCGTACCAGAACGGTACGGACGTCGCACGTCGGCGTCGGATTCATGACAAATCACGCTTCCAACGAAAAGCCTTGAAAACAAGGGGTTTGAGAAAAATGTTTCGGCGTGGTCGCGTTTGGCACGGCGATTGTTTTGTCGTGAGGTGTCCCACACTTTTTCTGGAGAACCCCGTGACCCGCCCCACCGAACAACCCGTGCTCGCGCTCAGCGAGATCGACGGCGGCTCGCCGTTACGGGTCGCGGCGCGGGCGGGCGGTTGGACGTTATTGCCCGCCGGGACCTGGCGGCTGCATGCCAAGGCAGTGATGCGCAGCCGGGCGTCGCTGGCCGTATTCGAAGTTGATTCGTTCCGCGACGACACGTCGCGTCTGTGCATGGCGTTTCGGGAGTTGGGGCGACGCATCCATGTGATCGCCGTGACCCCGAAGCACACCCTCGAACTCGAACGCCGCGCCCGCGCGGCGGGGGTCGCGGCGTACCTGCCGGCCGAGGACCCCGACACGATCTGTCACGCCGTCGCCGCGGTGTTCGAGCCCGTGGGCTCGCTGCGGCGGAGCGAAAAACTCGCGGGCATCCCGCCGGGGTCGGGCCTGGAGTGGCTCGCGCGGCCGGGGCCCGAGCAACACCGGGGGCACGATCCATGACCCAAACCGTTTGAGTGGCGGCTTCTCTCCGTCTGATTCGCTTGAACTCACACCGTATTGAACATTGAACACACACCTTTCCCGTTCTTCTTTTTGATCTGTTTACACACCCCGGGCCCATGCCCACTTCAGGAGTTATGAGAATGAACCGTTCCCTGACCACTTCCGTGCTGCTAACCGCCGCGATGGGCGCGACCCCCGCCTTGGCCGACAGCTTTACCGACTTCGAAGGCTTCACGACCGGCGTCAGCGTCGACGGCCAGGGAGGCTGGGTTTCGACCGGCACCTGGGACGAAGAAGTCGTGGACGACGGCACGGGCAACACCGTGTGGCGCGTCTCCAACGCGGTGACCTCCGGCGCGTTCGGGAATCAGCCGCACAGCCCGCTGAACGGCGGGGTTCCGACCGACACCGTGACCGATCCCGACAACTCGATGCCCGGTGAGTTTGCCGGCGAGTCGAGCACGGGCGCACTGAACAACCAGTTCATCGGCAGCTTCAAGTTCAAGGCGGCGACCGGCGCGCCGCAGCCGGGCATGAGCGTCACCGTCAGCGCCGACAACGGCAGCGGCGGCCGGCAGGGCTTCATCGACATCGAAGAAAGCTCCGTCGCCACCTCGGGCCTGGACATCCAGACGTTCGACGTGGACTCGGGCGGCAACTTCGTCGCGGTCCCGCCGATCGCGACGGGCCTGGCCTACGACGAGTGGCACGAGTTCAAGCTCGAGATCGACTTCATCGACGGCCCGGACAACGACGTCGCCCGGTACTACGTCAACGGCAGCCTCGTACACACCGCGCAGAGCTGGGAGCAGTACTACAGCAACTTCGAGGCGGCGAACCACCCGCTGGGCGTGCCGGTCCAATCGTTCATGTACCGCCTCTCGGGCGGCGCGGTGCCGGGCGTGGACGGCGGCGGCCTGTACATCGACGACGTGAGCGTCGCGCTCGTGCCCGAGCCGGCGACGATGGCCCTGATGGGGCTGGGCGGCGTGTGCATGCTGGCCCGCCGGCGTAAGGCCTGAACTTCACCAACCGTTTCCCGTGGCGCGGCCGACCCGCCCCGCCACGGTTTCCGATTGCTCTCTCCTCCGCGTGGCCTTGAACAAACGCCTGGCCATGCTTTGACCCTCGCTCTCCTCTTCCCGCGTGATCTTGAACAAACGCCTGATCACGCTTTCGACCTTGCTCTCCTCCTCCCGCGTGGCCTCGAACAAACGCCTGGCCACGCATTTGACCCTGCTCTCCTCCTCCCGCGTGGCCTCGAACAAACGCCTGGCCACGCATTTGACCCTGCTCTCCTCCTCCCGCGTGGCCTTGAACACACGCCTGGCCACGCTTTGGTCTTCTCAACCTGCACACACGCCCTTCACTGGAGATTGACGATGAAACGACTGCTCGCCGCGACCGCCGCCCTCTGCCTGCCCGCTGCCCTGTCCAGCCCCGCGTTGGCCGCGATCAACGTGGAAGTGGTGCCCTCGTCGGCGCCGAACTTCTTCGGCGGCCCGAGTTTCGGCGGGTACAACGCCAACGCCAACAACTCGCTCGAGAACACCACCGGCACGAGCATCGGCGACCGCAACACCGACCCCACCGCCTACGAGGCCTTCTTCGACGGCCAATTCATCGACCCCGGTGACGTGATCGTCAGCAACTTCAACTCGTGGCGCGGACAGGCGAGCCCGTCGGCCCCGTTCGCCGGCGAGTTCGGCAACCGCCTGCACTTCGGCGTCCACATCACGGGCGATGGCGCCATGCTCTTCCGTGGGGCCGACATCACCGGGGAGATCGCCAGCTCCGACGGCAACGTGCTGGGCTTCAGCTCGGCGATCACTTCCGGCAGCTACACCGCCACACGCATCGGCATCCACTGGGGCGCCGACCGGGCGAAGGGCGGCGGCGACGACACCGTCTTCACCGCGGGCTCGGACACGCAGCTTATCGACGAGTTCATCTACGTCGGCATCGGCAACGCCTACGACGCGTCGTTCGAAACCGGCCCGACCGATCAGGAAAAAATCGACCAGGTCATCGCCGACCTCACAGGCGACTACCCCATCACCATCACCGGCTCGTACGTCGTCACCGACCCCACGGGCGCGACCGTGCTCGCGGCCGGCAGCTCGTCGGTGATCGTGCCCGAGCCGGCGAGCGCGGCTCTGGCCGGCCTGGGCGGGCTGTGCCTGCTCACCCGGCGTCGCAAGGCCTGATCGATCCGCAATCCCCTCGCGTGGCGGGGCCGACCCGCTCCGCCACGCTTTCCGACCCGCTCTCTCCTCCGTGTGGCCTGGAACAACGACCGCGCCACGCTTTGACCCGTCACCCCGAACCCGTTTTCCCCCTTTGAACCACTTGGAGTTGATAAAGATGACGACTACCCGCCTCTCCCTCGCCGCCCTGACGACCGCCTTCGCGGCCACGACCGTTTCGGCACAGACCGTCACCGTGAACCAGTTCGAGGCCGGCCCGGTGCCCGCCGTGCCCACGCCCGACGCGTGGTACGAGTCCGACATCCGTGGGGCCGGCACCGCGAGCATCGTCGAGCTCACCGGCGTTGGCGGCGACCTGGAGAACAACCAGCCGCTGCCCACCGGTGCGGCGCTGCTGACCACCGGCGGCGACAACAACGACAAGGCCGAGGTCGGCACGTTCGCCGACTTCGGCTCGGCCGCCGAGATCCTCACCACCGGCACGCTGGGCTACAGCTACTACAAAGAGAATGTCGTCGGCGGCAACGCGTTCGCCGCGCCGTCGCTGAAGCTCAACATCTTCGCGGCCGGCGGCACGGGCGACAACTTCGGCACGCTCGTCTACGAGCCGACCTGGAACCAGCCCGGCGGCGGCAGCGCGGCCGTCCCCACCGACGCCTGGCAGGACGTGACCATCGCCGCCTCCACCGGTGCCGGCGACAACAGCTCCGGCGGGTGGTGGTGGACCGGCGGCTTCGGCGAAGGCAACACCGCCGGCGGCCCGCCGATCCGCTCGCTTGATGAGTGGGCCGCGCTCTTCACCGCCAACGACCCCGTCGATTTCGCCAACGCCCGCGTCGTCGGCATCAGCGTCGGCGTCGGCACCTTCAACCTTGACCAGGTCGGTTACTTCGACGACGTCAGCCTCACCACCGTCACCGGCGGCACGAAGACCTACGACTTCCAGGTGCCCGAGCCCGCGGGCTTCGCGGTCCTGGGCCTGGGCGGCCTCGCGATGTTGAACCGCCGCCGCGCCTGATTTCAGACACTCAAGAGGACGGAGAGTACGACCCATGGCGGCGCCTCACCGGCGTCGCCATGTTTGTTGGTAGAGAGGACGGCGTTAGAGCGCATTGTGGGATGAATGCCTTTTAGCTGCGACACACCGCGTCGCTGTTTCATCGTCAATCATCGGTGACACCTGCGACGCGGTGCGTCGCAGCTAAGAGACAGAAAGGATCAAAACGCTTTAGTACCTTTCGGCCTGAGGATGCACGGTCACGAGCGATCGCGTCACACCGCTATTGCTCGATTCAAATAGTTGAACCAAGCGCTCGCGCTGTTTCGGATGATCGAGTTCGCCAATGTCGTTCGTTCAGCGATCCGAACGAGCGCGACGCCGACGCAGCAGTGCAACGGCCGGCAACAACGTCAGCAGCGCCGGCTCGGGCACGGCCGTGATGTTGTCGAGATAGATGTCGGCGTCCACGACGTCGCCCACGAAGTTGTTGGGCACAAACGGGTCGTTGCGGTCGTTGACGTTGTGGAAGATGCGGAACTGGGTGACGCCGGCCAGCGCGTCGGCGAGCGTGCCGAAGGAGTGGTTCGTGGCGGTTTCGAAGTCGGCGACGGTGGCGTCGATGCGGTAGCGGTCCCACGCGGAGTTGGGCCCGATGGTGGCCGAACCCAGGGAGACGTAGGTGTCCCCGGTGCCGGCGCTGCCGGCCATGCCCGGGCCGGCGATGCCCAGCCAGAGGACAACCTCGAAGTCGTTGGCGTTGCGGGCGTCGAACTCGATGGCGGTGACGCCGGCGGCGGTCCAGTCGCCGGCCCACTGGTCGGTGTTGATCGCGATCGACCGCGAGCCCTGCCGCGCGACGCCCGTGCTGGCCAGCAGCAGCGCGTCATCGCCGGCACCGGCCGGGCCTTCGTCGGGAGCGTTGACGATCGAGAAGGCGAAGTCCGGGCCCCAGCCCTGGGTCGTGCCGTCTTCGAAGTCGTCGGTCTGCCCCGCCGTGATCGCCAGGCCCGGCTGCGCCGCGCCCACGACCGTTAACAACGCCAACGCCCCGCCCGCCTTCTCCGCCAAAGTCCGCAACATACGAAATACTCCATGAAAAACGGTCAAAACACATCCCGTTACCGCGCGTCACCCGTGTCCACGCGGACCACCTGCACTCTCAACCCGCCGACCACCGCCGCCGGAGCAGGGCCGCACCGGCCAACACCGCCAGGCCCGCGGGCTCGGGCACGTTTCCGTCGCCGGTGATGAAGTGCGGCTGCCCGTCGTCGTTGCCCCAGTTCTGAAGCACGAGGTCCAGCTCGGCCTGCGACATCTGGCCGCTGAATTGACTCCGCGCTTCCCAGCCGTCGGGGATCTCGAAGTCGCCCCAGTTCTGAAGGACGAGGTCCAGGTCGCCCTGTTCCACCTGGCCGCTGCCGTTGAAGTCGCCATCGATGTAGGCGCTGGAGACGAAGTCGAGGCGGTAGAGGTGGCCGCCGAGGTTCGCGCCCTGGAAGCCGTGGTCGACGATGAGCAGGTTGCCCTCTTCGTCCTCGGCGAAGCTGACGATGCTGACGAAGCCGTTCTCGGGGGTGATGATGCCGTTGAGGCGTTCGAGCGTGCCGTGCGGCGTGGCGGGGTCGAAGTTCTCGATGTCTTCGAGGTCGATGGCCCAGATGTTGCCCGAGACGGAGTCGGCGAAGATGTACTTGCCGTAGAACTCTTCGACGGGCCCGCGGTAGACGATGCCGCCGGCGATGGAGTTGCCCTCGTAGCCGGCAACGCCGCCGCCGAGGTGGCGGATGGCGATGATGGGGTCGACGTTGTCGGCGGGCGCCGGGCCGCCGATGCCGCCGGTGGGGGTGGCGTTGAAGCCTTCGCGGTCACGCCATCCGAAGTTGCGGTCGTCGTCGGGGCCGATGTCGCCGGGGAGGAAGTTGATTTCTTCCCAGGTGTCCTGGCCGACGTCGCCGACGTAGAAGTCGCCGGTTTCGGAGTCGAAGCTGGCGCGCCAGGGGTTGCGCAGGCCGTAGGCCCAGATCTCGTCGAGGCCGGCTTCACCCACGAAGGGATTGTCGGCGGGGACGGCGTAGTTGCGGTTGGGGTCGCCGGCGAAGTCGTCGCCGTCCACGTTGACGCGGAGCACGGTGCCCAGCCAGGAGTCGTTGTCCTGGCTGTACTGGAACGGGTCGTGCTGGTCGCCGCCGTCGCCCCAGGTGATGTAGAGGTTGTGCTCGCCGTTGGCGCTTTCGATCGGATTGAAGCCCATCCAGCTGCCGTTGTGGTTGAACGAGGGCTGGTCGACTTCGAGGACGGTCTGGCTGAACGTCGCGCCGGCGGCGAGGTTGTTGGGGTCGGCGGTGTATTCACGCA
The DNA here is from genome assembly GCA_030432595.1 of Phycisphaerae bacterium. GTDB lineage: Bacteria > Planctomycetota > Phycisphaerae > Phycisphaerales > Phycisphaeraceae > CAZIXN01. Next base: position 80,059 of record JAUIGU010000012.1, read on the forward strand.
CGACCGTTTTGAAAGGCGGGTTGCGCGGGTCGCGTGGGGACAGGTCCGGCGCCGGGCCGGGGTAGTTCACCGCGACGGAGACGTACAACTTGCCGTTGTTCGCGAAGTCGGGGTGGAACGCGGTCGAGAACAGGCCGACTTCCGGCGCCACGCCGATGGGGTCGAACAGGTTCGTGTCGTTGATCACCAGGAACGGGTTGAGGTAATCGACCAGCCCGGTGTTGCGGTCGAACAGGACGATGCGTCCCTCGGCTTTGGTGATCTCGTCGCCGTCCGCGCCGTCGTTGCCGACGCCGCCGAGCTGCGAGACAAAAAAGTAGTCGCTGTTGCCCGGCGCGTAATCGACGTCAATGGGCAGGTGCAGCGGCGTCTCGATCCGGTGGGGCATGACGCCGGGGTTGCCGTCCTGGGTGAGCTGGGTGATCGCGAAATCCGCGTGGGCGGTCAGCGGCAGCACCGCCAACGCCCCGGCACAGACAGACAGCACGGGCGTACCCGCCGCAGAAAACGATTGATGCATCTTGAATCACCTCGATGAGAACAAAAACGAAGAGTCCATCCATCTTACCCCCTCCACCGTTTTGGCCAACCGAATATTTTGCTCGAAATGCCGCGGGCGTATCGCCCTCTACCCATCGCGTGTTCCGGCACCCTTACGCATGAGAAACTGGCGAACCTGGCAACGCTTACACCCAGCGCCGCGGAACACGAATAAACGCGCGTCAAGGGCGTGAGCAACCGCCGTCACGCACCGCGGCGACCGCGGCCGTACACGCCGAGACCACGTCTTCCCAACCCCGCCGGCGGTTCACGGTGTCGTCGAAATGCAAGGCCGGCCCGAAGCGCAGCCCCAGCGGCCCGGGCCGAGGCCAACGCCGGTCGCGCGGCCAGCACCGGTGCGCGCCGTCGATCCAGCAGGGCACGACCGGCACCGCCGCGCCCGCGACCAGCATGCCCAGGCCGAGTTTGAATTCGTGCAACACGCCGTCGGCGCTGCGCGTGCCCTCGGGGAACAGCACGAACACGCAGCCCTGCCGGCCCAGCCGGTCGCGCAGGTTCTGGATCGCGTGGCGACGACCGTGCTCGCGGTCGACCGGCAAGGCGTTGAGACACAGCGACGACCACGACGCCCGCCGCGGCGACTCGAAGAACACGTCCCCCGCCGCCAGCGGGTACGTCCGCCGGCACCACCGCGCCGGCAACGCCGACATCAACGCCAACGCATCCAGATGGCTCGTGTGATTCGCGATCACCACGCACGGCGGCTCGACGGGCAGGTGTTCCAACCCCGCCACGTCCAGCCGGTGCGCGGCCTTGAGGTACGTCCGCGCGACACCGCGCGTGACCCGGTGCGCCGCCGCGCCGATCAGCCCCGGCTCGCGCAGCACGCTGGTCGAACGCTCCCCGGGCGCCAGGTGCAAGTCGGACGCGGGCTCGTACTCAAAATCTTTCATCGCACGTTCGCAGAGAGCGCCGAGGGCGCTCAGCCCGGCAGCCCCAGCAACGGCCCGGTGATCAGGTGCGGCGTCTGGTTCTCGCCGACCCCGCGGAAGTACGCGACATAGTGGAACACCGCCGGCGCCACCAGCAGGAGCGAGTCGAAGCGGTCAAGCAGTCCGCCGTGCCCCGGGATCGTCGTCCCCATGTCCTTGACGCCCAGGTCGCGCTTGATGCTGGACAGCATCAGGTCGCCGAGCTGCCCGAGCACGCTGAGCATCACGCCCAGCCCGATGATGTGTGGCGCGTAGCGCGTGAAGCCGTCCGGCAGGAAGAACCCGCCGAGCACATAGATCAAGAGCGTCGTGAGGATCACCGCCCCGACCGCGCCGGCGACCGTCTTGCCCGGGCTCGTATTGGGGATCAGCTTGCGCCTGCCGAACGTCTTGCCGCACAGAAACGCGAAGACGTCGTTGAGCTGCGTCGCCGCGATCAGGCTCAGCAGCATCGGGCGGTAGTCCGCGTCGTTCGCGAAGTACGCCAGGTGCCCCAGCCCCGCGCCCATGAACAGGAACGCGAACACGCCCAGCGCGACCCGCTGGATGTAGCCGTCCGGGCGGTCGGCCGTGATCGCCACCGCCGCGATCACAGGCGGCCCCAACGCCACCGCCGCGAAGAACAACCCGAACCAGTGATCCAGCACCGCGAAAAACACCAACGCGATGCACCCCGCCGCCGACACCGTCACCCGGAAACAACGGAACAACCCGGTCGCCCGCGCGAACTCCGCGTAACACAGCACCGCCAGCACGAACAACCCCGCGATCGCCCACGCCGCGCCCAGCAGGATCGGCACGCCGATCAACAGCGCCAGCACCACCCACGACCGCGAACGCACAAACACCTCGTCCGCCAGCTCCGCCTGGATCGCGCCTGCCTTCTTCAACACGCCCGGCAACACCAACCCCAGCGCGATCAGCGCCACCGCGACGCACACCAGCCCCACCGTCACCGGGTTGTCGAACGCGAAGCGCGGGTCGATGAGGCGTTCCAACGAAGTCACGCGTCGCCTCGGTTTTCTTCCGTGGAAGCGTCGCTCGCCTTGGATTTGAGCCCCGACGCGATGAAGACCAGCCGCCGCTCCACCGTCACCAACCCGCCGACGATGATCACGGCCAGCGCCAGCCGCGGCACGCCCCACGTCCACACCGCGAACGTGGACGGCGCTTCGGTCGGCACGGTCCACGCCGGCGGCAACACCGCGACGATCAACGCCGCCAAGGTCACCGCGAACATGCGGTGCGGCTTAGCCATCGGGCCGTGGAACGCCATCGCCACGCCGCCGCCCTTGCCCACCGCCCGCAGGTACGCGATGAACACGGCGAGCACCGCGGCGCCCCACCCCAGCGTCGGCGACGAGCCGGCCGCGTAGCCCAGGCCCACAAGCGTCGCGACGTCGCTCACCCGGTCGGGGATCTCGTTGTAAAGCTCGCCCACCGGCGAGGCCGTGCCCCGCGCCAGCGCGACCATGCCGTCGAGCATGTTGCACAGCAGCCGCACCTGCACCAGCGCCGCGCCCGCCAGCCAGAGCGCACGCCACCCCACGCCGCCCGCCTCCGCCGTCGCCGTCTGCGAAAACACCACGCCCGCCGCCACCCCCGCGAGCATGCCCCACACCGAGATGCTGTTGGCTGACACGCCCGCCTTCGCAAGCCCGGCGGCGCACCGCTTCCACACACCTTGCTCGCGCGACTTGAGCGGCCGGCGGTCCGTCGGGGTGTACGGCGCGTCGCTCATGGCCGCCCCATCAAATACATGCCCAGGATCAGCGTCAGCATCCCCGCGACATGGACCGGCTTGATCGCCTGCCCCTGCATCCACCACGCCAGCACCGCCGCCCAGATGAACGTGCTCGCGTACACCGGGTACAGCACCGTCAACCGGCCGCCGACCTTGAACGCCGCGACGAACAACACCATCACCGCGATGTAACAAAGCACCCCCAGCCACAGCCGCAGGTTCAGCAGATACCCCGCCGCGCTGGGCGCCGCGGCCCGCGCCCCGGACTGATACAGGAACTGCCCGACCGCGCCCAGCAGCGCCGCGAACGCGAACATCACGATGGACACCGCCGGCGTCTTCACCGGGCCATTGTCGCCCCGGCCCGCGCCGCGTCAACCGTCCGCGTCAGCCGCCACGCGAACCGCCGCAAGGGCGCCGCGGCACGACCCCGCGGCGCCCTTGGTTTTTGATGACCCCACCGGCGCCCGTCTGCGCGGCCCACCCGCCAGCGATCACGCCACCGCCAACCGCCCCCGGAACCGCCGCGCCTCACGAATCGCCGTCACCGCCCGCCCGGCCTTGAGCAGCGCCTCGGCCAGGCAGGTGCCCAGACCAAAGAACAGCAAGCCCGACCACGCCAGCGCGCCCGTCGCCAGGAACGCCAAATACAACTGCGTCCCCGTGCCCAGGTGCGGCGACACCCGCACATACAACAACGTCCCGACGATGAACAGCGCCGCGTGCAACGCGACGGTGCCCACCACGTGCGACCCCCAACCCCGGGACCGCGGAGACCCGGCCGCGTGCAACGCCATCGAACCCAACCAGTACGAACTCTGCGAAGGAACCAACATCACAACAACTCCTTGCCTGCGTTCACGAACGACGAGAGCGGAGGGGGACCGGGGCCCGTGCGTGGGCAGGGCGGGGGGCGTGACGGTGCCGCCAAACGAAGACGGCTCCGTATCAGCCCCGGGGTGCGGGGCCCGCGACCGTGCGGGCGGGGGGCTCTCGGGGAAGCGCCCGATCCGAGCCGGAGCGTAGGCAACCGCGGTGCCAGACGTGTGAGCGAAACACGAAAAGCAATCTGTTGCTTGACCTTTGTTTCTTACTGACGCTTCAAACATGCTTCGGGCGACGCCAGGACGCTTGACCAAGGTTCACTTTCACGCGTCGGGTGAAGCCCGCCAACGGACCCTCAAAACGCAACCACTTCAACCCTGCTCAAGGTCGCGGCATCCGGGCCATCTCGCCCGCGCTGCTGCCCAAGAATCGCGCACCTGAGCCGAACCGATTTCGCGCGCCATGGCTTTGCCGTGGTCTTGCCTTGCTTCTCTCGCCTACCCCGCCGCCCGCCGCAGCCGGTCGTTGATCGCTCTGCCCAACCCTTCGTCCGGCACGGCTTCCGCAACCACCACGTCCAGCCCCGCCGCGTCCAGCCGGTGCAGCGCCGCGAACAGGTTCGCCGCCGCCTCCACCAGGTCGCCCCGGGCCGACAACACCTCCGCCGCCGCGAACCCCATGCCCCGCCCGCGCTCGCCGGTCAGCGTCAACACGCCCACGCGCTGCCCGCCCAGCGAGCCCGGGTCGATCTGTTCCAGCTTGCTCACCAGGTGCAGCGGCGTCCGCGGCGCGTAGTGCCGCTCCAACATGCCCGGCGACGCGAGCTTTTCCCCCGGCTTCGCCAACGTGACGTTCGCTTCGCCCGCCACCTCGCCAAGCTGTTCCAGCGTCACCCCGCCCAGCCGCAGGACCACCACCCCGCCCTCCGGAGTCGGCCGAACCACCGTCGACTCCAACCCCGTCGCGCAAGGCCCGCCGTCCAGCACCAGCGCGCACGGCACCGCCACGTGTTCCGCCCGCGTCGGCGACACCCCGCCGAACACGTTTGCCGACGGCGCCGCCACCGCCCCCGGAAGATCGGCCCGACCGCGCCCGCGTTTTTTTACCTCCTCCCCCAACGCCGCAATCAACCCCCGCGCCACCGGATGCGCCGGCACCCGCACCCCCACCGTCCCCAACCCCGACGTCACGATCCCCGGCACACACTCGGGCCGAGGCAACACCAGCGTCAACGCCCCCGGCCAAAACGCCTCCGCCAAAACCCGCGCCACCCGAAGCCCACGCTCATCGAGCGTGGATTGATTCTCGGCCGCACCCCCCACCAATGCCCACGCGTCCGCCGACGACGCGACATGCACGATCAGCGGATCAAAGCTCGGCCTCTGCTTTGCCTCGAACACCCGCGCCGCCGCCGCCGCATCGAACGCGTGGCACGCCAGCCCGTACACCGTCTCCGTCGGCATCCCCACAAGCTGCCCGTCCGCGAGCGCCGCCGCCGCCCGCGCAATGCCCGCGTCGTCCGCCGCCACGATCTCCAACCGCTCGCCCATCCGGCGAGTCTAAGCCAACGGCGGTGTGTCAACGACCGCGTCGATCCCCCGCCCACACTCCGGACAGGCCGACGCATCTGGCCGACCCCGCAAGTCATACAAACAACCCGGACACTCCCAACGCTCGTGAGCGCGAAACAGATTCAACACCAGAACACCCACGGGCAGTACCGCGAACAACAAAGCCCAGGCCCAATGCGGGAGCGATGCCCATACGCACCACTCGTAATCGACCTTTCTTCGCGCTACGCTGGTTCCCCGGGACATCGAAACCCCTGAAGCTGCACCTTCGTAGTAGAGCACGCTGGGCCGGCCACTTACATGCACGGATCCGAACAACTGCGTGTGGCTCGGTGAAATCAACCTGCCACGATCAAACCCCGATCCGAACGCATCCGGATCAAACAACGCGGGTGTGTCGGTGCCACGGTAGATCTCGGCGTCACGCCACCATTCCGGCATGTCGTTGTGAATCCAGCCGACCTGCAACGTGAGCTGATTCGGCTCGTTGGCGGCGACGATTTCGACCGGAAATCGCGGGATCGGCACGGCAAACGCGTCGTACCGACAGACCGAACACGCCCACCCCACCATCGCGACAACGCTCAAACAAGCCGAGCCGACGACCGCGAGGTAAACCAGCGGCGTCAGCATCCCCAACCCATGGTTGATCCGCTCCCGGGTTGTGGGCCGCATGAACCCCAGTACGCGAAACGCATTTCCGGGTTCGTTCAATCAACGCAAACTTGCATTGCCCCGGCCCGGGTAAATTGCCCCCATGCCCGCCCCCCCTTCCGACACCCCGCCGACCGTCGAACCCAACGCCGTCCTGGCCGCCATGCTCGACCGGCTCTACGCCGCGCTCATGCGCGGGCCCGGCCTCAACTGCCGCCCGGGCAACAGCCGGCAGCGCATCGACCTCACCGACCTGAGCGCCTGCGACGACGCCCCCGCCGCCGACGTCTTCCAACAACTTCTCGAACCCTCGGCCACGGCGTTCGTCAGCTTCAACGTCCCCCGCCCCGACGACTACCAGGTCTTCTCCCGCTTCCGCAAAACCAAACCCAAGCCGAGCGCAGAGGAACGAAGTGACGAAGCGTCGGATTCCTCTCTCGACAAACCCAAAGAATCCCCCGAACTCCGCGCTTACCGCCAACAACAAAAACTCGCCAAGAAGTTCCGCAACATCATCGACGACGCCCGGACCTACCAGCAGGACACCGGCGTCCACGCGCTCAGCCTGGGGTACCCGATCCTCTCCGTCCCGCCCGGCGTGATGGGCAGCGGGCGCATCCTCGCGCCCGTCGCGTTCGTGCCCGTGTCCTTGACGCTCAAGGCCGGCGGCCGGCCCGGGCTCGAGCTGTCGTGCTACGCCGCCGACGCCGACCGCGTCGTGGTCAACCCGGCGCTCATGGCCTGGCTCGAACGCAACACCGGCGCGGCCGTCCCCGACGAACTCTTCGACGACGAGGCCGGCGAGGAGCCCTGGCGCGAGATCAAAGAACTGATCAAGTTCGTCGCCCAAGCCATGCGCCTCGACGACATCGAGCCCGAATCGTTCCTTCCGCCTTCGCAACACCCCAAGCCGAACGCTGAGGAACGAACTTCCGGGGGTGACGAAGCGTCGGATCAAACCCCGGCGGAAAAGAACGCGGAGCAAGAATCAAAAGAACAACAACCCGCCCCGCCGCCCTTCACCCTCACCCCCTGCCCCAACGCCGACGGCCTGCCCGACAAGCCCGCCCTGCTGCGCTCCGCCGTGCTGGGCCTGTTTCCCGCGGGCAATCAGGGCCTCATCCGCGACACCCGCGCCATGCTCGCGCAGCCGCAAGACCTCGAAGGCCCCGTGCTGCCGTTCGTGTCGCGCACGGCGGTCATCGAACCCCCGCAAGCCGACCAAGACGACACGCCGGACAACGAATCCGAAACCGCCGAAGGCGACACGTCAACCGCAGGCCGTGAAGCGGAGATTTCCGAAGACCACGACAACCCCCGCCCCGTCGCGCTGGCCGACCCCTGCCAGCTCCGCGCCGTCACGCTGTCGCGCACACACCGCGCGCTCGTTTTGCACGGCCCGCCCGGCACCGGCAAGTCCCAAACCATCACCAACATCATCGGCGACCACCTCGCCCGCGGGCAGCGCGTCCTGTTCGTCTGCGACAAACGCACCGCGCTCGACGTCGTCGCCCACCGCCTCGATTCGCTCGGGCTCTCGCCGCTCTGCGCCGTCGTCCACGACCCCCAGCGCGACCGGCGTGACCTCTACATGGGCCTGCGCGCCCAACTCGACCGGCTCACCGACGCCAAGACCCACCCGCGCGCCGAGAAACGCCTCGAACAGATCGACCAGGAACTCGACACCATCCACACCGAACTGACCGCGCTGCACGATGCGCTCATGCAGCGCCGCGACGACCGGCCCGGCGTCGCGGCCGAGAGCTTCCACGAACTCGTCGGGCGCTGGCTCGCCATCGACGCCCCCGCCCTGCCCGCGACGCAGCTCACGAACATCACGCTCGACGACCTCGAGACCCACCGCCGCCACGTCGAGCTCGCACTGGAGCGCGGCAACGCCATCGTCTTCCCGACGCACCCGTGGTCCGCCGCCGCGCAGGGCCCGCTCGAAACGTATCTGTCGCAGCCCGTGGACGAGCTCCGCCGCAAGCTCGCGTCCAGTGTCGAGGACGCCCGCGCCGCCGACGCCACCGCCGACCCCGACATTCCGCCGTTCAACGCGGACGAACCGCTGCCCGACCAGGCCGCCCGCCGCGCGGCAGTGCTCGACCACCTGCGCTGGATCGACGAACACCCCGACGACACGCGTCGCCGACACGCCGCGTCGCTCGACGCCGACTCGCTGCCGCGCATGCTCGACAAGCTCGGCGACGCCAAGCCGTGGCGTGACGCCGTTGACGCCGGCCCGCTCGACGCCGAGCTCTGGCTCTCGACGAAGGCCGACGTGCCCACGCCGCGCGTGCTCGCCGAGCAGCTCGGCACGCTCGAGCAGTACCTCGACACGACGACCAAGTGGTACGGGTTTCTTTGTTTCGGCGCGAAGTCGCGCGCCGCGAAAGTGCTCCGCACCTACGGCCTCAAGCGCACGCCCGACGACGCGACACGCCTCCGCGACTTCCTCGCCGGCGTCCGCGCCCGCGTGCTGCTCTCCGCCGCCGCCGAAACCCTCGCCGGCCAAACCCCCACCGCCGACGTCTGGCCCGACGAACAACTCGCCTCCACCTTCGCCCAGTTCGACCACCTCCTGCCCGCGCTGCAACGCACCGACGACGACCGGTCGTTGCGCGAACGCCTCCGCCAAAGCCTGCTCGAAGACAGCGTCCGTCAATGCCTGCTCGCCGGCCTCGCCGCCAGCCCTCCGCGCAGCGACGCACTGCAAACCCTCGAGCAATCCCTCCAGACCACCGGCCTGTTCAACCCCACCTGGCAACAACACGCCACCGCCGCCTTCCGAGCCTTCATCCCCAAGCCGAGCGTTGAGTCACGAAATGACGAAGCGTCGGATCAACCCGAATCTTCGCAAACCTCGGAAAATCAAGGCAAACCCACCACCCCCACCCTCACACGCCTACGCGACCGCTTCGACGACCTCGAAACCGTCCTCCGCATCCAGGCCAGCCTCGACGCCCTGCCGCAGCAGCTCCGCGAAGCCACCGCGAACCTGCTCGAAGCCGCCGCCGAGCCCGGCGAGGGCGTCGCCGCGCTGAGCAAGCGCATCATCGAGCACACGCTCTCGGCCCGCGTCGCGGCCGACCCGTCGCTGTCCCGCCTCGACCCCGCGGCCGTCGACCACGCCTTCGCGCGTCACGCCGAGCTTGAGAAAGAACGCCGCGAGAAAACCACCGACGCGATCCTGCACCGCTGGACCGAATTACAACGGCAACGCCTGCTCGTCGGCACGGGCACCAAGCTCAACAGCCTCGGCGCGGCCGTGCGCCAACGCCTCTACATCCGCGGCAAACGCGCGATGCGCCTGCGTCAAGTTATCTCGGTCGGACAGAACACGAGTTACGACGACGCGGGTTCCGGGGGCGGGGACCCGATCTTCGACCTCGCGCCGATCTGGCTCGCGTCGCCGGAAACGGTGGCGCAGTGCTTCCCGCGCGAGGACTTGTTCGACGTCGTGGTGTTCGACGAGGCCTCTCAGTGCCGGCTGGAAGAGGCGCTGCCCGTGCTCACCCGTGCCAAGCGCGTCGTCATCGCCGGCGACCCGAAGCAGCTCCCGCCGACGCGCTTCTTCGAAGCAGCACTGGCGTCCAGCGACGACGTCGAGATCCGCGACGAGGACGACCTGTTTGAGGCCCAGCAGACCGAGGTTGAGGACTTGCTCGCCGCCGCGCTCAACCTCGACGTGCAGGAGAGCTACCTCGACGTGCACTACCGCTCACGCAACGCGGACCTGATCGAGTTCTCGAACGACTATTTCTACAAGGGCCGGCTGCAGGCGATCCCGGGACACCCGCGGAATATCTCACGCTTCGCGCCGCTGACGCTGCACCGTGCCGACGGCGTGTACGAGGACCGCGTGAACCCCGACGAGGCGGCCCACGTCGTGCAGCTCGTGGACGACCTGCTCAAACGGGCCGAGCCCCCGAGCATCGGCATCGCGTGCTTCAACCTCGCCCAGCGCGACCTGATCGCCGAGGCTTTGGACGACCACGCGCTCGAGGACGACGACTTTGCGAAGCGCCTCGACAAGGCCCGCAACCGCGACGGCGAGTCGTCGTTTGAAGGCCTGTTCGTCAAGAACCTCGAGAACGTGCAGGGCGACGAGCGCGACCACATCGTCATCTCCACCACCTACGGCCCCAACCCGCACGGCAAGTTCTACCGCCGCTTCGGCCCCCTAGCGATGGCGGGCGGCGGACGCCGATTGAACGTGCTGGTCACCCGCGCCCGGCAGGAAGTTCACCTGGTCACGTCGATCCCGCAGAGCGCGTACCGCGCGATCGAGCCGGTGCCCGAGGGCGCGACGCCGTCGGGGTCGTGGCTGCTCTTCGCGTACCTCCGCTACGCCGAGCAGCTCGAAGACGCGTACGAACAGCAGGCCCGCATCCTCGAACACCAGGACGAGACGCCGCCGGCCGCGATGGTGCTGCCGACCGAGAACCCGTCGCGCTTCGCCAAGGCGCTGGCGAACACGCTCGCCGCGCAGCGCAAGGTCGCGTCCGACGTGTTCTGGGGCAACGAGGGCTTCTGTGTGGACCTCGCGCTGCACCACCCGACGCAGCGTGAGGCGGTCACTCTGGGTGCGTTGACGGACTTCTCACGCTTCAAAGGCCCGAGCGACGCGGTGAGCTGGGACCTGTACCGCGTGGGCATCCTGCGTTGGCAGGGCTGGGACCTGCACCGGGTGTGGACGCCGACCTTCTTCCGCGACCCGCAGCGCTGCGTGAACCAGTTGATGGAAGACGTGGAACAACACACGTCGTAGCGCAGCGCTTAGACGACTTCGAGGATCGCCGCGCCGAAGGTGAACCCGCCGCCGAAGGCGCACAGGCCGATGGTCTGGCCGGCCTCGAGGTCGGTGGCACGCTTGGCGATCGAGAGCGGGATCGACGACGACGAGGTGTTGCCGTGGTGGGCGATCTCGTCGATGACGCGGGCTTCGTCGACGCCGAGCTTCTTGCGGACGGCCTCGAAGATGCGGCGGTTCGCCTGATGCGGCACGAGCCAGTCGCAGTCGTGGACGTCGCGGCCGACTGCGGCGAAGGCGCGGGTGGTCATGTCGGTCATGGCGCGGACGCCCTCGACGAAGACCTTCTTGCCGTCCATCTCGATGTGGCCCTGGCCTTCGAAGCCGACGGTGAGGATGTGCTGCGGGTCGGCCTTGCCGGAAAGGACGGGCTTGGTGAGGATGAGCGAGCCGGCGGGGATGGTCGGGCTCCCCTCCCTTTGGGAGGGGTTGGGGGAGGGTGCTTGTGGGTCGATGCCGTCTGATGCACCGTGGTGGTGTGATTTCTGGTTCTGGAACCCTCCCCCGGTCCCTCCCGGGGGGACGGGAGAAGACACCGTGCCACGCACGATGGTCGCGGTGGCGGCGTCGCCAAAGAGGATCGCGGTGTCGAAGTCTTTGGGGTTGACGACGCGGGACAAAGTTTCTGTCGTCACGACCAGGACCGCGGAGCGCGGCGCGTCACGCACGGTGTTGTACGCGGCGTCGAGCGCATAAAGCCAGCCGGAGCAGGCGGCGTTGACGTCGTAGACCGTGCACTGCGCGGGTTTGAGGCCGGGCGTTTCCGCGAGGCGCTTCTCGTCGAGGCCGTTGAGCACCATGCACGCCATCGACGGCGTGTTGAGCGGCGGCGTGGTCGTGTGACAAACGATGCCGGTGAGGTCGTCGAGGGTCAGGCCTTCCGCTTCGAGCGCCTTTGACGCGGCGTCGACGGCCATGGACAGCGCGGTCTGGTTCGGCCCGGCCATGGGGCGAGACTCGATGCCGGTGCGCTTCACGATGTCGTCCGCGGTGCGGTCGGGGAAGCGCTGGATCAGGTCGTCGTTGGTCAGCCGACGCGTGCCCTCGGTGATGTGGATCGGCGAGAGGTAAACCGTGGTCGTTGTTTGGGTGTTCTCGGCCGTGGAACGGGGCTCGGGCAAGGCGTCGGGCCGAGCAATACGCGGAATTCCCATGTTTTCCCGGGTCATCCGCTTGACGATCAGGGCGGACTCGTCGAAGGCCTCGGCCTGGCTCGTGACGTCTGTTTCGTTCGGCGCGTCTGCCGTCTTGGTCACGGCGCGGCGCATCTTGAGGAACGGCGTGCCGACATCGACCTGCTCGCCCTCGGGCACGAGGTGTTCTTCGATCACGCCGTCCATGGGCGCGGCGTACTCGAACACGGCCTTGTCGGCTTCGAGGTCGGCGAGGTGGTCGCCGGTCTTCACGGTGTCGCCGGGCTGGCACTTCCACTCGGTGACGGACACGACCTGGTCGGCCGGGCTGGAGCCGGGGATGTCGAGGATTTCGGAGTCGCCGAGTTCGAGCGTCTCTTCGTCGGCGAAGTGCAGCTCGAGGCCGAGCAGTTCGCACGCGCCGGCGAGCGTCCGGCGGAAGCTCGGCAGGATCTCGAGCTGGCTCGCGAAGTTTTGCGGGATCGGCGTGTCGAAGCGGGCGACGCGCTTGGTGCGGAGGTTCACGCCTTGAGCAGAGACGCGCTCGGCCACCTCGGCGACGACCTCGGCCCCGAAGCCGGCGGTGAGGTTGTCCTCGTGAACGACGAGCAGCCGGCCCGTACGCTTCGCGCTGTCGGCGAGTTGCTCGGCGTCCCACGGATCAATGCTGCGCAGGTCGAACACGTCGCACGACTTCGCCGTTTGTTCGCCGATCGTGTCGGCCACATCGCAGGCGATCGTCACGGTCGAGCCCCAGGCGACCAGCGTGAGGTCTTCGCCTTCGCGGAGGCGGCGTGCCGTGCCGGGCGGGACGAGTTGCTTGGCGACATCGGTCGAAGTCGTTCGTGCGCGGTCGTTGAGGCAGGTCTTGGGGTACAGGAACACGGCCGGGCGTTGCGACGCGAACGCGGCGTTGAGCAAACCCGCGGCGTCGGCGGCGTCCGAAGGCAGATACACATCAATCCCCGGCGTGTGGGCGAGAATGCTTTCGAGGGTCTGCGAGTGGAAGGGCCCGAGGCCCGCGCGGTAGCCGCCGCAGGTGACCATAAGGATGACGGGGCACTCGAACTGCTCGCCGGTGCGCCAACGGATGGTGCCCATTTCGGAGAGCACCTGGTTGATGCCGTTGGGCAGGAAGTCGGCGAACTGGCAGAAGGCGACGGGGCGACCGCCGGCCATCGCGCGGCCGATGGCGGTGCCGACGATGGTGGACTCGGCGAGCGCGGTGTTGCGGACGCGCCCGGGGAAGGCGGTGGAGAGGCCGCGGGTGAGGCCGAACACGTCGCCCTTGGGGTCTTCGATGTCTTCGCCGAGCAGGGTGACGCGCGGGTTGTTGAGCAGGTGGTGGCGGAGCGTTTCACGCATCGCCTCGATCATGGTGAGGCGGGTGCCGCCGGAAGTATCGGCGTCCTTTCCAACCGATTCGCCGAGGTACTCGTTCTCGCGCCGCGTGAGTTCGGCGGGAAAATCGCGCTTGGCGCTGAAGGTCGTCGGGGGTTCGGCGACGCGGCGGGCGTGCTCGGCGGCCTGGTGGACCTGCGTGTCGATCTCGGCGTCGAGCTTGTCGAGGTCGGCCGCGTCGAGGTCGCCGTGTTCAATGAGCGTGCGACGCATGACCGCCACCACGTCGCGCGACTTCTGCGCTTCCGCAAGATCATCCGCGGTGCGGTACACGCGCTGGTCGTCGGCGTTGGTGTGGTTGGTCAGGCGTTCGCAGCGCAGCAGCATCAGGCCCGGCTTGCGCGTCGCGCGGACGGCGTGGACGGACTTGCCGATGGCGTCGAGGTGGGGCACGACGTCGATCGCGTCGAAGCGCTGGATGGGCAGGCCGTAGAAGGAATCGGCCGGGCCGTCGGGCAGGTCGAAGAAGGTCTGGCCGGCGGTCTGCGTCGAGATCGCGTAGCGGTTGTCCTCGATGTAGAAGAGCACGGGCAGCTTCGCGCGGACGGCTTCGGCGATGGCTTCGAGGACCTCGCCCTGCTGCGTCGTGCCGTCGCCGAGCCCGCAGAGCACGATCGACTTGTCGTCGCCCTGGTCGCGCAATTCGTGGGCGATGCCGACGGCCTGGAGCGCGTGGTTGCCGACGGGCACGACGGTGCTGGGCAGGTTCAACTCGCGCGAGCTGTGGAAGCAGCCCATCATCCGGCCGTGCGCCGGGTCGTCGGCGTTGGCGAGCAAAGAGTCGAAGAAGCGTTTGATCGGAAGGCCGCGCGCGACGAGGACGGCCTTGTCGCGGTAGTGCGGGTGGACCCAGTCGCCGTCTTCGAGAAACAGGCCCAGCGCCGCGGCGCCCTCGTGGCCCGAGCACGGCAACTGGAACAGCGCGTCGCCGGCGGCGGTGAGTTCGCGCTCGCGGGTGTCGATCGCGCGGGCCGTGCGGGCCCAGCGGTAGAGGCGGACGCGCTGAGCGGGGCCGACGGGTTTGATGGCGGGGACCGTCACGGGCGCGGGCGTGTTCCGGGCGGTGGAAGGCATTCCCTAGGGTATCGTCAAAGGGGGCGAAAGTCCGCCTTTTCGCACGGTGGTTGCCGTGGGCGGCCGCTACGATCCGGGACGCTATGCCAAGCGGACGAGAACACGATTCAGCGGACCACGCGCCAACGCGAATCGCCGTCACCGGTTTGGGGCTCGTGACGCCGCTGGGGCACGGCGCATGGGCGACATTCCGCGCGTTGCTGGACGGGCGCACGCTCGCCACGCGCGCGGACCGGCTTTACGACGACACGAAGCCGTTCGATCTGGTGCGCGGGCTGGGCGGCGTCGCGCTCGCCCGGCACAGCGCGGCCGACCCGGCGGTGGAACTCGCGGAGCGCGCCGCGCGCGAAGCGATCACCGAGGCCGGTGTCGAAGCGCTGGGCATGCCGACGTGGCTGGGGTGCAGCAAGGGCGCGGTGGTGGCGCTGGAGAGAGCAGCGGATCGGTCCGGGTGCCACGGACTTCAGTCCGTGCCGTGTCACGAGCCGTCGGGTTCAAGGGCACGGACTGAAGTCCGCGGCACCCCGCAATCCGACGATGTCCTAGCCCCTGCCCTCGGCCCGCACGGGTTTCTCGAACACCACCTGCGGCGGCGGCTGGGCGTCGAGCCGTGGTCGCACTGTGTCGCGGCGTGCGCGTCGTCGCTGGTCGCGTTGGATCGGGCGCGGCGGGCGTTGCGGGCCGGGCGTTGCCGCGAGGCGTTGGTGGTGTCGGCCGAGGCGGCACTGACGCCGATGTTCGTGGGCAGCTACCGCCGGCTGGGCGTGCTCGCGCCGCAGACGACCACGGAGTACGTCGCGCGGCCCTTGGACGCGCGGCGGTCGGGGTTCATGCTCGCGGAGGTCGGGGTGGCGGTCGTGCTGCACGCGGTCGATCCGGGGCAGGCGTGGCCGGGCGAAGACGACGGACGCCCCGCGCCCGAACTGCTCGACACCGCCACCGCGTGCGAGGCGTTCGACATGATCCGCTCGCCGCCGCCCCGAAAGATGGACGCGTTGCGGCATGTCGCCACGACACTTTTTGCCGGCCGGCCGATCTCGGCCCTGCACCCGCACGCGCCGGGCACCGCCGACCACGACCCGGCGGAGTTGTCCGTGCTGGCCGATGCGCTCAACGCGGGGCGTGCGACGACGCAGACGCACCGCCCGGTGTCGGTCTACGCGAGCAAGGGTGCGCTGGGCCACACGCTGGGCGCGGCGGGGCTGGTGTCGTTCGTGCTGGCGTGCCTGATGCGACGCACGGCAAAGCGCCCGCCGATGCCGTGGCTGGACGAGCCGATGTCGCCGACGCCGATGCCGCTGGTCCGTGATGCGCAAGGCATCGACCCCGGCGGGTGCCACGCCATGTTCGCCGCGGGCTTTGGCGGGCACACGGCCGGGGCGGTGGTGCGGTGAAAGAACAAAGCAGTAGAACGGTAAAGCAGTAGAACAGTAAATAAGCTAGGAAACGGACAGCGATCGCGCGTTCCGATCTACTGCTCTACTGTTCTCCTGATCTACTGCTCTACTGCGCTCACCCCACCTCGCGCCGCTGGAACAGCGCCACAGCGATCGCGAGGATCACGATCAGGTACAGCAGCCCGTAGCCCGTCACGCCCAGCACCGGCAACAGCGTGAAGTTGCCGCCCAGGTCGTGGATCATCGAGTTTTCCTGGCTGATCGCGTCGGCGGGCCAGAAGAATTGGAGGTTGGGCAGCAGCAGGTACGCCACCTTCGCCGCCAGGTACGTGAACATCGCGCCCCAGGTGATGTCGGCCGTGAACACCGCGGCGATGCTCTCGTACACGCCCACGTCGCGCGGCAGCGACAGCTTCTGGTTCACCCAGCCCGACAGCGAGTTGCTGCCCATCCCCGCCAGCGCCACGCCGATGCTCACCACCAGCGTCATCACCTGCCCCAGCCGGGTCGAGAGCATCACCGCCACCGCGGTCAGCACGATCACCGCCTGGAAGATCAGCCCCAGCCCGACCGCGATCTGGACAAGCTTGCCGTGGTGCTCGGTGAACTCGGTGAGCGGCGACTGCAGCGCCCATTCCTTGCCAAACACCAGCACGCCGGCGTACGCCACCGTCATCGCCACCGCCAGCAGCACGACGAACGTCGAGGTGAACGGCCGGCGGTAGAGGTAGTTGCCGGTCAGCGCCACGAGCAGCGCCACCAGCGCACCGCCGAAGCCCAGCACGATCACGGGGTAGTCGAGGTCGTCGCCGGCGTTCTGCATGACCTGGTGGCGGATGGTCAACAGGAAGATGATCGCGAGCGTCCAGAACGCCAACGCGATCGCCGCCGCCACCCCGAAGAACTTGCCCAGCAGAAACACCGGGCGGTTCACCGGCTTGCTCACCACCGTGAGCACCGTCTTGTTCTCGATCTCGTCGGTCACCACGCCGCTGGCGGTGAACGCGGCCAGCAGCAGGCAGAACGTCGGCACCGTCGCCAGCCCGATGTCGACCATCATCTTGTTGTCGCCCTCGCCCGGCTCCATCGAGTACGCCGCCCAGAACACGTTCAGGATCAGCCACAACCCACCCACCAGCAGCAGCGTCGGGAACACCGGCTGGCGGATCGCCTCGACGAACGTGTTGCGCGCGATGGTGAAGAGTTGACGGAACATGCGGCGGGGGCAAACGGTGCGGGGGAGGATGATACGGGGCGGGGCGTCCCAAGGGGTCTCGAGTGTGGCTGGGTTTGAGACGGCTCGGAGCGCGGGTCTGGGGCCTGGGGTTTGGGGTAGGGAAGAGCGT
>JAUIGU010000013.1 GCA_030432595.1 Phycisphaerae bacterium
AAAGATCTTGCGTTCCATCCTGGGCTCCTTGGCGGGAGACCTAGGATGGACGCAAGTGCGCGAAAGCGCAAGGCTTACGGCCGTGGCGCAAAAAGACCCGTGGGGCTGCGGCTAAGCCCATTCTCTCGCTGTCGATTCGGGGCGGATCCCCCGTTCAGCCGTCATTGCCCCTGATCCGGCCCGCCCTTACAATCCCCGGGCTCGGCGGGCGACGGTCGAACCCCGTTCACCGCCGCCCCAAGCCCTCCCGCCCCGGAACCTCCGCGGAGTCGTGCCCATGCTGTGCCGCCGTTTCTCCCGTCCGTCGCTGACCGCGGCCCTCGCCCTCGCCGCCGCCGGCTTCGCTGCGCCCGCCGGCGCCCAGGAATCCAATGCGCCCGCCCGCGCCACCGACGACCCCGGCACCTTCCCCATCCCCGCCGTC
The DNA here is from genome assembly GCA_030432595.1 of Phycisphaerae bacterium. GTDB lineage: Bacteria > Planctomycetota > Phycisphaerae > Phycisphaerales > Phycisphaeraceae > CAZIXN01. The sequence goes on from JAUIGU010000013.1 coordinate 425, forward strand.
GCCACCGACGCCTGGCAACTCGACCTCGAACACGAACTGCCCGAGACCATCGCCGTTACCGACGTGTTCGGCCACACCCAGTGGTACTGGTACCTGACCTACACCGTCGTCAACCACACCGGCGAGGACCAGAACTTCATCCCCGAAGTCACCGTCGCCACCGACTCGGGCAACATCATCGAGGCCGGCCGCGGCGTCCCCGCCCGCGTCTACCAGGCCATCGCCGACAAGCAACGCAACTCGCTGCTCGAGTCGCCGCAACAGGTCATCGGCACGCTCCGCCAGGGCGAAGACTTCGCCAAGAGCTCCGTCATCATCTGGCCCGTCCCGCCCGAGGACGTCGACCGCTTCACGCTGTTCTTCGCGGGCCTGTCCGGCGAGTCGGCGGTGCTGCGCAAGCCCTCCACCGGCGAGCCGATCCTCGAGCAGGCCATCGACCCCATCACCGGCGAGCCGCGCGTCGATGAGAACGGCAACCCCGTGATGCGCCCCCTCATCGCCCGCCGCGCGCTGTCGCTGACTTACGCCACCCCCGGCACCCCCGCCTCCCCGCAAAACATCTCGGTGACGCTGCTGGGGGAGGGGCAGGTGATGCGGTGATTTATTGGATCACGGATTCCGGGAGATAATAAGAATTGACGTTCGACGCCGACGAACCTGTTCCAACGCACGAGGTGTCCGATGAGGATCATACGCAGTCATCGCCCGTGAAGGTGATGAGTCTAGCGCTTCGATTGCTGTGCGGCTTGATCGGCGGTGCGTGCGGGATGTTTTTCGGTTTTCTGATCGGGCTACTGGCACTCATGCTCGGAAACGTTTGGTGGATGATCATCGTGCTCCCGCTCTTAGGGGGCGGTGTCGGCGCGGGGGCCGGACTTCTGATGCCGCGAGTTCTGATTGAAATCTTTGGCAGCTTTACGGATATTTTCTGATCTTGGTGACGAGTTGTTGGTTGCCATGAGTTTGCAACGGGTCCTCCCCCGCCGGGGGAGGTGGCCGGCGAAGCCGGACGGAGGGGGCGGCGGTGAGTTGCTTGCCGGCGAGTGTTCTGGTGGTGCTCGCCCTCCCCGCCTCGCTGCGCTCGGCACCCCTCCCGGCGGGAGGGGAGGGTTTCGTACACTGCGTCGCGCATGCAGCTGCTGCACACCCGTGAACAACTCGATGCCTGGCGGTATGAGCAGGGCGGCGCACGACAAACCGTTGGGCTCGTGCCCACCATGGGCGCTTTGCACGACGGGCACCTCTCGCACATCCGGCACGCCAAAGAGAACGCCGACCGCGTCGTCGTTTCCATCTTTGTGAACCCCACGCAGTTCGGGCCGAACGAAGACTTCGAGCGGTATCCGCGCGACCTCGAGCGTGACGCGGCGCTGTGTGAGCAGCACGGCGCCGACGCGATCTTTGTGCCGGAGGTGGAGGTGATGTACCCGCCGTCTCTGCCCAAAACGTGCGAAGCGCAGTTGACCATGCCGGGGGTGGCGGCGGAGTTGGAAGGGGCGCAGCGGCCCGGGCATTTTGCGGGGGTGTGTCGGGTGGTGATGAAGTTGTTCGGCCTCGTTCGGCCGGACGTGGCGACGTTCGGGCGGAAGGACTACCAGCAGCTCACGGTGATCAAGGCGATGGTGGCGGATTTGATGGTGCCGGTGCGGGTGGTGGAGGTGCCGACGACGCGCGAGCCGGACGGGCTGGCGATGTCGTCGCGGAACGTGTACCTGGATGCGGACCAGCGGGAGCGGGCGCTGGGCCTGATCGCGGCGCTGCGGGCGTGCAAGGAATCGGTGGCCGGCGGGGAGCGCGGGGTCGCGGCGCTGGAGGAGGGGCTGCAGGCAACGCTGGCCGGGCACGAGGTGGATGCGGTGGATTACGCGGTGGTCCGCGACGCGGAAACGCTGGGGCCGGCCGCGGACGGGTTCGACCCGGCGGGGGCGGTGGCGCTGCTGGCGTGCCGGTTCGGGGCGACGCGGCTGATCGACAATCTGGCGTTGGGGTGAGATGGTTGGGTGCCCGTCGGAGCCGGGAGCGTGAGCGACCGGTGGGGATTCCGGATACGCCCGAGCCCATGCCGGGTACCCTCCCCCGGCCCCTCCCGGGGGGAGGGGAGTTGAGAAAGCCCGCGTTGCGGGCGGGCTTGATTTCGGTACACTGTGCGGCTCGCAAATTCTTGGGGGCGGACCGGTCGCTGACGCTCCCGGCTCTGATCCCCGAACCCCGATCCCTGTACCCCGAACCCCGGACACGCCATGTACGCCGTCATCGAAGACTCCGGCACGCAGATCAAGGTCGCGGAAGGCGACGTCATCACCATCGCCAAGCGCGAGCTGGGCGAAGACCAGGCCGAGCTGACCTTCGACAAGGTGTTGATGATCGGCGGCGGCGAAAAGGCCGCGTCCATCGGTGCCCCGCTGGTCAAGGGCGCGTCGGTCACGGCCGACATCCTTGAAGAAGGCAAGACCGAGAAGATCAACGTCGTGAAGTTCAAACGCCGCAAGGGCTACAAGCGCAACAACGGCCACCGGCAAGACTTCATCAAGGTGAAAGTGACCGGGATCAAGGCCGGCTGAGACCGGCGGATTGCCGAGTGAGTCTTGCCGATTGTCGATTGAAGCCACGCCTTACGCGTGGCTTTTTCGTTGGGCGAAACCGGCACGACGGCCGTTCGGCAATCGGCATTCCGCAATCGGCAATGACCAACGTCAGTCGTACCGGAACACGCCCTTGCGCCACGCGTACATGAAGGCGATGATGGTCGTGAGGATGAAGAAGACCATCCGGCCCAGGAAGATGGTGTGCCAGCCGGTGTCGAGGCCGAGTTGCGAGAACGTCGCGGCCCAGGGGTAGAGGAAGACGATCTCGACGTCGAACAGGAGGAAGGTCATCGCGACGATGAAGAAGCGGACGTTGAAGCGCCGCCGGGCGTTGCCGATGGGGTTCATGCCCGACTCGTAGGTCGTGCCCTTGACCTCGCCGACGCGCGAGGGCCCGAGGACGTGGGTCATCACGAGGTTGGCGACGCCGAAGGTGACGGCCATGAGCAGGAGGATGCCCAGGGCGGCCCAGGCGTTGAACCCGCCGGGGGAGCCGGCGGCGAGCAGCGCGTTCAGCGGAGAAGCAGCGGTCAACATCGTCGCGGGCATGGCGGGAGTGTACCGGGTGATTCACGACGCCGCGGCGCGTAAGCCCGGCCCCGCCAGACGGTTGCCCGCCCCGGCCGACCTAATGGTTTACCCCCCACCCGCGATTTCCGGGATTTTTATTTGCAAAGTCGGATTGCCGGGTACAATCCGCAATGGTCCGCCGGCGAGCGTCGCCGGCTTTTCTGGTTGAAGACCGAAATCTCGCGATTGCCCGAACGTGTTTTTGTTCAGCTCCGAGTGATCAGGCCTTCTTGTGAATGGAGCTGTGTGTTCAGATGAAGATGTACGTTGGCAATCTTGCGTGGAAAGTGGCAACCGAGGACTTGGAGGCGCTGTTCTCCAACTACGGCGCGGTTTCGGACGCGATCGTCCTGACCGACCGTGAGACCGGCCGCAGCCGCGGCTTTGGTTTCGTGACCATGGGTGACGAAGACGCCCAGAAGGCGATCGAGGCCCTGGACGGCCAGGACTTCGAGGGCCGTCCGCTCCGCGTCAACGAGGCGCAGGAACGCGCCCCGCGTGGCGGCGGTGGTGGCGGCGGCGGCGGTGGTTACCGCGGTGGCGGCGGCGGCGGTGGCCGCAGCGGCTCGACGTGGTAAGCCCCGGCTTTCCTTAAGACAACCGAAAGCGGCTCCGTGAAAGCGGGGCCGTTTTTCTTTGAAGGGTTTTCTTTGGTGATGCGCTGATTTGAGGTTTTCTCATGGGATCGGCGGCGGATCGCCGTACCATGGAAGAAGCCGCCGTGGGCCGGCGGCGCCCCTCAGGAGTTCCGACATGAAACGTTCCCCCGCCGTTGTGCTGTCCGCGCTGCTTACGTTGACGCTGGGGGGCGTGCCGGATGCGGCCGCGCAGTCGTTGCAGGACCGGGTGGAGTACCTGCGGGCCAAGCGGGCGCGTGAGGCGCGGGCGGCGGAAGAAGCGGCCCTGCCGACCGGGCCGAGCATCGACCGCCTGCTCGCGAAGCGGATGGACTTCCAACTCACCGAGGTCGGGTTTCAAGAGGCGCTGGAGGTGTGGTCGGAGCGCACGGGCGTGCGGATGCTCGTGAACTGGGCGGCGATGGACAACGACGGCGTGGACCCGGACGTGCCCATCACTGTGGACCTGCGCGACCTGCCGGCGGCGCGGGTGCTGCTGGTGCTGCTGGACGTGGGCAGCACGGAGTTCCGCTTCATCGCCGAGGTCGAGCCGTGGGGCATGCAGGTGCGTACGCGGGAGCAGGCCAACCGCGACGTCCATGTGAGAATCTACGACGTGCGCGACCTGGTGATGGAGATCCCCAACTTCACCGACGCGCCGAGCTTCGAGTTGTCCGAGGCGTTGCAGGGCAATTCCGGCGGGCAGGGCGGGAGCAGCACGAGCATCTTCGGTGAGAACGAAGACAACGACGAAGACGAACCGACCGCGCAGGAGCGCGGCGACGAGTTGGCCGAGACGATCCGCCAGACCGTCGAGCCGGACATCTGGCGGAACAACGGCGGGGAGTTCAGCTCGATCAACTTCACGAACGGCCGGCTGATCGTGCGGGCGCCGATCTATGTGCACAGCCAGATCGGCGGCTCGGCGCTGATCGGCCGGCCTGAGACGCCGACGGGGTACGCCTTCCGCACGCGCAACGGCGGGATGCGCTCGCCGGGCGCGGCGCCGGTGGTCGGGAACCCGGCGGTCAACGCGGCCGCGCCGCGGCCGCGCAGCACCGGTGTGGCAGGCGTGGCGGATGCGCCGCAGGACGTGGCGGGCGTCGCGGAGTGAAAGAGGGGTGCCACGGTTGCTTGCAACCGTGTGTCTTCAATGCGCTGCTTTGTGATCACCTGCGGGGTTGAGCACGGTCGCAAGCGACCGTGGCACCCGAGTTGGCTGCGCGCCAGGCATTTCCTTCACGGCCCGACGAAGCGGTAGTCGCCCTTGTTTTCGTCGGCGATGATCTTCAGCACGGTCTCGCCGACGCGGTTTCGGAAGGCGAGGGTGTTGATGTGGACGCGTCGGCCGGGGTTGTGGCGGGTGATGGTTTCGGTGACGCCGACGTTGAAGCTGCCGTCGGAGAGCAGCCAGATCGTGTCGGGTCTGAGCCGGGTGAGCGCGGTGGTGAGCGCCTCGGTGGGGTCGGTACCACCGCCGGTGCTGACGGTGCGGACCCAGTCGACGTAGCGCTCGATGTTCTTTGCGGTCGCGGGGACCAAACCCGGCGCGGGCATGGGTTCGGCGTCGCTGTCGTAGAAGATGACGTAGAACGATTCGTGCGGGCGCAGCGAGCGCAACGAGCGGATCAGCTCGAAGCGCGCGTCGGCGAACGCCCCGCCCTGCATGCTGCCGGACTTGTCGAGGATGAAGACGAACCGCGAGCCGTGCCCGGGCTGACCGAAGAAGCTGGCGAGCCCTTCGTGGCCGCCGCCGCGTCCGGCCGCGTCGCCGGTCGCGCCGGCCAGGGGCGTGGCCGTGGCGTCGGGCGTAGTAGCCGGTTGGCGCGGCACGTCGGCGTCGAGCGCGGACAAGTCGGTAGCGAAGCCGAGTTCGGCGGCGAGTGGTGAATCGGTCGAAGGTCGCGGCGTGGCGGCGGGTTCGGCGGTGGCTTCACGGGCCTCGGTGGTCGCATCGTCTTTCACGGCGCCGCGATCCGTGTCGTGACCCGCACGATCATCTTCCACCGGCGCGGGGTGGCCGCGCCCGCCGCGCTGTTCCGCACTGCCGGTGGCGTCCCCTGTGTTCGTGGTCCCGGGCCCGTCTTCGTGAGCGCCCAGACCGCCGCCGGTTCCGGGGCCGCCGCCGGTGTTCGCGTGTGCGGCACCCGCCTCATTCGAGATTGGCAGCGGCAGCCACAACCACAGCGAACTGAGCGCCAACAAAAACAGCAACAACGCCACCACCGGCGGCACCCAGCGATGACGGCCTTCCGGACGCTCCGCCGCGGCTTCGGGCACCGGGTCGGTCTGCGGCGAGAGGTCGTGAGGTTTTCGGACGCCCGGCGGATTCATGGGGTCGCGGATCAATGGGCTTTCGGGTTACCCCGATATACTGGAGTGTATCGGTCCAAGCGTCTGGCCGGACGCGGTTTACGCCGCCCCGCACGCCGAAACAGACCTCCCCGGCCGTCATTCCGGAGCCTTCATGATCACTGACGCCGCGAAAGCCGAGCCGGGGGTGTCGCCCGGCGTCGATCCGCGGCGGCAGGCTGCGCCCGCCACGGACGCCGGCCCGACGACCGACTCATTATCGGAAGGCCCGTGTCCGCCCCAGTCGGCTCCCGACGACTCCGCCGTCCACCGCGTGGGCTGGACCGGGCCGGCCAAACGCCGCACGACCTGCCCGCACTGCTGGCAGCGGTTCCACCTGGGCGACGTGTTATGGGTCGCGACGCATCCGGGCCTGCGCGGCGACCCCGTGGCCGGCGACGACGCGATGCGCCGCTTCCTGCCCACCAACTACAACGTGCACGGCGACGCGATCGACGCCGGCGGCTCGGCGTGCCACGACCTGGCCTGCCCGCACTGCCGGCTGCCCGTGCCGCGGGCGCTGCTCGAAGCGCGGCAGCTCTACTTCTCACTCGTCGGCGTGCCGGCCAGCGGGAAGTCGTACCTCACCGCGGCGATGAGTTGGCGCCTGCGCGACCTGTTGCCCAACCGCTTCGTCTGGGGGTTCCAGGACATCGACGCCCAGGGCAACGCCGCCCTGATCGAGCACGAGCAGACCCTGTTCCTCCGCGACAAGCCCGACGAGCCCGTCAGCCTCGACAAGACCCAGATGCACGGCTCGCACTACGAGCAGGTGCGCTTCGGCGATCAGCAGATCAGCCTGGCGCGGCCGTTCCAGTTCCTGCTCACGCCGCCGCGTCACCAAGCCCGGTCGCGCCCTGGCGAAACAGAAACGGAAAGCGAAACCCGATCGCGCGTGTTGAACTTCTACGACAACGCCGGCGAGCACTTCCTCCCCGGCAACGACAACGCGCTGACGCCCGGGACGCAGCACGTCGCGCGGGCCAACGCGCTGATGTTCCTGTTCGACCCGATGCAGGACGCCCGCTGCCGCGCCGCGCTGCAACCCGCCAGCAACGACCCGCAACTGGGCGACACGTTCGGGCACGCGTCCCGGCAGGACGCAATCCTCAACGAGATGGGCCGACGCATCCGCCGTTACGCGCACCTCGACGCCACCGCGACGATCAAGCAGCCGCTGATCGTGCTGGTCAGCAAGGCCGACGCCTGGCTCGAGTTGGCCGGCCTGCACTGGGGCGACGAGCCCGAGCCGGTGCTGCAACAGCCCGACGGCACGTGGGCCGTGGACACCGCGCTGATCGAGCGCGTCTCGTCCGCGGTGCGCGGCTGGCTGCAGAAGGTGACGCCCGAGTTCGTGTCGCTGGCCGAAGGGATGCACGAGACGGTGCGCTATCTGCCGGTGTCGGCGCTGGGCGGCCCGCCCGAATCCGTCGGCCGTGAAGCGCGGTTGATGGTGCGCCCCGCGCAGCTCGCGCCGCGGTGGGTGGCGGCACCGCTGCTGTACGCCCTGAGCAAGTGGTCGCGGCAGACGTTGCCCGACGAGGCCACCCCGCAACCGACGGAACCAAACGGACAAGACGAAACACCCGCCGCCCCGGAGGACGCGGACTGATGGCCTGGGAACTGGTCTACACCTCGGCGCCGCGCGGCCTGACGACCGGCTCGACCGGGTTCTGTACCGTCGCGCACAGTCAAGGCCTGCCCGCGTCGCTCCAGCCCCGCCTCGAAGCGCTCAGCGGCTACCGACCGCCCCGGCAAAAACCCGACGACGGCGCGATGCCCGTGCGATACAGCCACGTTTTGCTGAACCACGCGGGCCAGACGCTGTCCGTGCTGTCGCGCGTCGCGGCGGCGGGCGTGGACCACACCGGGCGCTCCAACAAACTCGCCGACCACCGCGTGCTGATGCCTCACGAACGCGCCGCCGCCGGCCCCGCGTGGGTCGCGCGCCAGCCAAACATCTTCCGTGAACACTGGCAACAAGAGCCGACGGTGTTGAACGCCTCGGCGTCAATGCCCGCGGGCGAACAAGAACCCGGCGTATGTTCCGTCTGGGCCGACGCCGCGGGGGATGCCGGGTGGGCGGGCGTCCTGGCGGATCTGTTTTTGCTGGATCCGTCGGCACCGGTCTACGTGGTCTACGACCCGGCGCGGCACGACGCGGCACGTCTGATCGACGAAGCCGTCGCGCTGCTGCCGGTGTCGCGCCGCTGGGACGTCACCTTCTCCACCTACTACACCGACCCGCTGGGCGAGGACGGCGTCGCGTGGCGATTCGTGATGGCGGGCACCCCCGCTGCCGGCGCCGCGCGGACCGCGAACGACCGCGGGCGCTGTATCGACCTGACGTGCTCTCTTGGTGAATCGCCTGACAGCGCGTATGTCTGCGCCGCGCGCACGGGCGAGCCGCCGAGTGTGCCGTACGAGTTGGCCGAGTCCGAGGATCAGCCGCGATCGGACGTGGAAGCCGCGACGACCGCCACGCCTGGGACCGCGGCCGGTGTCATCACGAACAAGTCCACCATTCCCACCACACGTTTGGCCAGAGAGTCCACTTCCACGCACGACCGAGACCCGAACGGGAAAGACCGCAACGACATCGATTTCAACGAACCGGCACGCACCGACACGGCCGCGTGGAAATGGGTCGCCGCCGCCGCCATCCCCGCGCTGCTGGTCGCGGGGGGTTTCTACGCGTGGTCGGGCGACACCGCGGACGCAGACGCCGGTCGGCACTCCGAACAAGACGCCGCCGAGGTCGCTCGACTCCGCCAACAGTTGTCCGAGTCGCAGCGCCGCGTCGCCACGCTTGAAAACCAGGTGCGCGCCCCCGCCACCGACAACGAAACAACCGCACCAGGCGATGTCATCGACCGCGTCATCAAGCCGGAACATTCGCCGGCGGCGTCAACCAAGGAGTCACTCGGCCTCGCCGAAGCGCTAAGTGACGCTGAACCCTCGACAGAAGACGATTCCGAAACGGTGTTTTCGGAGGTTGATGTCGCGCCCCGATCGCCCGTCAAAGTCGCTGCCGACCTGCCCCGTGCCACGACGGGCCCCGCAGGGTCCGCCAGCATGGGAACCGCCGCGCGCCTCGACGGTGCCGCCGGCTGGCTCTGGCAGCCCGACGATTTCGTCGCCCGCGGCGCGGCGCTCACCGTCACCCCGGCGTGGGACGAGGCCGACGCCGACCTGCGCTGGCGCACCGGGGCGGACGCGGCCGAACTGGTCTGCCGATCCGTGGACGCGCTGGGGACTCCGCGTGACGTGGTGCTCGGGCGTGTTTCCTTGTCTGACGAAGGCGTGCGTTGGTCCTGGACCGACGCCACGCTGCCCCGGTCGTGGGCCGGACGGCGCGAGGCGCTGTGGTGGCACGCCGCGGCCACGACCTTTGTCGTTCACGATGCGCAGCAGCAAACCCTCGCCGAGATTCAGGGAATCGTGCCCGTCGAGGCGAGCGCGAACATCAACGCGCGTCCAACCGCCATCCCCTGGGCAAGCACCGCCGTGCCCGCCGCCCTGCGGATTGACGCGCCGCCGACCGGGTGGTCTGCCGAGTTGCGCCCCGACGGACGCCGGCTCGACCTGCGCGGCCCTGCCGGTTCCACGCTGCACCTCCGACTCACCGATGCGGATTCCCAGGTCAAGGTTGAAACGTCCTGGGCGCGTGACGCGGACGAATTGCGGACGTCCGCCGCAGAGTTGGAACGCCGCGCCCAGACGCTCGCCGGGTGGCTCGAACGCCACGCGGCGTTGAAAGAACAGCACGAAATCGCCGGCCGGAGCCTGCCCCGCAACGACGACCGCGAGGTCCTCCACACGTTCCGCTCCGACCCGAAGTTCTACGCCGTGTTTGAACGGTACGACCGGGCGCAAGACGAACTCGCAGCCCACGCGGACGAACAACCTGGCTTCGACGCCGCCGACGCCGCAACGGAACTCGACCAATTGCGTCAACGCGTCGCTGCGATGACGGGTCAAGCCCTAGAGATGCAAGGGTTCCCCGGAGCGCGCGTCGAAGTGATCGCATCACGGTCCGGCGCGGTGGCCGCGCACATCGCTATATCCCAGGAGGAACCGTCGTGAACCTGCCGCGTATCACATCGCGTGGATTCAGGTTGTCGGTTCTGCCGGCCGTGTGGTTCTCTGCACTTCCTTTGTGCGTTGCGGCGCAGAGTGACCCCGTGTTGGAAGACTTCGAAACCCGCTACGTCGAAGCGGTGAAACAGATCGAAGCCCAACTCCTCCAGGCCGGGCAGCAGATCGAAGACGAGCAACAGGCGTTGCTGGACAAGCTCGGAAAGACGCACGACGAATTGCAGGCCGAACGCCGGCGGGCGGACGCGCTCGAGGCCCGGCTCCGTGCGCTCAACGGTGAAGCGTCGGCGGTGACCGACATCGACCCCGGCGTGACGCCCACCGACCAACAAGCGGCGCATTGGCTCGCATTCCCCGAGCGTTCGGTGAACGCGCTGGGTCTCATGGAAGCCCAGGACATCCGCATCGGGACGGTTCCGCTGGGCACCGACACGGTAGCCATCGTCTGGCCGACCGATGTCGCACTCCCGGACGGCGCGGTGCGGCCGAGCACCGCCACCGAGGGCAATCGGACGCACGTCCAGGTGGCGACGACGTTGGGTCCGCCCCGCACGCTTGCCACACTCCGCGTCGAGGGCGAAGCCCTGTTCTGGACCTGGCACGCGCTCTCACCGGGCGACGCTTCCGACGCGCTCGCGTACCTCGACACCGCGCTGCCGCGCTGCGGGTTCGATGCGCAACGCGCCGACGTGACCCTCGCGTCGCTCCAGTTCCGTCCGCTCGACCTGCTCGTCGGCCAACGCGCCGACACCCAGTCGGGGGTGGTGCTTCGGCCGGGCATTGGCCGGTTCCGTCTCGGCGCCGAGGTCGCGACCGCGGGCTGGGTGCTCTTGGCGGATCGTCCCGATGAAGTCGGCTGGGTGTCGCCGGCGTTGTCGTGGCAGGTCGCCCTCGCGCCCGACGGTGAATCGGTGACGGTGCGACGCGGGCCCGGCCTGGAACGCCGCACCCAAGACCTGGAACGCCAGCGGCGTCAGTGGGAACAGGACCTCGCCCGCCGTGACGCGGACGCCGTCGGCGTCGACACCGCTCGGGTTCAGGCGGAGCTTGAACGCATCGACGAAGCGCAACAGAAACTCGAAAGCGCCCGGCAGACATTGTCGACGCAGGCGGGCCCGCTCGGGTCGCCGGTCGTCCGTCTGCTCACGCCCGACGGGCGGATCGTTCTGGCGCGGCTCACCCTCGCGACGGAGGGCCGGTGACCATGCAGGACGCGCGCAGCCTCACCCAACGCATCGACGCGCTGCTCACCGCCGACGCGCTTCCCGACGCCGACGAAGCCGCGTCGTTGGCCGCGGCGTACGCGCGGCTGTCCCGGCAGGCGCACGACCGGCTGACGCGCTGCCAGGAACTGCTCGCGCGCGGCCTGCGTTCCGAGGCGGTCCAGGAAGCCGAGACCGAACCGACGTTGCTGGTGCTGGTGTCGTCGCTGGAGCTTCAGCGCTTCCACGCGTGGCAGGACTTCTGCCGCCGCCACGACCTGCCCGCGCCGTGCGAGGTCCGGCCGGACGTCGTCGCCGAGTTAAACCGCGCCTACGCGGCCGAGCAGTTGGTCTCGCCGCTGTTGCGCGAGTACCGCCTGCGCTGCGTGGTGCGGGCGCCGCTGACCGCACGGATCGCGGCCCTGCGCGGCGTGGCCGGCGTCGACCGCGGCAACCGCGCCTGGGCCGACGCGCTGATCGAACTCGAACGGCAGCGCCTCACCGAGATCCCCGACGCCGTCCAGTCGGCCATGGGCGATGTCGAAGCGCTGCAGAACCTGCAGCGCGAACTGATCGACGACCGGCGCAAGGTGCCGGCTCCGCCGCGCCTGTTGGACACCGTCGCCGAGGCGTTGCAGGACTCCCGGGTGCGTCACGCCCAGCGACAACTCGAGGCGATGCTCCCGGTGCTCGGCGAGGCGTACAGCGCGATGGATTACCCGGCCTGCCGGGCGCTGCTGGACAACTGGACGCAGACGCTCAAGGCCGTCGGGCGCACCGCGTTGCAGGTCCCCGAGCACCTGCGCGAAGCGGTCGAACCCGCGCTGCGGTGGGTAGAACAGCAGGCGGTGCGCCAGGAAAACGAGGCTGCGTTCCATCGCGCCTGCCGCGCCCTGACCGACGCTGTGGAAGACGACGAAGGGGTGGACCCGCTCGCCGCGGCGCTCGCCGAGGCGGAGAGCTTCGAGCAACCGCTGCCCGGATCGCTCGGCGAGGATGCGCGGGCCGAACTCGCGCGCCGCCGCGCCGTGCAGACCCGCCGGCGGCGGACGCGGCAGGCGGCGGTTGCCGTGGTGGTCCTCGGCCTGTGCGGAGCCGTGGCGTGGACGATCCATCGGGCGCAGGTCGAGCGCGATGTGGATCAGCGCCTCGCCCAGGTGCGCACCGCACTCGACGACCACGACGTGGACGCCGCAGGCTCGCTCTGGCTCACCTTCGCCCAAGCGCGCTCCGACCACACCGACACCCCACGCGCCCGCGACGTTTATGACCGCCTCGACGCGGCGAAGCAGGAAGAAGAGCGGCGCGCCGACGCCTTCGCGCAACACGCCGCGACCCTTGCCGAGTCCGCGGACGAAGAACTGACGCAAGATGAACTCGCGTTGCTGTCCGAATTGGCGCGGCTTGCGGACGACCACCAACAGGTCGAGGCCTTGCGTGACCGATACCGGGCGCACCGGGCGAAGGTGCAACAAGCCAACGACCGGGCAGCGCTCGAGGTGGCGGCAACCCTCCGGACCCGTTTGCGCGGGATCGGCAGCGACGCGTTGGACCGTGAGCCTCAAGCCGTGCTCGCCACCGCCGCCGACGCCGCGGAACAACTGCGGGGGTTGCAGCAGCGCGACGGCATCACGCCGACGACGCAGCGGGTGATCGCGTCGGTGACCCGGGAGGCGGTCGGCCTGCGGGAAGGCGCGCAGGCCGTGCTCGACCAACGGGAGCTTCGTCGCCAACGCGCCGAGGCGGAGACGCAGCTTGCGCGTTACACGTCCCGGCCCGCGCTGCTCGCGGGGCAACTCGCCGACTATGCCAAGCGCTTCCCGGATGCGCCGCTGACCCCCGCGTTTTCCCACGCCGCGTCGGATGTTCCGGCGTGGGAAGCGGTGGAGGCCTGGCTGGCCGTCCGCGAGAAGTGGCGGGGCGATCCCGCGCCCGCGACGTTGCAACAGGCGGCCCAACGGCTGCGCGACCTTGAGGCGTACACGCAAAGCCACGACGCATCGCCCATGGCGCCGGCACTTTCCGACTACCGGAGCTACTGGGGCGCGGCGATCCTCGCTTCCGCCGACGACGGGCCGTGGCGCGGCCGGCTGCCGGAACTGCTGCGTGCCCCGATCTTCCGGGACCTCGGCGTGGCCGAAACCACGGACGGGCGGCGCTTCTACATCGTCGGCGACGGCAACCGCCGCGAGACCTCGCTGGGCACCGCCATCGACGTCGTGCTCTCGCCCGACACCACGCAAACGACCACGAAAACATTCGCGCCCGGGCTGCTCGGCCCCGTCGAGCCCAGCCCGCAGTCCGAACTCGCCGCCGAGTTGCTCGCGCGGGTCTCGACGTACGAACTCGACCGTTGGCACACCTTCCCGGTGGACGTCGTCGAGACGGTGCTCGATGCCGACGCCGTCGATCCCGTGCTGCGCGGCGTACTCGTCGAGCTCTTGTTGAACAACCTCGAAGAAGCCACGGGTCGGCTCCACCCCGACCTGGCGGCGCTGCGCGACCGCATCGCGGTGCACGGCGAGCAGGCGGTGAACTGGCTGAACCCCGACGACATGCCCGCACGGACGACGCGCCGCTTCATGGAGAAGGTGCTCGCCGAGCCGCGCGACCCGGACCGCTGGCGCGCGGCGCTGGCGGTCGAGCGTGCGTCGGTGTCGCGCGGGGTGAGCCCGCACGTCCTTCAGCGCGCGGTGCTGATGCCGGATATTGACGGACGGCCGATCGCGCTGACGCACACGGGCAGCCCGCCGAAAGACGCAGAGGTCTGGGCCGTCGCCGCGGGGGAGGCGTCCGAGGCGTCGCCGCGCTTCCTGCTTGTGGGGCGCGTCAGCAAAGACGGTTTGAAACTCGAACCCTGGGCGAAGGCGCAGCTGCCGTTCGGTTCCATGCTCTGGCTCCTCGAAGCCACGCCCGACGAATTCCCCGGGTTTCACGAAGACCCCGAATCCTCTGATGACCGGGCGGAGCTCGTCGTCAACGCCCCGGGGAACCAACCATGAACGCCACGGCGCCCGAACACGCCGCGGACACCGCCGCGTCCAGTGATCGCACCGCCGGCGACGCGTGGTTTGTCCGCCTGGGTGCCGAGCGGCACGGCCCGATGCCGATCGCCCAGGTCCGGCAGCGTTTCGAAGCCGGGCTGTATTCGCGGTGGCACGAAGGATCAAGCGACGGTCGGTCGTGGACTCCGATCCGTGGTTTGCTGAACGACCTCGAAGACGCTTTCCCCGAGGACCTGACACCCGCCGCGGTCGCGCCCGGCGAACAGACCGGCACGGGCGCTTTCGATTGGTCGCAACTCGTCTCCGAGACGGACCACAGAGCAAGCCCGATTCAGCAAACCAAGCCGGCCGCATCTTGGCACACCGCCCGCGTGGCCGAGGCATCGATGGGCGGGTTGTTGCTGGCGCTGGGCCTGCTGCCGATCGTGGCCGACGGGTCGCGGGCCACCGGATGGTGGGGCTGGCCGTCGGGTCAGACGGGGTGGCCGTTCGCGTTGATGTCCGGGCTGTGGATGACGGTCGGTCTCGTCATGTTGATGTTCAGCGTCACGCCGAAGTTCAACGCCAAGGCGTATGCACCGCGCGGTACGGCGTGGTTTGCGGCGATCTGGTTGACGGGATGGCTTGCCGCGGGCGGCGGTCCGGCGTTGCTGCTCGTGGCGCCTGCGTGGCTGGTGGTTCTGGCGGGTTATGAAGCGCACGTGCGCTTCCCTCTGCACCGCGCTGCGCTCTGGACGACCGGCGGACTGTTGCTGGTTTTGAGCACCACCGTTACGGGGTTCATGGAGTCGCTGAGCGCGACCGTGGCGACGTTCTGGTGGGCCGTGGGACTGACCGTGATCGGCTACGGGTTCTGTATCCATCCCTCCCGCACAGCATCACGGAAGTTCAAATTGTTGGTCGGCGCGGTCGGCGTGCTTGCCCTGTTGTTCGCGACAGGCATCACCGCACACCAAGGCGCACAGAGCCTTCGCCCGACGGAACCGGTGCAGGCCGGGGCACAGTATGTCCGCGTCGCCGTGTTCGTCACCGCGATGCTCGGACTGGTCGGGATGCGCTGGGTGAACCGGGCGAACATTCAAAACCTGCGAAAGTCCAACGGCGTGATCGTCACGCACGCGGACCCGGAGATGACCGCATCCATCTCCACCGTTCCCTATGCGGAGACCCCGCGTTGACTACGACCGCCACCGACCCGCCGGAGTCCTTCGGCACCGACACCGTTTCGGCTACCGACACCGCACCACCGCCCGTGGACGACGCCCGGCTGCACTGGCGGCGCGGCGACCTGGAGTGCCGGATCGGTCTGACCGGCGCGCCCAACACGTCGGTGGCGACGGCGGTCTGGCTGGTCGTGGCGGTGGCGTTGACCATCGCGTTCTACCTGGTGTTGACTGTGTTGCCCGAGTCGCGCGGCGTGGCGATGTTCACACAGCGCGGCCCGGTGCCGTATGTCGTGGTGACGCTCACGGCCTGGGCGCTGCTCATGCTCGCGGTCAAGCTGCACAAAATCGCCCACCAGGCCAGGGCGCTGCGATTCGGTGACATCGTCCCCGCCGACCCGGACTTCGTGCTCTCGCCCGGCACGGTGGCGCGCGTGATGGAACGGTTAAAGGCGCGCTGCGTCGACCCCGTCAACTTCATCCTGTTCCGTCGGGTCGAGTTTGCGCTCTCGAACCTCCGCAACATCGGGCGGATCAGCGACGTGGACGAGGTGCTCAACTCCCGCGCCGACGCCGACGCCGACGCCGCGGAATCGAGCTACACGTTGTTGCGTGGCCTGGTGTGGGCGATCCCGGTGTTGGGGTTCATCGGCACGGTGCAGGGGTTGTCGGCGTCGCTGGGCGCGTTCGGTGCGGTGATCCAGGATACGGCCGACTTCGAGCAGCTCAAGCCGGCGCTGCGCGAGGTGACCGGCGGGCTGGCAACGGCGTTCGACACGACGCTGGTCGCGCTGGTCGCGGCGCTGGGGGTGCAGATGCTGCTGACCGTGGTGCGCAAGCGCGAGGAAGATTTGCTCGACGCGTGCGGCGACTACTGCCGGAAGCACGTGGTCGGTCGGCTGCGGCTCAGCCCGTTCGAGGCGGGCGCGTGAGCGGGCGTCGCCGCCGAGGCCGGCGCGGCGGGGCGGGCGGGCCGTTCTCGCTGTTCGCGTTCCAGGACATCATGTGTGCGGTCACGGGCGTGATGATCGTCACGACCTTGCTGCTGGTGATGGATTTGCTGACACGCACGGTCACCGCCGCGCCGACCCCGACGATGTCGACGACCGAAGCAACACCGTTCGACCCGGCCGAACTCGAGGCGTTGCGGGCTCAGCGCGATCGGCTGCGCAGCGCGATCGAAGAATCCTCAAACAACGATGATACTTTGATGGTGATTGCGGGTTCCGTTTTGCAACAGCTCACCGAACGCCTGGACCGCGCCCGCGACCAGCGGCTGGACGCCGAGGCGCAGTCGGCAGCGTTGGCCGCCACGGCCGAGGCGCTGCGTACGCGTGGCGAAACCCTCGACGAGCGCGCCCGGCAGCTGGCCGAACAACTCGCGGAGGTCGAGACACGGGTTGCCGCTCGGCTGAACACGCAACGCGTGACTCGGCTGGGCGGCGAAGCTTCGGGGAAAGAGACGTGGTGGGTGCGGCTTTCCGACGGGCCGTGGCGGGCGGGCAGGCTCGTGAGCAGCGACGTGGCAACCGGAACCGAAAACGCTGGGGCGGTTGACCTCGGCGGGACCGCGGATGATGTATTGCGTTGGGTTGAAACCTTAGACCCCGCAGGCGATGCGTTGGTTTTGCTGGTCGAACCGAGTGGCGTCGAGGCGTTTCATGGTTTGCAGGGGGGGCTGCGGGCGCACGGGTACGACGTTGGTTGGGACCTGGTGCTGCCTGAAAATCCGGAGGCCGATCCGTGAGTCGGTGCCGATTTCAGGAAGACACGCAGGACGCGCTCGAGTTGTTTCTCGACGCGATCAGCAACGTGTTCGGCGGGATTGTGTTCATCGCGCTGGCGGTTGTGATCCTTTTGCAGTTCTCGACCGCCAACCCGAGCGATGCGATCGGTGACGTCACGCAACGTCAGCAAGCCCCCGCAGATTCGGACGATCTGCGCAGACAGATCGCCGTTCTGCGTGCGCTGTTGGAAGACGCCGAACAGAACGACCGCGTCGATACAGGTCGGTACCAAGCCGCGCTCGCCGAAGTCGAGCTGGCCGAAGCGGAACTCGCCCGACTCCACCGCGTCCAAGAAGAGCAACAGCAAGATGTGCTAGAGGCCCGCGCCGCGATTGACGCCGCGGAACAGCACGTCGCCGCGTTGGAGCAGCAACTGCTCGACGCGCGAACCGCGTTGGAGAACGCGCCGCGAATGTCCCCGGATCGCCAGCGCGTCGGACGTTTCCAGACCACGGCCAAACGCGAGGTGCCCGTCATGCTTAAGGCCGAGCATTTGGTCGAGGTGCTGCGTTTCCCGTCGGGCGGCGGTGATCCGACGGTCAACGCGGACGACCTCCGCCTCGACACCACGGCCAACCGGGTGCGCCCCCGGCCCGGCGCGGGCACGCGGATCGGCGACGGCGCCGCGGGCGACCAGGCGTTGATTGGCTGGCTGGCCGGTCTCGACCCGCGGCGCGACTATCTCTCGGTTGCCGTCTGGCCGGACGCGTTCGGCCCCGCGCTGCGCCTGCGCGACCACGCGCTGGACATGGGGTTTGCCTTCACCCTCACTCCCGTCGCGGACGACCGCGGCGTCCCCTTCAAGGCGACGTCCGGCGTCCAGTGACCCAATCCCAACATCAGCGGATCGGTTCGCTCGGGTTGTGTGGATTCACATCGCCCCGCGCGATTGACGATGCGCTTGACGATCCTCCCCGGAAGACGGCCAATCGGGGTGACATGATTTGAACATGCGACCTCTTCGTCCCGAACGAAGCGCTCTACCAAGCTGAGCTACACCCCGCGGTGTGCGGCCGGGAATCGTATCGCAAGGCGGGGGGAACGCCAAATGTCGCCGGGGCAAACCTCAAACACCGGCGGGCGGGGTGCCGGGTCAGGCCTCTTCGGCATCGACGACGACGCGGTTGCCGTGGACCTCGACGACGCGGACGGCGGTGCCGGGGTCGATGAAGCCGCCGGTGGAGACGGCGTCGATGAGGTGGCCGTCAATCTCGATCCGGCCGGAGGGTCGCAGGCCGGTGGCGGTCACGGTGGCGGCCTGGCCGACGGCGGCGGGGCGGTCACCGCCCAGGGCGTGGTCGCCGTGGACCGGGGATGTCGGTCGCGACGGATCACCGGAGCCGGCCCGGGGGTCGTCGGCCAGGATCAGCCGGTTGAGGAACGGCACCTTGCCGTAGAACTGGGTCAGCGCGACCATCGCCACCAACGCCAGCGCAAACGCGCCGAGCATCGAAAGCGATGAGCGCAATAAGAGGTCGCCCGTCCCGGGCGCGGGCATCGGGAGCTTGCCGCTGCCGTCGGTAGGCACGACAGACAGCGCGAGCCCGGCGATGACCATGACGATGCCCACAATGCCCAGCAGCCCGAATGTCGGCGTCGCCACCAGTTCCACGATCAAGAGCGCCAGCCCCAGCACCATCACGATCAGGTGCCAGACCTCGGCGAGCCCGACCACGAACGGCGCGACCAACAGCACGATCAACGCGATGACCGCGATCGCGCCGGGGAACCCCACGCCCGGCGCCTGGAACTCGACGTATGCGCCGACCAGCACCGCGAGCACGAGCACGCCGCGCACGAACGGGTTGGTCAGAAACCCCGCGAGCGACTCGGACCACGTCTGCTCGACGCGGACGACGCTGCCCGCGTTGAGGCGCTTGCGCAGCGCGGGTTCGTCCGCAACGATCGCGGCCGCGAGCCCGAGGTCGACCGCTTCGGTCTGGTTGAGCGTGTAGAGCGTGCTGCCGTCGTGCACCAGGCCGTTGGGCAAGGTGTGGCCGCTGGGCAGGGTTTCGACGGCGCGCCAAAGGCTCTGTTCGTTCGCGGAGACGGTCGGCGTGGGGCGGGCGATCTTGGCGTAGTCGTCTTCGGGGTCGCCGCCGCGGAGGTGTTTGTCCTGCGCCGCCTCGAAGCTCAGGCCGTTGACCATGATGTCGAAGTCGGTCTGGTTCACGAGCCGACGCTGCCCGGTCTCGACGTGCTCGACGAAATACACCTCGATGCCCAGCACGCACATCGCGTGGAACGGCGCGAAGTCGTACCCGTTCGCGCGGGCGTTGTCTCGGTACTCGGCCAGGACGGGCGAGAGCGCCTTGGCCCGCTCGGTGGGGGCGAGCTCCTGGCCCATCGCGACCGGCGCCGAGTCGCCGAACGCGGACGAGTTGGACATCACCACCGCGTCGCACGCCGAGGCGATCATCGTCCCCGCCGAGTAAGCCTGGTCGTTGACCCACGCGATCACCGGCACGGGCAGGTTTTTGAGGTACCGGCAGATGTCCTGCGCCGACGTCACCACCCCGCCGGGCGTGTCGAGCTCGAGCACGATCACCGTCGCGCCGCCGTCGATCGCGCGTTGCACGCGGCGCTCCAGCGACTCGAGCGTGAAGTCGTAGATCATGCCCTCGACCGGGATGACCGCGACGACGCTGCCGGAGGGCAACGCCTGCAGCGCGGCCCGGCTGGACGTCGGGCCGGGCGCGGTTGAAGCAGCCGGAGACGTTGTAGGTTCCGCGGTTGTTTCCGCGTCATCCTCTTCGACTGCGACTACGTCTTCGTTTTCTACGGCCGTATCTTCGGTCGTGGAATCCACTCCCACCGACGAAACCACCAAAAAACAATCCATCGGCAGCGGCATCGTCAACCCGCCGTTGCCGTGGCTCGGCGGCGCCAACGCCATCGCCATCGCCAACGACGCGACCAGCACGACCAACACGTTGAACCAAGACCGGAGGTGTGTGTCCACCCTCAAAGTATATGACCACATCGAACGCCCACGACCATTCCCATTGTCTACCGCCGCGCCGCCGGACATTTCGAACCCCAACACAATGAAAAAGACGCCCTGCCGAGCCCCCCCAAGGCGCGTCTACGGCAGGGCGCCGTGCGGTCCGTTCGCCGGTGCTGGCCCTCCTCCGGGTCAGTCCGTGCCGGACGCGCTGAGGTTCCCCGCCTTCCCGCTGCGCAGCACCCGGTAGTAGTTCGCCCGGACGTACGCCTCCCGCTGCGGGACCTGCCCCAACGCCAACCGCCCGCGGAGTCCCTGCACGCTGTGAACATCCGCGGCTTCCAGCGCCCGGACGAATTGCTCCACCAGCGTCGTCAGATAGTCCGGCCCGTGCAGGTAAAGCGGCGTCACCACCTGCACCGCGTGCGCGCCGCACGCCACCGCCCGGGCCACGTCCTGCCCGCTGGTCACGCCGCCGCTGACCGCGAGGTTCGGCCGGACGCGTTCGGCCAGGATCGCCGCCCACCGCAGCCGAAGGTTCAGCTCGTTGCCCTCGCTCAGACGCAGCGTCCGCGACGGCGTCATGCCCGGCCAGTCGATGTGCGGCTGGTAGAACCGGTTGAACATCACCAAGGCCTCCGCGCCGGCCTCGCCCAGGTGCGTCGCCAGGTTCGGCAGGGCGGTGATGAACGGCGAGAGCTTCACCGCGATGGGGATCGCCAGCTTGTTCCGCAGCGTGTCCACCATGCCGACCATGTCGCGCTCGACATCGTCGGAGGTCTCGCCCAGCTCCGTCGCGACCTTGTAGACGTTTAACTCGATCGCGTCGGCACCGGCCTGCTCCATCGCCAGCGCGTAGCGCAGCCAGCCGCCCGGCGTCGTGCCGTTGAGCGACGCGACCACGGGGATGCCCAGCACATGCTTGAGGCGGTAGACCCGGTCGAAGTAGTCCTCCGGGTCAACGCGCACGCCGGCCTTGCGGTAGTCGGCGGGGATCACCGGCGGGGCGATCGACCCGGCCGGGCGGGACAACGGCATGTTCGCCAGCTCTTCCTCGAACAGCGAGGACATGACGATCAGCGGCGCCCCCGCGTCTTCGAGCTGCCGGGCGGTGTCCACGTCGTCGCAGAGCGGGCTGGCGCCGGGGATGATCGGGTGTTCGAGGTCCAGGCCGAGGTAACGGGTGTGAAGTTCCACGGTGAGCTCCTTTCCGAAGCGGCCCCGATGGCGGAGGGGGGAGCCGATTTCGTGCCTCAAGTATAATCGGATAATTTTATCTGTAAATCAAATTATGGGGCCGAGGGGCGAAAAAACCCGCATTCCCGGCCGCCCCGCCTTGGCCGGGCCCCGCGGGCGCGGGTACGATGCCGCGTCCCGCCCGACGCCCCGGAGCCCCGCCCATGCCCATCCAGATCACCATGCCCCGCCTCTCGGACACCATGGAGGAGGGCACCCTCGTCCGCTGGCTGGTCAAGCCCGGCGACAAGGTCGCCGCCTCCGACCACGTCGCCGACGTCGAGACCGACAAAGCCACCATGGAACTCAACGTCTTCGACGAGGGCACGATCGCGAAGCTCGCCATCGACGAGGGCGGGACCGTCCCGGTGGGCTCGCTGATCGCCGTGCTCGCCGAGGACGGCGAGTCGGTGGAAGACGCGGCGGGCAGTGTCGGTGACGGTGCTGGTGGCGGTGCAGAAAAGGAAAAAGAAAATCAAGAGGAAGCGAAGCCCGAGCCGTCTTCGAACGGTAGCGCCGCGTCTACCCCGGCCAGTCCGCCTCCTGCCACTGACACCAACACTGCCACTTCCGGGGGCGTCCGCATCTCCCCGCTGGCCCGCAAGTTGGCCGACGAACACGGCCTGGACGTGAGTCAACTCCAGGGCTCGGGCCCCGACGGGCGCATCATCAAACGCGACATCCTCGCCGCCGTCGAAACCGGCAGCGCCAAGCCGAGGGCTGAGCAACACGAAGCCCCGGACCAAAAGCCCGCACCCGTCCCGACCATCGCCGCCGCCGGCCTGGAAACCAAGACCGTCGCGCTGTCCGGCATGCGCAAGACCATCGCCAAGCGCCTCGTCGAATCCAAGACCACCGTCCCGCACTTCCAGGTCTCCGTCGCGGTCTACATGGACCCGCTGATGGAGCTGCGCAAAACCATCAACGGCCAGCTCGAATCGCAGGGCGTCAAGCTCTCCGTCAACGACTTCGTCACCCGCGCCATCGCGCTCGCGTGCCTCGAACACCCCGTGGTCAACGCCTCGTGGACCGGCGACGCCGTGCAGTACCACGGCAGCGTCAACGTCGGCACCGCCATCGCCCTGCCCATCCAGGACGACGGCACCGGCGGCGGCCTGCTCGTCGCCACCGTCCGCGACGTCCAGAACAAGGGCCTCCGCCAGATCAGCCAGGACGTCAAGGCCCTCGCCAAGAAGGCCCGCACCACCGGCCTCTCGCCGGCGGAGATGTCCGACTCGACGATCACCATCTCGAACTTAGGGATGCCGCAGTACGGCGTCACGCAGTTCACCGCCATCATCAACCCGCCCAACGCCGCAATCATCGCCGTCGGCGCCGCGCTCGAAAAACCCGTTGTCCGCGACGGGCAGATCGTCGTCGGCCACGAGATGAACGTCACCCTCTCGGGCGACCACCGTGTCATCGACGGCGCGAGCGCCGCCGAATACCTCAGCACGCTGCGCAGGTTGCTTGAAAACCCCGCGGCGCTGTTGGTCTGAGTGCTCGAACTCCCCTCCCTTTGGGAGGGGCCGGGGGAGGGTGCTTACTTCTCTCAAAACCCAACACGCTCGCGTCACCCACGACCCGCCGAGCACCCTCCCCTGACCCCTCCCCGAGGGAGGGGAATCGGAACACCGCGACGTGACCGACGCCCCGCCCCAACCCGAAACGCCGGAGTTTCCCGGCCAAACCGGCGCAAGCCGCAGCGACTCCGTCGACCTCCCCCTCGCGCGCCTCTCGCTCACCGACTTCCTCGACCTCGAAACGCTCCAGCAGATCCAGGACGCGTTCGCCGCCGTGACCAAGATGGACACGGCGATCCTCGACGCCGACGGCCGGCCCGTCGTCGCCGAGACCGACCGCACCGACCGCTTCCTGGTCGACGCCGCGCTGGGCCAACTCCTCGACGCCGACGCGCAGCTTGAGAACGGGCAGTTCACCGCGCCCATCACCGTCGAGGGCAAGACGCTGGGCAGCATCGTCGTCCAGGCCGACGACCCGACCCGCACGCCCCAGTCCAACCGCCAGCGCCTGGATGCGCTCGCGTCGGCGCTCGACCTGCCCGACGACGAACGCGACGACCTGGTGCGCACCGCCGAGTCCGCCTTCGCCGCCAACCGCGCCGCGTCGGTGCAGTTCCTCTACCTCATCGCCAACGCCATCGCCCGGCTGTGCTACCAGACCTGGGCGGCCCGGCACCACCTGCAGGAACTCGCGGCGCTGTACCGCGTGTCCACCGTGTTGTCGGGTTCCAACGACCTGCAACACATCCTCGACACCGCGGCGCGCGAGACCGCGGCCGTGCTCGGCGTCGACGCCGTGGTCATCCGCCTGCTCGAAGACGGGCCGGACGGCCCCGAACTCAAACGCCGCGCCAACCACGGCCTGTCCGACTCCTACGTCAACCGCAACCAACTGCTGGTCAACCGCTCCGAGATGTACACCAAGGCCATGGCCGGCGACGTGATCTACATCGAAGACCTGCCCACCGATCCGCGCACCTACTACCCCGAGGATGCCCGCCGGG
Source organism: Phycisphaerae bacterium (assembly GCA_030432595.1). Lineage (GTDB taxonomy): Bacteria > Planctomycetota > Phycisphaerae > Phycisphaerales > Phycisphaeraceae > CAZIXN01. The sequence goes on from JAUIGU010000013.1 coordinate 24,511, forward strand.
AAGGCCTCAACTCCATGCTCGCGCTGGGCCTGATCGACCAGGGCACGGCCATCGGCAGCATCCAGGCGTATACCACGCAAGTCCGCGCCTTCACCAAGGAACAGGTCAAGCTTTTCCGCGCCGTCGCCCAGCTCGTCGCCACTGCGATCTCCAAGCAGCGCCTCGAGACCGACCGCCGACGCAACGCCGAAACGCTCCGCCAACTCAACCTCGCCGCCGACGTGCAGCGCCGCATGCTGCCGCGGCGCGAACCGCAGCTACCCGGGCTGGATATCGCGGCGCGCTACGTCCCCAGCTTCCAGCTCTCGGGCGACTTCTACGACTTCATCAAGCTCGGCGACGACAACATGGGCTTCGCCATCGGCGACGTCGCCGGCAAGGGCATCGCCGCCTCGCTGCTCATGGCCGCCGTCCGCGCGTCCCTGCGCGCCTACGCCCACGACGTCTACCACCTCGACGAGGTCATCCGCCGCGTCAACGTCGCCCTCACCCGCGACACGCTCGACAACGAGTTCGCCACCCTGTGGTACGGCGTCTACAACCCGCACACCCGCCGACTCACCTACTGCAACGCCGGGCACGAGCCGCCCCTGCTGCTGCGCGACGGCAAACTCATCCCCCTCGACGTCGGCGGCATGATCGTCGGCATCGACCGCACCCAGCCCTACGAAAACTCCGTCATCGACCTCAAACCCGGCGACCTCATCCTGCTCTACACCGACGGCCTGCCCGACGCGATGAACCCCGACCAGCAGCGCTTCGGACGCGAACGCATCGACGGCCTGTTCGGCGACTACCTCGAACGCCCCGACGCCTTTCCCACCGCCCGCGACTTCCTCAACCATGTCCTCCGGCAACTCCGCGAACACACCGGCCCCCGCCGCGGCAGCGACGACACCACCCTCGTCGTCCTCAAGGCCGGGTCGTAACGCCGCCCGTAACCTCCCTCTTAAAGCCGAGGGTTGGGCAACGCGAAGCCCCGGATCGCCCCCCGGCATTCACCAGACAGCCCCCGTCCCTTGGCGCAACCCCCGTGGAAAACCTCGGGAACCGCGCGCGGCCGCCCACTCGAGCCCGGCGCTCCGACGCGCGGCCTGCACCACGCTCTCTTCCGTCACACGATCTGAACACAATTCAGTCGCCACGCCCCTGCTTTGTTTTGAGCGCGAACGGCGTTCGTGCGCCATCCGGTCCCCAATAAACCTGCCGATTCAAACCACTCCCAATAAAGACCTTGCAGACTTATCCGCGCGGTTTTCCACGTTGCGCCAACGCAGAAGAAGGGAGAGGACAGATAAATCCTTCCAAACGACTTCTTCATCTTTCCGTGACGACTGCTCCCGGTTGGCACCGCCCGCACCAGACCGTGGTTCGGCCGGCGATCAGGTCCGACCGCAGAACCGCCCGGCATCGTCGGCACGGCTGGCCGCCCCGGCCGTACACCTTGTGCCGCAGGGCGTACGACCCCGGTGATCCGTTGGCGTCCACGTAGTCCCGCAGCGTGCTGCCGCCGGCCTCGATCGCCCGAATCAGCAGCCGACGCATCGCCCCCACCAGCCGGCGGGCCTCCTCCCGCGTCACCGCCGCCGCGCACCGCTCCGGCGCGATCCGCGTCGCGAACAGCAATTCGTCCACGTAGATGTTGCCCAACCCCGCCACCAGATGCTGATCCAGCAGCGCCGCCTTGAGCCCGCGCTGCGTCTTGCTCAGCTCCGCGTGCAGCCGCCCAGGCGTGATCGTCAAAGCATCCGGCCCCAATACGCCCCAACGCTGTTCCTGCAACGCCGCCTCGTCCGTGAAGCACCACACCCCACCAAACCGCCGCGGGTCCGTGAACGCCAGCGCCGAGCCGTCCATAAACCGCCACACCACGTGCGTGTGCACCGGAAATGTCTGAACTCCCCTCCCCTTGGGAGGGGCCGGGGGAGGGTGCGCATTGTGCGTTTCACCTTCCGGGGGTTCGTACACACACAACCGCCCCGACATGCCCAGATGCACACACGCGACGCAGCCGCGTTCACCCACCAGCGCCAACTGCTTGCCGTGCCGAAGCACCGCCGACACCGAATCCCCCTTCCACGCACCGGACATCGTTTCGCCATCGCACACCACGTCCGGCCGTCGCAGCTCCACGGCTACCACCCGCCGCCCGACCACCGCGCGTTCCAGCGTGCGGCGCACGGTTTCAACCTCGGGCAGCTCGGGCATGTTTGTCGGGGATCGGGGGACAGGGATCAGGGATCGGCGAACATGATCAAGGGCGAGAACTTGCGACCCTCCGTTCTTCACAGGCTATGCACGCGACGAACCGGCCATTCCTTTCGGTCGTCTTTAATGCATTCTGGCTGATCGCCGATCCTCGTTCCCCGAACCCTGAACCGGGCTACCCTAACGCCATGAGCGACACCCCCGGAAGTGCCACCACCGTCGATCCCGCCCCCGCCCAGCAGGCCGTCGAAGACGCCCGCGCCGCCGCGGACCAGCTCCGCGCCCAGGTCGGCCGGGCCGTCGTCGGGCAGCACGAGGTGATCGACCAGCTGTTCATGGCCCTGTTCTGCCGCGGGCACGCGCTGCTCGTCGGCGTGCCGGGCCTGGCCAAGACGCTGCTGGTCTCCACCGTCGCCAAGTCGCTGCACCTGTCGTTCAACCGCATCCAGTTCACGCCCGACCTCATGCCCTCGGACATCACCGGCACCGAGGTCATCGAGGAAGACCACACCACCGGGCAACGCGCCTTCCGTTTCGTCAAGGGCCCGGTGTTCGCCAACTGCATCCTCGCCGACGAGATCAACCGCACCCCGCCCAAGACCCAGGCCGCGCTGCTCGAGGCGATGCAGGAGCACCACGTCACCGCCGGCGGTCAGACGATGGCGCTGCCCGACCCGTTCTTCGTCTTAGCCACGCAGAACCCCATCGAGCAGGAAGGCACCTACCCGCTGCCCGAGGCGCAGCTGGATCGCTTCATGTTCATGATCCGCGTCAGCTACCCCAGCGAGGCGGACGAGCTGGAAGTCATCCGCCGTACGACTTCCGGGGCGCGTGAGACGATCGAGCCCGTACTCGACGCCGAGAAGGTCAAGGCCGTGCAGGACCTGGTGCGTCAGGTCCCCGTGCCCGACCACGTCGCGGGCTACGCGCTGCGGCTGGTGCGCGCGACGCGCCCGCCGTCGCGTGGGGATGCCGACGCCCGCCCCGACTTCATGCAGCAGTACCTGCGTTGGGGTGCGGGCCCCCGCGCGTCGCAGTACCTCATCCTCGCCGGCAAGGCCCGGGCCGTGCTGGATGGCCGGACGCACGTCACGTCCGACGACATCGCCGCGATCGCGGCGCCCGTGCTGCGCCACCGCATCCTCACCAACTTCAACGCCGAGAGCGAGGGCATCACGACCGACGATCTGATCGAGCGCTTGCTCGAAACGATCACGGTGGACAGCGCGAGCGACCCGCAGGCGGCGGCGGTGCTTAGGTGATGTTAGATGTGAGAGGTTAGATGGTAGATGTTTCGGGCAGTGCGGCGGAGAAGCGTCGAGAGCTGGAAGCTCGGTTGAAGGCGTTTGCGCTGCGGGTTTTGGAACTGACGAAAGCGTTGCCGGATGACTACCGCGGACGGGCCGTGGGTTCGCAGGTGTTCCGCAGCGCGACGTCGGTGGCCGCCAACTACCGCGCGGCCGGGCGGGGAAAGTCTAAGCCCGACTTCATCGCGAAACTAGCGATCGTCTTGGAGGAAGCCGACGAGACCTGCTTCTGGCTCGAACTCATCATTGAGGCCGAGATGGTCAAGCCCAAACGCGTCACCCCCTTGCTCGAAGAAGCCAACGAGATCACTGCCATCATCGCCGCCGCCCTGAAATCCGCACGTAGCCGAAAGTGACTTGATGCCGACATCTAACATCTAACATCTAACATCTCACTTCTTACATGCCCCCCGCCCCCAACTACCTCGACCCGCAGACCCTCGCGTCCATCAAAGGCATCGACCTGCGCGCCCGCCTCATCGTCGAGGGCCTCATGTCCGGGCAGCACCGCTCGCCCATGCAGGGCGTCTCCGTCGAGTTCGCCCAGCACCGGCCCTACACCGCCGGCGACGACCTGCGCTCCCTCGACTGGAAGATCCTCGGCAAGACCGACCGGCTCTACATCAAGCAGTACCTCAAGGAAACCAACCTCGACCTGCTCCTGCTCGTCGATTGCTCCGGCTCGATGGGCTACACGTCCCTCACCGAGAGCCGCCCCGGCTGGACATCGAATTGGTCGAAATGGAACCACGCGTGCTGCGTCGCCGCCGCCATGGCCAACGTCGCCATCGCCCAGCGCGACCGCGTCGGGCTCACCGTCTTCGCCGACGACGTCGTGGACGGCACCCGCCTCTCCAACGCGTCTGACCACTGGCAGTCCATCGCCGCCACCCTCGCCCGCACCCAACTCGTGGACGAAACCAACGACGACCTCGTGCCGGACGACAACACGCACAACCACACCGACCTCGAACGCATCATCGACCGCACGGTGAATCGTTTAGGCCGGCGGTCACTGGTCGTGATCATCTCCGATCTGTTTGACGACCCTACCCACCTCGAGAACGCGTTGGGCCGTTTGCGCTTTTTCCGGGGGAAGGGGCATGATGCGATCGTGCTGCAGGTCATGGACCCGGCCGAGCTCGATTTCAACATGCGCGACCCCACCGACTTCCTCGGTTTGGAAGGCGAAGGGCGATTGCCCCTGGACCCCGCGGCGTTGCGCGGCGCGTACATGGAGGTCGTGCTCGAACACCTCGACACCGTCGAAAGGCTCTGCCGAAAGTTCGGGTTCGATTACTTGCGACTGAACACGAGAGACCCCCTCGGCCCGCCGCTGTCGCATTTCCTGGCGAAGCGCGCGTCGATGATCGGGAAGCAGTGAGCATGAAACCACAGATGGACGCAGATAAACGCAGATTGAAACGGGTTGTTCTCCCGGTGTTCATTGTGCTCGTGGTCTTAGGGTTTATTGGGCTAACCGTGATCGCGTCGATCCCGCGTGTGGATTACACCGACAGAGTTGAAACGCAAACGAGGTTCGTTCCGGCCGGCGCGGAGAAAGTTTCAGCGTATACGTCGGGCTTGGGACCGATGGATTGCTATCTGTTTCGTGTAGAAGAAGACTCGTTTGTTCAATGGGCTGAGCAACACACTGTTCCGGATAGCTTGTCGGTACGTGCAGGTCGTCGGTACTGGCTTCCCAGAGCCGCGGTAGAAAAGTCGGCTGCTGAGGGTTTGATCCTAGAGCTTGATGAAGGCAAGGACGGCTACTTATGGACCATCCATGAGGGTCTCGGCTTCTCGGAATATGACGAAAACAATCCGGATTCTGGTATCACGGCGTGTTTTGATCGAAACTCGGGTTGGGCTTATGTATCGGTTCACCGAAGATGATGATGATGCTCGCCCAAGTCGCGTCCTCCTTCATCGCCCCGGCACTTGCCGGTGCGGGCGCGGCGGCGATCGCGGTGCCGATCGCGATCCACTTGTTGTCGCGCCTTCGGCGGAAGCGGCAGCGGTGGGGGGCGATGCGGTTCCTGCGGCTGGCGTACCAGAAGCAGAAGAACCGGCTGCGCCTTGAGCAGTGGCTGCTGCTGGCGACGCGGTGCTTGCTGGTGTTGTTGATCGGGTTGGCGCTGGCGGGGCCGGTGGTCGGCGGGGCGGTCGCGCGGTGGTTGTCCGGGGCCGGCGGCGGGGGGCGGACGGTGCACGTGGTGATCGACGACGCGCTGACGAGCGCAGTGGTGGAAAACGCTGCAAACGCAACAAACACAGCAAACCCGGAATCAGAAAGCGACGCGGCTTCGTCGCGTACTGCTTCCTCACGCCTCGACGCGTTGAAACGCGATGCGTCTGCCTTGCTCGACGCACTCGGCGCGGGCGACCGCGTGGTGTTGTGGCGGTCGACCCGGCCCGACGCGGCGCTCGAGGGCGCGGCCGGGAGCCTGGGCGCGGTGCGGTCGGCGTTGGACGAACTCGAACCTGCGCCCGTCGCGGCGGACTGGCCACGTCTGGTGTCGGCGATCTCGGCGAAGGTCGAGCGCGACGCCGCGGCGGCCCGGCCGGTGGTCACGGTGTTGTCCGGCTTCGCACGGGGTGACGGCGCGCTGACCGAGCCCGCACCCGCGGGGCTGGTGATGCTCGCAGACCGGGCGGCGGTGGCGCTGCGCCGCCCGGCGGCGTCGCGGCCCAACCGCCAGATCAGCGCGGTCGTGCCCCGCCGCGCGGTGGTCGTGCAGCAGGGCGGCGGCGCGGCGGGGTCGGTGAATGTGAGCCTCACGGTCCGCCGGTTTGAGGACGCGGCCGAAAGCGCCTCGGCGTTGGTGCGCGTGGAGTTGTTGCGCGTGCCGAACGACGCCGGCGCGGATGAACTCGCAGCGCAGGTGGTGGCGACGGCGGAGCGGGACGTGTCGTGGTCGGTGGGTCAGTCGGAGGTGGCGTTGTCGGTGGCGGTGGCGTTGCCGGCGTTGCCGGAGGGTTTCGACCGCGAGGCGCTGGCGGTGCGGGCGGTGTTGTTGGGGCGCGTCGGCGCGTCGGCGACGGCGGAGGACGCGCTGTGGCTCGATGACGAGTCGTTCGCGGTGGTCGAGGCCGTACGGCTGCTGCGGGTCGGGGTGCAGGGCGGCGAGACCGCGGCATCCCCGGAAACCGCGGACTCATCGGGCACGACCGGTGCGGTTAGCGCAACCAACACGAACGACCTGGGCCCGGCGGTGTTTGTCCGCGCGGCGCTGGGCGGCGGCGCGGGCGTGGGCTCTTCGGGGATTGAATCGTCGGCGCTTGCGCGGATCGACGTGGGGGCGCTCGAGGGGTTGGACGCGGTGTTCGTGTTGTCGCCGGCGCTGGTCGGGCCCGAGGGCTGGTCGGCGTTGGCACCGTGGGTGGAGGCGGGCGGGGTGCTGTGGGTGATGCCGGACGCGGACACGCGCGGCTCGTTGAACTGGCCGGCGTTGATGTCGCGGGCGCTGGGCGAGGCGTTGCCGTTGGCGGGGGACGTGACGGAGTTGGCCGAGGGCGCGTCGCTGGCCGAGGGTGCCGGCGCGCCCGAGGCGTTGTCGCTGTTGTCGGGTTCGTGGTCGGCGCTGCTGGGGCCGGTGCGGGTGAACCGGGTGGTGAACGTGTCGGCGGACGCGGAGGTGGAAGACGTGCCGTCGGGTTCGGAGACACGCGACACCCCGAACGACAACACCGACACGACGGACAACACCGCGACGCGTTCGTCGTCAACCTCATCGCCCGGTGCGCGTCCGGGCGCGGCGGTCTGGCTGTCGTGGGGCGGCGCGGAGTCGCCGTGGCTGGTCGCGCAGCCCGCGGGCAAAGGCACGGTGCTGTGGCTGGGTTCGGCGCTGGACCCGTCGTGGACAAATCTGCCCGCCAAGCCGTTGTTCCCGGCGCTGGTGCAGGACGCGCTGCGGTCGGCGGTGTCGCAGCGTTTGGGCCGGCGTGCCTGGCCCGCCGACGAGCGCCCGCCGGGCGGGTTGAACGTCGCGGAAGCGCAGCGGGTGCGGATGGGCGACGCGTCCGGTTCAATCTCGAACAACACGAACGGCACCGACGCAACCGGAGCCGCGACCGACGCCACGACCGACCGCACGCGGCGTCTCGACCTCGACGCCCCCGCGCCGCGTCCGGGGTTGTACGTGTTGCCGCGCAGCGGCGATGCGCCGGTGCTGGTCGCCATCAACCCCGAGGCCAAGGCCGGCGACGCCCGGGCCCTGGACGAGACGGCGCTGAGCGCGTGGTGGGACGCGCTTGGCGCGTGGTCGTGGCTGCCCGAAGCGCCGGCCGAGTTTCTCGCGTCCGAGTCGCCGCGGGCGGCACTGCACATGTGGCTGCTGTGGGCGGTGCTGGCGTTGGTGTTGTTGGAGGCCTGGCTGAGCCGGGTGTTCAGCCACGCGACGACGGACCGCCCGGGCCTGCGCCGCCGGGCGATGACGGTGATCGACCACTGGCGGCTGGGTGAGTTCGCGGACCGGGCCCGGCGGAAGGCGGCGTGATTCAGTGAAACCCTGACTTTCGCGAGGGGTGGGCGAATCTGCTTGGTCGGCGGTGTCGCGAGCGATATCGTGGGGATGGTTGAGATCGCGGTCATGTCGCAGTCGGGTTGGGGCGGATCGCGGGTTTCACGTTTTCATCTCACAGGTCGAAGGGCGGAAGATCATGAGGAGTCCGAGTCGTTTGTCGCGTGGGGTCGTGGCGTGTTCGTTGCTGGCGTGTGGGGTATTCGCTTCGGGGCCGGCGTCGGCGACGAACCTCACCATCCTGCACACCTTCACCTCCGGCGCGACCGACGGCCATTCGCCGACCGGGCTGTTGTTGGACAATGGCGTGCTCTACGGCACCACGCGGCGCGGCGGCCTGCCCGACGCGGGCACCGTCTACAAACTCAACGCCGACGGCACGGGGTTCGGCCTGCTCCACAGCTTCACCGGCGGCACCTTCACCGACGGGCAGAACCCGCGCGGCAACGTCATCGTTGATAACCAGACGCTCTACGGCACGACCGGTTCGTTCGGCGGGAGTGTCTACAAGATCAACACCGACGGCACCGGGTTCGCCCAACTCCACCAGTTCAACTATCCCGGCACGCAGACCGATCCTCAAACCCCCGTCGTCGGCGTCACCCAGATCGGCAACACGCTCTACGGCACGACCGCTGACGGCGGCGCCAACGCCGGGTCCGTCATCATCCCCAACCAGGCCGGCGGCGGCGGGACCGTTTTTCGCCTCGGGACTGACGGCACCGGGTTCACCGAACTCCACGGCTTTAACCCCACGACCGCCGACGGCCACACCCCCCGCACCGCGCTTACCACCGACGGCTCGACGCTCTACGGCATGACCCAAGGCGGCAACCCGATCTCACCCAACGCCGGCACGGTCTTCAAGATCAACGCCGACGGCACCGGCTTCAACACGCTCTTCGAGTTCGACAACACTTCCTCCATCCGACCCGACGGCGCGATCCCCGCCGAGAACCAACTGGTCCTGGTCAACAACCGCCTGTACGGCACGACCCAGACCGGCGGCTTCATCTCCGGTGTCGCCGCCAACCGGGGCGTTCTCTTCGCCATCGACACCGACGGCAGCAACTTCGACGTGCTCCACACCTTCGGGGCCGGCCAGGACGGCATCTCCCCCATGGGTGCCCTGGCCCTGGACGGCAACACGCTCTACGGCGTCACGCTGGGCGGCGGCGACCACAGCCAGGGCACGATCTACCAGATCGACCTTGACGGCACCGGCTACCAGAAGATCCACGACTTCGCCGGCGGCGCCAACGACGGCGCCCGGCCCTTCCACGCGGGGCTCATCTACGACAGCGGCACGCTTTACGGCACGACCACGAGCGGGGGCCAGTTCGACATCGGCGTCGTCTACACCCTCAAAATCCCCGAACCCGCGGGCGGGACGGTCCTGCTGGGGATGGCTGGGCTGTGTGTCAGTCGTGTTCGCCGTCGGCGTTGACGGGATTGAGCGCGGCGTGGGTGCAACGGGCGGCGTGAAAGCTTCGCCAGCTTCACATCCGCGTGAGGCACGACGGTGACGAAACCCCTGCGTTTGCGGTGTCTGCGGGGTTTCCCGATGGTTTGTCGCACGGCACGCCGTTAGTATCCAAGCCGGCTCGGGATGATCCCGGGCCAGGTGCCCGCCGTCCGCGGCGACGAGGAGACGAAAGAGGATGAGCAAGGCGATGCGCACAACGGTGTCGGCGTGGGGGCTTGTCGCGTTAGCGGCGGCGCTGCTGATCGGCGTGTTCCCGGTCGGCGAGACGTTCGCGGCCGAGGTGCGCTCGACGATCGTGGGCGTCGCGCGCAACGGCAGCTCGCAGGTCAACCTCGAACCCTTCGTCAATGAATTCACCGACCAGGTCGTCTCGCTCGACGAGACGTTTGAGTTCAACGGTCTGGACGGCTCGGGCGCCGACGCGACGATGAGCTTCAACGTCCAGGGCCAGGCCCAGTCCGACTTCGGCGTGCTGCGCGGCTCGCTGAACACGTCGATCAACAACGCCTTCTTCAACCCCGCCAACGACGCGTTCGACCCCGACACGTTCACCGGCACCCCCACGGCGCTGGGCGCGCAGACCAACGCGCGCTACCTCGACGAGATCGACGTCCAGGGCGACTCGCCCATCGACCACATCCGCCTCGAGCTGCGCATCACCGGCGACGTCAGCGAGTCGCCCGGCGCTTACCCGTTCTCGTCGGGGTACATCAACCTCCGCCAGACCTTCGCGCCCAGCCCCAACGCGAACGTCACCGTGCCCGGCTCGCGCGTCGAGCTGTTCACCAACGGCCCGGTCGACCTCACGCTCACCTCCGACCCGTTCCCGCTCGTCGGCGAGACCTACAAGGTCGAGCTGATCCTCCAGCTCGTCAGCGACTGGATCATCGCCGGCAGCAGCGGGTCGCAGCTCCTGCCCGACGGCAGCAACGTGAGCAACGCGGCCGACCTGTTCAGCACGATCCAGATCACCGATGTGCTCGCCTTCAGCGACTCGGGCGCGCCGGTCAACATCACCTCCGCGATGGGCGCGTCCGGGGCGGACTACCTGACCATGGGCAACGCCCCGGCCGGCGACTACGACGACTCGGGGCAGGTCGAGCAGGGCGACCTGGACCTGGTGCTCCAGAACTGGGGCGCGGGCTTCGCGGGTGTGCCGGGCACATGGGTCAACGAACGCCCGAACTCGGGGATCGTCGATCAGGCGGAGCTGGACGGTGTGTTGTTAAATTGGGGAAACACGTCGTCGCCGCGGTTTGACGGGTCGGCGGTGCCCGAGCCGGCGGCGTTGGGCGTGTGCGTGCTTTCGTGGTTCGTGGCGAATCGGCGTCGCGGGGTTGGTTCGTCGATCTGATCGTGATACCCTTGGTCCTCGTGTTTCTGTATTGAGTTGGAGGCGAGTCGAGATGAAGATTGCTGATTGCGTGGTTTTGGTGTTGGGTGCCGGTGCGGTGTCGTGCGTGACGACGGCGCGGGCGGGGGATGTGTCCCCGACCGAGGTGGCGTTGACCACCACGTCCCCTGCTCAGTTGGGCACGGTCAATTTCGAAGACGACGCGCTGGTGGCCTACAACCCCGACACCGATGTCGCGTTGCAGATATTCGATCTCGCCGACGAGACCGGCATCATGCGCGACCTCGACGCGGTGCATGAGTTGCCCAACGGCAACCTCATCATCTCCACCCAGGCCGGCGGCACCGTGGGTGCGCTCGACTTCACCGAGTCCGACCTGCTTGAGATCGACCGCACGACCGGCGGCGCGACCATGTTCCTCGACGCCAGCGCCGTGGGCCTGGAAGGCCTGAACAACACCGTGGCCAACATCGACGCGGTCTATGTGGACGGCGCCGGCGTGATCTACTTCTCGGTCGGCAGCGACGACGGCGCGTCGTTCCTGGGCGGAACCATCGACAACGCCGATGTCGTCGCTTACGACCCCACCGAAAACGACGCCGACCTCTTCTTCAACGGCTCGCTCATCGACGGCAACGGCGGCGACCCCGACGTCCAGGCCTTCACCATCCTCGACGACGGCGCGATCCTGCTCGCCGCGATCAACACCGCCGGCGGCGCGGACCTCATGACCCTCGCCGGCCAGGAGTTCACCCGCGACGACCTCGTGCGCTTCGAGCCGTTCATCGTCGACGTGATCGTCGGCACCGGCGTCCCGGTGGGCAACGCGTCGCTGTTCCTCGAAGGCGTCAACGAGTTCTCCGCGCCCGGGGAGATCATCGACGGCGTCACCGTCGGCGTCGTGCCCGAGCCGGCGGCCGCGGCGCTGCTGGGCCTCGGTGGGCTTGTGTGGTCGGCGCGTCGGTCTCGGGTGGTGCGCTGAGGAACCGCTGCGAACTCGTTCATCCCGTTGGGCTGCCGCCATGCTCAGTCGCCTCGTGTCCATCCTCCTTGGTGTCGCGACGCTGGCGGTTTCGGCGTCGGTTCACGCCAGCATCGTGACCTACAGCGGCACCGTCGTCGGCACACCCCCGCCCGGCGGCCCGGAGGTCGGCGACCCAGTGGTCGGGTTCATCGAGGTGGCGCCCGATCTGGAGCCCGGCATGACCAACGTCGGGCTGGACCTGATCGCGTGGAGCCTCGTCATCGACGGCACGCCCGTCGCCGGCAACGGCACGTTCCAGGGCGGGTCCACCAACGCCGGCGGCCCCGTCCTCACCCTCGACGCCAACGGTGACCTCATCGGCGGCGGCGGCGCGTTCAGCACCGGAAGCCCCTCATCGATCGCGACCTTCAGCTTCCCGGGGATCAACCTCGGCGGCGGCGCCATCAGCGGCAACGCCGGCGTCAACGGCATCAGCACCACCGGCCAGTACGGCTTCTCAACCGCCGCGCAGACCGCCGGCGACTACGACGACTCCGGCCAAGTCGAGCAGGGCGACCTGGACCTGGTGCTCCAGAACTGGGGCGCGGGCTTCGCGGGGCTGCCCGCCGCGTGGATCAACCAGCGCCCGACCACGGGCATCGTCGATCAGGCCGAACTCGACGGCGTGCTGCTCAACTGGGGCGACACCACGGCCCCGCGAGCGAGCGCCGCGGCCGTTCCCGAACCGTCGGCCTTCGTCGGACTTGGACTCGTCGGCCTGGCTCGGTGCCGGCGGTGCCGCCGCGTTCGCCTCCCCGCTTAAAGCCTGCCCACGCCGGCCGCACCCGGCTTTTTCGCGTTTATCGTGTTAATTACGCGGGAAACGCTCGGATTTGGCGGTGGGAAGGGTTATCCTAGTCGCAGTGGGTGAATCCCCGACTTCCGGCAGCGTGCAGCGGGCCGGACTGTGGTTTTCATCTCTCCCGGAGGTTCCCCATGTTGCATGCCCCGCGTCCGCGCTTGTCGGCCTTCCTGTCCGCCTCCTCCGCCGCCGCGGCGTTGTCGGCCTGCACCCTGCCCGCGACCGCCCAGGTCAGCGCGTTCGACATCACATCAACGGCCGGGCAACTCAGCGACGGCACGAACGTGGTCGCGAACGTGCTGAGCCTGGACTTCACCGGCCAATACACCGGCTCGCTCATGCTGGTCGAACTGACGCAAGGCGCGATCATCAACGTCACGGCGTTCGGGGCGGACAGCAACTTCGCGCCGCACGAGGGCCTGGTCGGCATCGAGCCGGACCTCGCCTTCGACACGTTCCTCGCCCAGGGCGGCACGCGCGCCCAGGACAACATCGGCGGCGACCCGCAGATGGGCGGCGGCGCGGTCACCATCGACCCCACCGAGGTCGCGGCCGTCTGGAACGACCCCGTCAAGATCAGCCAGGCGTGGAACCCCGGGGCCGGCAACGTCATCGCCGACATGACCGATTTCGCCGTCGCCCAACTCGCGTTCACCGACGACGCCGTCGGCCGCATCACCTACAAGGCCGGCGCCAACGGCAGCCTGTTCATCACGCAGACCAGCCAGTTCGGCGGGGCCGAGGTCTATCAGATCCTCAACGGCCGCGTCGTCACCACCCTGCCCGGCGACTACGACAGCAACGGGCACGTCGGCCAGGGCGACCTGGACTTCATCCTCCAGAACTGGGGCCGCGACATCGCCAGTGAAGGCGTGCCCGACGGCTGGGTGCAGGGCCTGCCCACCGGAGTCGTGAGCCAGGACGAACTCGACCCCATCCTGTCCAACTGGGGCGCAAACATCGAAGGCGATCTGTACGCCCTTGGCCCCAACGCCGCCGCGCTGCCCGAACCCGCGTCCCTCGCGCTCACCGCCGCGTTCGGCCTCGCGCTGACCACGCTCCGCCGCCGCGCCCGCTGACACATCCCACCGAGTTCTGTGTTTGAAACTTATTTACCTGTACACCTTTTCGCCTATGCCAGAGGAGAAATCATGAAACCCGCCCGATCCGTTTCGCGTCTCGCCTGCCCCTGCGTCTTGTCCGCCCTCGCCGCCGCCGGCCTCGTCGTCGCCACCCCGGCCGCGGCGCAGGTCACCGACATCGACGTCACCTCGACATCCGCCCAACTGGCCGACGGCACCAGCGTCGTCGTCAACCAGTTCTCCATCGACTTCACCGGCCAATACACCGGCTCGCAACTGCTGGTCGTGCTCGACACGGGGACGATCTTCAACACCGACCTCTTCGGGGCCGACCAGGATGTCGCCCCCAATCAGGGCGCGATCGACAATGTCAACCCCGACCTCGCGTTCGACACGTTCCTGGCCCAGGGCGGGTTCCGCAACACCGACACCATCGGCGGCAACCCGGCGCTCGGCGGCGGGGCCGTCAACCTTGACGCCACCGAAACCTCGGCCGTGTTCAACGACGCCACGAAGATCAGCCAGTCCTGGAACCCCGCGGCCGGGCAGTTCATCCTCGACCAGACCGACTTCGGCGTGTTCCAGCTGACCCTCACCGCCGACGCCCAAGGCACGTTCCAGTACTTCGCCTCGGCCAACGGGCAGTTCTACACCACCCCGGCCGGCTGGAACATCATCTCCGGCCAGATCATCCCCGAGCCGGCCACCGCGGCGCTGTTGGGTGGCGCGGCGCTCGGGCTGCTGGCGCGCCGCCGGCCGGGATAAGCCTTGCGCCGCTACTCCGGAGCGTTCACCATGCGGTCTCCTCTGATTCGCGCCCTTCCCCTCGCGTTCGTCGCCGCGTCGATCTGTCCCATCGCCCACGCGCAGGTCACCAACTTCCGTGTGGACACTCGGATCGGCCAGCTCTCCGACGGCAGCACCGACATCGTCGCCAACGCGCTGGCCATCGACTTCGATGGGCAATACACCGGTTCACAGCTGCTGGTGGAGTTGACGCAGGGCGAGATCGTCAATCTCCAGAGTTTCGGCGTTCATAACAACTACTCCCCCGTGCCCTGCGCTGTGTGTGGTTTATTCGATTTCGACTTCGAACTTGACACGTTCCTCGCCCAGGGCGGCCTGCGTGCTTCCGACACCATCGGCGGCAACCCCGCATTCGGCGGCGGCGCCGTGAACCTCGACCCCACCGAGGTCTCGGCCGTCTGGAACGACCCCGTGAAGATCAGCCAGGCGTACAACCCCGCCGCCGGGCAGTCCATCCTCGACCAGACCCAGTTCGTCGTCGCCCAGCTCTCGTTCACCCCCGACGCCCAAGGCACCTTCGCCTACTTCGCCTCCGCCAACGGCGAGTTTTTCTACACCCGCGACGGCAACGCCATGGGCGGCACCGACCAGTACCGCATCGTTAACGGCCGCATCGTCCCCGAACCAGCGGCGCTGGCGGTGTTGTTGCCGGGCGTCGCGCTCATGAATCGGAGAAACATGGGATGAAACGCACGACGTCCCTATTGACGTTGATCGTCGCCGCGTCGATCTGTCCCCTCGCCCACGCGCAGGTCACCGACTTCCGTGTCGCGGTTACTCCCGATCAGCTCCACGACGGCACCGAAGTCGTCGTGAACGTGATGGAGATCGACTTCCTCGGCCAGTACACCGGCTCGCAGATCCTCGTCGAGCTCGACAGCGGGTCGGTCTACAACCACATCGACTTCCTTGGCCGGCCGAACAACTTTGTGCCGCCTCCACCGAGCCCACTCGAACTACTTCCATCCAGCTTTTACGACATCTACCTCGACACATTCTTGGCGCAGGGCAGCCTTCGCCAGTCCGACAACATCGGTGGCGAACCAGCATTCGGCGGCGGCGCCGTGAACCTCGACCCCACCAAGGTCTCGGCAGTCTGGAACGACCCCGTGAAGATCAGCCAGGCGTACAACCCCGCCGCCGGGCAGTCCATCCTCGACCAGACCCAGTTCGTCGTCGCCCAGCTCTCCTTCACGCCCGACGCCCAGGGCACCTTCGCCTACTTCGCCTCGGCCAACAGCGAGTTCTTCTTCACCCGCGAAGGCAACACGATCGGCGGCGCCGACCAGTACCGCATCGTCAACGGCCGCATCGTCCCCGAACCCGCGGCGCTGGCGGTGTTGTTGCCGGGGGTCGCGCTTCTTCATCGAGGAGAGAAGGCATGAGACGCTCATGCGTGTTGTTGTCTTTGTTCGTGTCGGTCGTTCTGGCGAGCCCGCGCGCCGCCGCCCAGGTCACCGACCTGCACGTCTGCCAGTTCTTCGGCACGCTTTCCGACGGCACCGACGTGGTCTCGAACGTGCTGTCCATCGATTTCACAGGCCAGTACACCGGGTCGCAGATCCTCGTCGAACTCGACACCGGGTCGGTCGTCAACGTCGATTTTTTCGGCGGCGCGAACAACGTGGCACCCACCCAAGCCGCGGTGGGCTTCGTGCCCGACCTCGCTTTCGACACCTTCGTCGCTCAGGGCGGCCTCCGGGCCGAGAACAACGTGGGCGGACAACCCGCGTTCGGCGGCGGTGCCGTCAACCTCGACCCCACCGAGGTCTCGGCGGTCTTCGACAGCGACACCAAGATCAGCCAGGCCTACAACCCCGCGCCCGGGCAGTTCATTTTTGATCAGACGCAGTTCGTCGTCGCCCAGATCACCTTCACGGCCGACGCGAACGGCACGATGAAATACTTCGCCTCGGCCAACGGCGAGTTCTTCGTCGAAGACTCGCTCACCATCATCAACGGCCGCTGGCCCCTCTCGCCCGGCCCGCACGACGACTGCATCCCCGAACCCACGGCGGCGGCAACATTGCTGGCGGGCGCGTTGGCGTGGCGGCGTGAACGAAACCGACGCACACGTTGAACCATCGATGCGGTGTATCGCCGCAGCCCAATGGTCTGCGCGCTCTGCGCAGGTTGATGACGCTCGTCCCGCACTGCGTGGCAGTGCGGCTGAAAACGTAAATGTCGTTCTCTGCGCGACCTCTGCGCTCTCCGCGCCTCCGTGGTTTCTTTTGCTGCGCAGCAACGCGCACCAGCTCCCCGAAGTAAGCTCCGCTTCTTCCCGTCCCTTCCGGGGGCCGGGGTGGCGGGGGCCCGCAGGTTGTCGCGGGGTTCCAGGTCGGTGAGGCCGTGTCTCGGGAAAACGCAGCGTTCCTCTCATTTGCCGACGGGCAAGTCACGAGCGCCGACGGGACACACGCCAAGGGAGTCCGATCCGAACGCGACGGCTCGCCGGGGCCGATGCGAGGTGTGCATCAGCGCGGTGCTGCGTGAAGTGGGAGCCGCCGCCGCGTGGGACGAAGGTCCGGCCTTGGTGAAGGTGGTGATATAAAGGGGCCGACGGTGTCGGCCGTTCGGGGCGCGTGTTTGCGAGCGCTCGACGGCGGCTACCGGCCGCCGCTTTGTAGAACTGCCGGCTCTTTGACAAGTGAAGCAGGGGCGTTGTCGCTCCACTAGGGCAACGAGAGAAGAGAGAAGCCCACGGATTGAATCCGTGGGCCTCAGGCGGGGCGTTTCGGGCCGTGCGATTCGAGCATGCGGGCGACGGCGTCGTACGCGATCTTGGGCCGGCAGTCGCGGTCGAACAGCAGCGGGTGGTTGGTCCGTTCGCCGGGCCAGTAGTTCAGCCAGCTACGCCCGTCGTGCAGGCCCCAGAAGCTGACGCGCGCGACCTTGTCGGCGTGGCGGCGGATCAGGTCAAACAACTTCGCGTACTGCTCGGCCTGACGCCGGAGGACTTCGTCCGGGCAGCCCTGCCGGTAGACGTCGTCCGCGACCGAGTAGTCATGGTGCACGGCCACGTCGGCGCCGCAGTCGGGGCGCTCGACCACGTCGAGGTCCAGCTCGGTGATCATCACCTTCAGGCCCAACGCGTGGAAAGCTTCGATGGCGGCTTCGAGGTCGTCGAAGGGGACCCGGTCGAGAAGCCAGTGGCCCTGGATGCCGACGGCGTCGACGCGCACGCCGGCGTCGAGCAACTCACGCAGAAGGCGCAGCGTGCGTTCGCGTTTGTCGGGCACCTCGATGTTGAAGTCGTTGTAGTACAGCTCGGCGTCGGGGTCGGCGGCGTGGGCCATGCGGAACGCATCGGCGATCACGTCGGGCCCGGCGATCTGAGTAAACGGCGTGTCGCGCAGGTAGTCACCCGGCTCGGCGATCGCTTCGTTGAACACGTCCCAGCCGTGGATCATGCCCCGGTAGCGTCCGACGACGGTGTCGATGTGTTTTTCCATCCGCGCCAGCAGCAGGTCGCGCGAGGCGGCGGCGCCGCCGTTTTTGAAGAACCAGTCCGGGCACTGCTGGTGCCACATGAGGCAGTGGCCGATGACCGCGAGGTTGTTGGCGCGGGCGAAGGCGACGGTGGCGTCGGCGTCGCGGAGGTTGAACCGGCCCTCGGTCGGCTGGGCGTTGCCGGGCTTGAGGAGGTTTTCGGGGGTGAGCGCGTTGAAGTGGTGGCAGAGCAGTTTTCGCTCGACCGGGCGCAGCGCGGCGGGCAGGCCGCCGTCGATCGCGCAGCCCACGAGCACGCCGGCGCCGAGGACGTCGCGCAGGCCCAATTGCTCGCGCGGCGCGGGGCGGCGCGGGGCGCGGGAGGCCGGGGAACCGAGGCTGGCCGGGTGCGTGGTCATGGTCAACAAGGAATGGCGCGAAACGTCGGGGCGAGGTGGTTCGAGCGGGGCGCCGGAGAAAAGGGAATCGACCCCACCACCGCAGACGGGACCATTGAGGCGGGATGGGGCACGCCTTCCGCGGCACCAAGGGCGGGCCGGGACCGGCGGGCTGTAATCGTTTTACCAAGTCAATCTACCGCGGAATGCGGCAAAGTCAACCGCTTTCCCGCCGGGGGAAGCGGGGCGGAGTCTTGTGAAGTTGGGTTGACCCCACCCGTATCGGCCAAGCCCGACCATTTCGGGGCCGGGTGGGTGCGGGGGAAGGCCGGGGGCGTGTTGGCAAACCCGGACGGAAATGGCGGGGTGTTTCGACGCGTGGCGGTCAGTGCTTGGAGGGGACCGTCTTGATGTCGTCGAGGTCTTTGTCGTTGGGCAGCAGGTCGTTGACGGCGGTGAGTTCCCAGTCCTGTTCCTGGTAGCCGGCCTGGCGGTCGGTGAAGATCGACGCGGCGAGGATGCCCGAGCCGGCGGCCGCGAAGTCGGCGCTGTCGTGGGTGTCCGGGGCGTCGTCGTCGTGTGCCGGTTCGGGTTGGGGGGCGTGGCCGTCGCCGTTTCGCGCCGGGGCCGGGGCGGGGGTGTCGGCCTGGGCGGCCTTGTTGATGACGACGCCGAGGACCTTGGCGTTGATGACGCGGAGGTGCTGGATCGTGCGTTGGTACTCGGCCATGTCCTGGTTTTCTTCGACGACGATGACGACGCCGTCCACGACGCTGGCGACGGTGAAGGCTTCGAGCGAGCCGGGGATCGGGCCGGCGTCGAAGAGCATCAGGTCGAAGGCGGGCGTGGCCTGGTCGATGAGTTCGACGATCTTGCGGTCGCTGAAGACGCCGAGGTGCCGGTCTTCCGCGGAGGAGGCGGGCAGGAAGGCGAGGCGGTCGTTGCCGGCGGTCTTGAGGCAGTCCTGGAGGGGTTGGCCTTCGAGGAAGCCGGCGATGCCGAGCGGGCCGGCGTGGCCGTTGGCGTGTTCGTGTTCGTGGTGTTCGTGGTGGGGCGGGTCGTCCTGGTGGTCGCGGGCGAAGTGCCCGGATTGTTCGGCCAGGCCGAGGAGGTTGCCGTCGGGGCGTTGCGGCGCGTCGGTTTGCCGGGCGGCGGCGCGGGCGACCTGTTTGCGGGCGATGCGTCCGGCAAGGTCGGCGTCGACGGCGAGGACGCGGGTGCCGGCGGTGGCGAGCGACGAGGCGACGCCGATGGTCACGCTGGTGCGGCCGGTGCCGCGGCGGGGGCTGACGAAAGCGATGGTGGCGACGTCCTGCTGGCGGGCGATGGCCTGGAGGACGGCGCGGAGCTGGTGCAGCGAGTCGGCGGCGCGGTCGTAGCCGGGGCCCACGAGCCGGTGCGTCGCGGCGATGCGGGGGATGACGCCCAGCAGCGCGGGGGCGTCGGACACCGCGGGCGCCGGCCGATCCCAGCCGGTGGCGTGGGGCGCGGGCAGGGCACCGGCGTTCATCGAGGTCACGGCCCAGCCGGCGGGGGCGTCGTCGGCGTCCACGGCACCGGCCTCGAAGTCGTCGGCGATGCGGCGGACCTCGCGGACCAGCCCGATGAAGGTCGCCAAGCCGAGCCCTAGAATTAGGCCCACGGCGGCGAACACGACGAGCTTGGGTCCGGCCGGCTTGCGCGGCGGCACCGCCGGGCTGAGCACCTCGATCGCGAGCTGGGCGATGTGGTCGGCGGCGGCCTGGGCGGCCTGGGTGCGCTGGCGCAGGTGGTCCAGGCGGGCGCGGGCCTGGTCGCGCGACTGGGCGAAGCTCTGGAGCAGGTTCTCGGCGGCGTCGGCGCGGGCCTCGCCGAGCTGGTCGGTCAGCGTGTGGACGTTCGCCTGGTAGCTGCGCTGCATGACGTGCTGGGGCCCGAGCACCTGCTTGGCGGCGGACAGCCGGGTCTGCGCGACGCCCAGTGCGACCTCGATCTGCCGGATCTGCGTGAGCGCCGAGCTGTCGTACTGCACGTTGTTGTTCTGGTCCATCGCCAGCTGCAGCAGCGCGTCGAAGTCCTGCCGGTTCTGGCGGGCGGCGGCGAGGCGGGCCTCGGCGTTTTCGAGCGCGAGCGTCGCTTCGATGACTTCTTCCGAAAGCCGGGTGAGCTGTTGCTCGGCGAGGCGGGTCATCATCTCGCGCGACCCGACGTTGAGCCCGAACGTGCCGTCCGCGTCGGTGTTGAGCGTGGCCTCGGTGTGCGGGGTGTGCTCGGGGTCGACGGCGAGGGCCTCGGCGAGGGTCATGTTGGCGCGTCGGCTCTGGGCCTTGACGAAGTTGCGGACGACCGCGTTGACCACGTCGGCGGCTTCCTGCGGGTCGGTCGAGGCGAAGCGCAGCGTGAGCGTCTCCTTGTCGTCGGCGACGGAAAAGCGGAGCTTCTTTTCGAGGTACGACTGCGGGTCCTTCTGTTTGCTCAGCACCGGGCCTTCGCCGATGCCGGGCTCGGCGAGGACGGCGTCGAGGACGGCGGCCGACTTGAGGACCGCTTCCTGGGCCGGCGCCGCGCCGGCGGTGGCGCCGCGCGAGACGAAGGGGTTCACGTTGCCGCTGACGGGCGGTCGGTGGACGTAGACGGTGGCGGACGCCTGGTACTTGGGCGGCACGACCTTCCAGACGCCCACGCCGGCGGCGAAGCCGAGCAGGCCCAGGACGATCAGCAGCAGCCGGTGCGACCACATGATCTCGAAGATCGAGCGGTCGCGCAGCGGGGTGGGCATCGCGGCCGGGACGGGCGCGGGACGGTTAAAAGAAGCGGGCAGCACGGGCAAATCTCCTGACGGCGCGTCGGAGGCCAAAGCGGGATCGGCGGTCCGGCTCGCGGCGTCCGCGTGACGCCGACAACGAGCGGGGGGACCGCCGCACCTGACCAAGGTGCGCGGAGGTGGGGTTCAAGTCTTCCGAAACTGGGGTGGAAATCGCAAGAGCCGGTGCGGGGGTGGGGGTTGTCGCCGGGTCCGGATCGGCACAGGGCTTAAGGTCTTCCAGGATTGACACAGCTTTCAAGGGAATCGCGTCGCCGCAGAACAACTCGGCCAGCGCGCCGTTGGTGATGGGCTGGGCGCGGCCGTCGGCGCAGGCCTGTCCGAGGAACGCGAAGGCGTCGTCGAGCGCGGCCCACTGGTCGGCCGCGTCGATCTCCCAGCTGTGCCCCCAGAGGTGGATGACGCCGCCGCGGCGCAGCGCGACATCGGTCATGCGTCGAAGCCCCTGCCCCCAGGACACCGCGCAGCCCCGGCGGAGCCAGTGGGTGGTGCCGCGGACCGCGCGGCGCTTGGCGAGGTTCCGCAGGTGTCGGACGGCCGGGGTCGGGTGGGCCTGCACGGTGGTGGGCATCTCGCACAGCCGGCCGTGCCGACGCGGCAGGTCCAGCGACCAGCCCTCGACGGTGCGCATCCCCAGGAACCCGGCGTCTTCACAGATCGCGCGGTGACGGGCCGTGAACCGACCCGACGGCGGGCAGAACATTCGGCACGGCCGGCCGGTCTGCTGCTCGACCCAGTCCTTGGACGCCTCGATCTCGGCCCGCCCGTCGATGCCCCGGGTGAGGACGACGTGGTGGATCGTGTGCGCCCCGACCTCGACGCCCGGGCCGAACGGCTCGTATTCCCGGGGCGCGACGCACGGCTGGTCGTAGAAACGACGCGGCACATAGAACGTCCCGCACAGGCCGTGCTTCTGAAGCATCTCTGCGAGGCGCAGGTCGCACGGGTGGCCGTCGTCCCAACTGGTCGTGATGTAGACGCGCGGGTCGTTCACGCGGCGGCCCTCCTGCGCGGGAGACGCACATCGTCGTTGAAGACCGATGATTCGAGCAGGTGCGGGTGTCGGGGCGCGAGCGCCACGCCCGCCAGCCCCAGGCCCATCAGGCTCCACAGCCAGATTCCGCCCATGGGGTTTTCGAGGTAGACGTCGAAGCTGCCGTGGAACATGGTCGCCAGGTACGCCGCGGACACCCAGACGAAGTAGCGCGTCCAGCCACGCAGTTGTTTCGCCTTGGCCTTGGCGAAGGCCCACGCGACGGAGCACCCCCAGCTCAAGTGCATGGCCAGCCAGATGCACACCGCCGGCACGCCGCCGCGGGCGAGGATGGTCAGCGTGCCGTTGTGCGGGCTGCGCAGCGAGTTGTCCTCGAAGACCTGAAACCCGTCGACGGTTGCGAGGTTGACGCCGAAGCCCTTGCCGCCCCAGAAGTAGTCGCCGCGGAACGTGTAGTCCAGGATCCCGCCCCACCACTCGAGGCGCCAGCTCTTGGTGTCCTGGAGGTCGCCCTTGTCGACGGTGACGAACGTGCTCACCAGGTTGTTGGTGAACTGCTCCATCGAGAACTCGCGCGTCCGGCCGGGCATCTTGACCGTGGGGTTGATCGCCACCAGGGAGACGATGATCACGATGGTCAGCGCCGCCGTCCGCCACGGCCACGACGACTTCGGGAAGAACGCGAACGACAGCGAGAACGCGATCAGAAACGCGAAGAGCCCGCCGCGGTTCGCCACGCCGTGCACCGCCACCAGCAGCGCCATCGGCAGGTACCACCACCCGCTGCGCGGCCGGCCCAAGCCGACGATGGTCAGCGACGCCATCGCCGCGCCGAACACCAGCGGATCGCCCATCTTGATGTAGATCATGGGCACGTTGACGACCGGCCAGCGCGGCACGCCCGACTCCAGCCCCAGCGAAAGCTGCACGATGAACAGCAGCGGCACGATGCCCACCAGACGCCAGCCCCACTTGTCCACGGCGCGGACCAGCGCCGGCAGGAACCGCGGGTGGTCGATCAGCGCCGCCGCGACGATCACCGTGAACACCGCGTAATAAAAGATCGCCGCGTCACGCAGCGCGTCCACCTTGTATTGCCCCAGGAACGGCAGCACCCGGCCCATGCACCACACGCCCAGCAGCCCGATCAGCCAGACCGTCGGAAGCCGCAACAGGTCGCGCGGTCGGCGGCAGAACAGAATCAGCGGCAGGCCCGAAAGCATCAACAACTCACCCGCGAACACCGGCGGGTAAGGCAGGTACGCGAAGCCCTTGCCGATCGCCACGTACCCCATGTGCGACAGGCCGAACGCGATCATCCACCACCGGCTCCAGATGTGCCGCAGCGCGTGGGTCCACGCGGCGTCGCGTGTGATCGGCGCGGCGGTCGCCACGGGCGCGGCCGGTGTCACGCCGGTCAGGCTCGGGGAGGGCGCGCTGCTCACGGCGTGGCCTCCACCAGAGCGCCGACGGGATCGGGCACGTTCGAACCGAACGCGGCCGAGTTACTCTTGGCGTGCGGCCGCGCGCCGCCGACCGCCTCGCGGTGCAGCTTCGCCATGTACATCCAGCCCAGCGCCACGCTCTGCACGAGCTGGGCGGTGAGCATGCCCACGACCATGCCCCACAGCCCGAACCACCACAGCATCGGCAGGCCGACGACGACCATGGTGATTGCCGCGGCGATGGTGCACGGCAGCAGCAGGGCCGGCCGGTCCAGCGCCCGGAACATCGCGAACAGGATGCAGTTGACCGAGATGAGCACGGGCAACGCGCCGAGGATCCAGAGGACCCACGCCTGATCGACGAACTTGCCGTCGAACAGCAGCCCGACGATCGGCTCACCGAACAGTCCCAGGACGGGCCAGGCAAGCAGCGGCCCCGCGGCGACCAGGAGCGCGACGCGCAACGCCATGGCCTCGAACGCCGGCGTGCCCGCGCGGCGGACCAGCAGCGGCAGCATCAGGTTCGACAAAGCCCAGGTCACCAACACGAACGGCGTGACGAGGGTGATCAGCGCCTTGAGTGCGCCGCCGGTGGCGAAGCCCGCGTCTTTGCCGACCGCGTAGCCGACGACCACGGGCACGAGGATCATCGGCAGGTGCTCGGGGACGTAGCGGATGAAGTTGGAAAGCAGCGACCAGCGGCCGAAGCGCCAGTGCCGGATGCGCGCGGCGCGCCAGCGCGGTGTGAGGGTGAACACGGTCTTCCACAGGCCCAGCACGTGGATCAGCCAGACGTTGGCCAGCAGCGCCGCGCCGCCGAGCACGAGGATCGCCGACGCCAGCGACAGCGCGCCCAGCGCCCGCAGCGTGAATAGCCCGACGAGCACGGACGCGACGTAGATGATCCCCGCCAGGCCCGCGGGCTTGGGGTCGGACTTGACGTAGCACGCGTCGCGCAGCACCCACGGCAGCAGCAGCGTGAACTGGGCGAACGCGAACGCGCTCAGCGCCCAAGCCAGGCGCGCCTCGCCGAGCATGACTTCGACGCCGGCAACGGCGAGCATGACCGCGGCGTAGACGGCGCAGAGCTTGCCGTGCATTCGCACGAGGTCGCCCAGGTAGTGGGGCAGGCGTCGGCGGTAGCGCTTCGAGCCGTACACCATCATGGGCTCGATCATGACGGAGGTGTGCACGACCGCGAGCAGGAGGTAGATGGCGAACGCGGTGGTGAACGTGCCGTAGGCCGGCTCGGAGAGCCAGCGCGCCAGGAAGACGTGGGTGAGGAAGTTGCCGCCGGCGAACAGGCCCATGTCGAGCATGCCCCAGAAGCCCTTACCGACCCAATGGCTGGTTAGGCTCGTTTGGTTCGTACGGTCCGCGTCGGCGCGCACCCCGGTCGGACGCACGGCGCTCGGCGTCGGCTCGGCGGCCCCGGACTCGGCGGAGAAGGCGCTCACGTCACCCCGAACCCTTCGCGTGTTTCCCAGGCCCCAGCAGCAGGCGCTTCAGACACAGCGCGAGGAACACCGAGTTGGTCCCGAAGTAGCGCTTCCACAGCCGGCGCGGCTCGCGGTAGAGGCGGTACAGCCACTCGAGCCCGCGGCGCTGCATCCACGGCGGGGCCATCTTCAACGTGCCCGCGTGGAAGTCGAACGCGGCACCGACCGCGAGTTGCACGCCCTTGATCTGGCCGGCGTGTTCGTGGATGAACAGCTCCTGCTTGGGGCAGCCCAGACCGATGAAGACGAGCTTTGCGCCGCTGTCGTTGATGCGTTGCACCATCGCCGCGTCTTCCTCGTCGGTGAGAGGGCGGAACGGCGGCGACTCGGCGCCGCGGATGTCCAGCGCGGGGAACGCCTCGCCTAAACGGGATTGAAGCTTCTCGATGACCTGCGGGCTGCTGCCGTAGAGGTAGACGCCCACGCCGGAGTCGGCGGCCCACTCGCAGAGGCGCCACATGGTGTGCGGGCCGTACACGCGTTCGCTGAGTTCGTCTTTGTGGAAGAGCTTCAGCGCCCAGCGCAGCGGCTGGCCGTCGGGGTTGACCAGGTCGATTTCGTTGAGGGCCCGGCGGAACGCCTCGTCGTGGACCGCGGTGACGACGCCGTGCACGGCGGTGAAGGCGACGGTGGCGGGTTTGCCTTCGAGCGCCCAGCGCGTGATGCGGGCGATGGCGCGCGGCGGATCGACGGCGTCGATGCGGATGCCGAACAGGTCGCGCTTGGTGTCGCCCTCGGGCCGGGGCGGCGGGGGCGCGGCGCGGTCGACGAGTTGCTGGTTGCTGGCGTGGGTGGTCATGGTTGTTCGTCCGTCAGGACGCCCCGTCCCGCTTGACCACCGCGGGCACGGTGGCGGCGAGGATCTTCATGTCGTGCAGTAGGGTGCGCTTGCGGGCGTAACGCAGATCCATGCGGGCCCAGTCGTCGAAGCTCACGCGCGACCGGCCCCACACCTGCCAGATGCAGGTCAGCCCGGGGTGGACGCTGTGGCGGACGTCGTGCCAGGGCTCGCACGCCTCGGCCTCGAACACCGGCAGGGGGCGTGGGCCCACGAGCGTCATGTCGCCCTTGAGCACGTTGAGCAGCTGCGGCAGCTCGTCGAGGCTCGTTGCGCGGATGATCTTTCCGACACGGGTCACGCGCGGGTCGTTGCGGATCTTGAACGCCGGGCCGTCCTGCTCGTTGAGCTCGAGCAGCTCGTTGCGCTGGCTCTCGGCGTCGACGACCATGGAGCGGAACTTGTACATCTCGAACGCGCGTCGGCCGGCGCCCATGCGGACCTGCTTGAACAGCGCCGGGCCCGGGGTTTCGAGCTTGATCGCGACGGCGACGGCGGCCAGGAGCGGCGCGCTGAGCGTCAACGCCGTGCCCGCGACCGTGACGTCGAGGGCACGCTTCCACAACGGCAGGGTGTCGGCGAAGTTCGAGATCAGGCAGGGCGCGTCGCTCGCGACGGGCGCGGTGTGGTGTGCGTCGTTGGCGGAGGCGATCCGCAGCGGCGGCGGGCCGTCGTGGTCCGGGCTGTGTCCGTCGTGGTGGGCGTGGCCGTTGCTTTGACCGTTCGCGTGACCGTTGCTTTGGCCGTCGCCGTGCCCGTGGTGGTTCGACCCGGGCGGCGGGCCCTGCGGGCGGGAGTCGTCGGCGAGCTGCTTGCGGCTGGACACGTAGCGGAAGACGGCGAAGTTGGTCACCAGGCCCTTGCGGCTCAGGCGGCGCTGGACCTGGCGGGCGAGCACCTCGGCGCCCAACGCGTCGGTGTCGGGCAGCAGCGCGAACGCGCGGTGGCCGTCGATCACGCCGACCTCGTCGGTGATGCGCAGCCGATCCGACAAGACCTCGAGCATGGTCCGCACCTTCCGCCGGCTGAGCCAGGTGCGCTTGGGCAGATAGAACACGACCAGCGACATGACGCCGCCGGCCCGGTCGATGCGCGAGCGCTCGCGCACCAGGACGTGGCGCAGGCGGTGCACCTCGCGCGGGGTCGGTGCCAGCGCGGCGGGCGTCGTGGGGTCGGTCGTCATCAGGCTGTGCTTTCTCGTCCGGGTCATCATGCCCTTGCTTCCTTCCGTGCCCGGCGTGGCCGGGGTGTTTCTCCCTGGGTCTGTCCGTCCGCGTAGCGGCTCCGACCGTCCGTGGTCAGACGCGCGACGGCTCCTGGTTCCCCTCGGCCGGTGTTGTGGTCTTCTGGGTATCGAGGCAGGCGATCAGCGTGTCACAGATCGCGTTGATGTCGTCGGTGGTCAGCAGTGGGTGCAGCGGCAGCGTGACTTCCCGCGCGGCGGCGTCCATCGTGTGGGGCAGGTTCGGCGTGCCGCGCACGTGGGCGCGGATGTGCGTGAACTCGTGCACCGGCGGGTAGTGGAACGTGGTCTGCACGCCCGCGTCCTGCAACGCGTCGCGCAACGCCTGCCGGTCGATCGACGCGTCGAGCATGACGGCCATGACGTGGTGCGCGCTGTCCTCAAGCCGGTCGGCGAACGGAATCGTCACGCCGGGAAGCTCCGCGAGGCGTTTGCGGTAGTGGGCAACAAGGTCGTGTCGCTTGGCGTTGTTCGTGTCGAGTTTTTCGAGTTGGATCAGGCCGATGGCGGCGGTGATCTCGGTGGCGCGGTAGTTGAAGCCGGTCTGCACGACGTCGTACTGCGACGCCCGGCCGGTGGCCTTGTCCCAACTGGTCTTGGTCATGCCGTGCGAGCGCCCGAGGCGGACGCGCTGGGCGATCTGCTCGTCGTCGGTGACGACCATGCCGCCCTCGCCGGTGACGAGGTTCTTGTTGGCGAAGAAGCTGAAGCAGCCGACGTGCCCGATCGTGCCGGCGTGCTTGCCGGTGTATGGCGAGCCTTCGCGGCCCTGGTACGCCGCGCCGATGGCGTGGCAGGCGTCTTCGACGACGGCAAAGTCGTGCTTGTCGGCCAGGGCCATGACCGCGTCCATGTCGCAGGGGTAGCCGGCCATGTGGACGACGACGGCGGCCTTGGTGCGCGGCGTGATCTTGGCTTCGAGGTCGGCGACGCCGAGATTCAGGTCGTCGGCCGAGGCGATGTCGACGAACACGGGCGTCGCGCCGCAGTAGAGCACCGCGTTGACCGACGCGACGAACGTGAACGACGGCACGAGCACCTCGTCGCCCGGCCCGACGTCGAGCGCGAGCAGCGCCAGGTGCAGCGCGGCCGTGCAGTTGGACACGAGCACCGCGTGCTCCGCGCCGAACTTGTCGGCGAAGGCCTCTTCGAACGCGGCGCTGCGCGGGCCGACCGACAGCCACTTGCCGCGCACCACGTCGGCGGCGGCTTGGGCTTCGGCTTCGCCGAGGTCGGCGTCACTGACCAGGTACTTCATGCTCACGGTTCACGTTCTCCAGAACACATGGCTCACGCCGTGGTCCACTTTCCGGGGGGCGGGGGTCAGTTGCGGTAGCGGGCGTCCATGGGGTCGGGCCAGACCTGCTGCTTGAGCGCCGCGCCGACCTCGGCGACGCCGTCGTCGATGGACCAGTCGGGCGTGAAGCCCAGGCGGTCTTTCACCTTGCCGAAGGCCACGCGGTAGCTGCGCGGGTCGTTGTTGAGCTCCACGAACTCGAGCGACGCGTCGTCGATGTGTTTCACGACGGACTCGCCCAGGTCGATCTTGCGGGTGTTGTTGTCGTCGCCGCCGAGGTTGAAGACCTCGCCGCACACGGTGTCGCGGTCGGCGTCGAGGACGGTCTGGAAGCCCTTGGCGATGTCTCGGACGTGGATGAAGGGTCGCCAGAACTGCTCGCCGTAGATCACGACCTTCTGGTCCTTGACCGCGGCGAGGGTGAAGTCGCTGACGAGCAGGTCGAAGCGCATGCGCGGCGACACGCCGAACGCGGTGCTTAGCCGCAGCACGGTCGGGCAGAACGTGTCGCTGGCGGCGGCGAGGATTTCCTGCTCGGCCTGGACCTTGGTCTCTGAATAGACCGAGATGGGGTTGAGCGGGGCGTTCTCGTCGACGGGCGCGGAGGTGTCGGCGACGCCGTAGTTGCTGCAGGTGCTGGCGAAGACGAAGCGTTGAACGCCGACTTCTTGGGCGACTTTGAGCAGGACGCGGGCGCCGCCGAGGTTGATGTCGCGGGCCTCGTCGGGGTCGCGGTTGCAGGCGGGCTCGCCGACGATGGCGGCCAGCAGGCACACGGCGTCCTGTCCCTCCAACGCGTTACGCACGGCGGCCTCGTCGCGGATGTCTCCGCGGATGAGCGTGAAGCGCGGCTGGCCGAGCAGGCAGGTCAGCGACTCCGCGCCGAAGGATAACCGGTCAAACACGGTCACCTCGTGACCGGCCTCCCAGAGGCGGTGGGCCATGGGGGCCCCGACATATCCGGCTCCGCCGGCGATCAAAACTTTCACGGACAGGCTCTCCTGGTCAAACGCGGAAAAAACCAAAGCAAACACACACATCAAGCGGTCACGTCGTCCTTGCGGCGCAGCGGGTGATCGAGCACCATCGGTTTGGACACGTCCACCTCGGCGGGCAGGAACCGGTCGCGCATCTTCAGGAAGCGCTGGGTCGCCAGGGCGTAGTCTTCGGGCCGGCCGATGTCGAGCCACTCGCAGTCGGAGGTGTAGACCTTGACCTTGCGGTTGTTATTCATGAGGCGGTGGACCATGGTGGGCAGGTCGGTGAACTCGCCGGGTATGACCAGGTCCAGCACGTCGCGGTTGAAGATGTAGACGCCCATCGACACGTCGTAGTGCAGCCGGGGCTTTTCCTTGTAGCCGGTGACTTCGAGCTGCTCGTCGTACTCGATGACGCCCAGGTCGATCTTTACTTCCTTGGGGTGGGTGGCGATGGTGAGCTCGGCCTCGTTGTCGCGGTGGTAGTTGTAGAGCTGGCCGTAGTCGATGGTGCTGAGCACGTCGCCATTCATCACGAGGAACTGCTCGGGCAGGTCGTCGATCAAGGTGAGCGGCGCAACGGTGCCGAGCGGTTTTTCTTCGCGTGAGTATTCGATCTTCACGTTCCACTTCGACCCGTCGCCGAAGTAGGCCATGAGCAATTCGGCCAAGTGCCCAACGGCGAAGGTGAAGCGCCGGAAGCCGTGGTGCTTGAGTTGGCGGATGACGATCTCGAGGATCGGCAGGTCCGCGACGGGCGCGAGCGGCTTGGGGAAGTTGATGGTGTAGGGCTGGAGGCGTCGGCCTTTGCCCCCGGCGAGGATGACGGCGTGCTTTTCGTGGGTCATCGGACGTTCTCCTCCAGGACGGCGTCGTCGGAAAGCGATGCGGTTTCGAAGTCGGCCAGGACCGAGGAGGCGGCGGCCGCGTCGTGACGACGGGTGATGGCGCGGCGGTAGGTGTCGATCAGGCTGCGGTAGGCCGGCTCGGCGCTGAACTGGATCTCGTAGGTGTGGCGGACCGAGCCGCGGAGGGAGCGCAGGGCGGGCGGGTTGCCCATCATGTCCTTGACGGCGTCGCGGAGGGCGTCGGCGTCGCCGGGCGGGAAGACGCGGCCGGTCTTGCCGGCCATGACCAGCTCGGGGATGGCGCCGCGGTCGCTGCCGACGATGGGCGTGCCGGCCTGCATGGCTTCGAGCAGGGTCATGGGCATGCCCTCGTAGGTCTGCGAGGGGAACACGAGCAGGGCGGCGGCGCGGAGTTCGGCCTCGACCATCTCGCGGGGGCAGTGGCCCAGGTACTTCACGTTGCGGCGACGCCGGGCGAGGTCGCGGACGGCGTCGGCCATCGGCCCGCCGCCGGCGACGTGCAGCGGAAGGTCCAGGTCGTCGCGGTCCCAGGCCTCGATGAGCGTGCCGATGCCTTTTTCGGGCGATAGCCGGCCGAGGAACATCGCGAACTTGCCGTCGCCGTGGCCGACGCCCAGGTCTTCGCGGAGGAAGTTGGGTTTGCAGACGATGTGATCGGGGTCGAACCCGGCCGCGACGAACTTGTCGCGGGCGAACCGGCTGCAGGTGACCATGAGGTCGATGTGTTTGCGGAAAGTGCCCAGGAGGTGGTGGGCCGCGAGCATGCCGGCGATCGACGCCGTGGCTGCGCGGTTCTCGCGGTAGCAGGCGTGGCGGACGGCCGGCCACTTGAAAGTTTTGTGGACGCACTTCTCGCACGGCGTGCCGTCGAGCTGGCAGTACGCGCCGGGGCAGACGAGTCGGTAGTTGTGGAGGGTCTGCACGACCGCGGCGCCGGCCGAGCGCGCGGCCGAGTAGATCGACGGCGACATCAGCGGCAGGGTGTTGTGGACGTGGACGACGTCGGGCTTGAACGTCAGCACGCGTTCGCGGATGTCGTGGCGGGCCTCACGGCTCCAGACCGTCTTGCCCAGCAGTTGCAGCCGGGTGTAGCGCGCGACGTCGTCGTTGTGCAGGACGTACTGCTCAACGGTGTGGCCGTAGTCTTCCAGCAGCGCCTTTTCTTCGGCGAGGACCCGGTCTTCGCCGCCGGGCTGCTGATAGTAGTTGTGGCATTGCAGGATCTTCACCGCGCCATCTCTCCCGTTCCGCGAACGCCGGCGGTGGCAGGCACACAGCCAACGCCCACAACTTTCTCGGCCCCGACCGTCCGGGCGCTCGCCCGGCGGCACCCACCCGCGCGCGTTCACACCGCGCTGAAAGGTGGGGTGACGACACAACTAGCTCGCCAACCACGACCCGATGCGGTGCGCAGCCTCCCTGGCCTCAGCACCGTCAAATGCACCGCGCCGGCCGTGTGGCAGAACGCGGGATTCTCCCCGAGGGCATCCGTTCCCTCCCTCTATGGGTGTCTAAGATAGCTCCTCAAACCGGGAGGGGAACGGCAAAACGTGGTTTTCATTTGTTTTGTTCTTGCAAACCCGGGCGGCGTGAACGCGTTGGCAAAATAGGCGCTTTGTCGCCAGACGGACCCCCGGATAACCCCGTAGAGGTTCGAGGAGAACACAGGCAATCCATGACACCGAACCGCCGCACCTCCGCGCGACGCATCCCCCGGGTCCGGCGGTTTTTGTGGCGGTGGGTTTTGCCGGTGTGGTTGGCCGGGGTAAGCGTTTCGGCGTCGCCGGCTTGCGGCCAACCCCCCCAGCCCGGGGTCGAGCTTCGTGAGGGCGCCGCGGTCCGGCAGACCGGTCGGCGGAACGTACGGATCGAAGCCCGGTGGATCGTCGCCTCGCCTTCGATTGTGTTGACGGACTGCCACGGCGTGGTCATCACGGGCTGCGACCTGAACAGCATTCAACTCAACGGCTGCACCGACGTGGTGATCGAGAACAACACGGTCCACGACAGCGACCGGGTGGGCGTCGGGCTGGACGAGTGCCGGGAGGTGGTGGTGCGGGGCAACCGTTTTTCCCGGGTTTCGTCGGGGGTTTACGCCCACCGCAGCTCGGGCGTCCGGGTGTTGAGCAACCGCTGCGAGGACGTGCGGGGCCCGATGCCGCGCGGGCAGATGGTGCAGTTCGACAAGGTCACGGGATCGGGCAACGAGGTTGCGTTCAACCTGGCCCTCAACCGCTTCGGGCAGAGCCGGCCCGAGGACGTGGTCAGCGTTTACCAGAGCCGGGGCACGCCCGACGCGCCGATCGACGTGCACCACAACCTGATCCTGGGCGACCCGACGCGGGGCAGCTCAGGCAAAAGCGATTCGGGCTCGGGGATCATGCTCGGCGACGGCGGGGGGGCGTTCCAGGTCGCGCGGCAGAACCTGCTGCTTTCGCCCGGGCAGGTCGGCATCGGCGTGGCGGGCGGGGAACACATCGCGGTCACCGGCAACCTCGTACGCGGCGCGGCGTCGGACGTGTCGAATGTCGGCATCTACGCTTGGAACCAGAGCGGCAAGCCCGGCGGGAACATCACCGTCACCGACAACGCCGTGCACTGGACCAACGCGGACGGCGTGGCGAACGATTTGTGGTTCGGCGAGGGCTTCGGCCGGGTCCGTGAAGCGGGCAACACGCCGCGGGCCACGGACCTGCTCGCGCTGCGGTCGTTGTGGCGGCGGTGGTTGGCGGCGTTCGTCGCGGCGAAGTAGTCCCCGGAAATACCCGCAGGACCCGGACAATCCCTTGACGCGCCCCGCGTTACGGGTGATATTCGGTTTCCGAGGATTGGAGAAAGCCGCGATGCCATTTCGCCCAGTTTCACGCCAGCCCCAGCAAGGCCGGGACGTTCCGTCGTTGTTTGAAGCGCTCGAACCGCGGGTGCTGCTCAACGCCGACCCCTTTGCCAACCCCGAGATCATTAACGCTGTCGCCGACACGCCGATCAGCATCGACGTCGTCGCCAACGACACCGACGCCGACGGCGACCCGCTGACCGTCGCCGCGCTGCCCGTGCCCACCACCTTCGGCACGGCCGAGATCGTCGGCAACGAAGTCCTCTACACCCCCAACCCGGGCTTCACCGGCCAGGACCACTTCGCCTACACCGTCGAAGACGGCAACGGCGGCAGCGACGGCGCGACCGTGATCATCCTCGTCGCGCCCTCGGCCGACAACACCCGCCCTTACGCCGAGCAGGACGAACTTCCCGTCACCAACGACGGCAACCCCGTGCTGCTCGACGTGCTCGCCAACGACACCGACGACGACGGCGACCCGCTGATCCTCTCGGCCATCACGGTTCCGCCGCCCAACGGCACCGCCACCATCGTCGGCAACCAGGTGCAGTACACACCTAATCCCGGGTTCAACGGGCAGGACTACTTCGCCTACGCCATCTCCGACGGGCGCGGCGGCTCCGACGGCGCAACCGCCATCCTCCAAGTCACCGGCGGCGGTGGCCCCAACACCAACCCCTTCGCCGGACAGGACGAACTCGACGTGCTGTACGAAGGCACGCCCGTCCTGCTCGACGTGCTCGCCAACGACTTCGACGCCGACGGCGACCCGCTGAGCATCACCGCCATCACCGTCCCGCCGCCCAACGGCACCGCGACGCTCGTCGGCAACCTGGTGCAGTACACGCCCAACCCCGGGTTCACCGGCCAAGACTACTTCGGCTACAGCATCGCCGACGGCAACGGCGGCGCCGACGGCGCGACCGCGATCCTCCAGGTCACCACCGGCAGCGCGCCCAACACGAATCCCTTCGCCGGGCAAGACGAGGTCAACGTCACCAACGACGGCACCCCCGCGACGATCGACGTGCTCGCCAACGACACCGACGCCGACGGCGACACGCTCACCATCTCGGCCATCACCGTGCCACCGCCCAACGGCACCGCGGTCATCGTCGACAACCAAGTCGAGTACACGCCCAACCCCGGGTTCACCGGCCAAGACTACTTCGGCTACAGCATCTCTGATGGCAACGGCGGCACGGACGGCGCGACGGCCGTGATCCAGGTCTCGCCCCAGCCCAACCGCGACCCTGTCGCCGTCGACGACGACACCACCGTGCAGCAGGGCCTGGGCACCGTGCCGATCGACGTCCTGCCCAACGATTCGGACCCCGACAGTGATCCACTCGACGTCGTCAGCATCACCCAGCCCGACCACGGCAGCGCGACGCTCAACAGCGACGTCATCTTCTACACCCCCGACCCCGGCTACACCGGCCCCGACAGCCTTGACTACACCATCACCGACAACCGCGGCGGCACGGCCACGGCGACCCTGAACATCACCGTCGTCGCCGCCCCCAACACCGACCCCGTCGCCAACGACGACACCGCCACCGTTGACCGAGGCAGCACGGACAACGTCCTCGACGTGCTCGCCAACGACGACGACTTCGACGGCGACCCGCTCACGCTCGTGTCGGTGACGCAGCCCACGAACGGCACCGCCGCGCTCGGCACCGGCATCCACGCGGGCAAAGTCCTCTACACGCCCGACCCGGGTTACGACGGCCCCGACAGCTTCACCTACACCCTCGACGACGGCAACGGCGGCACCGCCACCGGAACCGTGAACCTCACCGTCAACCCGCCCGCCAACACCGACCCCGACGCGGTCGACGACAACGTCGCGGTCGAGCAGGACTCCGGCATTGCGGTGTTCGACGTGCTCGCCAACGACACCGACGACGACGGCGACCCGCTCACGATCACCGCCGTCACCCAGGGCGCCCACGGCAGCGTCGCCCTCGGTGCCGGCGCGGACGCCGGCAAAATCCTCTACACCGCGCAGTCCGGCTACAGCGGCCCCGACACGTTCACCTACACCATTGAAGACGGCAACGGCGGCAGCGACACCGCGACCGTCAACGTCGACGTCACCCCGGTCAACCGCGGCGTCATCGCGCTGGGCTCGGACGTCTACTTCGTCGATGAAGACGCCGGCACGCTGACCTTCTCCATCGTCCGCACCGGCGGCACCGACGGCGTGGTCACCGCGCAGTACCTCACCGTCGATGACACCGCGGTGGAGGGCGAGGACTACGTCGGCTTCAACGCGATCGCGACCTTCGCCGACGGGCAGAGCGAAGTCTTCGTCGATATCCCGATCCTCAACGACGACGACGACGAGCCGACCGAGTTCTTCGCGATCTCGCTCAACGCCGTGGGCGGCGGGGTCGGCCTGGGCGGGCCGCGCACCGCGAACGTGTCCATCCTCGACGACGACCTGCCGCTGGTCGGCGACGGGCTCAACGCCATCTACTGGAGCAACCAGGACTTCACCGGCAACACCATCGAACGCATCGACCCGCAGGTGAACTTCGACTGGGGTCTCGGCGGGCCGGGCCTGCTCTTCGGCGGCGACACCTTCAGCGCCCGCTGGACCGGACAGGTGCTCATCCCCGAGTCCGGCACGTACACCTTCGCGACCAACTCCGACGACGGCATCCGCCTGTGGGTCAACCGCGAACTGCTCATCGACAACTGGACGCTCCACGCCGAGACGCGCGACACCGGCACGATCAACCTCTCGGCCGGGCAGCTCGTGGACATCCAGGTGGACTTCTTCGAGCGCACTGGCAACGCTGTCGCCGAGCTGTTCTGGACCGTGCCGGGTCAGGCCGAGACGCTGATCCCCACCGCCGCGTTGTTCAGCACCGACATCGAGCCGATCGATCCCAACGACGGCCGGGTGACACTCCAGGCCGAGACAGTCGTGTCGGGGCTCAGCTCGCCGATCGCCGTCGAGTTCGCCCCCAACGGCGACATGTTCATCGCGCAGAAGAACGGCGTGGTCCGCGTGTTCAGCGGCGGGCAGTTGTTGTCCACGCCGTTCGTTGACCACTCCGTAGCCGTCAACAACGTGCGCGACCGTGGCCTGCTCGACATCGCACTGCACCCCGACTTCCCCAACACGCCGTACGTCTACCTGCTCTACACCTACGACCCGCCGGAGACGCAGGGCCAGTCCGGCCTGGCCGCGCCCGACCAGACCGGCAACCGCCCGGCCCGCCTCTCACGCTTCACCGCCGACCCGAGCACCGGCTACCGCACCGCCGTCCCCGGCTCGGAGGTCGTGATCCTCGGCACCAACTCGACGTGGGACAACATCTCCCGCCCGGACCTCGACTCGACCAACAACTTCAGCATCCCGCCCTCGGGCTTCGATGAAAACGGCGAACCGATCCAGGACTACCTCGCCTCCGACTCGCAGTCGCACACCGTCGGCTCGCTCGAGTTCGCGCTGGACGGCACGCTCTTCGTCTCCGTCGGCGACGGCACGTCCTACGGCGGCGTCGACCCCCGCACCGACCGCGTCCAGTCCATCGACAACCTCTCGGGCAAGATCCTCCGCATCGACCCCATCACCGGCGACGGCATCGCCGACAACCCGTTCTACAACGGCGACCCCGACGCCAACCGCTCCAAGGTCTTCGCCTTCGGCGTCCGCAACGCCTTCCGCATCGCGCTCGAGCCAACCTCCGGCGACCTTTACATCGGCGACGTCGGGTGGAACACCTGGGAAGAGATCAACGTCAGTTCCTTCGCCGGCGGCGGCGGTGAGAATTTCGGTTGGCCCTACTACGAGGGCGCGGTCGGCGGCAGCCTGCAGACCGGCGGGTACAAGAACCTGCCCACCGCCCAAGCCTTCTACGCCTCCAACCCCGACGTGACCGCGCCGATCTGGGCCCGCGACCACGCCGGCAGCGGCAGCTCGATCGTGCTCGGCGATTTCTACACCGGCACGACCTACGTCGGCTACGAGGACACGCTCTTCTTCACCGACTTCAACCGCCCGACCATCCAGGCCATCGTTTTCAACCCCGACGGCTCGATCCAGCAGATCGTCGATGTGACCACGCCCATCGGCGCGGTCGTCGAGATGTCGATGGGCCTGGACGACCACATGTACTACGTCGACCTGGTCGGCGGCGTCGTGGGCCGGTTCGTGCAGCCGGGCAACTGAACCCACCGGGTTTAGCGGGCGACGCGCAGCGTCCCGCTCAAACGCGCCCGCCCATCGGCAACACAGCACTACTCCGCACGGCTTCCACTCGGAATATCGCGCCCGTGCGGGTCGGTGACCGGCCCGGTCGGCGGCTCGACCGCGACGTGCTCAAACTGCTCGGCCGGTTCGTGCACATGATCGGCGCGAAGCTGCGTGTGGTCCACCAGGTACGTCTCCCACAACCGGTGCCTGCGGACCAGGTCTCTTGCGCGTGATTGTCCCGAGGCAGTCAAGGCCAGGCCGTCCGGCGTTTCTTCGACGAGCGCCACGCGACGCGCGTCGATCAACGCACGCTCCATCCACGCCGCCGGCAACAGCGGCCGCAGCGCCTCGACGTCCACCGCGGCACGCCCCTGCTCGCCGAATCGATAAAGCGTGGTGAGCAGGTCTTCGAGCGCGATGCTGCGCCCCAGCTTCTTGCGTCGCCACGCCTTGGCGATCACGCCGTGCGACGGCGACGCGAGCGCCGCGACGCCCAGGAACACGCCGCCCGCCACCGCCATCGTGCCCGCGGCGTTCCAGTCCGGCACGGCCACCGCCTCGGGCAGCCACGGCCCCAGCGCCGCCGGAACCGCGGTCGCGCCCCAGTAACCCCCGACCCCGCACAGCACCGCGACCACCACGCTCAGCGCGATCTGTGTGCTCAACTTGTCCGTGAGCAGCCGCGCCGTTGCCGCCGGGCAGATCAGCATCGCGATCACGAGGATCGACCCCACCGCCTCAAAACTCGCCACCGTCGCCGCCGCCACGAACACCATCAGCACGTAGTGCAGCACCCCGGCCGGGTAGCCCTGCGTCGTTGCCAAAGCCGGGTCGAACGCCGCGATCCGCAACTCTTTAAACAGCAAAACCACCAACGCCACGGCCAGCACCAGCATCACGCTCAGCGTCACCGTCTCGCGCGGCAGCTCGCCCAGCGTCTCCCACGAGAACAACGCCGCCCACGTGTCCGGCGGAAACCAGAACAACGTCTCCAACTGACCGTGCAACACGCAGTCCGCGTCAAGATCCACGTGTCGTGCCGCGGCGCGCTCCAAGAGCAACACGCCCAGCGCGAACAGGATCGAAAACACCACGCCCATCGCCGCGCCCGACTCGACCCGCCCGAGCTTCTTCACCACCTCGACCAGCACCACCGTCGCCACCCCCGCCAGCGCCGCGCCGACGAACATCGGCCACGACGCCCGCGTGCCCGCCACCAGAAACGCAACCACCAGCCCCGGCAACACCGAGTGCGAGATCGCGTCGCCCATCAGGCTCAACCGCCGCAGCACCAGAAAGTTGCCCAGCACGCCACACGTCACCGCCGCCAGCGTGCCGGTCAGCATCGGCAGCAGGTTCACGCTGATGAAGCCGTGGACTTCGGGGCTCACGCGTCGCCCCTTTCCGCGTCGGCGACGCCGGCCGGCACGACGATGCCGCGCGCTTCCAGCGCGCTCTCCAACTCGTCGACCAGCGTCGGCGTCAGCACGTGCTCGACCTGGTCGACCGACCAGTCCACGTGGCTGGGCGCGACGTCCGCGTAGCTAATGAGATACTGCTCCCAGAGGTGGTGGTTGCGGTTCACCCGCCGCCCGCTGGTGAGGCCTTGCGCGTTCACGCGCAGCGCGCTGCCGGTCCACGACGCCTCGCCCCGCTGGCGCAGCCGCAGCATGACCAGCGGCCGCAGCCACCGCGCCCACCCGCGCTCCAGCGCAATGCTGTCCACCACCCCGCCCGGCAGCGTCGCGACGTCCAGCCCTGCGTCGCCGCGCGGGCTGCGCTCGTATGCGGCTTCCAACAAGTGATCCCCCGCGATGCGCAGCCGCAACTGCACCCGCCGCCACACCGTTGCCACCACGCCCCGCCGCGGCGCAAACAGCATGCTCACTACGAACACCCCACCCGCCCCGAGCACAATCACCGAGCCGGCGGGGTAGCCGGGCAAAAGTGCCGACACCGCCGCGCCGACGTACCCGCACACCGCGCCCAGCGCGCCCGACAACACGACCAGCACCGGCAGCCGGTCCGTCCAGAACCGCGCGGACACCGGCGGGATGATCAGCATCGCCACCACCAGGATCAAGCCCACCGCCTGCAACCCTGCGACGGTCACCAGCACCACCAGCGCCATCATCAAGAGGTCCACCGCCGTCACCGGCCAGCCGTCCACCCGCGCGAACGCGTCGTTGAAACACACCAGCGCAAACTCTTTGAGCAAGAGCGCCGCCGACACCACCGCCACCGCCGCAAGTGCCGCCATCAGCCACGCGTCGCCGGCCCGCATCGCCGCGGTCTGGCCGTAGATGAAGTGGCTCAGCCCCGCCGCGTTGCCGGTGGGCATGCGCTGCACGACGCTCAACAATACGATCCCCACGCCGAAGAACACGCTGAGCACGATGCCGATCGCCGCGTCTTCCTTCAGCCGAGTCCACCGCAGGATCGTCTGCACCGTCAGCACGCCGCCGACACCGGTGACCGCCGCGCCGGTGAGCAGCACGGGCAGCGATCGGCCGTTCATCCCCAGCAGTGTCACCACGATGAACGCCCCCGCGATGCCCGGCAGCGTCGCGTGACTCAACGCATCCGACATCAGCGCCCGCTTCCGCAAGAGCGCAAACACGCCCACCACCCCCGCCGCCAGCCCGAGCATTGTCGTCCCCGCAACCACGACTGCCGTGTTGTAACCGCCGCGAAACAGCAACACATCAAACACCTCCCCAACCGACACCCCACCACCGCCCCCGGATGAAGCAGACGCCAGAAGCCCACGTTCTCCGAACGTAAGCACGTTCGCCAACAACCCCGACAACACCAGGAAAAAACTTCCGGGGATCACGGCTTCTCCCCGCTCTGCGCCTTCGCCACAGCCTCCGCCGCCTCGCTCAGCAGCGTCAACCGCCCGCCGTACGTCTGGTGCAGCTTCTCCGGGGTGAACACCTTCGCCACCGGCCCGGCCGCCACCACCCGCATGTTCAGCAGCAACACCTCATCGAAATATTCCGGAACCGTCTGCAGGTCGTGGTGTACGCAGATCACCGTCTTGCCCTGCGCCTTGAGCGTCCGCAGCACCTCGATGATCGCCCGCTCGGTCGCCGCGTCCACCCCCGCGAACGGCTCGTCCATGAAATACAGCTCCGCCTCCTGCGCCAGCGCCCGCGCGAGGAAGACGCGCTGCTGCTGCCCGCCCGACAACTGGCTGATCTGCCGCTTGGCGTAGTCCGTCATGCCGACCTGGTCGAGGCACGCCCGCGCGACCTCTTTGTGCTTCCGCGACACCGGCAGACACCAACCGATCTTGCGGTACCGGCCCATGCACACCACGTCGAGCGCCGACACCGGGAAGTCCCAGTCCACCGACTCGCGCTGCGGCACGTACCCGATGCGCGACCGTGCTTCCTTATAGGAACTCCCCCAGAACTCGACCTGCCCCGACGCGCGCGGGACCAGCCCGAGGCACGACTTGATGAGCGTGCTCTTGCCCGCGCCGTTGGGGCCGACGATAGCGACGAGTTTGTTCGCCGGCGCGTCGTAATCGACGTCCCACAGCACCGGTCGGCGGTGGTAGGCGACGGTCAACGCGTGGACCGACAGCGGGCTGTCCGCCGAGTGTTCCGGGCGCTGCGAAAGCGCCTCGGCCTGCGCGGGTCGGCCGTGGCCGGCGATGAGCGACGGGCCCTTCATTCGTCCGTGCCCCCGCCTTGCGCTTCGTGTTTTGATAGTTTGCTTTGCATACCCCCCGCCGGCACGTCGCCGCCCAGCGCCTTGGCAATCGTCGTGACGTTGTGATCGATCATGCCGACGTACGTGCCCTCGTAGCTACCCGGTGCGCCCATCGCGTCGCTGAACAACTCGCCGCCGATCACGACGGTGTGCCCCTGCCGTTTTGCGCCGTCGAGCAGTGAGCGCACCTGTTTGTCAGGCACGGTCGACTCCACAAAGACGGCGGGGATGTTGCGCTGCACCAGCATGGACACCATGCGTTCGATGTCGCGGACGCCCGCCTCCGACTCGGTCGAGATGCCCTGGATACCGACCACCTCGTAGCCGAAGCGCCGGCCGAAGTAGTTGAACGCGTCGTGAGCCGTGACCAGCACCCGCCGGTCGTCCGGCACCGAGGAAAGCGCACGCGCGGCGTAGGCGTTCAACGTTTCGAGTTCAGCGCGGTACGCCGCCGCGTTCTCGTTGTATTGCGCCTCGCCGTCGGGGTCGGCCTCGACGAGCCGGTCGCGGATCACGTCCACGGTCAGCATCCACAACGCCGGGTCCATCCACACGTGCGGGTCGTAGTGCCCGGCAAAGCCTTCCGGCGCGAGCAGGTCGCCTTCGTCCAGCGCTTCCGCCACCGCGTGCACCCGCTTGCCCGCGTCGGCGGTGCGTTGCAGCGCGTCGGTCATCTTCCCTTCGAGCAGCAGCCCGTTGTAGAACACGACGTCGGCTCCCAGCAGCGTCTTGATGTCGTTCGAGGTCGGCTTGTACAGGTGCGGGTCCACGCCCGAGGGCATGAGCGACGTGACCTCCGCGCGGTCGCCCGCCACGGCCCGCGCGACGTCGGCGATCATGCCGACGGTGCAGACGACGTTCAATCGACCGTCGGTCGTGCCGGCAGCGCCGTTGCGGTTGCTGCTGCCTGGGGAGCCCTCACCACCACACCCCGCCGCCCAAGACAGGGCAACAACCAGGGCGCACACCGTCACCACCAGAGAAGACCTTCGCATCACGGCTCCTTTCGCTTGCCCGGAAGTGTAGCCTATGCTACAAATGTGTCAATGCCGCTGACCGCCGCCGACCGCCACCGCCGCACCCGCCGGGACCACGCCGGCGAGACCGCCGAGGACTACGCCGAGGCCGTCGCCGTGATCCTTGACCAGCACGGGGTCTGCAGGCTCGTCGACCTGGCCGAGCGCTTCGGCGTCAGCCACGTCACCGCCAACCGCGTCGTGGCGCGTCTCGAGCGTGAGGGCCTGATCGACACCGCGCCCTACCAGCCGATCGAGCTCACCCCCGCCGGCCGCCGGCTCGCCCGCGCGGCGCAACGCCGGCACCAGACCGTGCTCGACTTCCTCCGCGCCCTGGGCGTCTCCGAACGCACCGCGAACATCGACGCCGAGGGCATCGAACACCACGTCAGCCCCGAGACGCTGCGCGCCTTCGCGGCGTTCGCGGAGTCACACGGGCAGGTTTGAACCAGAGCATGCGAACCGCCAAGACGCCAAGGAAGAATGCCGAAACGTTTTTTGCCGCAGATTCCGCAGATGATTCCGAGTCATCCATCGGCTTGCTTCGCGGAGTGGATCGGGTAGATCCTTTTCAAATGCACCGCCTTGAGGCTTCCACGGCTGAATCTGCGTCAATCTGCTAAATCTGCGGCCAACTGCTTTCTCTTCCCTTGGTGTTCTTGGCGTTTTGGCGGTTCGCCTCTCCGATTCCGGCATAAACTCCCGCCATGACCAC
This sequence comes from Phycisphaerae bacterium, assembly GCA_030432595.1. Lineage (GTDB taxonomy): Bacteria > Planctomycetota > Phycisphaerae > Phycisphaerales > Phycisphaeraceae > CAZIXN01. The sequence continues at coordinate 67,399 of JAUIGU010000013.1, forward strand.
CACCGCCAGCAAGACCCTCCGCATCGGCCACTCGCCCGACCCCGACGACGCGTTTATGTGGTGGCCGCTCGCGAACTTCACCGCGCCCGACGGCACGCAGCTCACGCCCCAGATCGACACGCGGGGCTACGACTTCGTCCACGTCCTCGAAGACATCCAGTCGCTCAACGTCCGCAGCGAACAAGGCGAGCTCGAGATCACCGCCTTCTCCATCCACCAGTACCCGCACGTCGCGGACAAGTACGCGATGACCTCCTGCGGCAGCTCGATGGGCGATGGCTACGGCCCGATGGTGATTTCAAAACCCGGAAGGTTTCCCTCCGTTTCCGATCTCAAGAAATGCAAGCTCGCCATGCCCGGTCCGCGCACCACCGCGTGGCTGTCGTTCCAACTGTTGCTCAAGGAGCACGGCCTCACCGCCGACGACATCGACTGGACTCACGTTGACTTCGACGAGATCCTCAACGAAGTCGAAGCGGGGCACTACGACGCGGGCCTGATCATCCACGAAGGCCAGATCACTTTTCATAACCAGGGCCTCGAACTCGTGGTCGATCTCGGAAAGTGGTGGACCGACGCGCGCGGCCTGCCGTTGCCGTTGGGCGGGAACGCCATCCGCCGGGACCTCGTCGAGTCCGGGGAAGCGCCGGTGATCTGCCGTGTGCTGCTTGATTCGATCCAGCACGCGCTCAATCACCGCGAAGAGGCCGTTCACTTCGCGCTCAACTACGCGCGGAACATGGGGGCCGACCTGGCCGACGAATTCGTTGGCATGTATGTGAACAAGTGGACGCTCGACTACGGCGACCGGGGGCGCGCGGCCGTGGAACGGCTGATCACCGAGGGCATCGACGCGGGCCTGCTGCCGGAACTGCCCGGCGGCGGGCCGATTGATTTTGTGGAACCGGCTTAGCGCTGGCTGAACAACGCTCGCATCCGGCACGGTCGATCCGAGGGCATAAGTCCACGGCTTGATGGATATCCCTTACTTGAATCCGAACCGCCTTCACGAAATCTTCATATTCGCCTAACCTCTCGGCGATGCCTCGCCGACCTGATCCCGACCAAGCACTGGGCCCGACCGAGCCCGAGTATTTCACCCCGGTTGCCTGGGGCGTGACCGTGGCGAGCCTGGCGTTGTTATTGCTTGCGCCGGTGTGGCTGGACCATGACGCGTGGTACCGGGTGGTGCACGACGAGACCGGGGCGATGGAGTTGTTGACGGTGGCGTTCTTGTTGCCGGTGGTGGTGATCGGGGTGCTGCTGGCGTGGCGTGGCCGTCGGCTGCCGAAGCTCACGCGGGGCTGGTTTGCGTTGCTGGCGCTGGGCGCGTTTTATTTCATGGGGGAAGAGGCGTCGTGGGGCCAGCACATCCTCGGGTTCGAGCCGCCGGCCGCGGTGGCGGACAAGAACCTGCAGGGCGAGTTCAACATCCACAACGCGGACGCGTGGTACCACGACCTGTTCAACGAGATCCCGCGGACGGTCGCCGGGGCGTGCTGCATCGTCGGCGCGGGGGTGTTGCCTTGGCTCGTGCGCGACAAACGGCGTGACCCAGACGCGCCGCGGCGGAGCTGGTTCTGGATGATCCCGACGGTGGCGCTGGTGGTGCCGGGCGTGGTGGCGTTCACGATCAACCTGCCGGAGAAACTGATCGAGGACGCGGCTTTTGCACAGGAAGGGCGGTGGGCGCACTACGCCTTCGTCGCCGCCGCGGACGAGGCCAAGGAGTACTTCATCGCGTTGGCGATGCTGCTTTACGCGGGGTCGGCGTTCCTTCGGCACCGCGCGTGGGGTCGCACCGGTGCGGCGGGCGATACCGACGCTGAACCAATCAGCACCGACCGCGCTACGCCCACACTTGCCAGTCGTGCTTAGGGCTCGGCCCAGCGTGACACGCTCAGTTTCCCGTCAGTAGCGGTACAGCTTCACCCTTTGCATCGACCACCGCCCGCCGTACAGGTGGACGTGCCGCCCCTGGTGGGTCTGATCGCCGTTGAGCCAGCGGCCGCCGACCCATTCGCCGCGCTCATCGAATGACCCTTCTTGTGCCGACTCGATGCCGACACGCCCCTGCCCGTCCGCCGGCGCGAAGGTAATCACCACACCCATGCCCAGCACGAGGAACTCGTCGGGCCCGAGCCGCAGCACCATCGCCGAGCCCAGCGGCGTGCCGGGCGGCGCATCCCAACGCCCGGCCCCGAGCGTGGGCAGCACGCTCTCCGCGTCACTGCCGGTGTCGGGTCGATCGAAGTTGGCTTCAAACACCACGCCCGCCAACTCCGCGCGTTGCGGCGCATCGTCCACCGACCAGTCAAACCCGATCTGCGGCGACAGCCCGATCACCGCGCCCGCGCGCTGCGCCTCCAGCACCCGCGCGGCAATCGGCGCGATCAGGCCGTAGCAATCCGTGAACAGCTCGCGTTTTTCTTCGTCTACGGTCTCGATCGAGAACGGCCCGATGCCGATCGCGCCCAAGTGCGCCAGCGCATACACCGCGTTGCCCGTCGCCCGCATCGACGCCGCCATCTCCGGGATGAACAACGGGTTGCCACCCCGCCGGTAGCGCTCGCACCACTCCATGAAGTTCGGGAAATAGATGTCCGGACAGAGCATGTCCAGCGACGGCGCCCCGGCCCGCCAAACCTCGAGCAGGTGCGGCAGCGGCCCCGCGCTGGGGTACTGTCCGGGCCGATACCCCGGGCGGATCAGCGCCGCGTTGGCGAACATCGGCAGCGCGTGCTCGGCCCGGCCTGCGGCGGCGACATGCTCGACGTACGTCGCCAACTGCCACGCGGTGAAGACCTCCTGCCCCTCGGCTTCATCGCCGAACACCTCGAGCCAGCTCCCTGAAGATCGCTGCCCCACCGCCTCCCACAGCGCCTCAACCTCGGGGCCGAGCTTGTTCTGCTTCGCAAGTTCGAGCAGCGCGTCGGGCACGTCCGCGCGGTACGCCGCCTCCGACGCGTCGCTGTGGTCGCGTGGCTCGGGGATCATGCCGACCTCGTTCTCGACCTGGGCCATGATGACCGTGTGCGTGCCGGCGTCGTACTCCCGCGTGAAGCGCATGAGCGCCGCAAACGCCGTCGCGTCGGCGTCGCGCGCGGCCGTGCAGGCCGGGCTCACGATCTCTTCCAGCCCGCCGTCGCTGCGGCGCACGCGCGGGAAGCGCTGCGTGTCGCGCTTGACCCAGCCCGGGGCGTAGCACGACATGCTGTTCTTCCACGTGCCGAACCACAGGTAAATCAGCCGAAGGTCGTGTTTGCGGGCCAGGTCGATTGCGCCGCGCACCAGCGTGAAGTCAAACGCGCCTTCCGTGGGTTCGATGCGGTCCCAGTAGACCGGAAGCAGCACGGCGTTCAAGTTCATCGCCGCACAACGCCCGAGCGCTTCGTCGAGCGTGTCCAGGTCCGACGCGGTGGAGTTGCCCAACTCCCCGCCGAGCACGAGGAACGGCTCGCCGTCCACCACGAGCTGCGTGACCGGCCCGGACGTCTTCAAACTCGGAAGGTGCGCACTCAATGATTGATCCTGATGTTCCTGGGCAAGCGTCGATACCGAACCGATCCACACACAAAACGCAACCACCCACCCACAAGCCGTCCACCACCTTCTCCCTAGACACAAGCTCGGCGACACCGTACCCATTCACTCGCCCCCGCTGACGGGCGGAGACGCGTCCGATGCGTCACCATCGAAGTACCGCGACGCAAACGCGATAAACGCCGGCCAGTTCGGCCCGGTCGTGTGCCCGCCATCGTGCATCCGGAACGCCACGTCGCCTTCGAGCAACCCCTCTTTTTCCCCGGGCATTTCCATCGTGCCCAGTCCGCGCTTGCCCAGCAGCTCGTAAACCGGGTCGGCGTGCGCGGCGGCGAGGAAGTTGCCTTTCGCGTCGATCCACGTGCCCTCGACGTTCAGCGACCCGACACTCACGAACACCGGCCGCGGCGCACACAACGCCACCAACATGTGCGCGTCGATCGGCAAATCGTTGGGCGTCAGCGGCCCGGCGTACTTGAGGTAATTGCCCGCCACCCAGTGGTGCTGCCCGCCGCCGGCGATGTTCTCGACGCGCTCGCCGAAGTCGCGCCGCATGATCTTCGTGCCGCCCTGGCCGGACGACCCGATGAACCCGACGGCGAAGCGGTCCTCGTATGCCATCGCGACCGCCGCCGCCTTGCCGTAGCGCGACAGACCCGTGATGCCCAGGCGCGACGCGTCCACGCCCCCCTCGGTTTCGAGGTAATCCACCAGCCGGCTTGCGCCCCACGCCCAGGCACGCAGCGCGCCCCAGTCCTCCGGGCCGCGCGGTTGGCCGTGGTTGGCTAAACCGATGATGCCACGGGTCAACCCGTCGCCGTTGTCCGCCTGGAACCGCGACGGGTAGATCACCGCAAAGCCCCAACCTTTTTCGAGCAGCATCACTTGCCACGCCGGCGGCGGGGGCGGGCCCGCGTCTTCACCCTCGTTGTTCTGGTTCCGCCGACGGAAACTCTGCGGGTCCCAGCCGAACTCGACGATCACCGGCACCGCGCCCTCCGCGTCCGCGGGCAACACGAGCCGGGCCTCGATCGCGACCTCGATCGCCGGGTACGCCGAGTTGTCCACCGTTCCGCGCAGCGTCTTCTTCACCGCGGTGACGCCCGCGAAGTCTTCTTGTGTTTCTTCGACCACCGACCAGGCGACGCCCGGCACATCCTCCGGCACCCGGCCGTAGATCTCGCGATCAAACAGCTCAATGATCTCCGGCCGACGCTCGTCCCACCACTGCGCCACCGTCGTCACTGGCGTCCCGTCGTTCATCACCAGCGCATCGGGCAACGTCTCGTAAGGCGACGCCTTCGCTTCGTCGGTGTTGGCCTGATTCGGCGCGTCGGGGTCCCAGCCGTTCGCGCCGGGACGCAGGCTGTCGATCCCGAGTTGATCCAGCATGTGGCGGTGGGCCTGTTCGGCGTTCATCGTGACGGGCTCCGGCGCCTGTGGCGTCGCCCACACTCCAACTCCCAGCAATCCGACCGCAAACAGAAGACATCTGAGATGATTCATAGGTAAAGGTTTACCTAAGGTGGTTTCCCTGTCAATATGTATGTGCTCCAAACCTTCCGTCGCCACCGCAAACCGCGCTCCGCCCGCCTACCACAACGCCGGATGTCCGCCGCCCGAACTCCCACGACCACCGTTGCCTTCGCGATGATGACCGTCTTCGCCGTAGAGCTGCTTCTGCTGAACACGGGTTGCGCTTCCCGCCAAGCCCACACCGACCCGACCATGAACCCGCTCACCCCCTCAACCCTCGCCGTCGCCCGCACCGACGCCAACTCGCGCACGGCCCACGAGCAGCTGCTCGCCAAAGCCCGGACCGGCCGCATCGACGTCTACCTCCTCGGCGACTCCATCACCCGCCGCTGGGGCTGCACCGACCCCGCCTACGCCGACCTGCTCGAACACTGGCAACAAACCTTCCACGGCTACCACGCCGGCAACTTCGGCTGGGGCGGCGACGGCGTCGAACACATGCTCTGGCGCATCGAACACGGCGAACTCGACGGCGTAAACCCCAAAGTCATCCTCCTCCTCGCCGGCACCAACAACGTCGGCAGCACCCCCGCCGGTCCCGACGGCAGCGCCGCGCAACACGCAAAAGTCAACGACATCCTCACGAAGTACGACGCCCTGCTCGCCGCCTGCAGACACCGTGCGCCCGACGCGACGTTCATCCTCACCGCCATCTTCCCGCGCAACGACAACCCGGCCGTGCTCCCCGAGATCCATCTCCTCAACGAAGGCATCCAGCAACGCGCCGACGGCCAACGCGTCCGTTTCCTCAACGTCAACGCCCAACTCGCCGACGCCGACGGCACGCTCTTCGAAGGCGTCGCCCCCGACGGCCTGCACCTCTCGCGCAAGGGCTACGACGCCTGGGCCGACGGCCTGCTGCCCCTGCTCCACGACCTGCTCGGCCCGCCCGACGAACAAGACCACGCCCCGCCACCCACCGGCGACCCGTCCGCGCTCACCCCATAACCAAAGCAATCAACCACCCGTTCCGCCCGCGTTTCCCCGCAAAAACCTAGGGAAAATCAACACCGTCCGGTACCATGATTCCGCCCACACCGGCCACGTTTCACGACCCATGCCGCCGCAGCGCGCGACCCGGTTCGCCGCGGGCAACCCTTTCTGTCGGAGGTTTCTGATGCGTCTGTTTGTGCCTGCTCTGTATTTCGCTGGCTTGGCGTCGCTCCACCTCGCCGCCGCGCCCGCCGGCGCGCTCACCCCCGACGACCCCGGCCCGGCCGACGTCGCGTTCACCATCGACGCCAACGGCGACACCACCGCCATCTCCCCACTCATCTACGGCATCAACGGCGGCACGCGCTTCGATGGCGTCACCAACATCCGCATGGGCGGCAACCGCTGGACCGGCTACAACTGGGAAACCAACGACTCCAACGCCGGCGAGGACTACTTCAACTCCAGCGACCAGTTCCTCACCGGTGCCTACGGCCAAACCACCGCGCCCGGGCAGGCCGTCCTGCCCACCCTTCAGGAAGCCGCCAACCTCGGCGCGACCACCGGCGTCACCGTGCCCATCGCCGGTTACGTCTCCGCCGACGCCGACGGCACCGTCACCGCCGCCCAGACCGCGCCGTCCTCACGCTGGCACCAAGTCGTCCACCGCAAGACCGACATCTACCCCGGCGCTGCGCCCAGCCTCACGCCCAACCTCAACGACAACTACGTCTTCACCGACGAGTTCGTCCACTGGGTCGAAAACAACCGCCAGAACAACCAGGACGTCGTCTACTACCTCGACAACGAGCCCGGCCTCTGGGACAACACCCACCCGCACCTCTACGGCACGACCAACCCCACCTTCGCCGACGTTGGCCAACGCACCATCGCCTCCGCCTCGGCCATCAAAGACACCGCGCCTAACGCCAAGGTCTTCGGCGGCGTGACCTTCGGCTGGAGCGGGATGCAGACGCTCCACGACGCCGCCGACTTCGACCAACAGGTCGCTTCTGACGGCGGCCGGCAACTCGACAAGCTCCAGTTCAACCGCTGGCTGCTCAAAGAACTCGCCGCCGCCGAGCAGCAGCAGGGCCGCGTGCTCATGGACGTGCTCGACCTGCACTGGTACCCCGAAGCCCGCGGCGGCGGCGTCCGCATCACCACCGGCGGCGCGGCCGGCACCACGCCCGACGTCGTCGCCGCCCGCGTCCAGGCCCCGCGCTCGCTCTGGGACCCCGACTACATCGAAGACAGCTGGATCGCCAACGACATCCTCCGCGACTACAGCGGCCAGGGCAACCACCAGGGCATCGAGTTGCTCAATCGCGTCCACGACGACATCGACGAACTCAAGCCCGGCACGCTCGTCTCCGTCTCGGAATACAACTACGGCGGCGGCGACCACATCTCCGGCGCCATCGCCCAGGCCGACGTCCTCGGCGTCTTCGGCCGCGAAAACGTCTACAGCGCCGCGTGGTGGCCCCTCGAAAGCAGCGCCCCCTACGTCGAGGCCGCCTTCGAAATCTTCACCGACTTCGACGGCCAGGGCGGCGCGTTCGGCGACCTCTCCGTCCACGCCGACACCGACGACATCGAAAGCTCCGCCATCCACGCCAGCCGCTCCAGCGACAACCCGAACGAGCTCACGCTCGTCGCCATCAACCGCACCGACGCCGCGCTCGACGCCGCCATCCAGATCAATGACGACCAGCGCTACACCGCCGCCGAGGTCTTCCTGCTCGATGGCGACAGCGCCACCATCACCGCCACCGGTTCGTTCACCGTCGACCTGCTCAACGCCTTCCTCTACGAGATGCCCGCCTTCAGCGTCACCGCCATCCGCCTCACCGCCGAGGAAGTCCAAGCCTTGACCGGCGACTACAACGCCTCCGGCCAGGTAGAACAAGCCGACCTCGACCTCGTCCTCCAGAACTGGGGCACCGACACCGACCCAACGTCCGGGGCGGGCGTCCCCACCGGCTGGACCAACGACCTGCCCGAAGGCCTCATCGACCAGTCCGAACTCGATGGGGTGTTGTTGAACTGGGGCAGCGCTAGCGCGCCGGTAATCGAGAACACCATCGTCCCCGAGCCCGGCGTCGCATTGCTGGCGCTCGTCACGACCGGCGTCGCTTCACGTCGCTTCCGACGAACTCCCGGACGACCGGGCGTGGAGAACGTTACATCCGCCTGATGACCGGGGTCACGAGCCAACGAAAAGACTCTTAAGCCCGGTATCAGCGGCACCTTAGGGCAAAGAATGGATACTATGTTCAATTCAAAACCGAGCTCGCAGAGTATGTTGCGCACATAAATTCCTAGAGCTTCGAGCAACGCAGTTGACTACCGATCGATCGGTTGGTAAGATGGAATGATGCGTGAGCGATTGCTTGATGCAGCCGAACGGATGGTGCAGGAGCGCGGGCTGAGTGCTGTGAGTTTTCAACAGCTCGCCGATGCGGTGGGCCTGAGCAAGCCAAGCGTCTTTCACCATTTCCCGAACAAGGAATCCTTGGCGTCGGCACTGGTTTCACGCTGTCAAACCAAGTACGGCAAGGAATACGGCGAAGTCATCGATGCCAAGACCGACGCCCCCGACAAGCTGCGAAAGATCGCCAAGATTTTCGAGCAGGGGCTGATCGATGACCGCCTTTGCCTGCTTAACTCGCTGGGCCAAAGCGTCGCCACACTGACGACCGGGGTGCAGGACGACCTGCGCCTGTCGGTCAGCCGGTCCATCGATCGGTACGCGAGGGTCTTCGAACAAGGCCGGCGTGAAGGATCGCTCAAGTTCGAGGGCTCGGCGGAGGACGCCGCGGCGGGGTTTCTGGCGTTGGTCGAGGGGCTGCAGGTCCTCTCGCGGGCCAAGCGTGACTTCAAGTTGTTCGAACGCGCGGCAGACTCGTACATCAACTCTATCGTCGTCTAATTTTTTTGTCCACATATCCAACCGATCGGTTGGTTTGTTTTTAGGAGCCTACCCCATGCCGAGCCCCTTCACATACCACACCCGGGAAACCTCACCCGACGCCGCCAAGCCCTGGCTGCCCGACGGCTTCATCCCCAACCTGCACGCCGTGATGGCCGAGTCGCCGCAGCTGCTCGAAGCCTACCGGCGGCTTTGGGACCTGCTGCCCGCGTCATCGCTCAGCCCGATCGAGCAGCAGGTCGTGATGATGACCGCCAACTTCGAGAACAACTGCCACTACTGCGTCCCGTGGCACACGTTCATCATGAAGCAGAGCAAGATGCCCGACGCGGTCATCGACGCACTGCGTTCCGGCGAGCCGCTCCCTGATCCCAAGCTCGACGCGCTCCGCACGTTCACCCGCCAACTCATCGAAAACCGTGGCCACGCTGGCTACGACGCGCTCGACGCGTTGATCGCTGCCGGCTACTCGCAGCAGACCGCGCTCGACGTCATCCTCGGCCTCGCCGTGAAGCTGATGAGCAACTACACCAACGCCGTCACGCACACCCGCCTCGACGACCCACCCAAGAAGTACGAATGGACGAAGCCGCCGAACGCGGTGTCGTCGTAACACCAACCTCACCCCCAATCACCGGAGATTCTTCATGCAACAGAACGTCTACACCATCGCCGTCCTGCCCGCCAAGGAGGGACGCATCGACGATCTCTTGAACACCCTCGAAGCGCTCGCCGAGGCAACCCGCCAAGAACACGGCTGCATCGAATACGGCTTCTATCAAGACCGCGAACGTTCCAACACCGTGCTGTCGTTCGAGCGTTGGGTCGATCCCGATGCGGAAGACCGCCATTGGCAAACCCCGCACCTCAAGAACGCCATGAAAGCCATGGGTGACATCCTCGAACGCGATCCGGACATCTTCAAAGCAACGAACATCATCTGAACTCAAGCACTACACACTTAGAAAGGAAATCCACAATGTCAAAGCGAATCCTCATCACCGGCGCGGCTTCGGGCTTGGGACACGGCACCGCGCTCGGGCTCGCCAAGGCCGGACATAAAGTCATCGCTGGCGTCGAAATCTGGCCGCAAGCCACGGCGCTCAAACAGGACGCCGAAGCCGCCGGCGTCGAACTCGAAGTGCTCAAGATCGACCTCACGAACCCCGACGACTGCGCGGCCGCCCATGAGTGCGACGTAGACATCGTCGTCAACAACGCCGCGACCGGCGAGACCGGCCCGATCTCCGAAATCCCCATCGACCGCGTCAAACGCGTCTTCGATGTCAACGTCTTCGGCACGCTGGCATTCTCACAACCCTTCGTCAAAAAGTTCGTCGAGCGCGGCAACGGTAAGGTCGTTTTCGTATCGTCCATCGCCGGCTTCGCCACGTTCACGTTCCTCGCTCCGTACTGCGCCTCGAAACACGCGCTCGAAGCGATCGTGCAGATCATGCGTGAAGAGACCGAAGGCACGGGCGTCCAGATCGCCACCATCAACCCCGGGCCCTTCTGGACCGGCTTCAACCACCGCATGTACGACACGCTCGACCAGTGGTACGACCCGAAGACCAACTTCACCCAGGAAGAGCCGATCCGAGAAATCCAGAAGAAGTTCTGGAGCCGGGAGATCGAATACGACCCGCGAATCATGATCGACAAGATGGTCGAGGTCATCCCGCGAGACCACCACGCGTTCCGTACGGTTTGCCCCGAAGAAGTAATCCCCGACGTGAAGAAATACCAGGAAAGCCTATGGGAACTTACCGTCTGATGACCGTTTTCCTTCAACTCGCCCGCTGGTCTGGAAAGATCAGTCGGCGTTTTTCTTACGTGCGATAGAGCCAATTAAGGAATGCAGCTCATGAAAAATGTCTTTGTCATCAATGCCCACGAAGCCTACGAGTTTTCTCCCGGGAGGCTCAACGCGACTCTCACCGACATTGCGTTAGAGCACCTCGCGGCCGGCGGGTACGAGAGGCGGGTCACAACTATGAATGACGAGTGGACGGTGGACACCGAAATCGAGAACCACCAGTGGGCCGACGCGGTCCTGCTGCAGACGCCGGTGAACTGGATGGGCGTGCCGTGGAGTTTTAAGAAGTACATGGACTTCGTGTATTCCTTCGGGATGGACGGCCGGCTGTGTGCGGGCGACGGACGGACACGGTCGGACCCGAGCAAGCAGTACGGTACGGGCGGGACGCTGACCGGCACGAAATACATGCTCTCGCTCACGCTTAACGCGCCACGAGAGTCGTTCGACGACCCCACGCAGACCTTTTTCAGCGGCCTGTCGGTCGACGACCTGTTCCGCCCCATGCACCTGAACTTCAAGTTCTTCGGCATGGAGCCGCTGCCCACATTCGCGTGCTACGACGTGATGAAAAACCCGGATGTCGAAGCAGACCTAACCAAGTACCGAAAGCACCTTGAGTCTGTATTCGCATTCCGGCACTGAAAACGCAGGAGGCATGCCGCCTTTCTCGCGCGGCTTTTTCTTAATCTCGTTTACGCTTGATAAAAAATTCTATCAAGCGTAAATGCGACACTACGCAGGAGTATATCTTCCCGCCTCCGTGCGCCGCGGCCGGTCGAGCTGCATCACCAAATAGCGCAGCGCGTCGCACCAGTGGTCGGGGCCGTCTTTGACCGGGGTGCGGGTGTGCGGCCGGTCGGGGTCGAAGTGGTAGGACTGCAAAGCGGTGATCAGTTTCGTGCAGCGCGGGTGGACGCGCAGGCGGTCGTGGTCGAGGCGCCGGCGGACGGCCTCGACGCCCGCCTCGATGCCGGCGGCGCGGTGGCGCACGCGGTAGCCGCGGTCGGTGAGCAGGGCGGCGTCGCTGCGGCCGGTGTGCGCGTTGCGGGCGTTGCCGGCCGGGTCGATCGCCAGCCAGCGCAGCGCGTCCGCCGGCGGCAGGCCGAGTTGGCGGCGCAGCGCCTCGATCGCGTCGAGGTTGCTCGGCAGCGTGCGGTCGGTCGCGTCGTACTCGGCCAGGATGTGCAGCACCGACGCGTCGCCCCGGCCTTGGACCCAACCCCACAGCATCACGGTCGGGCAACGCAGCCCGAAGTCCATGCCCGCGACAAAGGGCGAGTCTTCTCGTGAACGCACCCATCCGCCGTGACTGGTTGGCGTCACGGCGTCGGCACGTCCCGTTGTGGATGCGTGTTTTTCAATACTTTTGTGATCGAGCGTCCGCACGTGCCGGGCCGGGTCGAAGGACGGGAACACCGCGTGGGCGACGCCGGGCCGGGCGCACAGCATCTCGGCGTCCCAGGTCAGCCGTGAACTGCGGCGCCACTGCTGGATCAGGTCGTCGACGGGGATGAACCCGTCTGCGTGCTTGGCCCGCCCGCCGCAGCCCTCCCACAGCGCGCAGCCGTCGCACGGCAACGCCGGGGGACATCGCGCCGCAACGTCGATCGCGTTCCAACGGAACACCCGCGCGGCGGGCGAGCGCGGCGGAGCCGCGTCGCCTCGTTCATCAACTCCCCGCGTCGACCCACCGTGTTCCTGATGTTCCGGATGTTCTTGCTGTTCTCGAGTTGCTCCGTCCCGTTTCCCGACCAACCGCGACATCAACCCGCCGGACCGGTGCATGGTTGACAGCGCTTCAACCGCGCCGCGCACCATGACGTCGCCACACAACCCCGACCGCGTCGTGAGCTGTGCCGCCTCCCACACCGCGGGGTCGAGTTCTTCGGCTTCGTCGCAGCGCAGCTTGTGGACCCGGACGCCGCGGACGCTGCGCTGCGAACCCGCGAGGACCTCGACCCGGCTGCCGTTGTCGAGGATGACGCGGCGCGCCGTGGGCTCGGTGGCGAGCACGCCGCGCACGGCCTCGAGTTCGAGCAGGCGGCGCAGGTGGCCGTACATCTTCTCTGACTGTTCGAGCGAGCCGCCGAGCACGCGCACCTCGATGCCGGGCTTGAAGATCAGGTCCAGCAGCGTCGCCACGGCGCCGAGCATCGTCTTGCCGCCGCCGCGGTTCGCCCAGACCACGGCGTCGCGCGACGCGTCGCCGTGTTTGTTGTCGTGATGCTCTTCGAAGAAGGCGTGGGCCAGGTACGACAGCGGCGGCGTCGAACCGGCGTTCACCACCCGGTCCACCACGCGCAGGCCCCACAACCGCTCGATCAGGCGGCGCAACTCCCGCGCGTCGCGCGGCCGCAGCGCCTGGAGGTGCCGCAACCGCATCGAAGGCCGACGTTCCGAACCGATCATCACACCCTCCCACGAAACATGACCGGCCGGCATAAAACAGACCTTGGGCAAAAGTTGAACACGCGCACATCGAACTCAATCCCGCCGCCCGTCTTCCGCGTCCGACAACGCCGACGACGCGCCGTACACCGCCGCCCGCAGCGCCTGCAAGTCGGAGTCAACCTGGCCGGGTGAAACGGGATCGTCGTTGATCTTGTCCCCCGTTCGCGCCGCGGACGACAGCGGCTTGAGATCGGCACGCAACAGATCCACGCATGCCTTGCGTGCCTGCTCGGCCGAGACGGCGTCGTCTTCGCCCCCGCCCGTGGCCTGCCGGATCAGCTCCGTCACCGCGAGCTGCCGGTACCGGCTGAGCATGAGCTGCGTCTGCAAATCCGCCAGCACGCACAACCCCTGCAACACCTCGCGCGTCACCGCCTCGTTCGCCCATCCGGCGAGCTCGTCGGGGTCGAGCCCGTACTGTTGGGCCAAGCCTGAAAGATCGTGCTTCGCCTCGAACACGTCGCGCAGCATCGCCGACGACCGCTGGGGCCCGAGCTTGCTGCTCCGCAACTTCCGTGAACGTTTCGTCATCCACCCTACCTCCTATAGTCGGCCCGGCCCGAACCACCACGCTCTGCGTCCAGGCCGAACACCGAGAAAAGAGAACTCAAACAATGGCGCATCGCCTCAAGCTTTGCAGACACCGCGGGCGTGCCGATCCAGTAGACGCAACAACGCTTCCTCTCGCGTGCCGCCGATCGCGTTGAGCGTTTGATCCAGCGCCTTCTTTTGTTCTGGCAGCAGAAAGAAGTGGACGGCCACGGGCATCTCACCGAGCGTAGCCGGCGGGCGCAACGCCGGAGCGGGTCGTTCGTGTAACGCCAGAAGCCGCTTGAGCTTCTCCGGCGATTCGGGGAGGCGATTCAACAACGCCTTGCGATCAAAGCGTTCCGAGAGCGACGCCAGCAGCGCCGCGCGCTTCCGCGGGTCGTCCCGGCCGCGCAGGCGGTTGAGCGTCGCGAGCAGCACCGCCGCCTCGTCGTCGTCCGCGTCCCACACCACACACCGGACCGTCTGTCGCCCGAGTTCGCGCAACGCACGGACCCGGTGGTGGCCGTCGAGCAATTCGTAGGTTTCGTAGTTGTCTTCGGCCGTGATCTTTCGCACGATCACCGGCGGGTAGCGATCATTCTCCGAGAGGTGGGCCTTGAGTTTCGCGAACGCTTCGCCGCTCATCACGTTGCAGTTGCCCGGGTGGGCCCGCAGCGCCGTGATCGGCAGGGTCACCACCGCGTGTTCGTCCCGTTTGTTCACGCCACACCTCCGGACAGAAGAACGTGCCCCGCGTCGTTTACGCCGAACCCTGCACCCACGCGTAGTACACCGGCTGCAGCCCGATCCGTTCTCGCGCCGCCTTCAACTGTTCCTCGGGAGCTGGCTCGTCGACGATGCCTCGCCCCGCGTTCTTACGATACCAGCGGTTAAGTTCACGGCGGACCCAATCGCTCCGCGCCCCCGGCAGCGTTTCGATTGTGCGCCATACCGATTCGGGATCGTAAAGAGCCTCGTCGGTGATCCCCACCGCCCGCAACGCATCGAGCAAACGCAGGTCGAAGTCGTGGACCGGTCGTGGGTACGCGGTCATCCCGGCCCGCTCAAAAAACGGATGCACGCGCCCCATCGCGGCCAACGCTTCGGTGACCGGGGTTGTGGCGGTGTCCAGCGCCTCACGAACCAGCCGCGTCGCCAGCCCCAACCCGCGCCAGCGCGGATCGACCACCACCCGGCTGATGCAACGCACCTCGGCGTTGAGCAAAACGGCTCGCTCCTCCGGGGCCAAGTGCGAGCCGTAGCGGCCGCCGAGCGCCGCGTCGCGCATCCGGCAGGACAACGACGGCAACGACTCGACCAGCACCGCGACCACCTCGCCTTCGTCTTGATGCGGTCTTGCTTTCATTCCGCGAAACCGCGCGGCCAGGGACACGCCGGCCGTCTCGTAGACCAGCACCCGCGTCGCCGTCGCCGGCTTGCCCGCGCGGTAGTGGTGCTCGGCGAGGGCGTCGTAATCACGACGCGTCCCCGAACGCAGACGCAGCGACGACCCCAAGCCGTCCATACCGTCCGACGTGTTCGCGGCATTCGGGGTGCCGGTGGCCTCCCACCTTGTTCGCAGCGAACGAATCACGACGCTGTAGCCTCCGCCGTGTCCCGGGTGTGAACGGCAATGCGCCCGCCCAGGCCCTGCTCGACGAGCACCTCCGGCCGCAGCGCTTCGAGCAGGTCGTCGTGCGTCGTCGCCGCAACCAGGCACACCCCCGACCGCCGCGCCCACTTCGCCACGTTCCGCGCGACCACCTTCGCGGTCACGCGGTCCAGCGCCGCGCCGAACTCGTCGGCCAGCACCACCGCCCGCGGGCCGTCCGCGTCCGTCGCGTCTTCCTTTTTCTGTTCCGCCGTGGATCGCTCGACCTTTGCCATCGCTTCCGCAAGCGCGAACCGGGCGCGTTGCCCGTCGGACAATTCGCCCGGCCGACGCAGCATCACGAACGCATCGTTCAACCCCGCCATCGACAGCAGACGCAGCGCATCCTCCAACGTCGGCGTAGACAACGCGTCGATCAATGGACGGTCGGCGGTTTTATCCCTCCCGCCGACCAACGGGTCGAAACGAAACACGGACACCCCCGGAAAGCGCCCGCGCAGCGTTTCGTGCAGGCACCGCAGCAGCGTGGACTTCCCCCCGCCGCTGGGACCGGTGACGAACACCACGCCCGCGCCCGGCAACCGCAGCACGGTCTCCGGCAACACCGCGACTTCGTGACCCGCGTCCAGCCCCAGGCCGAACATCGACGCCACCGCCCGGACCCGCGACGACGGCACGAGCGCCGTCGTCTCTTCCGGGCCGCTTCCCCCGGCACCGTCACGCGACAGCCACGGCGCACTGCGATAACGCTGACTCAACACTACTTCCACGATCAACCCCTTTCCGTCGCGCCCAAGCGCAAGGCGTCTGCGCCGCCGGCCCCGAGCTTCGACACGGCGTCGGCGGTCATCAGCGCGTGAGCAACCTTGATCAGCGCGTCCGCGGCGTGCAGCCGCTGACGCACCTGGTGAAGGCTTAGCCCGGTGTCGCCGACGATCCGCTCCAGCGAATGGCCGCGCAGATAACGCCGTTCCGCGACCGGCCGGTAGTTCGGCGGGAACAGCTCCAGGCACTCGGCCACCACGCGGAACTCGCGCCCCGCCATCCGCCGACGCAGCTTCGCCAGCCGGCGGTGCAGCCGCGTTGGCTTGACGCCCATCAGGCCCGCCACGCCCGAGACCGGCTGGCCCTGGCCGTACACCTGCTCGACCAGCCGGCGGTCCGCCGGGTCCAGGAACCCCGCCAGCCGGACCGCTTCCACCCCGTCCACCCGGGCCCGGCGGTGCCGACCCCGCGCCCGGATTGCGCCCTGTTCCTCGACCGCATTCATTTCGCTTGCCCTCCGGGAAGAAGATGATATGTTAGGTACCTGATAGGTATTCTACGATACCGCCTCACCCCCGTCAAGGCCGATTTCAATGATCGCTGAACCCGCCCCCGAAGCCGACGACACGGCCCATCCCCGCCGGCCAACCCACCCCGCGGAGCCCGCTGTCCACGCCGAACCGGGCGACCCGCCGCACGTCGGCGCGCTGCTCCGGCGGCGCCGGCAACAGCTCGGGTTGACGCTCAGCCAGCTCGCCGCCGCCGTCGATGCCGCGCCCAGCTACCTCTCGATGATCGAGAACCGCCGCGTTGATAACCCGCCCTCGTCCGCGCTGCTCGACCGGCTCGAAGCGGCGCTGCACATCACCGACCGCGCGCTCCACCACGCCGCCGACTGGCAGTCCACCCCCGACCCCATCCGCGCGACGCTCACCCAACTCGCCGACGACGCGCAGCGCGGACGCCGCCTCGCCGCCTGGCTCAAACAACACACTCAGAAACGGACCAGAAAATCGAAACCCCACGAAAGCATCGGCCGCGACCTCGACCGGCTCTACCGCAGCGGGCAGTTGTCCCGCCGTATCAACGCCGTGCTCCGAACCCCACCCGCCCCGGGCGAAACCCCCGAAAACGCTCGATACACCAACGGAAAAAACAAACCGCCGCAAAGCAGTTCGTCGCGCCCCGCCGCGTCCGTGTTCCCGCTGCGGGACGCGCCGCGCATCCCGCTGATCAACCGCGTGGCGGCGGGGCTGCCCTCGACGTTCACCGACCTGGACTTCCCCGCCGGCGTCGCCGACGACTACCTCGCGGTGCCGGGCCTCGACGACCCCGACGCCTTCGCGACGCGCGTCACCGGCGCGTCGATGGAGCCGGCCTACGCCGAGGGCGACTTGGTCGTGTTCTCCCCCGCCGCCGACGTGACCGACGGCTGCGACGCGTTCGTCCGCCTCGAGCCCGAGCACGAGGTGACGTTCAAGCGCGTCTTCTTCGACGAGGCCGCCGGCACCATCCGCCTCCAACCGCTCAACCCGCAGTTCGCCCCGCGCGTCTTCCCCCGGGAAGAGGTCGCCGGGCTGTTCCGCGCGGTGTGGCGGTTTGCGAAGTTGTGACTTGGTGAGGGGGGGCTCGGCAAGCATCCGTGTCTGGACGGCTTTCCGCGACGCTGCGCAGCCGCGCGCTCAACCGCAACCGATAATGGCCGTAGACCCCGTGATTTCAATGGGTTTTGAACCGGGCACTACTGCGGCGACATTGGGAATTCGATGCCGTGTGCTGCGCAGATAACGCAGCTAAGGCCGCCGCCTCACTCGTCCGTCAACTGACACCGCGTCAAATCCATCAAATGCTGGTGCGTGCCCAGCACGGCCGGGCCGGCGGTGTGGGGGTCGGCTTCGGTGGGCGGGGTGCGTAGCGCGTAATGCCCGTCGGCGTCCATGTCCCACGCGAGGCGTTGGTCGGCGAGCATCGTGTCCAGGATCGTCTGCAGCTTCTGCTGAAGCCCGCGGTCGTAGATCGGCGTGATGCACTCGACGCGGTTGTTGAGGTTGCGGTACATCCAGTCGGCGCTGCCGATGAAATACTCCGGTTTGCCGGCGTTGTGGAACTTGAAGATGCGCGAGTGCTCGAGGAACCGGCCGATCACGCACATCACCGTGATGTTCTCGCTGAGCCCCGGCACACCCGGCCGGAGGCAGCAGAAGCCGCGCACGATCAGCGTGATCTTCACGCCCGCGTTGCTCGCCTCGTAGAGCTTGCGCACGAGGCGCTGGTCCTCGAGCTGGTTCATCTTCGCGGTAATGCTCGGGCGGTTTGGGTCGTCCGGGTCGGCACCGCGGTCGCGCCAGGCCTGGGTGTGTTCGATCTCGCGGTCGATCATCTCCACGAAGCGCCGGCGCATGTTGATCGGCGCGATCAGGAGGTGTTTGAAGTCCTGCTTGATGCTGCGCCCGGTAAGGAAGTGGAAGACCTCCGTGAGGTCGTGCGTGAGGCGCGGGTCGCAGGTGAACAGCCCGAGGTCGGTGTAGAGGTTCGCGGTCTTGGAGTGGTAGTTGCCCGTGCCGATGTGGGCGTAGACGCGCATGCCGTCGTCTTCCTGCCGGACGACCATGGCGGTCTTGGTGTGGGTCTTGAGCCCGACGAGGCCGTACACGACGTGGATGCCGGCTTTCTCGAGCTTGCGCGCGAGCTGCACGTTGCGCTCCTCGTCGAAGCGGGCCTTGAGTTCGACCAGGCAGACGACCTGCTTGCCGGCCTCGGCGGCGCGGATGAGCGCGGGGATGAACGGCGAGTCCGTGCCGGTGCGGTACAGCGTGAGCTTGATCGCCACGACCTTCGGGTCGCGCGCCGCGTCGTTGATAAACCGCTCGACGCTGGTGGCGAAGCTCTCGTAGGGGTGGTGCACGAGCAGGTCGCCGTCGGCGATGACGTCGAACATGTTCGCCTCGTCGTCGACGAGGCGCGGGTGCGTCACCGGTGCCCACGGCTCGTACTTCAGGTCCGGCCGGCTCACCGCGCCGTGGATGCCCCACAGGTCGGTGTAGTCCAGCTCGCCCGCCATCTCGTAGACGTCGTCTTCACGCAGCCCCAGCTCGTGGAGCAGGAACCGGTTCATCGGGTGGTGCGGCGAGTTGTCCACCTCCAGGCGCACCGCGTTGGCGAACCGCCGGTCGCGCAGCTCCTGGTTGATCAGCTCCAACAAGTCCTCGGCGTCTTCCTCGTCGCGCTCGATGTCGGCGTTGCGCGTGATGCGGAACGGCTCGACGTGCTTGATCTTCATGCCCTCGAACAGGTCGTCGAGGTTGTGCGAGATCAGGTCCATCAGCCGAACAAAGCGGAACTGCCCGCCGCCTTCCTCGGCCTTGAGCGGCAGCCACTGCGGCAGCACGACCGGCACCTTGACCCGCGCGAACTGCAGCCGGGCGCTGCCCTCGTCGTCGTCCGCGATGTCGTAACGCTTCACGCCGCGCGGCCCCTGCAGCATCACGCCCAGCGACGTGCTCAGGTTGGAAAGGAACGGGAACGGGTGCCCCGGGTCCACCGCCAGCGGCGTGAGCGCCTGGAACAGGTTCGTGCGGAAATACGTCTCGCAGAAGTCGCGGTCGGCGTCAGTGAGCTCGTCCCACTCCAGCAGTTGGATGCCCTGGGCCGTGAGCGCGGGGCAGATCTCATTCTTGAAACACTCGGCCTGCTGCGTGAGCATCGGCAGCACCAATTCGCGGATGACGTTCAGTTGCTCTTCCGCGGTCATGCCGTCGGGCGTGCGTGTGCGCAGGCCGGCCTTGACCTGGCGCTTCAGCCCGCCGACGCGCTTCTGGTAGTACTCATCGAGGTTGGAGTTGAAGATCGCCAGGAACGCGAGGCGTTCGAGCAGGGGGGTGCGGTCGTCAAGCGCCATGTGCAGCACCCGCCGGTTGAACGCCAGCCACTGCACCTCGCGGTTGAGGAACTCATTGACCGGCGCGGGCGCCTCCGCATCGACGGACGAACCGGACGTGGCAGCGGCGGGCGACGAGGACGGCGAGGCGGGCTGGTTCATGGCGGGTCGATCAACTCACGGAAGAACAAGAGCAACCACCCAGCATACGGCACGCGCGGGGCCGACCCCACCCGCCCGAAACGCGAACAACCGTAGCCCCCGCGTGTGAAAAGCACGTTCAGGCGGCGGATCCACCCCGAACCGACACGCTCGATCCGAGCATCATCGTGCGCATCAGGGCTCGAGCCGGACGTCGGCCGCGCTCGCGGGTTCGGCGGGGACCGAGAGCAGCACGGTCACACCCTCCAGCCGCACGCGGTCCAGCACCGGGCCGGCCTCGCCGGGGTCCAGCTCGAGCCGCAGCTCTTCCGCATCGTCGAGCCCGACGTTGAACGCCGTGCCCTCACCCGGTTCCAGCGGAAAGGCCTCGTCCGCGCCCGCCCCCACAAAACGCAGCGTCACGCCGACCAACCCCTGCCACGCCGGGTCCAGCCGGCCCGGCAGCACCAGCCGCGCCCGGCCGATCACCCGAAGACCCGGCGCCGGCAACGCGAACGCCACCTCCGCCGGCGCGTGCAGCAGCCAGCCTTGAGCGTCCAGCCGCGGCGGGTACGCCAGCCCGAACACGTCGCCCGTTTCCGACGAGGTCGCCGGCAATTCCGTCAGCGAGACCGCCCGCACCCCCGACGCCGCAAAGTCGATCGACACGACCCGGGCCAGCGGCACCAGCTTCGTGCCCGCTTCTTCCGCGGTCCAGCGCGGGACGAACCGCGCCGTGTCCTGATCGATGTCCACCCGCGACGCCTGGAACACGCTGCCGTCCGTCAGGCGCACCACGTCCGCGGAGACCACGCCCTCGGGCAGCGGGTTCGCCAGCGTCACCGCACGCAGCGCGTCCCACGCCAACTCCAGCGTCGCGCCGTCGGATGTTTCCAGTTCAAGCCCGTCGTCCGTCAACCCCGCGACAAACCCAGACAGCGTATCGCCGTTGCGCAGCACCACCGTGTCCGTGTCCGCGGGCTCGCCGCGCTGCCGCGCATCGACCACCGCGCTTTCACGCCAGGTCGAAACGCCGGCCACCGCCGTCAACGGCACCGCGATCACCTCCAACTCGTCGTGACGCCACAACAGCGTCTGCCCGTCGTCGGCCGAACCCGCGTACCGCCCGAAGAAGCGCTGGCCGTCCGTCAGGCGTAACACCCGGCCGGGCTCGCCCGCCGCCCGCGTCTCCTCCGACCGCCGCAAAACGTCCGGCGTGTCGCGCTCCGCGAAGCGGACCCGCACCACCTCCCGCGTCGCACGCTCGCGCAGCACCCGGCCCCCGTCGTAATACCGCAGCACGCCGTCTTCCAGCGACACCAGCCGCACCGCCCGCGGCTCCCAGTCCGCGTCGCGCAGCACCGCCGGCGTCAACGCCGACGCCGACCCGGCCGGCCACACCACCACCATCAGCAGCATCAGCCCCGACGCCACCACCGCCGACGCAACGCCCCGGCGGGCCTTCTCAACCTGACGGAAACTCCAACGCATCATCTCTGGAATATCGGCAATAACCGGTTGGGCATTTGCAGGATCAGCAGGGCCATCCCCGTCCCGTACGCGTCGCCGTGGCTCGAAGACCACGACCCCGACGCCTGCTGGGACTCGATCAGCTCGCGGCGGATCTCGGGGAACCATGTAGACCAGTACGTGCCCCCTGCCAGAAAGGTTGCCTGCGCCGCGTAATAGTGCCCATAAAAATAGTGCCCGCCGCGACGGGCGCTCATGTTCTTCATCTCCCGCTGCAGGTACGACAGGCCCCGCTGCACCGCGTCGTCCTCATAAACCCCGGCGTACTGCAGCGAAGCCACCCCCGCCGCCGAACGCGGGTACTGCGAGCTGCCCGAGCTGAGCATGTAATGGAAACCGCCGTCGCCCGCGTCCTGGCACTGACGCACGTAGCTGATCGCCCGGTCGATCGTCTCCTTGGGCACCGAAAGCCCCGCGTTGCGCGCCGAACGCAGCGCCATGATCTGCGTGATCGTCACCGAGATGTCCGCGTCGTACGGCCGGGGGTGGTAACGCCAGCCGCCCTCGTGGTTCTGCGTGTCGACGATGAGCCGCACCGCCTTCTGCAACACGTCGCGCAGGCGCGGGTCGCCGGTCATGCCGTAGAGCTCGCCCAGGAACAGCGCCGCGTACCCGTGGCCGTACATCGGGCCGTGCGACGTGTCCGCCGCGATCAACCCCGACTCGCTCGCGTGGCTGAGGATGAAGTCGGCGCACCGCTGCACGTTGTCGCCGTAAGGCCCGCGCCCCGGCAGGTTTCCGTCGGCCAGGAACGCCAGCCCGCAGATGCCGGTGATCCCCACGTGCGCCCCGTACCGGTCCCCGCCGAAACTCCCCGACGCCTGCTGGTCCTCCGCGAGAAACGCCAGGCCCTTTTCGACCGCGTCCGTCAGCGCCGGTGTGATCTCGACAAAGTCTTGCGCGGACACGGTCCGCGAAACGCAGGAAAAACAAGAAACGCAGAAAACGCAGGAAATAAAAAACCACCAACGCGAACGTTGTCGCGTGACTCGGTTTTCCTGGGTTTCGTGCGTTTCCTGATTTTCCTGCGTTTTGCTCATCGTCCCGCTTCCTCCGCCAACCGGCGATAGTAGGCCTCGGTCACGTCCTGGTACACCGGGCTGTATGGCTCGTCGAGGCCGTCCGTCAGTTCGTCGCGCAGGCGCGGCGGCAGCGTGCCCCACTCTGTCCGCAGTTCGTCGAGCGCTTTGTCCTCCGGCGAAACCGGGCCCACCCCGCCGGGCGAGAAGTTGCCCTGGTTCGGGTCCGCGCCTTGCGGCTGGCCCTGCGCCTGGGCCTGCCCCGGGCTTTGCTGTTGGCCGGGTTGGCCCTGCTGACCAGGTTGGTTGGCCGTGTTGTCGCCGTCGCTGGGTTGGGGTTGACCGCTGCTGCTGCTGCTGGACGAAGATGAAGACGACGACGCGGCGCTGACAAGTTGTTCCAGCCGGTCGAGGATGCGCTGCTGCAGACGCTGCGTCGGCAGCCCCGCTTCGTACCCGTCGAGCCGGCGCGTCACCTGCCCCATCTCCGCCACCGCGAGCTCGAAGTTCTCCGTCAGCGACGGGCCGGTGAGCGCTTCCTGGAGGTCGGCGTGGTCGGTCGCGGCGGCGGTGTCGTCCGCGGCCGTGTCGTCAGTCGTTTCGGTCGGCCCGGGCGCCAGGTCGAGCAGCTCGTCGAGCGTGGGTTGGTCCTGCGCGGAAACCAACGGAACCCCGAGGAAGAAAAGAAGAAGCGGAATCACGACCCCCTTGCGGGGTGCCACGGACTTCAGTCCGTGCGAGTGCATCAAGGCGAGACCGAAGCCACGGACTGAAGTCCGTAGCAAACGGAAAAACGAAGCGGACGATTTCAGACACATCAAGGCTCGACTCCTTCGGAAGCATCCGCACCGTCCGGTTCACCGTCCCCGGGCCGCACGCTCGGCTCAATGCCGATCCCGCGCTCTTCCTGCCGACGCTGCATGTCCACCTTCAGACGCTCAGCGAGCTCGGTCAGTTCCCGCTGCCGGCCCGCGAGGTCTTCCAGCGCCGCCCGCACCGCGGGGTTGCCCGGCGCGACCACGCCCGCGCCGCCCAACTGCTCGGCGGCGACCTTCGTCTCCTCCAGCAACATCGACTGCTCGGCCCGCAGGAGTTTGAGTTCCGCGGCCGGCGGGATCACCTCGCCGCCCTGGCCGCCCGCGCCGCCGCCCTGGTTGCCGCCGGCGTTGCCGTCATTGTTGTCCTGGAAATCGTTCTGCGGCGGCGGCGGGACCAGCGCGCCCGCCATCGCCCGCAGCGTCGAAGCGATCTTCACCTGCTCCAGCGGCACGCGCGCCGTCTCCGTGCCCGCCCGCATCGACGCGGCCGACGACGCCACCAGCCGATCGATCCGGTCGTGCATGTGCTCGAACACGACCTGGCCCTCGACACGCTCCCGCAGCGCCGCGACCTCGTCGCCCAGCTCGACCTGCCGGCCCGCCAACTGACGCAAGGTTGCCAACTCCCTCCGGTCCAGCCGGGGCTTGGTTGCCAGCGGGCCCGTCTCTTGCGCGAGCGTTTCCTGTTTCTCCGCCAGCTCCTGATACGCCTGACGAAGCTGCGCCCGCTGACGCTCTGCATCTTCTTCCTGCTGCTGTTGCTGGACTTCACGTACCGCCTCGAGCGCGCGTTCCAGCGCGGCGACCGTGGCCTCTTCGTGCCGAACGGAATCGTCGGCGTCGGCCTCACGCAGCGCGGCCACCGCGCCCGCCGCCTCCGTCGCCGCCTCGCCCAGGATCGGGCCCACGTCCGCCGTCGCCGGGTCCTGCTCCGCGTCGGTCTGCACCACGATGATCCGCTGCCACAGCGCCGCCTCCGGCTCGGCCAGCGCCATCAACCCGTCGGCCAGCGCGGCCGCCGCCGGCGCACCCTCACCCGCCAGCGCGTTGACCTGCGCGAGCGCCGCCTGCTGATCGCGGATCAACCGCTCGATGCGCTCGGCGAGTTGACGCAGCCGGCGCTGCAGCCGCTCGCGGCGCTTCTGCTCCTGCTGGCCGATCTGCTCGAGCATGCGGTCGAGGGTTTCGAGCGCGTCGGCCTGCTGCTCCCCCGCCTGCGAGAGCTGGTTCTCCTGCGCGTCCTCCGCGCTCTGCTGCATCTGCTGCTCCAGGCCCTGCCGCCGCGCGGTCTCGGCCGCCTCGGCCAACGCCTCGGCGGCGGCCTGGTCCGCGTCGCGCTCACTCTGCTGCGACAGCGCCTCCGCCGTCGACGCCATCCGCCGCACCAAATCCTCCGCCTGCTCTGCCAATTCGCGCTGACGCTCGGCCAGCTCGCGCAACGCGGCACGTTGCTCGTCCGTCAGTTCCTCGGGCGCCCGGCCTGCGGTCTGCGGCAGCAGGCGACGCGTGTCCTGCGCGAGCGCTTCCTGCTCGGCCCGCAGCCCCGCGACCTCCAGCCGCAGCCCCAACGCGTCGCCGCCCTGGTCCAGAAGGTCAGTCAACTCCGCGAGTTGGTCTTCCACCTCTTCTTGTTGGGCCCGGCCTTGCTCCTGTGCCTGTGCGTCTGCATCGTTCGCGAGGTTCTGTTGTGATTCTCGACTCGTGGCTTCGGCCTGTTCCAACAAGTCGCCGGCCCGATTGAGCAGTTCGTCGAGCTCGGGCTCGGACAACCCGTTGAGCGCGAGACGTTGCTGCGCCGCTTCGAGGCGTTGCGACGGCGGGGTCATGCCCCGCGTGATGCGCGACTGCGGCTCGGCCAGGTCCGACACCGCCGCGGGTTCACTGCGCCGCAGCGTCGCCTGCTCGGCCCGCAGACGCTCGGCCGAGCGACGCACCGCCGCCAACTCCCGCTGCACCTCGCTCATCAGCGTCGCCGCGTCGATGACCGTGAGTCGGCGCGGCACCGCCGCCACCGGGTCGCGCGCCACGCCGTCACGCTCGAACACGTCCCAAGCCAACGCCGACAGCGTCACCACGTCGCCCGGACGCACCTTCAAGGAAGCCAGTTCCAGCGACACGGACGCGTCGAGCTGCGTCGAGAACTCCGCCGCCCGCGCCAGTTCAACGTTGGCCGTGGTCTCCGCGTCGGAGTCTTCCGTCGGCACGTCGTGTACCGGGTGCTCGGCCAAGAGCACCAGCCGCGACAGCGACACGTCGTCCCCCGCCTCGGCCCGCACGGGCACCGCCGCCGTGGGCAGCACACGCAGATCGTTCGCCGGCTCGAAGAGCGTCACCGTCGGCGGCGCATCCGCCGTGCTCACCACGCGCAACCGGCGCGGCGTCGAGTCCGTCAACCCGTAACGGTCGCGCGGCAGGATGGACCATGTCCCGGTGTCCGGCAACCGGTAACGCACTTCCACGCGCCGCACGAGGGTGGCGTTAGAGGTTTCGGCGTCGTCGCCCGTGACGGCTGCACGCTCCGAGGTGTTCCACGTGACCAGCGCGTCGGCCGGCAAACCATCGAACAGGGTGATGATGGGGGGCTGGTCCGCGGCCAGGGGCTTGTTGAACTCGAGTGCGACGCAGACGTCGGACCCTTCCAACGCCGTGACCGTGCCGAGGCGTTCCGAGCCGGCGTCGAGTTCGATCTGTTGTGCGGGCAGGTACGCCCGCGCGTAGGCGGGCGGGGTCACCGTCGCGTCGGCACCGCGCAGCTTCGGCCGCGACACGACCGGCACGACCACCTCGGCCGATGCGTCGTCGCCCGCCTCAAACGTGTAGACCAGCCGCGCGCCGTCGGGCAAACGATCCAGCCGACGCTCCAACTCGACCGGCGGCTCGATCTGGGCGGCGAAAAGCGGAGAGCCTTGCGCATCGGTTCCCGCTGGGGAATCGAGGCCCAAACCGTCGCCCGCTTCGTTGTCTTCACGCGGCGCCATCAGCACCGAGCGCTGGGCGCTGGCCCACGTCGGCGAGCCCGCGGTCTCGTGTTCGAAGTGGTACTGCAGCCACACCCGCATCCCCGGGCGGAAACCGCGCTGCACCTGCGCGTTCAACTCCGCCGCCGTGTCCGCCGCCACCACCGTCGGCCGATCCACCGGCACGACCTCGACCCGCTTAGGCCAAGCCGTCTCCCCCAGCGGCAGCAACCAGCGCTGCGCCGCGACCTTCGCGGCCGCCGGATTGGTCAACACCGTGACCAGCAACACCGCCATGCCCGCCAACCCCGCGCCGGCAAACTTGCGCGTCGAACGCGGGTCGATCAACTGCCCGAAGTTCCGGCCGGCCGAACGCTTCTGCGCCTCCTCAACCACCACCGACGACAACCCGCGCGACACCGCGCCCTCGCCCGACAACGCGCCCGCCGCGCCGCCCGCCATCTTCAACGGCCCCAGCTCCAACCCGCTCGCCAGCACACCCCGCAGATCGGGAAACATCCGCTCGGCCCGCAACGCCAACTCCGACAGCGACGGCGCGAACGCCCACGCCCGACGCAGCCGACCCGTCAACCACACCGCCGCGATCAATAACAGCAACACCCCCACGATCAACCGGAACCACCCCGGAAGCCGCAGCAGGTAGTCCAGCCAACCCAACGCCACTGCGACCGGCCCCGCCACCATCACGA
The DNA here is from genome assembly GCA_030432595.1 of Phycisphaerae bacterium. Classification (GTDB taxonomy): domain Bacteria; phylum Planctomycetota; class Phycisphaerae; order Phycisphaerales; family Phycisphaeraceae; genus CAZIXN01. Next base: position 94,573 of record JAUIGU010000013.1, read on the forward strand.
ACTGAAACACCCGCCGCCACAACAACAACCGTCGCGCCCGCCGCCGCACCGCGTCGAGTTGTGAGGCAATCTGCTCCAAGCCAGCTCCGGGTTTCACGCCAACACAAAGAACGGAACAAGACGAACACGATGCTCAGGATCGAGCTTGAACAACCATTGCACTTTCGACGCCCCGCACGGCAGCAAGGTTCATCATCGTCCGTTTGGTTTCAAAGCTCCGACGAATCATCCTTGAAATCCTGTTCATCCTGTCCCAACAACAATCACGCCAGACGGATCGCCCGACGCACCGACCATTCTACGGCCAGCAACCCCAGCAAAAGCGCAAAAGCCAGTGGCGAGTGGGCCACCGACTCCGTCCGATCGTCCGCCACCCGCCGCGCCACGCTGCGGATCAGCCCCGGCTCGTTCAGCCGCGACAAGGAATCCAGCGGCACCACCTCCCCGCCCGACGCCTCGGCCAACGCCGCAAGCTTCGCATGATCCGCCTCGGGCCGACGCAACTCGTCGTCCGGCGACACCACCTCGACCCCCGCCGCGACCTCCAGCGCCGCGAGCGTCGTCGCCACCGGCCGGGCCTCGAACACGCCCGCCCGGTCCGCCGTCCACACCCCGCGGTACACCGCACCCAGCCCCGTCGTATCGACCGGCCCGTCGACGGCCACCCGCGTCAGCCGGACCTCGACGCCCGCGTCCGTCGGCGCCGCGTCGCCGCCGAGCAGTTCGTCCGCCTCGCGCACCCGCACGGCCACCTCTTTCGTCTCGCCCGGCAGCAGCCCCGCGTCGGCAACGTCGAGCTCGAACACCACCGCGTCACCCTCGATTGCCGTGCGCGTCGACGCGGTCAACCGCGCACGTTCGTCGCCGACCGCCACCGCGCCGCGCCCGAGCATGCGGATCAACTGAACATAGAACCGTTCGGGATAACGCTCGCCGATGCCGCGCCGCCAGCGCCACGTCTCGTCGGTCGCGACGTACAGGCTCTGCCCCGACCCGTAGCGCATCCGCACCACCGCCGGCAGCCACACGCTCTCGCCGTCCTGCCCCGCAACCCCGCCGGTGCTCGCCGTCGCCAGCACCTCCGCCGCCGGCTTGAGCCGACCCAGGTCCTGCACCCACTGCAACGTCGGCAAACCCTCCGGCCACGCGTCCAACGGCCCGGCCGCACTCGCGTTGTTGTCTCCGCCTTCTTCGTCGACCGCATCTTCAAGCCGCAACACCGACAACGCTTCCGCCAACCCCGTCGGCTCGACCACCAGCCGCCCGCCCGACCACGCCGACACCGCGCCCGGCTCGACCATCGGCAACAAGTCCGACAGCCGCGTCCCCGCCCACGCCCCCGGCGTGTATCCCGGCCCGCCGATCCACAGCAACCCCCGGCCCCGGCGCGACACCAAATCACGCACCTGGCTCACCTGGTCCTCGCTCAAAAACGCCGCCGGCACGTCGCCGATCACCACCACGTCGTACCGGCCCCACTCCTCCGCGTCCGCCGGCAGCCGCGTGATCGGCGTGTCGCCTTCCTGCGCGAACGACGAATCGGCACTCAGCAGCAGCACGCTCGAATCAATTGATTCTTCCCGCACCAACAGGTTCTTCAGATACCGGTACTCCCACCGCGGCCCGCCCTCGACGTACAGCACCCGGATCGGCCGGTCGACGATCTCGACCGCGAGCGCCCGCCGGTTGTTCTCGGTGTTCAGCTCTGCCGCGCCGTCGTCCGTCGACCCGTCCGACACCTCCACCACCCAATCGACCGTGCCTTCAATCTCCGAGATCGCTTCGAGCCGAACGGGTTTCCGCAGCGCATCGACCCCGACCTCGCGCTCATCGAGCACAACATCGTCTACATCGCTCTCCGTCCCCCGCGTGTCGATCAGCCGAACCGTCACCACCCCATCATTTTCCTGATGTTCCCGATCTTCTCGATTTGCAAGACCCCCCGTCCGTTCCACCACCACCGACACCGGCACCGCGTCGCCGGCAAACGCCCGCGCCGGCGCA
>JAUIGU010000014.1 GCA_030432595.1 Phycisphaerae bacterium
CGTCCGAACCGGGCGGCTGAAGCCACCACAGCACCCCGAAACCCGCGAGCACGCCGAGGGTCGCCCCGGCCAACGCGGGCTTGAGGTGGGCGTCTGAACGGTTTCGGCGGTGTTGTGCGAAGGCGACCAGGTCCGCCCCGATCAGCACGGGGAGCATCACGCCCACCGCGTGGTCCGCCCGCAGCACGTTCGCGACCAGGGGAACCGCGAGGATGCCGATGCCACCGCCGAACCCGGACTTGGCCAGGCCGATGATGAACGCGGCAAGCAGCAGCGCGGTCCACGCGATCGGGGCGGGCGTGCCGGGCTGCAAAAGGTGGTCGATCATTGGGCGGAGGACCATACCCCGCCGGGCGGAGAAAGGCACGGCCAAAAAAAAGCCCGCTCTCGAGGAGCGGGCTTGGGAGAAGCTTGAGGAGAGAGGTTCAGGCCGAGCGGCGACGGGCGGAGAGCATCAGCGTCGAGCCGGCGAAGAACAGGGCGGCCATGCCGGGCTCCGGCACGTCAACCATGAACTCCTTCTTGCGGATGAACGCCGAGGCGCTGCCGCTGCCGGAGGCCTGCAGGGCGTTGTCGATCTCGACCTTGAACTCGGTGAGCCCGTACTGGCTGAGGTCGATGTTGACCGAGTTGGTCCAGAAGCCGCCCTCGATCGGCACGTTGTCGAACGTATCGACGAACGCGTCGGTGGCTTGGGCGATCAGGGCGTCGGTGTTGGCGTCAAGGATGCGAACGAACAGGCCGGCCGCGACCGCTTCACCGCCGGTGACCGAGCCGAGGAACTGGTAGTCGCCACCTTCCATAACCTGGAAACTGGGGATCACCGTGTTGTTGTTCGAGGTGACCAGGAAGGTCAACGAGCCGTCGGTCGTGTCCGGCGGCGGCGAGTACGAAGCGAACGCGTTGGCCGACGGATCGAAGTCGAGCTTGTTGCCCACCGCGATTTCGGGTTCGCCGTACAGCGGTTCGGGGTCGTTGATCGGGTCGCCGCTGGCTTCCACCAAGTCGGTGTAAGTCACGTCGGCACCGACGTACGGGCCGGGATAGGACACGGCGGCGAACGCGCTGGACGCGCTCAACACCGAAGCCGTCGCGAATCCCGCGACGACTTGAAGCAGGTTGGTTTTCGAGATTCCCCTCATAAGTCAGTCTCTCCTCAGACGATGAGCGGTTTGATATCGACCAGAAACCGGAATGCGGAGGCAGAACTTGCCTACTCCGACCAGCCAATAATACCGGCATTTCCCTGATCACACAAGCCCGCACAGCGGGTTTTTTACAAAAACCGATCAAAACTTCTAAAACTCTCCCATCCCCCAACTTACCGCAGCCCCCTAAGAAACCACGACGTGGGAAAAATAGAAAATTCGGTCAAACGCCCACGGCGTTCCGCTGGCGCTGGGCTTGGTCCATCTCGTCTGCCCCCGGCGCCCGGCCAGACGCCATCATCGCCCGGAAGCAGTCGAACAGATACCGGGCGTCGTGCGGGCCCGGGCTGGCCTCGGGGTGGTACTGCACCGCGAAGGTCGGCTCCGAGCCGTGCCGGAAGCCCTCCAGCGTCCCGTCGTTCAGATTGATGTGCGTCGGCTCGGCCCCGGCCTTCTCCAGCGAGCCCTGCGTGACCGCGAAGCCGTGATTCTGGCTGGTGATCTCGACCTTCCGGGTCCCCAGGTTCTGGACCGGCTGGTTCCCGCCGCGGTGCCCAAACGGCATCTTCACCGTCTCCGCCCCCAGTGCCAACGCCAGCAGCTGGTGCCCCAGGCAGATCCCGAAGGTCGGCAACTCGCCGCGCATGGCCTTGAGCGTGTCGATGGTCTGCGTGACCGCCGCGGGGTCGCCCGGGCCGTTGGAGACGAACAGCCCGTCGGGGGCATGTTCCCGGATCGCTTCCGGGGGCGCGTCGAACGGCAGCACCACCACCTCGCAGCCGGACTCGGCAAGGTTCCGCAGAATGTTCAGCTTCGCCCCGCAGTCCAGCGCGACGACCTTCGGCTTCGCGGGGTCGTGCGACACCTCGCCCTGAATCGGCTTCCACTCCCCGAGGTCCTCCGACCAGCGGATCGGCTCGGACCGCGAAACGCCGGCCACGAGGTTCCGCCCGACCAGGCCGGGGCTGGCCTTGGCGCGATCGACCAACTCGGCGTCGGTAATCGCGCCGGCGCCACCACTTCCGGGGGCGGCACACAACACTCCGTCCATCGCCCCGTCCGTCCGTAGTTTCCGCGTGAGCGCCCGGGTGTCGATGCCGTCGATCCCGGTCACGCCCGACCGCTCCAGCCAGGCTTCGAGCTTAGAGGTGCTGCGGAAGTTGCTTTCGAGGTTGGCGAGTTCGCGGATGACGAACCCGGAGACCTGCACGTGTTGTGATTCGAGGTCGTCGTCGTTGACGCCGTAGTTCCCGATCATCGGGTTGGTCATGGTGACGATCTGTCCGGCGTAAGACGGGTCGGTCAGCACTTCCTGATAGCCGGAGAGCGACGTGTTAAAGCACACTTCACCCTCGACGCATCGGGGCGTGAGGTCGCCGAAGCCGTGGCCGTGGAACACGGTGCCGTCTTCGAGCGCGAGGCGGGCGGGGGGGCGTTTTTGCGGCATGGTGGCGGGAGTTTAGCGGCGAACTACCCGGCCCAGATTCCCAAATCCACAAGCTGTTTCGTCGCCTGCCCTGCCCAGTCTTTGTTCGCTGCAGGGCTGGCCGGGGATGGGTGCAGGATGCGGCCGACCGTGACGCCATCCCGGCCGCCGCAACACTCGCGGGCCCGCTGCTCCGCCCACGCGCCCACGCCGACGACGAACTCGGGCTCGAGCGCGTCGAGCAGTCGAGCCATGTGGCGGTTGCACGCGTCGATCAACGGCTCACGCTCGGCGGCCGGCAGCTTGTCGGGCGTGAGGTTACGTCCCGTGTCCGCCATGAACACCAGCGGGCAGAAGTTCGCGATGTAATGCCCCCCGCCCCCGGAAGAATCGCCAAAAAAAGCTTCGGGTGTCTCGTACCGCTCGGCGATCAAGCTCCAGATGCGTCGACCCGAAACCTCCGACCGCGGGCAGTCCAATCCGGTGATCGGGCGCTTGGGGTGCTCGGGGTCGGGCTTGCCGATCGGTGCGTCGAGTTGCAGGAAGTCGCGGACGTGACCGACCTCACCGAACGGCACGCCGGTCTGGGCCATGCCCCAGGGCCCGGGGTTCATGCCGAACAGCACGACGCGCTTGGGCCCGGTCGCGAATCGCTGCGTATACGCCTCGATCATCGGCCACGCGTAGTCAAGCGGGTTGTAGACCGTGTGCACCGGGTCGGCGAAGCGCAAGGCGTTGACCGCGTCGCGCAACTCCGCAGCGGCGTCGAGCAGGGCGGTGGTGGTCTGGTTCGCGCGGCGGGGCATCGGGAAAAGATCACAGATTACGGAGCGTCTCGCCAATGAAGAAGCCCACGGAGTGACTCCGTGGGCTTCTCGAATGATCGCAACAGTTGACCGTGTTGCAAGCCGTCAGGCTCAGCCGATCCCGTCCTGCTTGCCCATGTACTTCACCAGGTCGACGACGCGGTTGGAGTAGCCCCACTCGTTGTCGTACCAGCTCACGAGCTTGAAGAACTGCGAGTCCAGCTCGATGCCGGCCCCGTGGTCGAAGGTGCTCGACGCGGGGTCGTGGATGAAGTCGGTGGAAACGACCTGGTCGTCGGTCCAGTTCAGCACGCCCTTCATCGGGCCCTCGCTGGCGGCCTTGACGGCGTTGCTGATCTCGTCGTAGCTCGTGGCCTTGGCGGTGCAGACGGTGAGGTCCACCACCGACACGTCGATGGTCGGCATGCGGAAGGCCATGCCCGTGAGCTTGCCCTTGAGTTCGGGCAGCGCGAGGCCCACGGCCTTGGCGGCGCCGGTGCTGGCGGGGATGCAGTTGACGCCGGCCGCGCGGCCGCCGCGCCAGTCCTTCTTGCTCGGGCCGTCCTGCGTGGGCTGCGTCGCCGTGATCGCGTGGACCGTGGTCATCAGGCCCTTCTCGATGCCGAAGTTGTCGTTGACCACCTTCGCCAGCGGCGCGAGGCAATTCGTGGTGCATGACGCGTTGGACACGACCTTCGCGCCCTTGTCCAGCGTCTCGTGGTTCACGCCCATCACGATCGTGGGCACCTGGTCGGGGCTCTTGGTCGGGGCGGAGATCACGGCCTTTTTCGCGCCGGCCTGGACGTGCTTGTTCGCACCGTCGAAGTCGGTGAAGAAACCCGTCGACTCGACGACGTAGTCCACGCCGACGTCGCCCCACTTGAGGTTCGCCGGGTCGCGCTCGGCGGTGGAGCGGATCTTCGTGCCGTTGACGTAGAGGTTGTCGTCGTCGGACTTCACCTCGCCGTTGAACCGGCCGTGGATCGAGTCGTACTTGAGCAGGTACGCGAGCGCGTCGTTGTCGAAGAGGTCGTTGATGGCGACGACCTCGACGCCGGGCGTGTCCTGGGCGGCGCGGAAGACGAGCCGACCGATGCGTCCGAAACCGTTGATGCCGATTTTGACGGCCATAAAAACACTCCAACTTGGATAAGGGTGAAGGTGGGGCGGGGGCAGGCGTCCGCGGCCGGGTGCTCGGAGGTTCGGCAAGACGGCCAAACCAACGCGGCCCGGGGCGGTCCGCTACGGGAACCGACGATAGGCGATGCTTTGGTCGCCTTCAAATCGCCGCGTCTACAGATCGTTAGACTCCCCGTCTTCTAGAACCTTTTGCGCGGCCACGCCTTTCAGAGCGCGGGCTGCGCCCGCCAAACCGGCAAGGAGCCGCCGTGCCCGACCGCATCGCCATCCTCACCCAGGGCCGGACCGAGCCCGTCTCCGCCAAGACCGCCGTGTCGCTGCTGCGGTACCGGCCCGACGAGGTCGTTGCCCTGATCGACACCGAAACCGCGGGGCAGACCTGCCAGCAGGCGCTGGGCTTCGGCGGAGACGTACCGATCGTCGCAAGCCTCGCCGAGGCGGATGCGCTCGGTGGCGTGGACACGCTCGCCATCGGCGTCGCGCCGGCGGGAGGGCAGTTGCCGCCGGAGATGCGATCGGTCGTGCTCGACGCGGCGAAGGCCGGGCTCAAAATCCTCTCCGGCCTTCATAGTTTTCTGTGTGACGACGAAGAGATCGCCGCGGCCGCGAATCAGGGCGGGGCCACGCTCTACGACATTCGCAAAAACCGGGAGCGCGACGTAGCCGACCGCAAAGGGCTCGACCCCAAGTGTTTGAAGATTCACACCGTCGGGCAGGACTGCTCCATCGGCAAGATGATGAGCTCCGTCGAGCTCACGCTGGGCCTGCAGCAGCGCGGGCAGGACGCCAAGTTCGTCGCCACCGGGCAGACCGGCATCATGGTCGCCCCCGGCGTCAACGCCGCCATAAAGATGTCGGATGAAGAACGCGAAGACCCGTCCGGCGGCGGTGCCCCCATCGACTGCGTCGTCGCCGACTTCATCAACGGCGCGAGCGAAAAACTCGTCAAGCGCAACCAGCACCACGACATCCTCGTCCTCGAGGGCCAGGCCACACTTGTCCACCCCAGCTACTCGTCCGTGAGCTACGGCCTCTTGCACGGCACGCTGCCCGACGGCCTGATCATGTGCTACGAGCCCGAGCGCCCGCACATGGTCGGCCGGCCGCACATGCCGCTCACCGACCTCAAGACCGTGGTCAAACTCTACGAACACGTCGCCAACCTCGAGCAGCCCTGCAAGTTCATCGGCATCGCCATGAACGCCCGACGCATCGCGAAAGACCCCGGCAAGATCGAAGCCGAGAAAAAGCGGATCAGCGCGGAACTCGGCCTGCCGGTGTGCGACGTGATCCTCGAAGGGCCGGGCGTGCTGGTGGACGCGGTGCTTGAACTGAAAAACGAACTCGGTAAGGGTCAATAAAGTCATTCACCGCAGAGGACGCAGAGGGCCGCAGAGTTTTACTCGTGCTTTTCTCTGCGGCCCTCTGCGATCTCTGCGGTGCAACCATGCTCGAACTCAAGCTCCACCCCCTTGAACTGCCCCTGCGTCACGCCTGGACCATCGCCCACGGCACACGCACCGTCCAGCATAACCTCGTCGTCGAACTCCACGACCCCGACACCGGTCTGTCTGGCTACGGTGAAGCGGCCGCGATCCCGTACTTCGGGGTGACGATGGAGAAGATGCTGGGAGCTTTCGCGAAAGATGCTGAGAACGATCGATACTTGAAATTCGACTGGATTGGTTCTGTCTATCAAGTCTTTGATTCAATTAATCAAGTCGGCGAGCAAGATCCGGATACCAGGCGAGGAAAGCCGCCTTGGATCGGTGCCGACTTGAACGACCCCTCGACTTGCTTTGCAATCTGTGCAGTCGATGAAGCTTGCCATGATTTATGGGGAAAACAGCGGGACAAATCCATTTGGTCAGCTCTTCAGCTCGACCGTTTAACCTGCCCGCCCTCCGACTACACCATCGGTATCGCCGAACCCGATGTGATGGCCGCGAAATTGAACGAATTTCCGAACTTCCCGGTCTACAAGATCAAGCTCGGCACCGGGTCGCCCGAGACCGACCTGAAGCTCGTCGAACGCCTGCGTCAAGAAACCGAGGCGACCTTTCGCGTCGATGCCAACACCGCGTGGACGGCCGAGCAAACCATCAGGCTCTCCGGCCCGCTCAAGTCGCTTGGCGTCGAGTTCATCGAGCAGCCGCTCAAGCGCGAGCTGCCGCGCAGCGAGCACGAGGCGGTGTACTTCGGCTCAGACCTGCCGATCATGGCCGACGAGTCTTGCATCACCGAAGGCGACGTGGACGACTGTGCCGGCGTGTTCCACGGCGTCAACATCAAGCTCATGAAGTGCGGCGGCATGACCCCTGCCCGACGCATGATCGCCCGCGCCCGGGAGCACGGCATGAAGGTCATGATCGGCTGCATGACCGAGACCACCGTAGGCATCAGCGCGATCGGCCAACTCCTGCCGCTGCTGGACTACGTCGATATGGACGGCGCGCTCCTGCTCGCCAAAGACGTGGCCGACGGCGTCAAGGTCGGCGACGACGGCATCGCCATCTTCCCCGACACCCCCGGCAACGGAGTCACCTGGCACGGGCTGGATTGAACCGCCAAGACGCCGAGATCGCCAAGAAACAGACCAAGCAGTTTTGCCGCAGATTTCGCAGATGAACGCAGATATGAAACATTTTGAATCAGGATAGACAGGATGATTCAGGATGAGGCAAAGATGTTTTGCAATCTCATCCTGCCAATCCAACTCATCCTGATTCTGTTTGTCTGAAACTGCGTATATCTGCGAAATCTGCGGCCAACTTCTGACTTCTTGGCGTCCTTGGCGTCTTGGCGGTTAGATTCTTCTGATGTCGCGAACGACCGATCAACCGCTGACCGTCACCGAGGTGGCGGGCCGGATCCGCGGGGCGCTCGAAGCGGGCCTGCCCGGCAAGCTCCGCGTCGTCGGCGAGATCAGCAACCTCTCGAACCGCTCGCACTGGTTCTTTTCCCTGAAAGACGGCGGCGCGGCGTTGCGTTGTGTGATGTTCGCGTCGGCGGCGCGGCGGGTGGCGTTTGCCGCGAAGGACGGGCTCGAAGTCGTCGCGACCGGGCGGATCGATTTTTACGACGCCCAAGGCAACGTTCAGCTTTACGTGGACAAGCTCGAACCCGTCGGGCAGGGGGCGCTCGAGTTGGAGCTGCGCCGCCTGATGGCCGAGCTGCGGGAGCTGGGGTATTTCGAGCTGGACCGCAAGAAGCCGCTTCCGGCGGTGCCGCGCAAGGTGGCGGTCGTGACTTCCGTGGGCGGGGCGGCGTTGCAGGACGTGATCGACACCGCGCGGCGGCGGTGGCCGGGGTGTGAACTGGTGTTGATCGACGTACGGGTGCAGGGCGCGGACGCGGCGCCGCAGGTGAGCAGGGCGCTCCGCAAACTGTCGCAGCGTGGGAAGGCGTGGGGGATCGACGCGGTGATCCTGACGCGCGGCGGCGGGAGCATCGAGGACCTCTGGGCGTTCAACGAGCGCGACGTCGCCGATGCTTTGTTCAAGTGCAAACTGCCCGTGGTGGCCGCGATTGGGCACGAGACCGACACGACCATTGCCGAACTGGTCGCGGACGTGCGCTGCGCGACACCGACGCAGGCGGCGATGACCGTGGTGCCCGACGCGGCAGCGCTTTCGGAACAGGTCACGCAATTGCAACGCCGGCTGTCGCTGGGGCTGCGGCGACGGGTGGAATACGCCCGGCAACGCGTGGACAGTGCCGCCAGGCACCGCCTGCTCGCCCGGCCCGAACAACTGGTCCGGGACGCGGACGCCGAGCTCAAGCGTGTCGCGGCCCGGCTGCGGCCCGCGGTCACGCGCCGGCTGAACGATGCCAGGACAACGCTCGCGTCCACCGCCCGCCACCTCGACGCCGTCGCGCCCCAGCGCGTGCTCGAGCGCGGCTTCACCTACACCACCGACGCGGACGGCCGGGTGCTGCGGCAGTCCGGGCAGGCGACCCAGGCCGGCTCGATCGTGACCGTCTTCCCCGACGGCCGGGTGGCCAGCGTGGTGGTCGGGGCGGCGAGCGATCCCACGGACCAACCCGCGACGCCGAACTCCGCCCACCCGACGTCCTCGCCGGCGTCTCGCTCGCCGCATCCGCGCAAGAAGACGCGCCGCCGCGGCAAGACTTCCGGGGGCGGGCCGTCGTTGTTCGAGCGGTGAGTTCGGCGTGAATGTCCCGGTGACGGTTCACGGTCCACCGCTGACGAGCCGCGACCGTGAGAGAGCGGGTTTCCGGTGGCAGGTGCCCGCTCCCTTACGGTCGCGGCTCGTCAGTATGAAACTCCGCCGAATCGCCACACCCGGGACCCTGCCGCCCGCGATCCTTTACGATCCGTGTGTGGCCAAGAAGAAAGTCAACCGCAAGAAGAAGCCCACACTGCCGGACGCCCCCGAGCTTTCTTTCGAGGACGCGCTTGAGCAGCTCGAAGCATTGATCGACCGCGTCGAGTCCGGCGAGGTCGGGCTTGAAGAGTCCATCGCCCAGTACGAGCGCGGCGCGGCGTTGGTGAAGCGTTGCCGGGCGGTCTTGGACAAGGCGGAGAAGCGGATCACCGAGCTCACGGCCGAAGATTTGGACGGCCCGGCCCCCGAAGATTACGACGCCCCCGCGTCGCGGGACGATGAGTGAGGCATCGTGATTCCGCTCGAACTCTTTGCCGTGATTCTGCTGGGTGTGTGGGGGTGCTGCGTGGGCAGCTTCCTGAACGTGGTGATCTTCCGCGTGCCCGAGGGGTTGAGCGTGGTGTCGCCGCCGTCGCGTTGCCCGGGGTGCGAGACGAAGCTGGCGTGGTACGACAACGTGCCGGTCCTGGGCTGGCTGTGGCTGCGCGGCAAGTGCCGGTCGTGCAAGATGAAGATCAGCCCGCAGTACCCGCTGATCGAGGCGCTGACGGGGCTGCTGTTCGCGGGTTTGACGGCGGCGTATTACTTCACGGACCTGCGCCCGCCGTTCGCGGAGGCAGGGGTGGCGGCGACGTGGCCTGTGCTGGGCGTGCATCTGTGCCTGATCGCGTGCATGGTCGCCGCGACGGTGATCGACGCAAAGCTGTTCATCATTCCGTTGGGGATTACTTGGACGGCGGCGGTAATGGCAATGGTTCAGCCGGTGGCCTTGCTGGTCGGACTGATCGACCCGCGAGCGATTCAACAGGGCGACTTTTGGGACTCGCTCGTTCCGGTGGCGATGGGGAGCGAGGTCGGGTTAGCCATCGGCGCGACGATCGGCCTGTTGATCTCGGTCGGGCTTCTGTGGCGTGGCGTCTTCCCCCAAAGCTTCGCCGACGAGCCGGAGGTGCCCGAAGGGATGGACCCGAACGATCCGGATCTCATCCTGGTTCACCCCCACCCGCGACGTGAAGTGATGAAGGAGTTGTTGTTCCTTGCTCCGGTGATCGCGCTCGGGATATTGGGTTTTGCGACGTCCGCTGCGCTTGAAGAATCCGTCGCCGGCGTCAACGCGATCTCCGGCGTCCTCCTCGGCTACCTCATCGGCGGCGGTGTGGTCTGGGCGGTCCGCATCCTCGGCACGCTGATGTTCGGCAAGGAAGCCATGGGCCTGGGCGACGTGCACCTCATGGCGGCCGTGGGCGCGGTGATCGGTTGGCGCGACGCGACGCTCGCGTTTTTCGTCGCCCCCTTCATCGGCATCCTCGTCGTGCTCGTCACCAGCGGGCTCGCGTCGGTGCTCAAGGGCAAGACGCGGATCATCCCGTACGGCCCGTCGCTGTGCGCCGCCACCCTGATCGTCATGCTGCTGCGCAACCACTTTTACGCGTACCTGCTGCCGGGCATGGGCGGGCCCGGCGGGGTGTCCGGCGTCTCGCCATAGCCCCGCAAACGCATGCGGGGCTTGGCCCTTTCATCCGGGGTGCGGCGGGCCGACGCCGCTCTCCGCGGAGCGTTAAACTCCGGGCTTCTCGAACCTCAGGAGCCCGCCATGATGACCCGTCTGACGCCCGTGTTTGCCCTGACGCTGCTCGCGTGGGTCGGCCTGTCCTCGACCGGCTGCACGTCCTGGACCAGCCTCCAGAACGAGCGCGACGCGCTTTACCGCCAGAACCGCCAGCTTCAGAGCGAGAAGGACCAGCTAGCGGCCGAGAACGAAGCGCTGCGGGCACAACTCGCGCAGCGTTCCACGGCCCCGCAGACCCAGCCGGACACGGCCGTGCTCTCCTTCGATGGCTCGGGCTTCGAGGGCATCTCCGGCGTTGAGGTCGACACCTCCACCGCCGGCGAGGTCACGGTCCGCGTGCCCGGCGACGTGCTCTTCGCCTCCGGGCAGGCGACGCTCAGCAGCGGCGCGAAGAAGACGCTCAACGACGTCGCCAAGGCGCTCAACGCCAGCTACGCCGGCCGCCCGGTCGTCGTCGAGGGCCACACCGACAGCGACCCGATCCGCCGCAGCAGTTGGGCCAGCAACGAAGCGCTCAGCGAGGCCCGGGCGAAGGCGGTGGCCGACTACCTCGCCCAGCAGGGTGTGAGCGGTTCGCGTCTCTCCACCGTCGGCATGGGCGCGTCCCAGCCGCGCGGCAGCGACAAGGCGAAGAACCGCCGCGTCGAGATCGTGGTGCGTTGAGAGAATGGTCGATTGAGGATTGCCGGGTGCCGATTTCCTCGGGCAGTTAGCTAACCTTCGACTCGGCGCATCACTGGGCATTTGTCAATCCTCGCTCGGCAATGGCATGATCGGCATCGTTGACTACGGCATGGGCAACCTGCGCTCGGTGCAGAAGGCGCTGCAGCACCTCGGGCACGACGCGGAGGTCGTGGCGGATGCGGCGGGCATTGCCGGGAGCGCGCGATTAATCCTTCCGGGGGTCGGCAACTTCGCGGACGGGGTGCGGCAGCTCGAAGAACGCGGGTTGACCGACACGGTCAAGGCGTTCGCGGCTTCGGGCAAACCGATGCTGGGCGTGTGCATGGGGATGCAACTGCTGTTCGATTCCTCGACCGAGGACGCGCCGCCTGGCGGACCGACGGTACCGGGCCTGGGGCTGCTGCCGGGGCGGGTAGTGCGTTTTGAGGAAGACCAGGGGCCGGGTCGGCCGCGGCTGAAGGTGCCGCACATGGGGTGGAACATGCTCGACTTCGACGCGTCGTCGACCGTGCTGTTCGAGGGCCTGGAGCCGGGGCCGAGCACGCAGGTCTATTTCGTGCACGGCTACTACTGCGTGCCCGACGCCCCCGCCGACATCGCCGCGACCGCGACCTACGGCAGGCCGTTTTGCGCCGCGGTCCACCGCGGGAACCTGTGGGCGACGCAGTTCCACCCCGAGAAATCGCAACGCGTCGGCCTGCGTATCCTCGACAACTTCGCACGCTGCGAAGCCTGAAGACAAAGACCACCATGACCCACCCGACGACCCGCCCGGTCACGCCGGGCCCGGCTTTGCCGGACGATTCGCCCGCTCTGGCCCGCCGCGCCCAGCGTGTCCCGCTGCCATTGCTGGCGGACGTGGCCGGCTACGTGCCGTGCATGACGGACGTCTCCGCGGACACGGACGCCCACGCGTACTGGATTCAACTCTTTCGCGACCACTTCGCGATGCTGCGGCGGGGTCTGGTTGAGCAGGCGGCGGCGCTTTCATGGACCGAGGCCAAAGCACGCGACCGAGGCCAGGCCGCAGAAGACGACTTCTTCGCGTACCTCGACGCGGTCACGCGCGACCCCGCGGCGTACGGCCGGCTCGACATCCTCTCGATCTGCTGGGCCCGTGAGGATGCGCTCGAACGAGCAGGCATCGTGGATGCGTACGTCGTGCCCAAACGTGATGAGAACGAAAGTGCACTGGCGTTGCTGCCGGGCTTGCTCGCCGAGCAGGACGCACTTAACCCCGAGGCGCGTTTTGCTGCCGTGGTCCGCGGTGTTTTCGCAGGGAACATCTTCGATCTTGGCGCGAAAGAAACCATCGCGATGTTCGAGAAGGGCGAGATGGACTTTGCCGCCGTCCGCGCGAAACTCAAGCCGCGCCCGTGGCGGGTGGACGGCTTCGACGCACTGGCCGCGCGTTTCCCGGCCGCCGAAACCTCGCCGTACCGCTGCGCGGTGTTGTTCGTGGACAACGCCGGGCCGGACGTATTGCTGGGGATGCTGCCGTTTGCGCGGGAGTTATTGCGACGCGGTACGGGCGTGATCCTCACGTCCAACACGCGACCATCCCTGAACGACATCACGCACGACGCGCTGGTCGTTCTCGTCGAGCAGGTTGCCGAATCCGACGAAACCATCGCGGACGCGTTGGCCGACGGCCGGCTGGAACTGGTCCCCAGCGGCAACGACGCCCCGCTGATCGACCTGTCCGCCGTAAGCCCCGAACTGGCCGAGGCGTGCGAACGACGCGGCGTCGATTTCGTCGTGCTCGAAGGCATGGGCCGGTCGCTCGAAAGCAACTGGCACGCCAAGTTCACCTGCGACGTGCTCAAGGTCTGCATGATCAAAGACCTGGGCGTCGCGCGGTCGATCGATGCAGAGCTTTACGACTTGATTCTGAAGTTTGAGCCCGCGTAAATCGAGTTGCTGTCAGTCTGTGTTTTGTTGTGCGCCGGTTTCGCGCTCGATGGTATCCAGCAACGCGTGCCGCAACCACGTTGTGACCGTCCCGACATTGCCGTTGCCGATCGCGTGCTGCTCCACCTTCGTCACCGGCAGTACCCCCCAACCCGAGTTGGTCAGCATGACTTCGTCGGCCCCGAGCAGGTCGTCGATGCTCAGCATCTTCCGCCGCACTTCGATCCCTTCCGCCTCGGCCAACTCGAACAGCGCGGCGCGCGTGATCCCCGGCAGCACGGGCGCAGGCAACGCGCCCTCGACCTCTTCGCCTTTGGCGAACGGCGTGAGCAGCGCGCCGTCTTTGACCAGCAGCACGTTGGACACGCAGCCGGAGGCAAGGTGGTTGGTGACATTCAGCCAGATCGCCTCGGCCGCGCCCAACGCCGCGGCGCGGCGCAGCGCGCGGAGCCGGGCCCAGTAGTTGAGCGTCTTGTGCCCGGCGGTCTCGTCGAAGGGGTTGGCGGCCGGGCCGTGCACGACAACGGTCACGCCCCGCTCGAAGTAGGCCGGGTCGTACTGCGTCGGCGGCTGCGGGACAATGGCGATCGTCTGCCGGGACTGCGCGGTCACGCCGGCCGCGCCGTCCGACTCTGCCTGGTCTTCGGTCGGGCGGAGCATCGACAACGTCCCGGCCGTGACGGTCAGCCGGAGTCGCGCCCGGTCGATGCCGTTGTGAATGATGGTCTGCTCGACCGCGTCGGCCAGCGGGGCGGGGTTAAGGTCCGCCGCCAGGCCCAGGGCGGCCGCAGAATTTGCCAACCGCCGCAGGTGGGCGTCCAGCCGGAAGACCCGTCCGTGGTACGCCTGGAAGGTCTCGAACAGCCCGACCGCGTGCTGGAGCCCGGCGTCCTCAACGCGGACGCGGGCCTGATCAGGGGCGTGAAATGTGCCGTTGAGGTAGACGTCCATGGCGAGGCTGGGATTAAAGTCTGAAAGTGTTGGGCTGGGGCTTGGGGATGGGCCGGAGCGCGGCCGTGCCCAGGTTGAACACCCATTCGAACCTGATTACACTGCTGGGCTCGCCACGGGAAACGGTGGTGAGCTTTCACCATACCTCAAGCCCGAAACCCCAGCCCCCAACCCCGAGCCCGACGATGAAAGACGGCATCCACCCCGAATACCGCCCGGTCGTGTTCCGCGACGTGTCCTCTGATGTCTCGTTCCTGACCCGCTCGACGGTCAAGAGCAAGGAGACCGTCAAGTGGGAAGACGGCAAGGAGTACCCGCTGGTCAAGGTCGATATCTCGTCGGCCAGCCACCCGTTCTTCACCGGCAAGCAGAAGTTCGTCGACGCCGCCGGCCGGGTCGAGAAGTTCCAGCGCAAGTTCAGCGGCAACTACTTCGGCAAGAAGAAGTGAGCCCGCGGACCGCGGCAGCGCCCGCATGGATTTGACACCCCCGAAGCCCACGGATTCAATCCGTGGGCTTCTTTGTTTTTCTGTTCAATCCCATGTCCATCCCGCGAGACAATTTGATCGACAAGCTCGAAGCGCTGCGCACGCAGTTCGACGAGCTCGAACGGCAACTCGCGGACCCGGCGGTCGTGTCGGACCACGAAAGGGTTCGGGCACTGTCGGTCAAGCGGGCCGCGATCGCGGGGATCGTCGAGAAATACGGCGTGTACTGCGACGAGATCGAAGCACTCGAAGAAGCACGCGAGATCGTGGACGCCGGCCCGCAGGGCGAAGACGCCGAACTGGTCGAGCTGGCGGCGGATCAACTGCGGGTGCTCGAATCCAGCACCGCCGAGACGCTCGACGCCATCGCCGCCGAGTTGGTCACGGCCGACGACGCCGCGGTCGGGGCGGTGATCCTTGAGGTCCGGGCGGGGACCGGCGGCGCGGAGGCGGCGCTGTTCGCTGGCGATCTCCTTCAGGTCTACGAGCAGTATGCCCGCCAGCGCGGCTGGGCCTTCGACGTCCTCGAAACCAGCGCCGGCGAGCAGGGCGGCGTCCGCGCCGCGACCGTTGGCGTGCGTGGCGAGGGCGTCTGGCAGCACCTGGGTTACGAGGGCGGCGTCCACTGCGTCAAGCGTGTCCCGGCCACCGAAACACAGGGCCGGGTGCATACGTCCACCGCGACCGTCGCCGTGCTCCCCGAGCCCGAAGACGTCGAGGTCGAGCTGAACCCCGACGACATCGAGACCCACGTCACCACCGCCCAGGGCCCCGGCGGGCAGAACGTCAACAAGGTCGCCACGGCCGTCCACCTTATCCACAAGCCCACGGGCATCGAGGTGCGGATGCAGGAGAGCAAGAGCCAGCAGCAGAACCGGCAGAAGGCGATGCAACTGCTCAAGGCACGCCTGTACGAACAGCAACGCGCCGCCGCCGACGCGGAACGGGCCGAGCAGCGCAGCGAGATGATCGGCACGGGCGGCCGCAGCGAACGCGTCCGCACTTACCGCTGGAAGGACAACCTGGCCGTCGATCACCGGCTCGGGGCGTCGTTCAACCTGCAACGCGTGCTGGCCGGCGAGCTGGACGAACTCATCGACGCCCTGATCGCCGAGGACCGGGCCCGGCGGTTGGCGGCCTTGTAACCGCGTATTCCCCGGCAGCGGTTGTGAAGTGGGGGGGCGGGAACACCCGATAACCTCGGAGTGAAGCGTTGGTGCGCGTTTGTTGTCGTTTGGTTGACGGTCGGCTGGGCGTGGCCCGTCGGACCATCGACGGCGCTGGCGCAGGAGGTAGTGGTCAGCCCGCGGCGGCTGGTTCACCTCTTCGACTTCGAGGAGACCAACGACGCGGGCGTCAAGATCGGCCGCGGCTTGGCGATGCCGCGCAACTGGTACCCGGTCGGCCGTGACCCGCTCGCCGAGGACCCCAACTTCCTCGCCATCCCGCTGCACCAGCGCCTCACCGACCGGCCCGGCTACCCGCCTTACGGGCAAGTGGGTTTCGACACGACGCAGACGGCCTCGGGCGACTTTGCGCTCGGGCTCGAGACCCAGGGGGGGCACACCGGCGCGTACCTCGCCGTCGGCGCATTGCCCGCGCTTCCGGACAGCGACTACCTCGTGACCGCCAAGGTCAAGACGCAAGGCCTCAAGCACGCGGGTGCCGTGCTCGTGGCATACCTGATCGACGAGGACGGCCAGCGCATCGCGGACAGCGTCCGCCACACCCGCCTGCTGCGCGACGAGAAAAACCAGGGGTGGGTCGCCGTCGATCTGAAGCTGCGCGGCCGGCACCAACGCGCCGCATTCATCGGCATCGAAGCCCACCTCGTCCAGCCCACGCCCGACCCCGACCACCCGCTGGCGGATCAGCAGGTCGTGGTGCAGGACGTGGAAGGGCGGGCGTGGTTTGACGACATCGGCGTCTGGCAACTGCCCAGCATCGACCTGCGCACGCAGAGCCCGGTCAACCTCATCCGCGCCCCGGAACGCCCGCGGATCGAAGCGGCGGTGCGCGACCTGGCAGGGAGGAACCTCTTCGCACGGCTGACCGTCTACGACATGGACCGCCGCAAGGTGGATGAGCAGGTCCAGCCGATCTTCCCCGGCTCGCCCGCGTCCTGGCAGTGGGAGCCCAACCTGCCGGGCTACGGCTGGTTCCTGTCCGAACTGGCGGTGTTCGACGACCCGGAAGGACGCCTGCCGTACCGCACCGACGCTGAGGCGCTGGCCAAGTCCGGACTCAATGCCGCTGCCCGGTCGTTCGGCGCGTTTCTGCACCTGCCGATGCACGAGCCTTCCGAGGGCGACGACGTCACCCGCATCGGCCTGGATGCCCAAGGCGTCCCCGAAGACGAACTGGCGCTGCTGCCCGACGTCGTTTCGACGCTGGGTCTGCGGTCTTTGACGGTGAGCGCCTGGGATCGCCACACCAAGCTGGCCGATCTGCCGCGGCGCCAGGCGTTCCTGGAGCGCGTCGTCGAAAGGGCGTTGACCATCGGCGACGACCTGACCGTTTCGTTCGATCCCGTGCCGCAGGACTTGGAGTTGTCGGACGGCGTGAACACCCACGACCCCCTGGTAGTGTTCACCCGGCCCGTCGAGACCTGGATGCCGTACGTGCAGCCGGTGCTGGTCACGATGGGGCAGTTGGCCAGCGCATGGCAGGTCGGCGGGGAGGTTTCCGTATCCACCACCCTTGAGCCCGACCTTCTCGAAACGCTGGACGAAGCCCACCGCGCGTTCGGACAGTGGTCGCCCGCGCCGGTGTTCGCGATGCCCGGCGCCATCAACCTGCCCACCGCCGCCACGGCACGCCACGTCAGCCACAAGCGCGTCTGGCCGATGGGCGTCGTGCCGGAAGACTTGGGCCGCTACCTCGAAAGCGAAGACTCGGCGGCCGCGGCGCCGCTCACATTGCAGATCGAAACCCCGCGGGCCGACCGGGTCCCGCATCGGCAGAGGGCCTCCGATCTGGCCCGCCGGATGATCGCCGCGTGGCAACTCGACGACGCGGTCGCCCTGTCCGTCGGCCCGCGGTGGACCCGCGGCGGCAGCGACAGATTGACGCTGCTGCCCGACCCGCTGCTGGGCGTCTACGCCAACGTCGCCGAACGCCTGATCGGCCGGCGCATCGTCGGCGAGATCGACCTGGGCCCGGGCGTGCGCTGCCTCGTTCTCCAGCACGGCGACCAGGAAGAAGGCTCGCTGATCGTCTGGAACGACAGTCGGCGGGAAGAGTTTGCTTGGCTGGAGATGTACCTCGGCGACGAGCCGGTCGCGATCGACCTGTGGGGCAACCGCCACGAACCCAGCCGACGCGGCGGCAAACACCGCCTCGACCTCACGCCCGACCCGGTCTTCATCGAGGGCGTCAACCTCAGCCTCGCGCTGTTCCGGGCCGGGTTCGGTCTGGACCGGGCGTTCATCCCCTCGACCCAGGTGCCCCACCAGCGCACCGTGCGCGTCACGAACCCCTGGCCGATGACCATCAACGGCCGGTTCACCGTCACCGGGCCCGGGCACTGGACGATCAACCCCCAGCGGCAGGTGTTCTCGCTGGCCCCCAACGCGTCGGTGGACTTGCCGGTGGCGATGAGCTTCCCGGTCAGCGAAGCGGCCGGCTTCAAGACGTTCTCCGCGCGCTTCGAGTTCCAGGCCGACCGCGAGTACGTCGTTGACCTGACGACGCCGATGGCGGTGGGCCTGGAGAACGTGCGCTTCGAAGCGTCGCTGCGGCTGGACAAGAAGTCCAACCCCGGGCAGGCCGACCTGATCGCGACCTGCATCATCACCAACATCGGCGACGAGGATCTGTCGCTCAACGTGTTTGCCAGCCACGTCGATCACCCCTACGCCGAACGGCTGATCCCTCGGCTGGAACCGGGGCAGGCGGCGATCAAGAACTTCCGCTTCCCCAACGCCGGTGCCGCGCTGGTCCATACGCCGGTCTTGTGCGGGGTGCGGGAAGTCAACGGCCCGGCCGTGCTCAACCGGCACCTCACCCTGCTGAACTCAAAATGAAAACCTCGGCGTTCAGGACGCGTCGTCCGTCTCACCCGACTCGCGTTCGAGCTCTTCGAGCAGCTCCTTGACCTCGTCGGTGTAGTCGATGCGCGCCGCCTGTTCGAGTTCGGCTTTGGCCGGCGCGAGCAACCCGTTGGCCAGGTGGTCGCGGGCTTTGGCCAAAGACCAGGTGTACTGGGTCTCGTTGATCCGCTGCTGAACCTCTTCGGTGTCCATGATCTCGCGGGCCTCCTGCAGCCGGCGGATCGAGAGGCGGTAGTTGCCCTCGGCCCGGCGCTCTTCAGCAACCTTCAGCTTCTCGCGGTACGCCCGGTGCAGCGCGATCTGGTCCCGCAACGCCGTGAGGTCCGGGTGGTCGGGCGCGAGGTTGCCCGCCAGCGCGGCCTGGGCGTCGGCCTCGTCGAGATCGCCGGCCCCCAACGCCCGTTCGGAGAGTTGCATCGCCCGCAGGCGCTGCGCCTCCCTGAGTTTGCCTTCGATCATCTCCAGGCCGTCCAGCCCGAACGCCCGGGTGTATTGCGCGACGGCGCCCTCGTAGTCGCCCGCCTCCATCGCCTGATCGCCGGCCAGCAGCAGCGACTGCACCTCCGTCACCGAAACCAACTGTCGGCGGTACTTCTGCGCGTCGGCGTTGGTCGGGTCCTTGAGCAGGGCGGTTTCGAACTGCGCGGCGGCCTCTTCAAGCCGACCCTCATCGACCAGCCGGGCCCCGACGCGCACAGCCTGCCGCGCTTCGAGCTGACCAAGCTTCTCGGCGACCTCGGCGTTGTCTTCGAGTTCCAGTGCCCGGCGGTAGGCGACGATCGCGTCGTCAAGCCGGCCCGTCCGCGTGGCGTCGCGCGCTTCTTCGAGCGCCGAGGCCAGATCACGCTCCGCCCGCAGCCGACCGAGCAGCGCGACGCCGTCCGGCGGCAGCACGTTCCGCTCTTCTAGCACCGCAATGGCCTCGTCCACACGCCCCGCGTCCGCGAACGCCTGCGCTTCACGCAGCAACACCGCCACCCGGGCCCGCGCCTCGCCGGCGTGCAGGCCGGCGTCGGCCTTTTCGAGCAGCGTCCGTTCGGACTCGGTCAACGACTCGTCAGACCACTGCGCGATCCGCTGCCGCGCCCCCTGGAAGTCGCCGTCGGCGACCAGCGCCTCGATCTCCTGCAACGCCACGGCGAAACCCGCCTTCCGCCGCACCGCCTCGATCAGCGGCCGCACCAATTCACGGTCCGCTTTGGGCGACTCGTCGAACGCCAGGTACGCCTCCAGCGCGTCGTCGTACCGGCCCTCTGATTCCGCGATCCGGCCGCGCGTAAAACCCTCCCACGCCCGGCCCGTCTCCGCCGCGCTGCCGTTGTCCGGCCAGTCGGTCTGGAGCGTGGCGAAGCCGGCCAACGCCGCCTCGTACTCGCCGTCCAACACCAGCTGCTTCGCCTGTGAAAACTGGGCCCGCGCCGCCTCCAACTGTTCACGCTGTTCCTGCGCCGTCTGCCGCTGGGTGACAAACCAGATCACCCCGCCGACCACGACCCAGAACACCAGCAGGGCGGTGAGGATCAGCGGCAGCCGGCTCTTGGTGGGGAGCCGCGCGGTGTCGCCGGGCGTGGAGGGCAACGGTGGCGGGGCCGCTGCGCTAGCGACCGTCTTCGCGGTCTCGGACGGCACGTCGGCCTTCTCGGCGGAGGCGGGCACGTCGGGGATGGCCTGCTCGCTGGGCGTCGCGTCGCGGTTGTCGATGAAGTGCCGTTTGATCGCGTCCACCACGTCGTCGGCTTTGCGGACCCGGCGGGACGCGTCTTTGTCCATCATCCGCGCCACCAGGTCCGACAGCGTCTGCGGCGTCCCGGGCACGAGTTCGGTCAGCGGCGGGGCGGTGAGGCGGTCGTTGGTGTGCCATTTCATCCAGCGCATCCCCGGGTTTCGCCGATCGCGCAGCACGGTCTTGAACGCCTGGTCAAAGCGTTCACGGCCTGCCAGCAACTCGTACGCGATCATGCCCAGCGAATACAGGTCGCACGCAGGCGTCGCCGGGTCGCCGCGCAGCAGCTCCGGCGACATGTATCGCACCGTCCCCAGCGACAGCGACTCCTGCTCGCCGACCAGCGCCGCCAGCCCGAAGTCCGCAAGTTTCAATCCGCCTTTGCGCGGCAGCATGATGTTGGCGGGCTTGAGGTCGCGGTGCACGACCCCGGCACCGTGAAGGTCCGATAACGCCTTTGCCGAGGCCGCGACGATGCCCAGCGCCCCGCGCTCGTCATGCGGGTCGGAGCGGACCTGGAAACGCTCTTCGAGCGTCACGCCGTCCACGTACTCGCTGACGAGCATCAGCCCGCGCGCGTCGTCCACGATGTCGATGAACTGAACCAGGTGCGTCGGGTTGGCGGTGGCGACCTTCTTCTGGAGTGCGGCCTCCCGCCGGACTTGCTCGCGCAGCCGCTCAGGGTCGATGGCATCGCCCAAGAGGACATGCTTGATCGCGACGTGCCGGTCCAGCAGAGGGTCGTGGGCCTTGTACACCGTGCCCGTGCCGCCGCGGCCAATCACCTCGGCCACGACGTACGCGCCGATCTTCTCCCCGGGGTGCAGCGACAACGTGCGGGCGGATCCGGAACTCAAGGGGGATTCGGCCATGAAAGCCGGGCATTGTAACGTGCCCCCGGGCCCACCCGCACCCCGACCACCCGCCGGCCAGCGCGTCCACCCGTGGCGTAGATCCGCCTTCATCCCCGCCCGCGCGTGCCCGGCTGGAATCGCGAAAGCCACGAGAAAACCAGGGCGAAACCGCGGGAACCCCTGTTGTTAAATCCCGGAGACGGAATTATACATAACATGCATTATGAGACCTTCGGGATCAGGCTACGGGCAGGGGGCTGATGCCGCGAAACCCGCGTTCGCGGGCCTGCTCAAGGGATTGGCCTTACGCCAAAGGCGTGGTCGCATCGGCTCCTAAGAGCCTGCCCGCGGCCGGGTCCGCCGAGAGGCCTGTGGCCGAATCCGTCAACCGAAGCACGCGATCTCGCAACGGGTTGGGGCTACCCTTAGTTCTCAATTTGTTCTGTAGTTTCTGGTTCCATTGGCATGTCGCCCCGGCACGTTTCGTTTCCGCTTAGGCATTCCCGTCCTGCGGCGTGGTCCAGGTGCAAATCGCGGCGTCGCTCAACGCTTGGAGGAAGCCTGCTTTGATCTCTGTATCACATCGCAAGTGTTCGATCGCCGCAACCATGGCCCTCTTCGCCGCCGGCGTGTTTGGTTTTAATTCGGCCTCGGCGCAGCTGCCGGCGTTCCCCGGGGCCGACGGCGCCGGCGGCCTCGCGACCGGCGGGCGCGGCGGGGTTGTCTACCACGTCACGAAGCTCGACCAGAACTACAGCGACGCCGGCGAGGGCACGCTGCGCTACGGCCTTAACGACGCGAACTTCACCGTCGGCGGCGTGGTCCAGCCGCGCACGATCGTTTTCGACGTCGGCGGCACCTTCTGGCTCGGGCGCTTCGGGGCCGACCGCGGCCACGACAACGGCTGGGACACGCAGTCGCGCCTCAACCTGGGCAGCCACGTCACGATCGCCGGCCAGACCGCGCCCGGCGGCGTCACCATCATGGGCGGCGTCCTCAAGGCCAACGGCGACAACCTGATCATGCGCAACGTCACCGTCGCGCCCGGCTACGGCCTGCGGAACTTCGCCAAGCCCGACGAGGGCATCGAACCCACGCCCGGCGACTTCCCCGACAGCTACGTCTACGACGCGCTCGACATCTCCGGCACCAACATGGTGTTCGACCACCTCACCGCGCTCTACGCCACCGACGAAACCGTCTCGGCCAACGAAGAGGCCGACGACATCACCCTGCAGTACAGCATCCTCGCCCAGGCGCAGAACTACCCCCAGGCCGACGCGGAGGGCAGCGGCGTGCGCTACACCGGGCACGCGCTGGGTTCGTTATTCCAGATGGGTACGGCCGCAAACCTCAGTGTCCACCACAACCTTTACGCGCACATGAAGGGCCGGCTCCCGCGCGTCGGCACCGAATCGGGCGACCTCACCGACTTCAACGAGGGCGCGTACAACGACTTCCGCAACAACGTGTTCTACAACTGGTTCGATACCGCCGGCACCGGCGCTTCCGGCCAAGCGAGCCAGAACAACTTCATCAGCAACTTCTACCTCGCGGGCCCCGGCGGCGACGACGTCACCCAACTGCCCGGGGAAGACGGCATCGCCGGCACGCTCGACGACACTGCGGAGGTCACGCCCAAGGACGGCGGGACCGACCTGTTCAACGGCAACGGGTTCCGCTCGCGCGTGTACCACGAGGGCAACGTCAAGGACACCAACAAGGACGGCGACCCCGACGACGCCGTCGCCACCGACAACCTCGACTACCGCCTCTCCAACTGGCAAACCGAAGCGTTTCTACAAACGCCCTACCGCGGCGTGACCGATTCGGCAGAGGACGCATTCGCCCGGGTGTTGCAAAACGCGGGCGCGTTCGGCAACGTGGACACGATCGACCCCGGCGTGGTCAACGTCGATGCGCGTTTGCGTAATGAAGTCCACAACGGCACGGGCAAGATCCTTGCCTGGGCCGACGACCCGTTCAACGACGACCCGAACGAAGGCACGGAGTGGCGTGCCCTGCTCGCGCTGCGTGCCGACCTTACGACCGGGTCCGCGCCGTTCACCCGCCCCGCCGGCTGGGACACCGACCGCGACGGCATGCCGGACCCTTGGGAACTTGCCCACGGCCTCAACCCCGACGCCCAGGACCACAACGGCGACTTCGACAACGACGGCTACACCAACCTCGAGGACTACCTCAACGAGATCGCCGCCATCCCCGCGCCCGTCGTGCTGCAGTTCACCAACGCCAACGGCAACGGCCGCTACGAAGAGATCGGCAACTGGACCACCGGCATCTGGCAGCCGACGCGCTTCGACGACGCCGAGATCAACGCCGGCAACGTCACCGTCGATAGCGTCGGGCAGCACGCCTCCACGCTCGTGGTCGGCACCGACGCCGCGATCCCCGTCCGCCTCGACATTCACGACGGCTGGCTCATGGTCGAGCAGCAACTCACCATCGGCGTCAGCGCCACGGTCGAGCTGGCAGGCGGCGAACTCTACACGACCGCCCTGTCCAAACAACCCGGCGGCGTCTTCGACCTCACCGGCGGCACGCTGCACGCGGGCGTGGTCGATTTCGACCTGGTCAACCAAGGCGGCACGATTGCGCCGGGCTCAAGCGTCGGAACGACCCACGTCCAAGGCGACCTGACCCTCGATGACGGTACGCTCGACATTGAGTTCGCGTCCAACCGCTCGGGAGACTTCGTCCGGGTTGACGGCACGCTCACCCTCGGCGGCGCTCTGCGCATCGCGCTGTTGGACGACTTCACACCCAACGAGAACGTCCGCTTGCGGATCGCCACCGCCTCCACCGTGACCGGCGCGTTCGATTCCGTCACGCCCGGGTACGCCGTCGAGGTGATCGGCCCCGACGTCTACGTCAGCCGCGTGCCCGAGCCGTTGGTGTTGGTGCCGGCCGCCCTGGTCGTGGCCTTCACGCGACGGACTTCCGCCGGGTTCTGAATCCACACATCACCCCGCCGCCTCCCAACACCACCAAAGCGCTCGGCTCGGGCACTGCTCCGCGATTCGCGTGCGGCGCATTCGCCGCGCCCCAGTTCGCGAGCACGCCGTCGAGTTCGCTCTGTTCAATCACGCCCTGCGGCAACTCGCCAGTCCACCCCGTCGGCACGCCCGTCGCGTCCGTATCGATGCCCCAGTTCTGCAGCACCAGATCCAAATCCCCCTGCTCGACCTGGCCCGACGCGTTGTAGTCGCCGGGCAGCGCCGCCAACAACAGGTCAAGCGCCGCCTGGCTGATCAGCGCGTGGCCCGTGGCCGTGGGGTGCACGTCATCCCAGAACAGGTACCCGCTGACGTCGGTCCCGCTCGGCAGGTCGATCGCTGCGTCGGTTGTATTAGTGATGCCGAACGCCGCCGGGTTGTTGAGCAACTGTTCAAAGATCGTTTCGACGTCCAGCGCGAACACCTCGGCGTCGCCGACGCTTGCGGTGAACGCGTCCAAGCCGGCCGCGAGCGCGTCGTTGTACTGCCCGACCGTCGCGTCCCGCGCGGCTTCGTCGGGGCCGCCTTTAAACCGCGGGGTCTGCCCCAGCGGCGGCAGGTTCGGCACCAGGAACTGCCGCGCCCCCGCGTCGTACAAACGCCCGACGTGGTCCAGCATGTCCGCCGCCGCGCCGGACGTGTCCGTCCCGCCGCCCAGGAAATTGTTCGCGCCGGCCCAGAGCACGACCAGCGTGCCGGCCGAAGGCGTGCGCGCTTCGCGGACCAGGTATTCATCGACCTGCCAGCCGACGTTGCGCGTGATGGTCAGGTTGCTGGAGCCGCCGCCGGTGGTCGCTGCGCCGTACGCGTAGTTGGTGCCGTCTGCGCGGTAGCTCCGCGTCGAAGCGTCCAGCCCCAGCGCCTCCGCGACCCGCTCGACCCAGACGTCGCCGTTGGAGAACCGCCCGCGGTCGTACCGGTCGTCCGGCTGCACGAACAACCCGAACGTCACATCATCGCTGCGCTGGTGCACATTGCCGACGTCCGACAGACTGTCGCCGAAGACGACGATCTCGGACCACGACCCCGGCTGCGCCCACGCGTGGACCGCCAAAACGGCCAGGCCAAACGTGAATATGAGCGCTCGCAACGCGGGCATCATCCGCTCTTCAATACATGGCATCTCATCCGGCAGCGAAGTTCACGCCCGCCGACGGCCCAGCCCCGCCAGCCCCAGAAGCACTACCGCCGCCGCCGGCTCCGGCACCGCGCTGCCGGTGAAGTCCGGCACCGTTGTGTCGCCCCAGTTGCTCAGCACCAGGTCCAGTTCGGTCTGCTCGACCTGTCCGCCGATACTGTTGCCGGGCAGGCCCGCGAAGTTGGTCCAGTCAAGGACGTCCGACACGTCGGTGTCGCCCCAGTTGCTGAGTACGAAGTCCAGGTCGCCCTGCTCGACCTGGCCGGAGTCGTTGTAGTCTCCTTCGACCGCGGCGGAGATGGTGGCGATGTCCCAGTTGATGTCGTCGAGGACGGCGGCGTCGAGGTTGGTGATGTATTTGCGTTCGCCGCTGCCGATGCTCGGGTCCATCGCGGCTTCCTGCGATGTGGTCGTGCCGAACACCACGCCGTCAAGTCCTTCGGCAAGGTGGGCGCCGCTTTCAACGTCGATGGCGTCCTCGCCGCTGCCGCCCAGGGCGGCGATCAAGGCCGGTCCGGTCCACTCGTCGGGGTCGCTGGGGTTGATCAGGCCGTCCCACGTGTCCGACCCGCCGAAGCCCAGCGAGTGAAGGATCTCGTGGACGGCGACGGAGTAGAAGTCGATCTTGCCCGAGTCGGGCGCGGTGGTGTGGTTCCAGTGCCAGTAGTTGTCGAGGGTGGTGTTGTTGTCGAAGGTGCCGTTGTCGTCGGTATCGACGTCGAACCAGAGGTTGCCGACGCCGACGCCGTAGGACACGTCCGCGGAGAACGAGAAGTTGGTCCCGCCCAGGTTGCCGCTGAAGTCGAGGTTGTTGAACGTGCCGACGGTGGGCCCGACGCCGCCGCGACCGGCGTTGACGTTGGCCTCGGTCTCGAGCTGCGCGACCGCCGTACCCAGGTCATCAATGGCCTGCTGGATCTCGTTCTGGAAAACCGGCTCGATGCTGAACCCGTTGCTCAGCGCGATGCCCGACACGCCGCCGCGGCCCAGGGTCGGCTCCGGCTCGCCCGGCTGGGTGATCGGCCGGACGCCGACGAACACGCGGTACTCGTCGGCGGGGATGTCGACCGGGTCGATCGAGATCAGGCTGCCGGTCGCCGGGTTGGTGTAGCGGATCTCCCAGTCGATCGACGCGGTCGCCTTGCCGATCGTTACCGAGTTGAGGTCGGTGCGGGCGGGAAGCGTCGAGGTGATCACCGCCTCGATGTCGTCGGCCGCGGCCTCGAGCGCCGCCATCGCGTTCGCGTTGGTCTGGATGTAGGTGTCGTGCGAGTAGTCCAGCACGATGTTCAACGCGCCGGCTGATCCGGTCAGCAGAAGCGAAGCGGGCAGGGCGACACGAGCGAAGCGTTGTGGGCGGGCGGCCATGGGTCAGTTCCTCCGGGGTTGAAAACGGCGCGATTCGTGACGGGACTTGAACAGGCTACCGGCTCACCCGCCGGGCTGGCAATGAAAAACCTGTGAATCGGCCGGAATCGGCGTCAGGGCCGCCCTTCGACGGTCAGCGGCGTGGTCGCCGCCCCGCCGACGTGCTCGGTGTCGCCGGCGGCGATCTTCTCGAAGCCGCTGCCCAACTCGCCGATGGGGTCCGGCGGGGCGATCTCCACGACCTTCTCGCCAAGCTTCGCGTCGCCGGCCTTGACCTTCGCCTCGAACTTCCGGCACTCGTCGAGCAACGCGTCAAGGATTTCCACTTCGGGCACCGTCGCAACCTTCTGCCCCTGCACGTAGATGATCCCGCGCTGCTTGCCGGCGAACACCGCAACGTCCGCGCCCTCCGCCTCGCCCGGGCCGTTCACGATGCAGCCCATCACCGCGACCTTGATCGGCAACTCGATCGCGTTGGCCAGTTTGTGCCTCACGTCCTGCACGAGTGTGAACAGATCGACCTCGATCCGCCCGCACGTCGGGCAGGCGATCAGGTCCACGCCCTTGCGCTCGCGCAGCCCGAGGACGTACAGCATCTCCAGCGCATCCTCGACCTCGAACACCGGGTCGTTCGCGTAGCTGATGCGAATCGTGTCGCCGACGCCGGAGGCCAGGAGATGACCGAGCGGCACGACGCTGCGGATCGAACCCGTTTCGCGCGGCCCGGCGTGGGTCACGCCCAGGTGCAACGGGTGGTCAAAACGTTTGGAAATCTCGGTGTACGCGTCGATCACCAGTGTCGGGTCGGGCGACTTCGCGCTGATGACGATGTCGTAGAAGTCGTTGTCGTAGAAGATGTCGAGGTATTCCTCGAGCTTGGCGAGCATGATCGCGAGGAAGTGCCCGTGCCGGTGCGCTGAGAACACGCCGCCGAGTTCTTTCATGCGTTTCTGCTTGTCCTTGCGCTCGACGATCGAGCCCTCATTGACGCCGACGCGAATGGGGATGCCTGCCCCGCCGTTGGCCTGCTTGCACGCCGCGATGACCTCTTCGACGTGCCCGCGGTCCTGGATGTTGCCGGGGTTGAGGCGGATCTTGTGCACGCCGGCCTCGACCGCCTCGAGCGCCCGGCCGAAGTGGAAGTGCACGTCCGCCACGATCGGCACGCGCACCTGCGGGATGATCTGCTTGAGCGCCTCGGTGTCCTTCTTGTTGGGTACGGCCACCCGCACGATGTCCGCACCCGCCGCCGCCAGTTTGTTGATCTCGGCGACACAGCGGTCGACCTCGTACGTGTATCCCGCGGTCATGGTCTGCACGGACACGGGCGCGTCACCGCCGATGCGGACGACGCCGGTGCGTTCGTCGCCGACGGCGACCTGTCGGGTTTTGCGGCGGTCGGGCGGCATGGGCTTTCTCTATGGTATGAAGTCCCGAGGCATCCGGAGGGTGTTTCGTATCGAGGAGTGCGGACCCGTGAACATATCTCGTTTTTCTTTGGAAGCCTGCCGGTTCTTGATCACTGCCGCGGTTCTCCTGGTCGGGCTCTCCGCTGCCGCCCGCACCGCCCGGGTCGATTCCATTGACCGGCTGCATGAAGCGTTGGAGCAGGCCCGACCCGGCGACACGGTCGTCCTCGCCGACGGAACGTACCGCGACGCCGAGCTGCGCCTCCATGCCGTCGGCACGGCCGAGCAGCCCGTCACCGTCCGCGCCCAGACCGTCGGCGGTGTCAAACTCACCGGCGACGCGTCCCTGCGGCTCTGGGGCAAGCACCTCATCGTCGAAGGCCTGAGCTTCGAAGACGGGTTCACCGAGAACGGCGACGTCATCCAGTTCCGACGGGACCAAGGCGACCAGGAAGGCGACGACGCACAAGACTGCCGGCTGACGCGTTGTTCCATCATCAACTTCAACCCGCCGGACGACACGGACGGCAACAAGTGGGTCTCGATCTACGGCCTGCGCAACCGTGTGGATCGCTGTTTTTTCGAGGGCAAGAACAACGACGGCGCGATGCTCGTGGTCTGGCTCGACGGCACGCCCGACCACCACCGCATCGACCGCAACCACTTCGGCCACCGGCCGCCGCTGGGCCGCAACGGCGGCGAGACCATCCGCGTCGGCACCAGCATCTGGTCGCAGAGCACCTCCGCCACCGTCGTCGAGCACAACCTCTTCGACCGCTGCGACGGCGAGATCGAGGTCATCTCCAACAAGTCCTGCGAGAACATCTACCGAAACAACACCTTCGACGACTGCGACGGCATGCTCACCATCCGCCACGGCGCACGCTGCCTGGTCGAGAACAACGTCTTCCTCGGACGTGACCGCGCGGACCGAGACGGCTTCGAGGGCTCGGGCGGCGTCCGCGTCATCGGCCCCGACCACGTCGTCCGCAACAACCACATGCAGGACCTGCACGGCTCCGGCTTCCGCGCCGCGCTGTCCATTATGAACGGCATCCCCGACTCGCCGCTCAACGGGTATTACCGCGTCGAACGCGCGGTGATCGAGAACAACGTCGTGATCGACTGCACCCACCCGCTCACGCTCGGCACGGGTTTCGGCTCGCGCAACCGGGTGCTGCCGCCGCTCGACTGCACGCTGGCCGGCAACCTCATCGTCAACCGACAGCGCCCTGGCGCGATCGCTGCGCTCGACGAACCGGAGAACCTCGAAGTCCGCGACAACACCATCGCCGGCTCGCCGGCCCCCGAGTTGTTGTCCACCCAGACCATCAACGACATCCCGCAACTCAAGAAACGCGACGACGGCCTGTGGCGCCCCGCCGACGAAGACCCGGCGGCCTCCCTACGCGTGCTGACCCCCGCGGACGTCGGCCCCGTCGCGCCGGCGGAATAACCCCGCCAGCCCCCGCAACACGCGGCCCGCACTCCGTACACTGCCGACGTGACCACCGCCGCCCCGCCGAACTACCCGCTCCTGCTCCAGCCGATCTACAAGGAAAAAGTCTGGGGCGGCCGCACGCTCGAACGCCTCGGGCGCGACCTTCCCGGCGACGCCGACGCCAAGATCGGCGAGTCGTGGGAACTCGTGGACCTCGCGCAGACCTCCGCGTCCGGCGGGGGCGGCGGGGCCGAGAGTTCCGTCGTCGCCAACGGCCCGCTCGCGGGGCAGACGCTCGGGCAGCTCGTCGCCAAACATCAGGCCGACCTGCTGGGCGACGTGCCGTTGTCCAACGAAGGCGGCTTCCCGCTGCTGCTCAAGTACCTCGATGCCTCGCAGAACCTCTCGGTGCAGGTCCACCCCAGCGCCGCCTACGCCGCGCAGCACGACGACGCGTTCCTGAAGTCCGAGGCGTGGTACATCGTCGACTGCGAGCCCGGGGCCGTGATCTACAAAGGCATCCAGCCCGGCGTGACGCCTGACCAACTTCGCGCTGCGCTCGAGAGCAACACCGACGAGGCCGTCGTCCCGCTCATGATCTCCGTGCCCGTCACGCCCGGCGACATCCACTACCTGCCCTCGGGCACCTGCCACGCCCTGGGCGGCGGCATCCTCGTCGCCGAGGTCCAGACCCCCAGCGACACCACCTTCCGCGTCTACGACTGGGGCCGTACCGGCCGGGAACTCCACGTCGAGCCGGCCCTCCAATGCATCGACTTCGGGCCCGCCGACACCGACCGCTACCAGCCCGGCACCGTCCTCGACGACGGCCCGGTCCATACTGCCCGCCTCGTCGCCTGTGAGCACTTCCGCATCGACCGCGTGCAGTGCCCGGCCGGCCAGACCGCCGATTTCCCCGCCGGCCAGCCCGTGGCCCTGATGCTCCTCGACGGAACCGTCGCCCTCACCGCGGACGGCGCCGAGCCCGTCCGCGCCACCCGGGGCGACACCGCCCTGCTCCCCGCCGCCGCGTCCGGCCTCGCCGCGACCCCGGACGCCGACGCCGTCTGGCTGGAAGTCACCTTCCCCGCCGCCGGCCAAACCCGCCTGGCCTGACCGCCCCACCACCCCGCCGCCCCACCGCGGATTCAGCCCATGCCCTCGGCCTCCGGTGTTAATCCGGGAGGCCTGTAGCGGCTGATCACGGCCGCCGCCCGGTGCGCCCCCCAACATTTTCACCTCGTGCTGGCCCGCTCGCAAAACCGGGGCAGAGTTGTCGTGTCGGTGCCGTGGGGCGCCGAATCCATCACCCGACTCCGATTATTGGGGAGCATCAGCATGTTCGGAAAATACGCACTGGCCTTCATCGTCACCTGTTCTGTCGCCGGCCTCGCCAGCGCCGGGTCGTCCTGGAACTGGAGCTCCAAGAACAGCCACCACGGCTTCAAGAACGTCAACTTCAACTGGAACTCCTGGAACCACAAGAACAACAACAACAACAACGACGACTGCGAAGCCGAGTTCGACTTCGACTGGGACCTCGACTGCGACTGGGACTTCGGCAAGAAGAACCACGACGGCAAAGACCTGGGCAAATGGCTCAACGGCAACAAGGACCTGGGCGACTTCCTCGGCGGCCTCTTCGGCAACAAGCACAAGAACGGCTACGACTTCGATTGGGACTTCGACAAGAAGGGCAAGGGCAAGTTCTGGTGCAAGCCCAAGAAGGACGATTGCAAGCCCAACCCGCCCAAGTGTGACCCCGTGCCGACCCCCAGCGCCGCCGCCGCCGGCCTCCTGGGCCTGGGCCTGCTGGGCGCCCGCCGCAAGAACAAGGCCGCCTGAACCGCGACCTGAACCACCAAACAACCTGAATCAATCCCACAACCCCGGCCGTAAGGCCGGGGTTGTCTTTACGCACCCGAGATGCGAAGCACGACCTGCGTCCGCGTCACGCCGGCAGATGCTCCCCCCAGAACCGCAGCCAGTTCCCCGCGAACACCCCCCGCACCGCGTCTTCGCTCCAGCCACGCGCTTGCATCCGCGCCGCCAGGTTCGGCATCGCCGCGCTCGTCTCCACGCCCGTCGGCGTGAACTCCAACCCGTACCCGCCGTCCATGTCCGACCCGATCGCGATCAGTTCTTCGCTGCCCATGACCTCGCGCAGGTGTTCCAGGTGATCCACGACGTCGTCCAGCCCGCACTTCTCGCGCGGCGTCTGCGGCGTGAAGCCCTGCACCAGGTACGGGCTGTGCAGGATCATCCCGATCACCCCGCCCCGCCGGGCGATCTCCCGGATCATGTCGTCGGGCAGGTTGCGCTGCCACTCCGGGTTCAGCGCCCGGCACGCGCAGTGGCTCGCGTACACCGGCCCGTCAAACACATCCAGCGCCTCGGCCATCGACGTGTCCGCAAGGTGCGTCAAGTCCAACGGCATCTTGAGCGCCGCGACTTCTTTCAACAGCCGGCGACCCGCGTCGGTCAGCGGCCCGTCCACGTCCTGCCGCGGCGGGTCCGGCGACTCGTGGTCCGGCGTGCCGTGGGCGTACGTCGAACGGCCGAAGTGCGCCAGCATGATCGTCCGCAGCCCCTTCTCGAACCACCGGTGCAGGTCGTCGGGGTCGCGCACCGGGTCCGCGCCCTCCATCGTCAAAAGCAGCGGCAGCGGCGCGTCGTCCGGCAGACGCCCGTCGTTCAACGCGGACACATCCGGAAGGTCCGCCCGGCCCAACACCCACTTCAAACGCCCGCGGTCGACCTGGCACTGGTAGTAGTCCCACTGCGCCATCGCCGCCGCGTGCGCGGTGTCCTGGTCGGGGAAGTCGCCGATGGCACCGCCGACCTCGCCGTGCGTCACCCGCCACGGCCGCGTCCGCGCCAAGACCGTACTCAGCACCATCACCGCCCCGCCTTCCTTCAGCGCGGGGTACGTGACCGTGCACGTGTCGAACGGCTTTTTCGCGACGTGCTTCTCCTTTTCGCGCACCTGGTCGACGCTCAGGTGCAGCTCGCGCCGCAGCATCAGCGCGTTGAGCGCCAGGTCGAGGTGGCCGTCTACAAACGGGATCATGTCGTGGCTCCGGATACGTCAGATGATGCGTGTTCTTGATGGTTCGATGGGTCGCCGGCGTCAAGGTGCCGTTGGAGAAATGCCGTCGCCAGCCCGAACCAGCTCGCCACGTCCGGCAGTTCCGGCGCCAAACCCAGCCCGTGCCGCCCACGTTCATAAAGATGCAGTTCGAACGGCACGCCGTGTGCCCGGCACGCCGTCGCAAACGTCACGCTGTCTTCCATCGCCACCGCCGCGTCCTCGACCGTGTGCCACAGGAACGTCGGCGGGCTCTCGGCATCGACGTGCCGGTGCGGCGACATCAACGCGCGCTGCGCCTCGTCCTCGGCGCGTTCGCCCAACAGGTTCTTTATCGACCCCAGGTGGGCGGACTCGGCCGCCATGTCGATCACCGGGTAGCACAGCACAGCTGCGTCGGGCCGCGCGGAAACGTCGCCGGCCAGATCGTCGTCATCGCAAGGGAAGCTGTCGTGGTGGACCGCCAGCGTCGCCGCCAGGTGTCCGCCCGCCGAGAACCCCAGGACCGCGACGCGCTTTAACCGCCCGGCTTGTTCGAGTTGCTGCCGGAACAACCGCATGCCACGCGCCGCATCGTGAATCATCGCCGGGTGGTGGTTGTGCGGCCCCAGCCGGTACCGCAGCATCGCCGCGTCGAACCCCGCGGCGCTCAGCGCGGCGAGCATGTCCGCCCCTTCGTGCCCGACGGCCAGGTGCTGGTACCCGCCACCCGGACACACCAACACGCCGCCGATCGGGTCCTTGGTTTCCGACAAAGACACCGTCAGGTCCGGGCGCGGGCGGTTCGGCCACAGGGGGATCGTTTCGGCCATGCCGGAGCATACCCGGCGCATCGACTAACATGACGGAATGCCTTCCGACGACGCCAACCCGAATGCCGGCGGCGGCTCCGGTCCTTCCGGCAATCCCGGCGCGCCCGACGGCCAGGACCGCCCCGACGGCTCGGGCAAGAAACGCCGACGCCGACGCCGCGGCGGCAAACGCAACCGCGGCAAACAGAACAAAGCCGGCCAGGATGCCGGCAAGACCCAGCCGCAGGCGGCGTCAAACGGGGACACCGCGCCCAACGCCGAACAGCGCGACAACGCGGACGCCGGCTCTGACACGACATCATCCAAAAAGCACTCCCCGCCACGCAGCGACCGCGAGCGCGGCAACGACCGTCCCGATCGACGTGAACACCGACCCGGACGCGGCCGCCCCGACGCCCAACAAGCCGGCAACGCCCCCAAGGCCCGAAAGAAACGCAAACCCCGGACCAAGCAGTGCGTCCACTGCTACACGCCCTGCACGATCATCCACAAGGTCAAGCTCGACCACCGCAAGCAGACCGCTTTCATCTGCGACATCTGCTGGCCGACCCGCTGCGTCGACAACCCGCACTACGAGTACCAGGGCCTGTGGAACAGCGGCCGACTCATGCGCCCCGGGCAGGACGCCGCCCCACCGAAAAAGCGATCCGGGAACCACCACGCCAACGCCCCCGGCCCCCGCAAAGACGAAACAAGTAACCAGGGCGCCAACAACGCAAATCCTGTGCAAACACCGGTTAACGCCACCACCACACCGGGGGAGCATGCGTTAGCGGAACCCGCGTCTCAAAGCCACTACGAAAACACCAGCACCAATCCGGACGCCGGGCAGGAAACGCCGTCTGAACCAGGTGGAGGCGAACCCACCGAACCATCGACTCCGAGCGAGTCATAACTCCGGCGGAAGCCTTCGCGTGTTTCACGGCGTTGTCGCGAACAACGCACCAAACAAAGCTTGCTCATTCTCCTCGATCTGCGCGGCCACGCGGTTCTGCGGCTGCTCCCACAACGACGCCAGCACCGGGATGACCCCGCCTAGACGCCACGGCGTCACGCCCTGCCCGTCCACCAACGCGTAAGGCCCGTCCGACTCCAGCACCACCCGGTCGGGCGGCAGCGCCCGCATGATCTTCCGCCCCTTCGCCGACGAAGCCATCGCCGGGTTCACGGAAAACCATCGCCGCTCCGACACCGCCCGCTTCAACGCCGCGTCGTCGCCGCTGAACCAGTGCAGCACCGCCCGGGGAAAGCCACCGCCCAGCATGTCGAGCACGGGCTCCGCCGCCCGCCGGCTGTGGACCGACAGCACCCGTGCGTCGTCGCCGAGCTTCGCGCACGCTTCGAGCACGCCGGAAAAAACGCGTCGTTGCGCTTCCTGAATTTCTGCGGACTCGTCCACGCCGTCGAGCCCGACTTCGCCCACCAACGGCGTCGATTCGATCATCTCACAAAGCGCGTCGCGTTGATCGCCGTGCGTGTGCGCGTGCATCGGGTGCAACCCCGCGGCGATTTGAGCCCGTAAACCCGGCGGAGAATCCGACGCAAGCGTGGCATGAAACCCCGCCACCTGCTCCGGCAGCGTCGTGACCCACACCACGCCGACGCCATCTTTAGCGCACCGTTTCAACACGCCTTCCGGCGAAGGGTCCTCGTACGCCTCGACGTGGCAGTGCGTGTCAATCCACATCGTTGCCCCCTTTCTCTTTACCTTTCCCACCCCCGGAAGTCGAAGCCTTCGCGAGTTGATGCTCAGAAGCGTGATCGCAACCGGATGCGATCAACAAATCAACCGCCGCCGCGGCCGCCTGGAACGCGAACACCCCCGTGACCATTACCGACGAGCCGTAGCCCGTGGCACAGTCGAGGCGTTTCGGCCCGGACGCCACATCTATCGGTTCACATGTTTCCACTTCCGGGGGACGCGGCAGTTCCGGCGAGAACACGCACGGCACGCCGAACTTCTTGCGGACGTTCCGCTCGAAGCCGTGCTTCTGCCGGAGCTGTTTGCGCGTGGTCGCCAGCAGCGTGTCGTTGAACGCCCGCGTCAAATCCACCGTCTGCACCCGCGTCGGATCGACACGCCCGCCCGCCCCGCCGACCGTAACGATCGGCACGCCCACACGCTTCGCGGCGTCGATCAACAACGCCTTGGTCGAGGCCCGGTCGATGGCGTCGATCACCAGGTCCGGCTGCGTGTCCCATAAACGGTCGAGCGTGGCTTCACCCAGAAACGCGTGCAACTCCTCAATACCGGCCGCCGGGTTGATCGCCTTCACGCGTTCTGCCGTCGCCTCGACTTTGGATCGCCCGATGTTGCTTTGCACCGCGTGCGCCTGCCGGTTCGTGTTGCCGACGCACACATCATCGAGGTCCATCAGTACCAACCGCCCGACGCCGGTCCGCGCGAGTGCCTCGGCCACCCAAGACCCCACGCCGCCCAGGCCGATCACCGCGACCGCCTTGCGTTGCAACACCGCCAGCGCGTCACGCCCGTACAGCCGCGCGACGCCGTCGAACCGTGCGTCCACCGTCTCGTGATTCACCGCCCCGCCGCCCCGACCGCCCCCGCCCCCGGAACCGGGTCGCCGACGCGCGAACCAAACAGCGTCAACGGTGCCGACGACGTGACCTCCACTTCCACCATCCGCCCCACCAGCGCCGGGTCGCCGTCGAACATCACGATCAAATCGCCCTCGGTCCGGCCAGACAACTGCGTCACCTCGCGCGGCTTCTCCCAGCCCAGCGACACGCTCGTGCCCGACCCCGGCAACGCGCCGTTGCTTTCTTTCACCGCCTTGCGCGACACGCCCTCGACAAACACCTTCACGGTCTTGCCGACGTACCCCGCGTGCACCTCGGCCGAGATGTCCGCCTGGATCGCGAGCAGTTCGTTGTTGCGTCGGCGCTTCACCTCGTCGGAGATGTCGTCGGGCAGGCGGTCGTACGCGGCCGTGCCGGGGCGCGGCGAGTACTTGAAGATGAACGCGTTCTTGAACCGGCAGCGCCGCAGAAGCTCGGCCGTCTTAGCGTGGTCTTCGTCGGTCTCGCCCGGGAAGCCGCAGATGATGTCCGTCGCCAGCTCCGCCCCCGGAAGGTAGTGCCGGACACGATCCACCAGATCAAAATACTGCTCGACCTTGTACCCGCGGTTCATGCGGGCCAGCACGCGGTTGCTCCCGGACTGAACCGGCAAATGCAGATACCGGCAGATGCGTGGGCAGTCGCGGATCACTTCAAGGATGTCGTTGCCGAAGTCGCGCGGCAGCGACGTCACGAAACGCAATCGCTGGATGCCCGGCACCTCGTCGTGGATGCGCCGCAAGAGCTGCGCGAAACTCACGGTCGTGTCGTTGAACTTGGGCGAAGGCCCGCCGGTGCCCGCGTTGGGCGAGATCACCGTGCCCACCTGCGGCTGAACCACGCCGTCCACTTCGACGGCCGCGGCGGTGTCGAAGTGGTAATGATTGACCGTCTGCCCCAGCAGCGTGATCTCGAGCACGCCTGCGTCGGCGAGGCGTCTGCATTCTTCGACGATGTGGTCCGGCGGGCGATGCACCTCCGCGCCGCGCGTCTGCGGGACCACGCAGTATGTGCACAGCTTGTTGCAGCCCCGCGTGATCCGTACGTACGCCGACCGCCCTGCCGCCTCGGTGTCGTCCGCCGCGAACGCACGGCTCAGGTCCACCAGCTCCAACTCGTCCTGCGCTGCGCTCAGCGTGCCGCTGCGCCGGTGCGTGTTGCCCTGGAGCGCGACCTGCGCCGCCTTGACGCCGCCGCGCTGGTCCACGGCGGTCCGCAGCGCGTTGTCGATCAGCATCGGCACCTTGTCGAGCTCGCCCGGACCGCACAGCACGTCGATCTGCGGGTGCCGCCGGATCATGTCCGTGCCGTCACGCTCGGCCATGCACCCGATCACGCCGAGCACCCCCGGAAGTTTCCCCTGCGCCGCACGCGCCTGCTTGTGTTTGCCGACCAAGCCGATGCGGGACCAGACCTTGTTCTCCGCCATCTCGCGGACGCTGCACGTGTTGTAGAGCACCACGTCCGCCGACTTCCAGTCCTCGATGAAGCGGTAGCCCAGCGCCCGGAGCTGCCCCGTCACGAGCTGGCTGTCCAGCACGTTCATCTGGCAGCCAAACGTCTCGAGGTACACCGTCGGCCCCCGGCCGTCCGGCGAATCGGGGAACACGGCCGAGCCTTCGCCGCAGCACGCCTGAGGTTGTCCGGCATCCGAAATCATCGAACCGGGCATGATACCGGCCGCCCGTTGGCTCCGGAACCGCCCTTTCACGCCCCGCGTAGGCCCCGGCCGATGATCACCCCATGGCAGGGGCAAGGAACCGACAACGCGGAGCGTCCAACAAGTACCGCCGGTGGTCGGACGAGCTCGACCGCCCGTCGGCCGCGGACGCCGGTCCCAGCCCGCTGGGCCGGGCGGTGGACGCGCTGCCGGGGTTGCTGATGCTCCTCGGCGGGTTGGCGCTGGTGGCGATGGCGGCGCTCACGCCGGCGTGGCTCGAGCTGGGCCGGCTCGACGCCCAGCGGGAACTGATGCAGCAGCAGGCCGACGCGCTCACCGAGCAGACCCGGCGGTACGAGACGTTCCACCAGGCCGTCCGCGCGGACGACCCGGTGCTGATCGAGCGGCTGGCGTACACGCAGTTGCGTCGCGAGCCGCGCGGCCGGCAGAGCGTGCCGGTACACACGGCCGGCGGGGGCGGGCTGCCGCCGGGCGACATCGACCGCTGGCTGCGTGTCGAACCCGCGTCGGCCGACCCCGATCTGCTCGAGCGCGCAACGCCCTCGACGCGCCTGACCCGGCTGGCCGGCGGGGTGACCCGCTTCGTGCTGCTGGCCGCGGGCATGTTCTGCGTGGTCGGCGGCCTGTGGTGGGGGCCACGCCGCAGCGCAGCGTGACCGCCGACTCGGATCGAAACGCGGTTCAACCAACACTGCGCCCCGAAAGTTGAAGCAGGAGTCGCCGGTGGTTCTCGGCCTGTCGTCACCGATCCAGGTCTTCGATGCGCTGCGGCTTCAGCGCCGCGATCAGCACGTCCAGGTCGAACAACTGGTCGCGCACTTTCGGGTCCTGCGCCTTGGCGGTCTTGAATTCCACCGTCATCCGCGAGGTCTCGTCCGCGGGGTAGATCGTCGCCTCCTCGGGCAGCAACAACGGCGCCGCGGCGCGGCCATCGAGTTGCACGTCGCCGATGCGCTGCATCAGCTCGCCGCCGGCGACGTGGACCGCTTCGAGCATCCGCCCTTCCACCTCCACGCCGCCGTTGAGCACGCAGATCACCGCCGAGTTGCCCGCGCGGTCGATCACGTCCACGCGCCGCGGCGTCCCGGTCTCCGGCTCCAGCAAAAACCGCAGCGGCAGCCCCGGCGGCTCGATCAACGCGTAGCCCCGGAACGCCTCCACCGCCGGCGGGTCCGGCGCATCCGCGTACGGCTCCAGCGGCATCAGGCCCAGCAAGAACGGCACCGTGTCCGGCGACACCGGCATCGGCAGCGGCCGCCCCCCACGGTCCGCGCCGAAACGACCGAAGAACACCTCGCCGTCCTCGTGCAGGTTCGCGAACAGCCAGTACTGGAAATCGTTCGACCCCGCCCACATCACCGTCTTGCCGAACGCCTCGACCGTCAGCGCCGTGTCGAGCGGCCGACGAAAAATCAAACGCCCCTTGCCCGACTCGCGCCGCGGCCTGCCCTTGTCGTCCAGCCACGTCGCCTCCACCTCGGTCCGACACGAAACCAAATCGACCCCGACCAGCCGGGCGTTGTAGCGGTGGATCAACTCGGTGTAGCCGGGCAGTTCGCCTTGGGCTTTGTGCTCCGGCAGCAATTCGTCGTCGATGAGTTCCGACGGCGGCGGGCAGCCAGGCAAGAACACAAGCATCGCAAACGAACCGAGCAAAACCGCCACATTTCGATGCCAAGCCATGCGGGTTGCCAGGGCAAATTTCCGGGGCGTCAAAGCTCGGCCTCCAGCACCTCGCCGAGCTGCTGTGTGACCTGCTCGATCCCCGTCGCGTCGAGTTTGGGGTCCAGCACGCGCAGCGTTTCGTCTTCGCTCCACTTGCCGAAGTGCCCCTTGGTCACGTCCACCTTCGGCGTGAACCGCCACCACTCCTGGATGACGGATTCACTTGTGGTTTCGCCTTCCGTTGCGCTTTCCGACTCCGCTTCGACCTTGTCCACGCCGTCGTAGCGCAGCAGCTTCTTCCGCATGAGGATCAGCGCGACGACGTGCCGGAACGCGAGGCGCTGCGGCTCGGTCGTGTCTTCGAGACGCCGCAGCAGGTTCATCAGCACCGCGTCATCGACGAACGTCTTTTTCTTCGCTTCCGGGTCGGGAACCGTCGTTTTCCAGAACGAGAACAAGCCCGGCGGGCGGAAGCCCTGCTGCCACGCGTCGGCCGAGACGTCCACGCGTTTCATACCCAGCAGGTCGTTGGGCTCGCGCTCTTCGACGGGGATATCGACCAGCGCCGAGAAGCAGGCCTCGCCCGGTTCGAGCGAGCGGCCCGTCGCCTGGCAGAAGCCCGAGGGTTTCTGGATGTCGTAGCCGGGGGTGAGTTGCGACATGGTGAAGCTTATGCGTCCTGCATGTTCAGTTGCCGAGCGGCCGCGGTGACGGTCTGGTCGATCAGCGTGGCGATCGTCAT
Organism: Phycisphaerae bacterium; assembly: GCA_030432595.1. Taxonomy (GTDB): domain Bacteria; phylum Planctomycetota; class Phycisphaerae; order Phycisphaerales; family Phycisphaeraceae; genus CAZIXN01. The sequence goes on from JAUIGU010000014.1 coordinate 40,044, forward strand.
CGGGCCCACGCCGCCGGGCACGGGGGTGATCATCGACGCGATTCCCTTTGCGGCGTCAAAGTCCACGTCGCCGACGTTGCCGGGGTTGTAGCCCGCGTCCATGACGACCGCGCCGGGCTTGATCCAATCGCCCTGAACGAACTGCGGTTTGCCGACCGCGGCGACCACGATATCCGCCTGTTTCACGACGGTGCCGAGGTTTTGTGTCCGGCTGTGGCAGATGGTCACCGTCGCGTTGCGGTCCAGCAGCAGCCCGGCCATCGGTTTGCCGAGGATCGCGGACCGGCCGATGACCACCGCGTGCTTGCCCTCGATCTTCACGTTGTACGCGTCGAGCAAACGGACGATCCCGCCGGGCGTACACGAGGCAAAACCCGCTTCGCCGAACCACATGTGGGCGAAGCTGCCGAAGGTCACGCCGTCCACGTCCTTGCCGACCGGGATCGCCTCGAACGCGGCGCGTTCGTCGACGTGCGGCGGGCTGGGGTGCTGAAGCAGGATGCCGTGGACCGCGTCGTCTTGACCGAGCTTCGTGATCTCGGCGACGAGTTGCTCGGTCGTGGTGGATTCGGGCAGCTCGACCTTGAGCGAACGCATGCCGATGCCCTCGCACCGCTTGCGTTTCATCTGGGTGTAGGTGACCGACGCCGGGTCGGCCCCGACCAGCACCGTCGCGAGGCACGGCACAACGCCCGTCTGGTCGATGATGTGCGCGACGCGTTTTTCCGCCGCCGCCAGCGTCTCGGCCGCCACGCGTTTGCCGTCCATGAGCTCCGCGGTCATGACCGGAAGATAGCAGACCCGCCCCCCACCGGCACGGCCGAAACCGCCGCCGCGCCCTACCATCGCCGCCATGACCGTGAATCACGAACCACCACAAAACACCGACGCCGTCCACGCCGTGCTGCTGTCCATCGGCGACGAGCTCGTGCTCGGGCAGACCGTGGACACCAACACCGCCTGGCTCGCGCAGCGCCTGGCCCGGCGGGGCATCGCGTGCGTCCGCCACGAGACCGTCGCCGACGACCGCGCCCTGATCGCCGCCGCGCTGCGCCGCGCGGCAAGGGACGCACGGCTGGTCCTGGTGTCCGGCGGGCTGGGGCCCACCGCCGACGACCTCACCCGTGAAGCGCTCGCCGACGCGATGGGCGTGAGTCTGGAGCTTCACGAGCCGTCGCTCAACCAACTGCTGAAGTTCTTCAAGCGCCTCGACAAGCCCATGCCCGAACGCAACCGCGTGCAGGCGATGTGCCCGATCGGCGCGACGATGATCCCCAACGCCCACGGCACCGCGCCCGGCATCCACGCAGAACTCAAAGACGAAGAACGCGAAACGTCCACGCACGTCTTCGTCACGCCCGGCGTGCCGCGCGAGATGAAGGGGATGTTCGACGACGCCATCGAACCGCGGATGCAAGCCTTCACCGGCTCCGCCGACACGCTCCTGACCGCCAAAGTCAACACGTTCGGGCTCGGTGAGTCCGACGTCGCGCAGAAGCTCGGCGACCTCATGGCCCGCGACCGCAACCCCACGGTCGGCACCACCGTCTCCGACGGGCTGTGCTCGGTCCGCATCCGCGTCCGCCACGCCGACCCCGCAACTGCCGCGCGTCTGCGCGATGAAACGATTGCTCACGTGGAAGCGGCGTTGGGCGCGGTGTGCTTCGGGCACGACGAAGACACGCTGCAATCCGCGCTGATCAAATCCCTGCACGACAAGGGCAAGACGCTCGCCACCGCCGAGTCCTGCACGGGCGGGCTGCTCGGCTCGCTCATCACCGACGTGCCCGGCTCCAGCAACGTCTACGCCGGCGGGTGGGTGACGTACAGCAACGCGATGAAGACGTCGCAGCTCGGCGTCGATCCGGGATTGATCGAGAAGCACGGCGCCGTAAGCCCCGCCGTCGCCGAAGCGATGGCCCAGGGCGCGCGGACGCGCAGCGGTGCCGACTTTGCGCTGTCGCTGACCGGCGTGGCCGGGCCCGGCGGCGGGACCGAAGAGAAGCCGGTGGGCACCGTCTGGATCGGCCTCGCCACACCCGAGGGCGTGACGCCTTACCTCGCGAAACTCACCGGCAACCGCGCGGCCGTCCGCGATCGCGCCGCCAAGTGCGCCATGCAACTGCTCCGCCTCACGCTGCTCGGGCAAGACCCGCTGCAGGTCCGGTGGGTCACGAAGCCCGATGCTTCCGACACACTCGCAAGCTGAAACACTCGCGACGCGTTTCGGCACTTGGGTCTGTGACGCAAACAGAGGTTCTCTATTCCGCCGTGTCCTGCGACCACAGCACCGGGTTCAGCGGGTCGTTCATGACTTCGCCGACCTTCGTGCTCGGGGTCCAACGCTCCCAGTCCGCGCGATGGTTGTCGTGCTGCGGCTCGAGCAGGCGCGTGTCCTGGGCCATGTAGATCACAGTGAACACACGCCGCGGGTCGTCGAGCTTGTTCGGCCCGGCCCGGTGCAGCGTCCAGCCGTAGTGGAAACTCACTTCGCCCAGCGCGTAAGGCTCGAACACCTCCTCCACGCGGTTGGACTTCACGGCCTGGTCGATGATCTTTTCCGACTCGTCGGAAATCGCAATGTCCCGCGCGATGTGGCGGCGGTGGCTGCCCTTCCCGAAGCACAGCGGGCCGTGTTCGAGCGGCACCGCGGTGAAGGGCATCCACATCGTGCAGCAGTTCGTTGTGTCCATCGGCCAGTAGAACTGGTCGACGTGCCACGGGGTGAACCCGCCGCCCGCCTCTTTGTAGAGCGACTGGTCGTGCCAGAGCCGGGTGCCGGCGACGCCCATGAGTTCCGCGGCGGCCCGGGCGGCGCGGCGGTTGAAGGTGAGCTGCTTGACCGTTTCGTCGAGTTCCCAGAGGTTGCCGACCTGGATGAAAGCCTTGCCGTAGGTGTTGCGCTGTTCGAGCGGGACGTCGCGGTATTTGTTGTGTTCGAGCGTGCGCGTCGTCACGACGTCGTCGAAGAACGCGAGCGTCTCGGCGGTGTAGAACCCGGGCAGCTTGACGAAGCCGTCGTCCCGGAAGCGCTGCCGCTGCCCGTCGGTGAGTGCGTAGGGCGCGGCGAGTTCGGCTTCGACGGCGGCGGGGAGTTTGGTGGTCGCGGGCATGGGCGGGCTCCGGGGGGAAGGATGGGGAGCCGGCATTGCACCCGATCCCGTGGGCGGCGTCTACGCGGATTCTGCGTTTTACATGCTATATTGATGTTTGAAGGATTTTTTTCTTCACTTCGCATCATAGAGGCATGAGATGATCCCGCGTCGCGAACACGTCAAGGCCGGGCCGGACGCCTCGTTTCCGACCCACCGGACGCGTCGGCACGGGTTCCCGTTCATCTGGCACTGGCACCCCGAATACGAACTGACGCTCATCCTGCGGGGGCGCGGCGAGCGGTACGTCGGTGACCACATCGAACCGTTCACCGAGGGCGACCTGGTCCTCATCGGCGGGAACCTGCCGCACTCGTGGTCGGCGACGGTGCGTCGGCAGCGCTGGTGCGAGGCCGTGGTGGTGCAGTTCGACCCGATGCGGATGGGCACGTCGCTCTGGGCCCTGCCCGAGATGCAGCCGGTGATGCGGACGCTGGAATGTTCGTCGCGCGGCCTGGTGTTCGATGACGACGCGGTGCGCGACGTGCTGGCGGGGTTGCCGGCGCTGCGGGCGTCGGGCCGGTTGGTTCGCCTGCTCGACGTGCTGACGCGTCTGGCCGACCTGGAGCCCCGGCCGCTGTGTTCGCCGGGCTACCGGGTGGGGCCTTCGCGCCGCGACCAGGAGCGACTCGAAAACGTGCTCGCGACGTTGCACACCGACTTCCGGGACGAGGTGTCGGTGGGGCCCGTCGCGCAGATGCTCGGGTTGACGCCGGAAGCGACGTGCCGCTTCTTCAAGCGCAGCACCGGGCGGACGCTGATCCAGTACGTCCACGCGTTGCGGGTGGCGGAGGCGTGCCGGCTGCTGGGCGAGACCGACGACAACATCTCCGACATCGCGTTCGAGGTGGGGTTCGGGAACCTGCCGCACTTCAACCGGGTGTTCCGCCGGGAGCGCGGGATGACGCCACGGGCGTACCGCAAGGCCGTGCCGTCGTGAAGCCGTTCGTGGCGGCGTGGCGGACGCGCTGCACGCGAGCGACCGAATCGAATCACACGCCAACCACATTCTTGCGGTCACCTCGTTCTGAGTATTCGTGAATCAAACGCGGCTCGTCGTGCGTCTTGTCGGCAGATGGTGGTGCATCTACAAGACCCGCGGGACCCGTTGCGACTGGCCGGCTGCGCGTGCCCGCAATGCGATTACGACCTCAAGGCCTGCCGTACGTGCCGGTGCCCCGAGTGCGGTCTGTTGTTCGACCTTGACGACGTGCGGCAACGACGCGCCGAACACCCGGAGACCCGTATCACCACGGGTGTCGCCAGTGTGGGCGTCACCGCGGTCGTGGCGGCTCTGCTCTGGATGGCGGATCAGTTTCTCGATCTTTACTGGGGCGGGCTGATCGGGCTGCTGATGGTCGGGCTGGCGGTGGTGGTGCTGCTGATCGTGTGGGCGTACCACCTGCTGCTGTGAAGCTATTGCAGTTCCTGAATGGCCTGATCGAGGGAATCCACTGGATGGGTGTCGAGACCTTCGACCTTGAGCTTCGAACCCTTCGGCACGAGCACACGGGAAAAGCCGAGGCGTTGTGCCTCGGCGAGTCGGCGTTCGAGTTGCTGCACGTGGCGGACCTCGCCGCCCAGGCCGATCTCCCCGACGGCGGCGGTCTTCTCCGGGAGCGAACGATTCAGGTGCGCCCCCGCGATGGCGAGCGCCAACGGAAGATCGGCGGCGGGCTCGGCGATCTTCAGCCCGCCCACGCTGCTGGTGAACACGTCCTGGTCGGCCAGACGAAGCTCCGCGCGTTTTTCCAACACGGCGATGAGCATCGCGAGGCGGTTGCTGTCCAGGCCGGTTGCCTTGCGTTTCGCGCTGCCGAGAAAGCCCGTCGCCGTCAGCGCCTGGATCTCGACGAGCAAACAGCGCGACCCCGACAACACCGGGCAGACCACGGAACCCGGGCGCGGCGCGTGCTCCTTGGCGAGCAGTCCGCCCGCGTCGGTGACCTCGGCGAGCCCGGTGCCGGTCATCTCAAATAAGCCCACCTCGAGCGTGTTGCCGAAGCGGTTTTTCACGGCGCGGACGACGCGGTGGGCGTGGTAGCGGTCGCCCTCGAAGGCGAGCACGGCGTCGACCATGTGCTCCAGCAGTTTCGGACCCGCGAGGTTGCCCGACTTGGTGACGTGGCCGACGAGCAGCAGCGCGTGGCCGGCAGCCTTGGCGTGATACACCAGCTCCAACGTGCAGGTCCGCAGTTGCGTCACGCTCCCGGGCGCGGCGGGCAGGTCGCCCTTGTAGATCATCTGCACCGAGTCGATGACGACGGCCGCGGGGTTGAGCTTGCGCGTCTGCTCGACGATCCGGGCGAGGTTCGTGTCCGCGAGCACGTACAGGTTCTCGGGCAACTCGTGGCTGACGTTGCTGTGCTGCGCAAGGCGCTCGGCCCGCAATCGGATCTGCGCCGCGGATTCTTCCGCCGAGACATAAAGCACGGGTCGGCCTTGACGCGCCAACCGCCCGGCGGCCTGGAGCATCAGCGTCGACTTGCCGATGCCCGGGTCCCCGCCCAGCAGCACGGCCGAGCCGGGGACCAGCCCGCCGCCCAGCACGCGGTCGAACTCGCCGATGCCCGTGACGATGCGCGGCGTGTTCTCCGCCTCGCCGATGTCGGTGATCGGCAGCGCCTGGACGCGCGACGCGTCGTCAACGCCGGAGCCGCCAGCCGGGCTCGCAAACGCCGGCCGGTGCGCATCCTGGGTCGCCGACTTGTCGATGCGGAACTCCTCCAGCGCATCCCACGTCCCGCAATCCGGACACCGCCCGGCCCACTTGGCGAACGACGACCCGCAGTGGGAGCAGACGAACTGGGTGCGGGCCTTGGCCATGAGGCGGAGGATACTGCGGGCGTGGTGCGACGAACTGAAAGTTGTGAACACACGGGGCGTGGCTGCGTAGGGTCTGGGGCTTGGGGGCTGGGGTTTGGCGGACAAGGATTGAGATCACGCGATCTCCTTTGTTCTTCCCGACCCCAGCCCCCAAGCCCCAGACCCGCGCCCGGTGTCCCCTCCCACACGGCCAACTCCCCACCCGCAGCCCCTACAATCCGCCCATGCACAAGAACCGACTCGCCGCCAACCTCGCGATCGTGGCCGTGATGGCCGTCCTGCTCGTCTCGCTCCGCACGACCTGGGCGCGGACCGGCGGGCCGCTCGAACAGATCGACCTGTTCGTCCACCTGCGGTACGACCTGCTGCAGAACTACGTCGAGCAGCCCGACGACCAGGCGATGATCGAGGGCGCGGTGCGCGGCATGATCGAGTCGCTCAACGACCCATACACCGTGTACATGAACAAGGAAGAGTTCGACGACTTCAACAAGCACGTGTCCGGATCGTTCTCCGGCATCGGCGCCGAGGTCAACTACAACCCCGACGAGGAACGCCTGCAGATCATCTCGCCGCTCGAAGACTCGCCCGCCTACAACTCCGGCGTCATGGCCGGCGACATCGTGCTCGAAGTCGACGGCGAGGACACGCACCAGATGAAAGTCACCGAGGCGGTGCAGAAGCTCACCGGGCCCGAGGGCACGGACGTGACCATCAAGGTGCTCCACCCCACCGGCGACGAGGAGACGATCACCATCACCCGTGCCCGCATCGAGGTCAAGACCGTCCGCGGGTTCCAGCGCGACGCGGACCAGCACTTCCGCTACTGGCTCGACGAGGGCCGGAAGATCGGCTACGTCCGTCTGTCGCAGTTCAATCAGGACTCGGCCGCGGACCTGCGGGCGGTGCTCGATACGCTGGTCGACCAGGGCATGACCGCGCTGGTGTTCGACCTGCGGTTCAACCCCGGCGGCCTGCTGCCCGCCGCCAAAGAGATCAGCGACATGTTCCTCCCCGCCGGCCAGCGCATCGTTTCGGTCGGCGGGCGCTCCGTGCCCGAGCAGGTGTTCGAGAGCGAGCAAGGCGTGGTCGTGCCCGAAGACCTCCCCGTGGTGGTGCTCGCCAACGAGAGCAGCGCCTCGGCGTCGGAGATCGTCACCGGCGCGCTGTCCGAGAACGGCCGGGCGCTGTTCGTGGGCACGCGCACCTTCGGCAAGGGCAGCGTCCAGCAACTCAAAGAGCTCGACAATGAACTGGGCGCGCTCAAGATCACCAACGCGTACTACTACCTGCCCTCGGGCCGGAACATCCACCGCCGGCCGATCAACGGCGACGAAGGCCTGACCGAAGTCGAAAAGCCCGCGCTGGACGACGACGGCGCGCCCGTGCTGGATGATGATGGCAACCCCACGACCGAGACCGTGAAAATCGAGAAGCCCTGGGGCGTCGACCCGTCCGAGGGCCAGTACGTGCCCATGACCGTTGAGGAGATCACCGAGATGATCGAACTGCGCCGCAACCGCGACGCGGTGCGCGACCGCAACGGCGACGAGGCCACTGCGATCACACCGTCGTACGTGCGCGAAGAACTGAAAGACCCGCAGCTCGCCGCCGCGTACGAGGCGGTCCTGGGCAAACTCGACACCGGCGACTGGCCGCAGGTCGGGCAGGACAACGTCGAGGCGATCCTCGCCGCCTCGGAGATCGAAGGCCTCAAACGCGCCCGCAAACGCGCCCTCGAAGCGTTGGACATGATCGACGAAGAACTCGCCGAGCTTGGCGTCGTCGCGCCCGCCGACGAGGCGATGATGCCGCCCGAGACGCTCGGCCCGGGCGTTGAAGACGCGATCGAAGACGCCACGGACCAAGCCGTGCAAGACCTCGAGCCCGAGCCGGCTGCGCCGTGACGCTGATCCTCGGCCTGGAAACTTCCTGCGATGAAACCGCCGCCGCCGTGGTGGACGACACGCTGCACGTCCACAGCAACGTCGTCGCCACGCAGTTCGACCTGCACGAGCGCTACGCCGGCGTCGTCCCCGAGATCGCCAGCCGCGCGCACCTCGAAAAGATCACGCCCGTCGTGACCGAGGCGCTGGAACGCGCAAGCGTCGACGTGCGTGACCTCGACGCCGTCGCCGTCGGGCACCGCCCGGGCCTCGTCGGCTCACTCATCGTCGGCGTGGCGGCGGCCAAGGCGCTGGCGTGGTCGCTCAACCTCCCGCTGATCGGCGTCGATCACGTCGAGGCGCACCTCAGCGCAGCGTCGCTGCGCGGTACGGGGTACCGGGTGCAGGGTTCGGGCGAACAAGACAAATCCGAAACCCGAGTGAACCCCGAGCATTTTTCGCGGCACGGCGCCGTACCCCCGAACCCCGAACCCCGCACCCCGTACCCCGCCCTCGGCCTGGTCGTTTCCGGCGGGCACACGTCGCTGTACCGCGTACACGGGCCGCGCCAACTCGAGTTTCTCGGGCGCACCATCGACGACGCGCTGGGCGAGGCCTTCGACAAGGCCGCGGTGATCCTCGGCCTGGGCTACCCCGGCGGGCCGCGCATCGATGAACGCTCAACGCAAGGCGACCCTGCGGCAGTGGACCTGCCCCGACCGCTGCTGGACAAAGACTCATTGGACTTCTCTTTCTCCGGGCTCAAGACCGCCCTGCTCTACGCGGTGCGTGGCCAACCCGTGGGGCGAGGCAAGGACGCGCGCTTCGAGCGCGACCATACCCACCTCACCGAGCCACAGATCGCCGACTTCGCCGCGTCGTTCCAGGCCGCCGCGGTGGACGTCGTGATCGAGAAACTCAACCGCGCCCTTTACCCCGAAGCCCACGGACTGAATCCGTGGACGACAAAACCCCGATCCATCATCCTCGGCGGCGGCGTCAGCGCGAACCGGGAACTGCGCCGTCGGGTACAAACGTTCGCCGGAGACCACGGCCTGGCCTGCCGCCTGCCTGACCCCGCGTTCTGCATCGACAACGCCGCGATGATCGCCGGCCACGCCCACGCCCTGCTCGCCGAAGGCGACACCGCCGACCTTACCCTCCCGGTCATCGCGACCACCCGGGTCTGACCCATGTCCGAAACGACCCCGCCGAACCCCCCTCCGACGACGACCGAAGCGCCCCCGCCCGTCGATGATCGCAGCGCGATCCACTCGGCCGACAACGGGATCGACACCGGCGAAGGCGGACCCGCCTCCAGCCCCACCCCCGCCCCGGAGCCGTGGATCGAGCGCGACCTGCTCTGCCACGCCTGCCTCTACAACCTGCGGAGCCTACGCAAGGACGCCCGCTGCCCCGAGTGCGGCACCCCGGTCGCGGACACCCTCGCCCGCGTCGTGCTCGATCAAGCGCGGCGGCAGGACGTCGAGACCTTCCGGTCGGGCATCTACCAACTCGCGTGGTCGCTCTTGTTCACGGCGTTGCTGATGCCCGGCACGATCTTCTTCGGCGTTCTCATGGACGGCGACGAAGGAATCATGGTCGTTCTGGTGGGCGGCGTGTTGATCGAGTACGTGTTCTGGGGCGCGGGCGTCGCCTCGATCGTCCGCGCGTTGCGCGAGACCGAAGGCTCGAACCGCTCGGCGTTCAAGGCCGCAACCAAGCTGGGGTGGAGCACCACCGGCGCGGCCGTACTCACCGTCCTCACGCTGGCGTACGCCGTGTTCGCAAACAGCGGTGAAGTAATCATCTTCACGCTGCTCGTCTTGCTGGTGGCGGCGGTCCAGGCCCTGCGCGTGGGGTCGATCCTCGCGGTCGGCCCGGCCGTCTTGGACGCGTTGCGCAACCTCACGCTGCCTGGCCACGCCAAGGCGCTCAAGGCCGCCACCGTCGCCGGGCTCATCACGACCGCGGCCCTGGGCTTGTCGCACCTGCTGATGCTGCCGGCCACGACAAACCTCGAGCCCTGGGACGACCTGGCGGCGATGTTCGTGCTCGCCGCGGTCATCGCCGCCATCGCGTGCTACGTCGCGGCGTTCTGGGCGTCCGTTACGCTGTTCATCAACGGCGGAGGCGTGTCAAAAGTCCTGGCGCGCGGTGCCGACGACACCACGACCGCGTGATGCGGTGAATACCAAAACTTCACATATGTTCACGCGTCGTGAAAGTACGACGCCTCAATCCGCCCGCGCCACCGCGTCGTCGTCCTCTTCACCGGGCGCCGGTTCGGCCAACAGCAGCTTGATCGCCTCTTCGACCTGGCCGTTCTTCACGTCGGCGGCCCGCAGGACGCCCGACCGGTCCACAAGGTAATAGTCCGGGAAGCCGTTGACGATGTACGCCGCCTCGGTCGCGTGGTCGATGTCGGCGGCGACGGGGTAGCGGATGTCGTGGCGCTTGACCGTGGCGGCCATGTTCTCGGCGCCGCGGCTCTGGCAGACGCCCAGGATCACCAGGCCTTCCGGGCCGTACTTGTCCATCAGCTCGTTGGTCTTGGGGATGCTCTGGATGCACGGGCCGCACCAGGTCGCCCAGAAGTCGATGAGCACAACCTTGCCTTTGAGGTCCTTCGCGGTGGGCGGCGCGGCGTTGAGCCAGTTTTCCAACTGCATGGCCGGCGGGCGCTGCCCCTCCAGCCCGGCGAAGCGCTCGCGCTGGTGGTCCGTGCCCTCGAGCATCGCCGCCGGCAGCGGTTCGTAGTCCAACGCCACTTTCTCGGCGTCGGCGGGGTCGGCGTTGCCTTGTTCGTCAACCGCGTCCGGGCCGGGTTGTTCTTGCAGGAGGTCTTGGACCACCGCTTCGATGTGCGAAGGCATGAGCCCCACGGCCCGGTACCTGCCCTGCCGATCGACGACCGCGTACGTCGGGTACCACATGACGTTCAACGCGCGTTCGACGTTGCGCGAGCGGTCCTTGCCGCAGGGGTACTGGATATCGTGCTGCTCGGCGACCTGTTCCATTTTCTCCTGGCCGCGCGACGAACCGCAGATGCCCAAGACCACCACGCCCTGATCGGCGTACTTCGCCGCGAGCTCGTTGTTGTGCGGGATGCTCTTGATGCACGGCCCGCACCACGTCGCCCAGTAGTCCAGCACGACGATCTTGCCCTCCAGGTCGCGCGAGGTCACCGGGCCGTTCACCCAGTCGGAAAGCCGCATGCGGGGGATACGCTTGCCGATCATGGCGTCGTGGACCTTACGCTGCTGCGCGTCGCCCCAGAACCAGCCGGCGGGGTACGGGTTCTCCGCGGCGGCGGCACCGAAGGCGGGGATGATCAGCGCGGCAAACAGCAACGCGACGAGCGGCAGGCAGAAACGCGGGGCGGACATGGTTTCACTCCCGGGGTCAAAGGGGCAAGCCGAAGGGATAGTGCATGGTACGACGCCGCGCCGCCGGGGCCAAGGGCGGTTCGCAGATTTGCCGCGCCGATGGCCCTACACTCGCGGCCATGGCGTTCGAGCTGTTGTTCCTCGGGTCCGGGACGTCGGCGGGCGTGCCGATGATCGGGTGCGACTGCGCGACCTGCACCTCCGACGACCCGCGCGACCGGCGCGGCCGGCCGAGCGTGCTGCTCCGCATCCCGGATGATTCGTTGGACCTCAGCGACCGCGGCGCAACGACGTGGGACGAGACCCGGCCGTCCTCGCAGGACACCGACGCCGACGGCTTCCACGCCCGGTTCAATCCGAACCAGATCGGGCACCGCCAGGTGCTGATCGACACGGCCCCGGACCTGCGCGAGCAGTGCGTGGCCCACCGCATCTCCCGGCTGGACGCCGTGCTGTTCACGCACAGCCACGCGGACCACGTGTTCGGGCTCGACGACCTGCGGCGGTTCAACGCAGTGATGAAGCGGCCGCTGGACCTCTACGCCGAGCCGGACGTGATCGCCACGCTGCGGGGCATGTTCCGCTACGTCTTCGAGCCGCACACGAACGTGAACGCATCGTTTATCCCAGAGTTGATCGCGTCGCCGCTCGAGGCCGAGCAACGGATCGAGATGCACGGCGCGGTGTTCACGCCGCTGCGTCTGATGCACGGCCGGCTGCCGATCCTGGGGTTCCGGGTCGATCACGGAGGCACGGCGCTGGCGTACTGCACCGACTGCTCGACGATTCCCCCGGAAACGTGGCCGCACCTGGAAAACCTCGACGTGCTTGTCCTCGACGCCCTGCGCTACCGGCACCACCCCACGCACATGACCGTCGACCGCGCCCTCGAGGTGATCGAGCAGATCAAGCCCAAGCGGGCGTACCTGACGCACCTGGCCCACGACATCCACCACGCGACGCTGGCCGCGGAACTGCCCGAGGGCGTTGAGCCCGCGTACGACGGTTTGAGTGTCGTGGTGACGTGAGGTTGCAGGCGTTTTTTTGCCTGGGTGCCACCTGCGCTTGCGGCGGCGCGATGAACAGTCCACGCACGGTCGCAAGCGCCCGTGGCACCCGCGAAACCTACTGGAGGATCGGCCCGAGCTTCTTGTTCTTTGCGGGCGTGAAGCCGTGGTCATCTTCGAGGCGTTGTTGGGTGTCTTCGAAGAGGTACATGCCGCCGGGCTTGGACCACTCGTTTTTTTCGAAGACGAAGCGGTTGGTGGAGTAGCCCTTCTCGTCGCGGTTGCCGGGGCTGGGGTTGACCTGGAGCTCGGTGCCGGGGTCGTAGAGCGGGCCGTAGTTGCGGATGAGGCATCGCTCCAGGGCGCGGGGCGGGGTGTTGCCGGGGGTGATGCGGTGGTCGACGGCGTTGGCGATGGGCAGGCCGTCGGACGTGAACTTCCACTGACACACGGGGCAGGTAAACGTGCCGCTGACCGAATCCCAGCGGACGCCGACGCCGTCGCCGTGGTCGGGGTTGGGGCAGGTGTCCGCCAGGGCGACGAGCATGCCGTGGTCGGTCACGAGGAACACGCCGCGGTCGCGCGCGAAGCGTGAATCGACGCCGGGCCGCTGGTAACGCTCGGGCAGCCCGATGAGGAACGGCCCGCCGCGCTTGGAACGCGAGGCAAACGCCGGGTTGGCGTGGGCGCTCTGCGGGTCGCCGCAGCCGGGCGCCAAGCACGCCATCAAAAGCAGCGATATCACGCCGAAGAACAGCCAAGAGCGATGACAAGACGCCATGCAGGCTCTATCGGCCCGCGGTCGGCTCGGGGTGCAGGGTTTCCGGTGGCGCCTCCCCCCAGCGCTTCTGCCACGCGAACTGCATCGCCAGAAAGGTGAACGACGCCGACCACGTCAGCATGAGCAGCCCGGTGATCGCCTCGATCCCCGCCATGAACCGCAGCGGCCCGACCGGCACGATGTCCCCGAACCCCACGGTCGTGTAGACGCAGGCCGAGTAGTAGCACATGTCGTAGAAGCTGCCGTTGTAATCCCCGGCCAGGTGCCCCACGGGGTCCAGCAGCCACGCGTGCGACGCCCACATGGCGCCGGCGAACAGCAAGATCTCGAGGCAGTGGACCGTCAGCAGCACCAGCACGCCGAAAGGCAACGCCCACTGCAACCGCGGGCTGCGGCTACGGCTGCGGGCGACCCAGATGAGCGCTTCGAGCGTGCCCCAGTGCGCGACGACGCACAACAACGCCACCACAATCGACAACACCGACACGGGGATCACCCCGGATTGCCCCGCCGAATCCAGCGGAGAGCCGACGACGTGTGCGAGCAGATTCACCACCCGAGAACTCTACCACCCTGTCAGCGGCCGAGTCACTTTGGCGGCCGAGTCACTCGCCGATCATCGCCGCCGCGCCTTTGTAGACCGCGAGGCACTTCTCCGCGGCGCCGTCCCAGGTCAGGCGGCGCACCTCCACCGACGCGTGCTCGTTCATCGTGTCGGCCAGCGGCGGGTGCTTGAGGACCGCGATGATCTTGTTCGCCATCTCGTCGACGTCCCAGAAGTCGACCTTGAGCGCGTGCTCGATCACCTCGCTCACGCCTGACTGCTTGGACATGATGACCGGCACGCCGTTGCGGATCGCTTCCAAGGGCGCGATGCCGAACGGCTCGGACACCGATGGCATGACGTACACGTTCGCCATGCGGTAGACCTTCTCCACGTCCTTGCCGCGTAAAAACCCGGTGAACAGCACCTTGGAGCCGATGCCGTACCGCGCGACGGTCTCGATGGACTGCGTGAGCTTGTCGCCCGAACCGGCCATGACAAACTTCACGTTGTCGATTTTTTCGAGGACGCGCTTCGCCGCCTGCAGGAAGTACTCCGGGCCCTTCTGCATCGTCACCCGGCCCAGGAACAGCACGATCTGGTCGTCCTTCTCGATGCGCGGCAGTGGCGAGGGCAGATCGGGGTTCGGCGCGCCGTTCTCGACGCCGTTGTAAACCACGTACACCTTGTCGGGGTTCACGCCGTACCGGTCGACGAGGATCTTCTTGGTCCGGCGCGACACCGCGATGATGCTCAGCGCCGCGTGCACGCCGCGGCGTTCGATGTCGTACACCTGGCTGTGGACCGACTCGCCGGCCCGGTCGAACTCGGTCGAGTGGACATGCACGACCAGCGGCTTGCCCGTGTGCCGCGCGACCGCCAGGCCCGCGGGGAAGGTCAGCCAGTCGTGGGCGTGGATGACATCGAACTCTTCGCCGTCCGCCAGATCGACGCACAGCGACGCGTACCGCTGGGCCTCCGCGACCAGATCGCCCTCGTACTCGGTCCCGACCCCGCCGGAGCTGGGCGTGACCGGCGGGGCCTCGCCGGACGCGGCCGCCTGCTGGGCCACCGACGTCGCGGGGTTGACGAAGCTGATGCCGCGGCCAGCCGCACCCTCCGACGCGACCGACCCGGCGTCGGCGGCGTACGGGCTGGGCATCCGCGACGGCACCGCCTTGAACGTCACGTTCTCAAACGCCCCCTCCGGCCCCGGCGGCACCAGACCCGACGGGTCGATCGCCATCGTGCTCGCCACCGCGTCGGGGCTGCGGTCGCCCGCGGCGGCGGTCGGCGACTGCGGCGTGAGCAGCTTGATGTGCTGCCCATCGTAGTCGCCGTCGATCACCTTGGGCAGCACGAACGTGACCTTGGCGTCCTGACGGGACAGCGCCTTGGTGAGCCCGTAGCAGGCCGTGCCCAGACCGCCGCTGATGAAAGGCGGAAACTCCCAGCCGAGCATGAAGATGCGCATCGATAGCCTCTGGCGTTGCGTTGGTCGCGCGGGCCGAACTCCCTTACCCGAGCCGGGTTTTGACGGCAGGTCCGCGGGAGGGTCGCGGGAACGTCGGCCGTATTGGAGGCAGGTGGTGGACTCCCCTGTATCGGCCCAAGATAATCACTCGCCACCAAAACGCAAGCGGGGTCAAGCATTCACGCCCGGTTTATCGCCCCTTCGCCGACGGGCCGCCTCAAAAATCAGCACCGCCGCCGCCGTCGAAGCGTTCAGCGAATCCACCAACGCCGGACGCTCCGCGGTCCCCGCGACCATCGGGATCGTCACCGCCACGTCCGCGGCCCGCCGCCAATCCGCATCCAGCCCCGCGTGCTCAGGCCCGACCACCACCGCCGCCGGGTACGACCACGCCGCATCAAAACAGGACACGGATGCATCACCGTCGCCCGCGCCGTTTCCTTCATCCAAAAGCGGAGCCAACGCCGCGAAGATCGTCACGCCGCGCGTCTTCAGCCACGCCACCGCCTCGTCCGTCTCCGACACCACCACCGTCGGCAACGCGAACACCGCCCCGGTGCTGTTGCGGATCGCGTTCGGATTAAACAGATCCACCACCGGCCCCACCGCCAGCACCCCCGCACAACCCGCCGCCGCCGCCGTCCGCACCATCGCGCCAAGGTTGCCGGGCTTCTCGCTGCCGACCACGACCAGCACGATGCCCTTCCCGCCGTCCTCGATCCGGATGTCGTCGAGCGTCCACGCCGGCGAACGAAACACACCCACCACCCCCTCGGGTTTGTCGTGGTACGCCATCTTCTTCAGCACGTCCGCACTGACCGAACACCACGACGAACCCTTGACCACCTCACCTTTTAGCCGAGGGCTGAGCGAAGCGAAGCCCCGGATCAACCCCTCCCCGCTTTCCCCCAGCAACGCGTCACACCAAAACAACTCGTCGTTCTCCAACCCCGCCCGAAACGCCCGCTCCACCTCCCGCCGACCCTCCGCGATCAACACCCCCGCCGCGCGACGCTCGCGCGGCTTGCGCAGCCGAACCACCCGCTTGACCTTCGGGTTCTGCACCGACGTGATGTCCGGCTCACGCGACATCGCCGAATCGTAACGCCGCCCACGCTTCCCGATAGCATCGCCCCGTGGACCTCGTCGCCCCCACATGGTGGAAGGTCGTCGCCCCCGCCACGGCCATCGTCGGCGGCGCGCTGGCCTACGGCACGCTGCACCCCCGCGCCCAACTGTTCGGCCCGGTGACCTTCCGCGCCCCGGAAGAACCCCACCAACCCGCCATCGCCCTGACCTTCGCCGGCCGGCTCGACCCGCGCCTGCTGCCGACCTTGCTCGACATCCTGGAGCGGCGTGACGCCGTCGCGGCGTTCCACGTCACGACACCCGACGCCCACGCACACCCCGACGCCCTGCGCGAGCTGCACCGCCGGGGCCACCTGCTCACCAACGCCGGCCCCGCGCCGTCACCCGCCCACCTCGTGCAGGGCTACGCGTTCTGGCGCCGCGCGATCGACGCCGGGGACGACGCCGTCGCCGACGCCGTCGGCCGACGCCCCCTCGTCTTCGCGCCGCCGCACGGCGTCAAGTCGCCCGTCATGCTGCGCGAAGCGCTCTGGGGCGGGCACCTCGCCGTGACGTGGGCGCGGTCGTCGTGCCGTTGGCTGCCGACGCGTTGGGATCAGCGGCGCCTGAACAACGCCTGGCCGAACACGATCGTGCAACTGCCGCCCCACCGCCGCCGCACCCTCGACACCCTGCCGACCTTGCTCGACGCGTGGGCCCAAGGCGGCCTGCGCCCGCGACGCCTAGACCACCTCCTGCAAATCCCCGGCTACCGGCCGGACCATACATGACCCCCGAAGCCCACGGATTCAATCCGCGCGCTCCATCCCTTCTCTCGGTGCCCTTGTGGGACTCCTTACGCCCCTGCTTCACTTGTGAAAGAACGCCGTGTGCGTTTCTGAGCGAGCCGGGGCGTGTCGCCCCGGTGTCCGGAACCCGGGCCGACACGGCCCGGCTCGCTTTGGACTCGCTTCGAAACAAACCCGGGGCGGGACCGTCGTCACGATCCACAGACCCCCGTCCGGCGTCGGTTTTGCAACCCGCCGTCACCGCGTTTCGGATGGGACTCACTCGGGGGGTTCCGGCGGGATGCGGCGTGTCGTCGGGCTCCATCCCGACCCACCCGCGTCCAAGGCCGCACGACAATTCGTGATTAAGGAACTCAAGCCCTCACCCACCTGGCACCCACGCGGAGGCCACGCTCCTCAAACCTGCACCCATATTTTACCCGCCCGACTTTCCATCTCCGCCGAACTACCGGGCCAAGCCTGCGCAGGTTTGCGGTGATTTGAGTTCTACGCAGCCGGAGCGTGACTCGCTCCGGTCCGGAGGCTGTCAGCCTCCGGCTAAAGGAAACCACTTCGCGAACCGCTGCCCCGTAGCCCCGGCCGGAAGGCCGGGGTTGCCCGCGGTGAAGATCGCGAATGATATCGACATCACGAACCCCCGCCTCCCGGCGGCGGCTAAGGAGTTTCACAGCGTGGGGCGTAGACGCGGGACACGCCGGATAGACTGCCCGCGGCAAGTGGGTGTTTCAACTTTCTGTGCAACGACGGCTCGCATCAGGAACCCGAATCCATGAGTCGCCACATTGCTTGTTTTTGCGTGATGTTCGTTCATCCGCTCATCACATCAGGATGCGCGGATGAGCCCGCCTCGGACTGTGTTTCCGCGGTGCAGCAGCATATTCGCGACGAAAACCTGCCCGACGTACTCAACGAACACCTAAGGCTGGCGACGGACATGCCTCCCGTCATGGGTCCGGGCGCCAACATCTTTGCCGACTCATACTGTTTTGTGGAGCGCCCCTCCGATCATTGGCGCGACCACTTTATCGTGCGCGAAGCCCCTAGATACACAGCGGCCCGCCTCATCGCCGACAGTATGAAAGTGGATGGCTTGCCCTATTCAGCAGTTGGCTATGACGAACTGAAATCGATCTACGCCACGCCGTCGCCCCTCGGCGACGTCTGGGTGTTCGCGTATGAGAGAATGATGGGCAGGACGAATCTATATGTGTCGGCTTACTACTACGATGAGCGTCTTGAAAAGTTTGAACGGATCGAATCACACCGTGTGGGCGTTCCGTCTATGCGTGAATATGAAATTGATTATTCCGAGTCGGGCCATGTACTGACAGTCGAGGTCCGCGGGATTGATACCGACCACGGCACGGTTGTGTTCCAACTGGCAAACTGATTGGTTCGAGAATCGATACAAGCCACGCGGCGTGTCCGCTGCGCTTGCCCTTGGCTGCCGTGACTCACCCCTTCAACCCCGCGCTCGCGCCGTTGTCGACGAAGTAGCGTTGCGCGGCGAAGAAGAGCAGGACGCAGGGGAGCATGGTCACGCAGCTGGCGGCCATGAGCAGTTCACGGTTTTCGACGCCGTACTGGCCGTTGAAGGCGTTGAGCTCGAGGGCGAGGGTGCGGTTTTCGGGGCTGTTCAGGTAGATCAGCGGGGTCATGAAGTCGTTCCACGTGAACATAAACGTGTAGATGGCGACGATGGCGATGACCGGGCCGGACAGCGGGAGCATGATGCGCCACCAGGTGGAGAGGTGGCCCGCGCCGTCGATGCGGGCGGCTTCGAGCAGCTCTTCGGGGACCTGGGCGAAGAACTGGCGGAACATGAAGATGAAGAACGGCGTGCCGAAGAACGCGGGCACGATCAGCGGCAGCAGCGTGTCCACCCAGCCCAGCCCCCGGAAGAGCAGGAACACGGGGATCATGGTGACCTGCGCGGGGAGCATCATGGTCGCGAGCATGATCATGAAGGTGGTGTCGCGGCCCTGGAAGCGGTAGCGGGCGAAGCCGTAGCCCACGAGCGAGGAGGAGATGACCTGGCCGACGACGCAGAGGACGGTGATGACGACGGTGTTCGAGAGCGCGGGGAAGTAGACGGCCCAGCCATCGACGGTCATGCCCAGGCGGCGGAGGGCTTCGGGGTAGTTGCCCCACTGCGGGACGGCGGGGAGGATCTGCGAGATCTTCGAGACTTCCTGGTCGGTCTTGAGCGAGTTGGACACGAGCCAGAAGAACGGGATGAGCAACGCGATCGCGCCGCCGATGAGCGTGGTGTAGATCGCGAGTTTGCCGAGCAGGCGTTGGCGGCGGAGGGAGGTGTCGCGGCGCGACGGCGGTGGCGCAGGGGATGGAGGTTGTAGCGCGTCGCCGTTGCGTTGCGCGTGGGGCAGGTCCGCGGCGTTTGCGGTGATGGCGGCGGCGCCGCGGGCGTCGGGTTGGCCGGCGGGCAGGATGTCGGACGTGGTCTGCGTCACGCCTTGAGCCCTTCGTAGTGCACCATGTTGCGGCTGCCGCGGAAGACGATGAGCGTGAGCCCGAGCAGGATGACGAACAGCACCCACGCCATCGCGGAGGCGTAGCCCATGTTGTGGAAGCGGAAGGCGTGGTCGTAGAGGTTGAGGACGTAGAAGAGCAGGTCCTCGTTCTGGCCGCCGCTGCCGCCGCGGATGACGTAGGCCTGGGTGAAGACCTGGAACGAGCCGATGATGCCCATGACGACGTTGAAGAAGATGAGCGGCGAGAGCATGGGCACGGTGACCGCCCAGAACTGCCGCCAGGGGGACGCGCCGTCGATGCGTGAGGCTTCGTAGAGCGAGGCGGGGATGCCCTTGAGGCCGGCGAGGTAGATGACCATGCCGCCGCCGACGCCCCAGAGGGTCATGAGCACGAGCGCGGGGACGGCGAACCAGCGCGAGTCGGTGCCGAACCAGTCGGGCGGTTCGAGTCCGAACAGTCCGAGCGGCCAGCGCAAGAGCGCGTTGAGCATGCCGGTGTCGTTGTTGAAGATGGTGATCCAGAGGGTGACCAGCGCGACGCCGGTGACGACGGAGGGGACGAAGTAGGCGGTGCGGAACCACTCGATGCCGCGGACCTTCTGGTTCATGAGCAGCGCGACGGCGAGCGCGGCGGCCTGCACGATGGGCACGGCGAGGATCGTGTAGTAGACCGTGACCCAGAGCGACTGGCCGAACTGTTTGTCGAAGAAGAACAGGTGGCGGAAGTTGTCGAGGCCGACGAACTCCGCTTGGGAGAGCGGGACCATCGCGGACCACTTGGTCAGCGCGAGCAGGAGCGAGACGATCATCGGCCCGGCGACCAGCAGGACGAAGCCGGTGACCCACGGGCTGACGAACAGCCAGCCGGCGCGTTGTTGCGCTTTGGCGAGCGGGCTCATCGGTTCGCGCCGGGCGAGCCAAAACAGCACGGCCAGCGCCGCGGCGACCATGACGGCGGCGACCGCGCTGACGGTGCCCCAAGGCATGGGTTCGTACTGCTTGCTCTTCAGCGGCGAAGATCGTTCGTCGGCCCAGTCCTGCTCGACCGTGGCCATCGCGTCGGCGGCGGTTTTCTGGTTGAGCTGCAGGGTCTTCTGCACCTCGCGGGTGAGGATGCGGTCGAACTCGGGGTAGTTCGCGGGCTGGGGGCCGAGCCGGCCCTGGGTGTCCATGAGCTCGACGAACAGTCGGCCGTTGGCGGGCTTCTGGCCGGGCGCGACGAAGGTGTCGCTGTACGCAACGTGCCGCATGGACGGCAGCGCGAGCCCGAGCTGTGCGCCCATGATCTGGCCCTCTTCGCCGCAGAGGAACTTCATGAGCTCGGTGGCTTCATCAGGATGTTCGCTGTCGGCGGAGATGGCCCAGGCGACGGTCGCGATGCACGACGATGGCGGGACGCCTTGTTTGTGCGGCAGGGGCACGACGTCCCAATCGAAGTCGTCGATCTTGCGGTAGCGCGGGACGAGCCAGCGCCCGAGCGGTCCGGCGGTGGCGATGCGGCCGCGGCGGAAGAGGTCGTCTTCGCTTTCGCTGATGCCGGTGGCGTTGTAGACGCTGCCGTCGTCGAAGCGGAGGGTGCGAACCATCTCGAAGGCTTCGACGGTGGCGGGGTCGGTGAGGCGGAGGTTGACGAAGTCGCGGGCGTCGTCGCCGCCGAAAAACTCGCCGCCGAAGTTCCACACGAGGTTGCGGAGCATCATGGGCCAGGTCTTGAGCAGCCCGCCGTAGACGCGCTGCGACGGGTCGTCGGACGCGCCGTGCTCGGCGATGGTGGCGAGGGTTTCGCGGTACTGGTCCCAGGTCCATCCGTCGTAGGGCACGTCCACGTCGGCGGCCTCGAAGAGGTCGAGGTTGACGTACATGAGGATGGTGGTGAAGTCCTTGGGCACGCCGTAGAGCCGGCGGACGCCGTCGGGCCCGGGCTCGCGGAAGGCGTCGAGCAGCTTGGGGAAGAACAACTCGAGCCAGGCCGGTTCGACGCGGTCTTCCACGGGCAGCAGCAGGCCGCTCTGCGCGAAGGCGGGCGTGTCGTCGTAGCGCAGGTAGAACAAGTCCGGCGGGGTGCCGGCGGCGAGCATCGTTTTGAGCTTGGCGTCGTAGTCGGTCGCGTGGAGGCGCTGAACCTTGACGTTGGGGTTCTCGGCCTCGTACGCCGCGACGAGTTCCTGCACGATGTCCGTCTCTTCGGGCGAGCCCCAGTGCAGGATGGTCAGCTCGACCTTGTCGTCGATGGCCGCGACAACGTGCTGCCGCCACACGCGTGCGCCGACGTCGATAAACGCCCACACCACCACCAGCGCGGCGGCGAACGTGAGCAGCAACCGCAGCGCGCGGGTCACGGTCAAGGCGTCGGCTCCGGCCGGGGTTGCGTCGTGGCTTCGTCGGCTTGTTCCTGCGCCTTGGCGGCGGCTTCTTCGAGCTGCCGTGTCTCTTCCGCGATGCGGGCGTTGTTCTTGCGGCGTTCTTCCGCGTCGCGCACGCGTTGCAGCAGCCGGTCGGCGAGTTGCTGCTCGCTGGGGATGGCCTGGTAGGGCACGAACACGGTGGTGTTGTACGGCGGCATGGTCATGTTCACGACGCCGTCGGTGGGCTGAACGTACGACGCGCCCTGCTTGCGGAACAGGACCGGGCGCGGGTCTTCGGGCGAGTCGCCCGTCACGCCGACCGACGACGGGCTGAGCGCGTTGATGTAGACGCCCTCGTCCATCGGCAGGTCGACGACGCTCTTGTCCGCCGAGCGGTTGAAGACGACGTAGACCACGTCGTCGCCCAGCCGGCGCTCGAAGGCGAGCACGCCCTGGTCGTCGTCGGTGAGGATCACGCGGAACCCGCCCACGCGGAGCGCCGGCAGCGAGCCGCGCAACGCGAAGAGCCGGCGGTAGCCTTGATAGATATCGTCCTGGAACTCGACGCCGTAGCCTTCATAGGGCTGGCGGTCTTCCCAGACCATGGGCTGGCGGTTGCTGGGGTCGTCGGGGCTCCACATGCCCGCCTCGGTGCCGTAGTAGATCATGGGCGCGCCGACGAACGTGGCCTGCAGCGCCGCGGCCTGCATCTGGCGGACGCGCTCGGTGCGGTCGGGCGGGCGCTTCTGGTAGCCCTCGCCGCCCTCGTCCTGGAGGCGGTTCTGCCCGTCGTACCCGCGGTCGGGGTTGACGAACATCGACGCGAAGCGGTCGGTGTCGTGGCTGTCGTACAGGTTCATCTGCGCCATCGAGACCTGCATCGGGTAGTTGAACACGACGCGGTTGAGCTGTTTGGCGAACTCGCTGGGGGCGATGGCGTCGCGCTCGTCAACAAAGAAGTCCAGCGCGGGGATGGCGAACTGGTAGTTCATGACCGCGTCGAACTGGTCGCCCTGGAGCCAGGGGTGGGCCCAGGTCCAGATCTCGCCGGAGATGAACGCGTCGGGGTTGGTGCCCTTGACCAGTTCGCGCCACTCGATCCAGAACGGGTGCGCGATGTCGCCGGGCACGTCGAGCCGCCAGCCGTCGATGCCGTCGGACGGGTCGCCGTCGCCGTCGGGGTCCATCCAGCGCGCGGTGATGTCGAAGATGTGCTGGCGGGGCCCGTCGGCCAGGCCGGTCTCGGGGTCGTTCTTAAACACCGGCAGGTGGCCGTTGGCCTCGTCCCACGCGATCCATTGGATGCCGCCTTCTTTGCCGTGCACCGAGTACGGGTCGTCCAGGGGGCGCCAGTGTTTCGGGTCGCCCCAGTCGGTGATCTCGAACCAGCCGGCGTACTTGCTGTTCTGGCCCTTGGCCAAGACATCCTGAAAGAACGGGTGCGCTCGGCCGACGTGGTTAAACACGCCGTCGATCACGACCTTGAAGCCGCGCGCGTGCGCCTCGTCGAGGAACTCGAGGAAGACCTGGTCGCTGGGGGACCAGACCCAGGTCGCGGGGTCGTCGGTCTCGCCGGCGAAGCGCGGCGGGTAGTGCCGGCCGTCGTCGCGGACGCCGAGGTTGTCGTCGATGTGGCGGAAGTCGGCCGTGTCATACTTGTGCATCGACTCGGCCTCGAAGACCGGGTTGAAGTAGAGCGCGTTGACGCCCAGGTCGCGGAGGTACGGCAGCTTTTCGCGCACGCCCTGCAGGTCGCCGCCGAAGCGCCGCCGCCAGACGTTGCCCCGGCCGGTGTAGAAGTTGTCGTCGCCGGTGGCCTCGCCGTGGTCGCGGTGGTTCTTCCACCAGTCGATCGTCCAGGGCAGCAGGGTTTCGTAGGGCATGTCGCCGGGGTCGTTGGTGTCGTCACCGTTGCGGAAGCGCTCGGGGAAGATCTGGTACCAGACCGCGTGCTTGGCCCAGTCGGGCGTCGCGAAGCTGGGGGCCATCTCGACGGTGAACGCCTTGTCGCGCGCTTCCTTGATGTCGTTCACGATCCCGCCGTCGGCGAAGAGCACGGACGCGTCGCCGTCGCGCAGCTCGAAGTAGTACGCCGTGACCGGCAGCGTCGTGCCGATCAACCCCACGAACGTCTCGAGCCCGAGCTTCTCGCCCTCGACCGACAGCCGCACCGGCTCCCACGCGGTCTGCTGCAGGAGGTGCACGTACGCCTCGGACACGTCCCCCGCCTGCGCATCGATCGCCAGCAGCAACTGGTCCCGGCTCACCACGCCGCGGTGGCGGTACGAATCCACGTCGTGCGTGACGATGTCGGCCTTGATGTCGTTGGGGGCCGGCGGGTCCAGGTCGCGGAAGTCCCGGCCGATCAGGACCGCGGAGTTGTTGCCGCCGTGGCCGTCGGGCTCTTCAAGGGAGGCGTCGCTGTAGACGTCGTCTTTGATCCAGTGTTCGCCGTCGAGCACGAACTTGTAGAGGTGGACGCCCTCGTCGAGATCGACCGCGGTGCGCCACAGCCCGTCGCCGCCGCGCCGCATCGGGTGGGTGTCCCGGCTCCACTGGTTGAACGTTCCCGCCACGTGCACCGTATCGGGCTGCTCGGCCCAGCCCGTGGTGCTCAGCTCGAACGTGTGTTCGAACGCCGACGCGGTGCTCAGCGTGAACAGACACACCCACAACCCGACGAAGACTCGCAGCCGAGCCGCCGATTGAGAAGACACACCTAAACCTGAACCTTGCCACATGATGAAAGCCTCGAGAGGTAGAAAAGCCCCACCCACCCCTCGATGCCCCCCTCGCTTGCGCTCCGGGTCCGGATGGCCGGACCGGGCACCCAGCCTCGATTATGCAACCGCGCCCCCGCCTCCACCCCCGCCGTTCGTTGTCGCCAGCGCCGTCGAGCCACGCAACACCAGGTGGGTCGGCAGCGTCTCGGTGGCCGGCTGGGCCTTGCCGTGGATCAGGTTGATCAGGCGTTCGCACGCGATGCCGCCCAGCTCGTGCAGCGGCAGGTGGACCGTGGTCAGCGGCGGGTTCAGGAACGCGCCGTGCGCGATGTTGTCGCAGCCCACGACCGAGAGGTCGCGCGGCACGAACCGGCCGTTCTGCACCGCGCCCTGCATCGCACCCACCGCCATCTTGTCGTTGCCGCAGAACACCGCGGTCATGTCGGGGTGGCGCTTGAGCAGTTCGAGGATTGCGTAGCGGCCGTGCTCCTCGGTGAACCGGCCGTCTTCCATCCAGCCCTGGGCCGGGTCCAGGCCGCGCTCTTTCATCCGGCGTTCGTACACCGTGATGATCGAACGCGCAGTCTGCACGTTCGGCGAGCCGTGGATCAGACCGATCTTCTCGTGACCGAGCTGAAGAAGGTACGTCATGACCTGCTCCGCCCCGCCGGCGTAGTCGCAGACGACGCTGTCGATGCTCCAGCCCGCGAACGTGTTGTTGACGACAACGGCCGGCTTGCTCTGCTTGGCGAAGTCCTTGATAAACACGTGCAGGTCGTTGAACCCGATGCACAGCACGCCGTCGACAAAGCGGCTGTCGAAGAGCTCGATGTGCTTGCGCTCGCGGATGAAGTCGGGCTTGGCGGACTCGAGCATGACCTTGTGCCCGAAGCGGTCGGCCTTGTCGACGATGCCGGAGATGAGCTCGCCGAAGTACGGGTCGGCCAACGCGTGACGCAGGGTCGGCAGCAGCACGCCGAGCATGCGCGTGTGCTTGCCGGACAATGATTGGGCGATGCGGTTGGGCTGGTAGCCCGTTTCGGTGATGACCGAGCGGACGCGGCGGGCGGTGGCCTCGGTGATCTTGGGGTTGGCGTTGAGGACCATCGAGACCGTGGCGACCGAGACGTTGGCGCGTTTGGCGATTTCACGGATGCCGACCCGCTTGGAGGCGGGCGCAGCCGTGGTCGCCGGGGCGGCGTCGGCGGAGGGAGTGGTCGTCGGGGGCGTCATGGAAGGCGTCTAAGACGGGGGCGAGAAGCCGTCGAGAAGAGACCTGAAACACGGGAAACGGCACGTGGACGGGCCCCGCGGACGAGGCTCGTTAAAACAGTTTACCCATCCGTTAAATTGATGCAACACCTGTGGCGCGATTCGGTGCAAGTTCTCCTCATTCGGCCTTTCGACGCCACGGCCCGGCCCGTGCCCAGTTTCGGCCCCGCGCCCCGGGGAAGGGTTGACAAACGTCGAAGAGGCGTTACGATTTAAGCGTTCTACCAACGGGCGTTTCCGTGCTTTAGCCCGATTCTGCGTTTTTCTTCGGTTTTTTCCCGGTTCAAACGAAGTTCGCCCGCCGCCGGGCCGTTCGCTGGACAGATCCCGATTTACGGCCGGACGACCATGCTTCCCTTTTTTTCGTCGTCTGATTGAACCGTTTAATCACTGATCCCGCTTGATTCGCCCGTTTCGTCGACTCCCCTCTCAAGCAAGGACTCGCTGATGCCGACCCCCGCTTCCCTGCCCGCCCATGTTCGCCGGCCGCGCCGCCGCGGATTCACCCTGATCGAACTGCTGGTCGTGATCTCGATCATCGCGTTGCTGATCGGCATCCTGCTGCCGGCGCTGGGGGCCGCGCGGGAGACGGCGCGGAGCGCGGCGTGCCTTTCGAACATCCGCCAGATGGGCATCGCGACTGCGTCATTTGCAGCGGACCACAACAACTACGTGCAGACCTCGACCAGCGACCTGGCACCCGTGCCGGGTGCCGGCCCGATCAAGGACAACCCGCCGTCGGTGATCTCGCAATACAACGAGCGGTTCCCCAGCAGCGCGGTCGGTGCCGACCCGGGCCGGATCAAGGACTGGGCCAGCGCGATCGTGCCGTACATGGGCGGCAGCCAGAACCAAACCTTCAGCGACGCGGACCCGAAAGTGTCGCGGGCGTTCATCTGCCCGTCTGATCTGGGGCAGACGGACGACAGCGCCGGGGGACCGGGTTGGCGTATCTACAACAACATCACCAACTCCGGCCAGAACCAGCCGATCTCGTACGCGGTCAACGCCGACGTGACGAGCCTCGCGCTGCCGGGCTGGGGTTTCGGCGGCCGCTTGGGCAGCAAATGGACCGGAAGTCTGAACATTCAGCCGATCGACCCGGAGCGGGTGCGGACCGACGTGGCGCTGTCGGGCAACCTGGACGCGCTGAGGAACGCGACGAGCACCTTCGCGTACGCCGGTGCCGGGACGCGGCAGAACCTCACGGGCGGCGAGGCGCAAGACTCGTCCATACTTTTCTACACGAGTTCGCCGGGCATCACCGGACGTGGCGCCAACGCGGTGGGCACGTTCGAAGACCTCTTCGAAAGCACCAACGCCGCACGATACAAACTGCCCCTCGAAGAGTACGCCAGCGGCGGGCGTCACAGCAACGACTCGTTTAACGGCTCGTTCTACGACGGCCACGCCTCGAACATCAACGACGGCACCGCCGAGGACGCGAACATCTCGCCTTACGCTCAATGATTCAAGGCGTTCCGTACGCTCTCGATTCCCTTCCTATCATGACCCCGAATCCCGGACACCACTCACTAACTGGAGGTTGATTGGCATGAAAGTTCAGTTCTCTAAGACGGCCCTGCTCGGCGCCCTGGCGGCGATGACCGCCCCGCTCGCCGTCGCACAACCCGTAATCGACGGCACCGCGGACGGCCTCTACGGCGCCGCGCTGTCGGTCCAGAACACGGCAACCCACTTCGGCGACAACACATCGGCCGATTTGCACCTGACCGCCGCGGGCGGCTCGGAGATCAACCAGGTCTTCGGCACCATCGCCAACGACCGGCTTTACGTCACGATCACCGGCAACCTCGAAACCAACTTCAACAAGCTCGAAGTCTTCCTCGACGTTGACGGCAATGCCGGCGGCCTCAACAGCATCGACGGCGCGAACCTGCCGGCCGGTCTGGACGGCTTCTGCTGCGGCGAGAACGGCACGGGCACGCCGACCGGCGGCGCGCTGCAACGGCTCAACGGCCTGACCTTCGACACCGGCTTCTTTGCCGACCAGTACCTCACGTTCAGCCTCGGCACCGAGACCGTCAACCCCGGCGGCCCGGGGCTGCTGCCGGGCGACACGACCACGCCGATCAGCTTCGCCGCGGCCAGCGCGTCGTTCGGTGAACTGAACAACGGAACCTCCGGCCGAGCCGAGGAACTGGGCATCGTGCTGGGCCCGGCCGGCTACAACGGCGTGTTCCGCAACCCGGACACGGGCGACGGCTTCGGCGACTTCGCGTTCGTGCCCAACGATAACCCCGGCACGACGTCGGCCGACCTGATCCAGAACGGCATCGACAACAACCTGCTCCTTCCGAACCTCGCGGGGGGGCAGCTGATCGACAAGAACTACGTCGCCACCGAAGGCCAGGTCGCACCGGAGCTCGAGTTCGTCCTCGACATTGAGGCCGGCGAAGAGACCACCAACGCGAGCAGCCGACGCGCGTTCGACAACATCGTCGGCCTCGAGTTCGCCTACGACAACAGCAACATCGCCGGCGTCAACGGCAGCGGCGGCCCCGACTTCGCCCAGACCGGCGACCCCGAGAACGTGCTGACCGGCGTCGAGTTCTCGATCGCGCTGTCGGAACTGGGTACCGCCGTGAACGCGGGCGACATCCGCCTGGCCGCGTTCATCAACGGCTCGGGCCACGACTTCGCGTCCAACCAGTTCGCCGGCGACGGCGTCCTCGTGGGGAACCTCGGCGGCGACGGCGCCGGCGGCTTCACCGGCGACCTGTCCGGGATCGACCTGAGTCAGATCGCGGGCGACCAGTTCGTCGTCATCGCCAACTCCCTCGGCGGCACTATCGAAGGCGACTACGACGACGGCGGGCAGGTCGAACAGACCGACCTGGACTTCGTCCTCTCCAACTGGGGCGACACCGACATCTCCGACGTCACCGGCTGGATCAACTTCCCCGGTGGCGGCGCGTTTGACGGTCTGGTCGACCAGAACGAGTTGGACGGCGTGCTCCTGAACTGGGGCAGCACGTCCGCCCCGGACTTCTCCGGCTCGGCGGTCCCGGAACCAGCCTCGCTGGCGGTGTTGGCCGGCCTGGGCGTGCTGGGGCTGCGTCGCCGGTCGGCTTGATGGCTCCTCCCTTCGCGGCGTGCCGTCTTCGGGCGGCGCCGCCGCTTTTGCGTTCGCTTTCCCGGCTGGTTGTGGTAATTTGAAGCCGGGTTTTCTCGTCTTTTTGCGTCTTGCTCTCGTTTTCAACCCTATCTTGGAGGATTAGATCCATGCAGACGAAGTGTCTTTTGAGCGCCTTGGCCGTCGCGGGTTTGTCCGTGCCGGCGCTGGGCCAATTCGTGGTCGACGGGACGCGTGACGCGGCCTACGGCGCGGCCCTGGCGACGCAGACCAACCCGACCGGCTTCGGCGACGCGACCGACCCGACGGGCCTGGGTGGCGGCGGCGAGCTGGACGCGGCCTACGCGGTGGCCAACTTCGCCACCGGCAAGCTCAACGTCCTGCTGACCGGCAACATCGAGTCGAACTTCAACAAGGTCAGCGTCTTCATCGACTCGCAGGTCGGCGGCGAGAACATCCTCGACGGCTCGCTCGCGTACGACTTCGGCGACATCTCGTCCAACTTCGGTGGGCTTGGTTTCGACGCGGGCTTCACCGCGGACTACCACCTGTTCGGCCGCTGGGGCGGCGGGGCCTTCGAGGTCGACATCGTGGACCGCGCGGCCAGCACCGCGGGCGCCGAGCTGGGCAACTTCGGTGCGGCGACCGTGGGAACGGGCACCGGCGTGCAGTCTGGCACGATCCTCGCCGGCGGCGGCGCCACGGCGACCACCGGCGCGGACGCGGGCACGTTCCTCACCCAGGACGTCGCGTTCGGGTTCAACAACACCAACATCCTCGGTGTCACCGACGCCACGGCCGACCCGATCGCGGCGAACGCCGTGCTGACCGGCTTCGAGTTCGAGATCGACCTCGCGGACATCGGCAGCCCGGGCGTGGGCGACGTGATCCAGATCCACGCCGTCTACGGCAACGGTGACAACAACTACCACTCCAACCAGGTCCTCGGCGGGCTGCCCTCGGGCACCGGCAACCTGGGCGGCGACGGCGCCGGCGGCTTCACCGGCAACCTCGCTGGCGTGAACTTCGCCCAGTTCCAGGGCGACCAGTTCTTCCGCGTGCCGGTCCTGGTCCCCGAACCCGCCAGCCTCGCGCTGCTGGGCCTGGGTGGCCTGGCGATGCTGCGTCGCCGGAAGTAAGCGACGACAGACGCAAAAACCACCACGCGTCGGCGGGATGAAACGCCCGCCGACGCCTTGGCCTCCGGGCCACCCAACAGGCCACACGTCCCCGGCCGATCGCGAAGGTGCGGAACCGCCCCGCAAGACCCGCGCGGGGGTTGATCGCCTTGTTGTGCTGCGCCCCTCCCGACCCGGAACCGCTTATGCCTCGACTGGTCAATACTTCCCGCTGTTTCCTCGCGAACGCCTGCATCCGGCCGGCCTCGCTCCGTTCGGCTTTGGCCTTCGCCACCGCTTCACTTGGCACGCTGAATGCGGCGGCGGTGGATTCCTCAACGCCGGCGTTCCTGCAGATCTTCGACGCCAAGTGGGACGTCGTGGAGGACCGCATGGCGGACATCTTCGTCGCGGGCTACGACCGGCTGTGGCTGCCGCCGCCGGCGCGGGCCGACTCGGGCGGTCAGTCCGTGGGCTACGACGTGTTCGACCGCTTTGATCTGGGCGGGCCGCGCAACGAGACGCTCTACGGCACCGAGGCCGGGCTCAAGTCGCTGATCGGTCAGGCCAACCGCGCCGGCATCAAGGTCAACACCGACTTCATCGCCAACCACAACGGCTTCAGCGACTCGAGCACGTTCGACAATTTCGGTACGCCCGGCGACCCTTCAGATGACGTGACCTTTCTCGAAGCGGGCGGGTACCCGGGTTTTCTGCTCACACTCGACGCGGCCGACGACCCCAACGGCGTGGGCGCAGTCGACGGCGACTTCCACAGCGCCTTCGCCGGCGGCGAAGAACAGTTCCGCCTCGCGGGCCTGATCGACATCGACCAATCGACCAATCACCAGTTCATCCGGCACCCCGTCGAGGCCGGCAACCCGCTGAACATCCCCGCGGCGGGCACGACGGGCATCTACGGCCGGCCGCCGCAGAACGTGCCCGATCCCAACAACGCACGGTTCTATCCCGACCGGGACCTGGGCGGCACAACCGTGTTCGACCCCGCGCTCAACCAGAACGTCACGCTCTACGAATTCAACACCGACAACCCGCTCGCCGGCGACGCGGTCACCGACAACGCGACAGGGCTGCTCATCCGCAACATCCGCTGGATGATCCAGGAGGTCGGCGTGGACGGCTTCCGCTACGACGCGGCCCGGCACTTCCCGCGCTGGGTGCTCGATTTCCTCGACCAGGGCTCGTTCCTCGCGAGCAACAAGACCCTGCTCGACGGCAGCCCCGCCCACCCGTACACGTTCATCGAGACCGGCGGCGATTCGTCCGACGCGTTCATCGACGGCTTCATCCGCAAGGACATCGACAACAACAACCTCGGCCAGCTCGGCGGCAACCGCGACGCGCTGGACTTCAACCTCTTCTTCGACATCCGCGCGAACCTGTCCGACAACGGCCTCGCCAACGACTGGCGCGGCATCAAGAACAGCAGCGTCGATATCGTCGACGACGGCTTGGCGAACAACGGCACGCAGGGCGTCGCCTTCGTCCAGAGCCACGACGACGGCCCGGCGCACCTCAACAACGTCGCCCACGCCTACGCGCTGATGCGGCCCGGCAACGCGCTGATCTACCTCAACGCCGACCAGTTCGACGACCCCCTGCGCGACTTCCCCAAGGACGGGCGCGGCGACGCGCTGGGCGGGATGTTCGGCGACCGCGTGCTCAACCTGCTCGCCCTGCGCAACTCGCACGGCCGGGGCAACTACCTGGACCGCACGCCCGGCGCCGACGAAAAAGAAATCCTGGTCTACGAGCGCGAAGCCTCGGCGCTGGTCGTGCTGAGCAACCGGCTCGACGACGGGTTCGATTCCCGCACCGTGCAGACCGGCTTCGCGCCCGGCACGCCGCTGATCGAACTCACCGGCAACGCGGCCGACGCGACCGTCGACCCGTTCAACGACATCCCCGAACTGCTCGTGGTCAAGCCCGACGGCACGGTGGACCTGCGCGTCGTCCGCAACAGCTCGGACGGCACCGAGCACGGCAACGGGTACCTGATCTACGGGGTCTCGGGTCCACAGGGCCAGATGCGCCTGACCGACACGGCCGGCAACGACCTGACCGAAGTGCTGCCCGGTTCGACGCCGATGCCCGGCGACGGCGGCGTGAACGGCCCGAGCGATAACCAGCTCAACGGCACGACGCGCCTGACCGACCTGACCATCGTCGACGACCCGCAGTTCAAGCTGCGGATTGAAACCAACGCGGTCAACCTGCTCGGCTCGATCCGCGACCGCCACGCCGACGGCGACTTTGCGCAGTTCCGTATCGACAACGGCCGGGACAAGGACGGCAACGTGATCGCCGACGTCGTCACGCCGGGCGACGTCGGGTACGCGTTC
This sequence comes from Phycisphaerae bacterium, assembly GCA_030432595.1. Classification (GTDB taxonomy): domain Bacteria; phylum Planctomycetota; class Phycisphaerae; order Phycisphaerales; family Phycisphaeraceae; genus CAZIXN01. Next base: position 72,390 of record JAUIGU010000014.1, read on the forward strand.
ACGAACTTCACCGACACCAACGCGCCGGGCTTCTTTGATCCCGGCGGCGACGGGCTTTACGAGCAGACGATCGACGCCACGACGCTGGCGGAAGGCCGGCACTACCTCACCGGCCGTGTGTACCGGCACCGCGACCCCAACACGACCACCGACAGCGACCCATCGACCGCGGGCGACGACGGCCCGGCGGTGTTCACGGAGTTCCGTCAGGTGATCTATGTCGACCTGCTGCCGCCCGAGGCGGAGGTGGTGAGCTTCGAGCCGTTCGCCAGCGACCCGAACAACCCGAACGAGCGCGACCTGGTCGTGCGTTCCGCCGACGGCACGGCCGACAACATGCACTTTTTCCTCGACCTGCCCGCGTCCATGACCGACGCGCAGGTGCTGCAGTTGGCGCTGAGCGGCCAGGGCGACGCCGGGGAATACGACGTCGACTCGTTCATCTTCGGCTACTTCGGCGTCACCTCGGGCAACCATGTCGCGACCGTGGTGACGTTCGAGCCGACCTTCGACGGCACGCGCGGCGTCAATGTGCAACGCTTCGCCGGGCTCGGCACCCAAACCAACCTCGGCGCCGGCCTGGGCGACCTGGACCACGACGGCGCGTTCGAGGCGTCGGACCTCGCGGGCCCGGGTTCGTTTGAACAGATCCTGCAGAGCAACAACAACCAATTCGACGCCGCGGCGGACGTCACCGCGGACGGCCTGGTCGATAACCGTGACCTGTTCGCACTCGAAGCGGAACTGCTCGGCGCAGGTGCATCGCAGGCGGCGCTTGACGCGTACGGCGACGTGCTGCTCCGGGCCGGCGACGTGAACAACAGCGGAACCACCGACACGGCCGACATCGACTTTGTGTTTGCGAACCTCGGCGGCGCGGGCGTCAGCGACCTGAACGTCGATGGTGCCGTGACGCTCGCGGACGTGGAAACGCTCGTGGTCACGATCCTCGGCTCACTGCTGGGCGACGCCAACCTCAACGGGCAGATCGAACAAGGCGACCTCGATCCCGTGCTCCAGAACTGGGGTAGCAACGGCATCGGCTACGCGGGCGGCGACTACGACGGCAGCGGGCAGGTCGAACAGGCCGACCTGGACACGATCCTCCAGAACTGGGGCCAGACCGCGGCACCGGACTTCTCGGCCAACCCGGGGCTGGCGCTGCTGGTGCCCGAGCCGGGGACGGGTTTGCTGTTGATCGGCACCGCGTTCGCGGTTGCGCGAAGCGGGCGATCCCGGGTGTGACGGCTCGTACAGAAGTGCGACGCGAAGCTTTCACGACATATAGCCGCAGCCCAACGGGCTGCGCGCAGGCCGTTGGCCTGCGGCTATGCGAACCACAGTTCAGTTCCATTGCGGCGCAAGCCATCAGATATGGATCGCGCGCCCGTCGACCGCGAGCGCGGCTTCCTTGACCGCTTCGGACATCGTGGGGTGCGCGTGGCAGGCGCGGGCGATGTCTTCGCTGCTGGCGCCGAACGCCATGGAGGTCGCGCACTCGGCGATGAGGTCGCCGGCGCCGTGGCCGAGGATGTGGACGCCCAGGACGCGGTCGGTGGCTTCGTCGGCGAGGATTTTCACCATGCCGGTCGTGGCGTCGATCGCCTTGGCCCGGCCGTTGGCCAGGAACGGGAACTTGCCCTTGCGGTACTTCACGCCGGCGTCTTTCAGTTCTTCCTCGGTCTTGCCGACCGACGCGACCTCCGGCTCGGTGTACACGATGTTGGGGATCGTGTCGTAGTCGATATGCCCGTGCCCGGTGGCGATGAGCTCGGCGACGGCCACGCCCTCTTCCTCCGCCTTGTGTGCGAGCATCGGGCCGACGACCACGTCACCGATCGCGTAGATTCCCACCTCGTCGCTCGAACCCGTCGTCTTGAAGTGCTCGCCGATCTTCACCCGGCCGCGCTCGTCGAGCTCGACGCCGGCCTTGTCGCAGTTAAGGCCCGCCGTGTGCGGCTTGCGCCCGACGCAGACGAGGACGCGATCCGCCTCGACGTCGTCCTGCCCCTCGATTGAGACCTTGACGCCCTTCTTCGTCTTCTCCGCCCCGGTCACCTTGCAGCCGAGCTTGAAGTCGATGCCTTGTTTGGCGAACACCTTCTGCGCCTCCTTGGCCATCTCGGCGTCGAGTCCGGGCATGATGCGATCGAGGTATTCGAGCACGGTGACCTTCGCGCCCAGCCGCCGCCAGACGCTGCCCAGTTCGAGCCCAATCACGCCCGCGCCGATGACGATCAGGTGGTCGGGCACTTTGTCGTAGTCGAGCGCCTCGGTCGAGGTGTCGATGCGGTCGGCCGAGAGGTCGATGCCCGGCAGCGACGACGGCTCGGAGCCGGTGGCGATGACGACGTGCTTCGCCTTGATCGTGTCTTTGCCGATCGACACGGACTTGTCTTCGTTGAACGCGGCCGTGCCGTGGTAGACCGCGATCTTGTTCTTCTTCATCAGCGACCCGATGCCGCCGGTGAGCTGCTTGACGACGCCGTCCTTGCGTTTGCGCATCGCGCCCAGGTCGAGGTCGACGTTGCCGACCTTGATGCCGTGCGATTCGAGCTCGTGTTTTGTTTGCTCGTAGAGGTGCGACGACTCGAGCAGCGCCTTGGACGGGATACACCCGACGCGGAGGCACGTGCCGCCCAGGGCTTTTTCTTTGTCGGCGATGGCGACGTTGAGTCCGAGCTGCGCCGCGCGGATGGCGCAGACGTACCCGCCGGGTCCGGCGCCGATGACCAGCAGGTCGTGGGTTTGTTCAGGCATGGCAGACGCTCCGTGGGATGACATCGGCACGATAGCCGGGGGGCGTTGGCGTGGGCAACCTGAGTCAGCCGGACACGGGCGGCGGGTCCGGAAACGTCTGCCTTCTCAGCGCAGCAGCGCCAACGAACCCGCAGAACACACCGAACCACCAGCCAGGGACGAACCACACAAAACCCGCAGGCACGAATGAAATGACCGAAGCGCACGCCAGCACCACCAGGGGCACGACCGCCAGCACGGCGACAACACGAACTCGACCGGACATCGCAAAGCCCGCCATCCACGCGACCGGCAGCGCGATCACCCACGCGAACACACCGCCGTGAAACCACGTCGTCCCGCCCAGCACGCGCGACCACGTGTGGATCGGCGCACGCAGCGCCGGCCCGTCGTCCACCCGCAACGCCGCCACGCCCGCTTCGTACGACGCGTGCAGCCGCACCTCCCGACCGGCGTGCAGCACGCCCGGCCACCACCCGACCGCGACCGCATGACCGTTGTCGCCGTTCCCCAGCGTACGTACTCGCAGCACTACCGCATCGCCGTCCTGCCCGAGGGTGAAGTTGCGCTGTGAGGTGCCGTTGGACCAGGTGACGATCCGCGCGGGGCCGTGCTGATTCGTGTCGTCCGGCGTGACGGCGGCCGTCACCGCGAAACGCTGCGGCGACATCGAGAACGCTTCTTGGATCTCAAGCAACGCCGTGCCGTCGATCGTCAATACGGCCCCGTCTGCTCTGACCGGTTCGTCCAACAGTTGGAACGTACGGCTTGAGAATCCCGACACGCTGAGAGTCACCTCGCCGAACCGCCCGTGCCACGGGCGTCCCCCGTTCGCCTCGTCACCCAGCACGATCGGAAACCCCGTCTGCCAGCCAACCAGTCGCGCGTCCGATGCGGCCTTCCCCGCGACGCCGGACAACAACAACAGGCTCGCGGCGAGCAACGCCCAAAAAGATGTGGCCACCACCATCACCCCCAAACGCCACGGAAGGACGCGTTCACGGGGTCGGCCCGCCAACCGCCAGCCGACCGCGAGGCTGACCGTCCCCAGCAACACGTCCGCCCACTGGGAGTGCCTATACAGGAACGCCGTCTGGCCCACTTCCACCAATAACGGCAGCGTCAGAAGCAACGGCAGAACGCGCGATCGTCGCGGCGAACCCCAGCGCGTGACCGCGCCCAGGCCGATGTACGTCACGACCAGCAAGACGGAAAGCGGATCCACCCACGCCGACGTCGCCGCGTCACCGGCACGCGAGCGCCACGCCGACCACGACCCCACAACCACGAACGGCCACCACGATCCCGCCACGACCGCGACAAGCATCGGCGCCCACCAAGCCCGGCCCAAATACATCCACCCGGAAGTTAAAGACGTCCCGGTGGTATTGGTGACTTCGGGCTCGGACGATCCGCTCACCGCCCCACCACTTCCAACGCCTCACGCATCGCCTCCGGCCGAACGTCCGGCTCGTGGAACGCCGGCTGCGCATCCAACCACTTCCACATCGCCCGCACCGCGTCGTCCTGCTGCGCACGGTACGGGCCCTGCGAGCCCTCGAAGCCGTTGTGGAGGATCGAGAACACGAGCACCCGGCCCGAATCGTGGAAGACGTAGCCCGACAGCGCGCTGACGCTGCGGATCGTGCCGGTCTTGGCGTAGACCTTGCCTTCGAGTTCTCTCATCCGGCTGCGGACCGATCCGCGGACGCCGCTGATCGCCATGCTGCCGACGTAGTGCTCGCTGTGTTCGTGCTCGCGGAGCATGTGCAGGAGCAGGTCGGAGATCATCACGGCGGTGACGCGGTTTTCGCGCGACAACCCCGAGCCATCTGCGGCGACGAGCGACGTGGTGTCGATGCCCGCGGCGCTCAGGAACGCGGCCGCCGCGAGGTGTCCCGAGCCCCAGGAACCGCGCGGGTTCTCGACGCCGTTCTGCTGGTCGTGGTGCAGGCCGTTGAGCTTCGCGAGCGCCTCGGCCATCATGTTCTGGCTGTTGGTGTTGACCCGGCCGAGCACGTCGGTGAAGGCGGTGGCGTGGGCCGCGAGTTCGATCCATTCGTCGCTGGTCGGGTTGTCGGTCCGGACCACGACCTGGCCTTGCACGTTCACCCCGCGTTCGGCCAGGGCGGCCTTGGCCACCTCACCCAGGAACCGCCGGGGGTCGTCGCAGGGCTTGCTGTTGCCGCCTTCCCGGCCGACCTTGCCGGTCAACTCGTAGACCACTTCGCCGGCGCGTTTGACGAGCCGGGCGTCGTGCTCGTCTTCCGCGACGCTGACCGCTTGGTTGACGATCTCGAAACCACCGGCGGCGGGGAACGCCTCGATCTCTGCGGGCTCTCCCAATTCGGCAGGCCGGTAGTTGATGTCCACGCAGTTGTCGTTGAAGCTCACGCCCGCCACGGGGGCGCCGTACCAGTGCAGCAGGTTGCCCGAGGCCCAGGTCGGATGCACGAGTTGATCGTCGAACACGGGGTCGCACACAATCAGGTCGCCCAGGATTTCCGTGACTTCCCTGTCCTTGATCCGGTCGGCCCAGGTGTCGAATACCGACATCTGCGTCTCGCCGTGCTTCTCGGCGATCCGTTCGTCGCCCAAGGCCGGGTCGCCGCCGCCGATGATCCAGAGGTCGTCGCCGCGCAGCGCCAGCGTGGTCGAGAGCTCGAAGTCCGGGCCGTAGCGGTCCAGCGCCGTCGCGGACGTGATGAGTTTCAGGTTGCTCGCCGGGATGAACGGCTCGGCGGCGTTGGGCGTTTCGAGCAGCACCTCGCCGGTGTCGGCGTCGACGATACGCACCGCCACGCGGGCCTGCCCGGTCAGCCCGGGTTGCAGCGCCGCGTCCACCGCTTGGGCGAGGTCGATGGGCGGCTCGGCCTCAGCCGAGACGACGTACGCCACTGAGCACAGCCAACAAGACAGCGCAAGAGATACGCCGAACAACGAACGCTTGAACGGATGCTTCATGCCCGGATTGTAATGCGCAGGCCCGGGGCTCCTTCGGAACCCTCGCTTTAGATGCGTCGGCGGCGCGCGGCCGCGAGCACGACCAGCACGGCCCCCGCCAGGACCGGCTCGGGGATGATCACCGAGCTCAACCCGTAGTCCACCACGACCGGCAGGTGGTCCCAGAAAGTGCTGCCCGGGTCGAACAGCACGTCGTTGGCCTGCAGCCCGGTGGACAACAGGTCAGCACTCGACATGATCTGGGTGTTGAGGACGAACGCCTTCTCGAGGGTCATGACGCTGTCGCTGTAAGCGTGGTAGTCGAGCCGGCTTGAGAAATTGCTGCTGCGCCAGGTCCAGTTCGACGGGCTGCCGGTGTTGTGGCGGGGCGTGGGCACGGTGAGGGCGGTGCCGTCCCAGTCCGGCGGGGTATCGGGGCCGAACACATTCTCGTCGGTGATGTCGCCTTGGGCCAAGTTGTCGATGGGGTCGCTGGTGCTGGCCGTGTTGTAATCGCCCAGGACGATGAACGGCGTGCCCGCGACGAGCATGTCCGGGTCGCCGGGCATCTTTGCGTCGTCGAGGTACTGGATGATGCGATCGACGTCGTTGAGCCGCTGGTCTTCGTCGCTGCTGGTGCCGCCGGCCTTGAGGTGGATGTTGACCAGGTGCAGGTCGTCCGCCGAGAGCGTGTTGGGCAGGTCGATGGTCGCGATGGTCGGCCGGCGCGGCGAGCCGAACACGCTGGTCACGGTGTCGGCGAAGCCGTAACGCGAGGCGATCGCCTGGTTCGAGAAGCGGAACACGTTCCACTCCGCGCCGTCGGGCAGTGGGTCGGCCCGGTTCATCGCGCTGCGGATGTCAGCGGCGCTGCGGCTGTTGATCTCCTGGAACGCCCACACATCCGCGTCGAGCGCGTCGACCACCCGGGCGTTGGACGGCACGAACTCCCAGTCCCCATCGGCGAACTGGAAGCCCGAGTCGCTGAACCCGTTGTTGAACCCGCCGAGGTTGTACGTCACAACGCGGACGTCGGCGGGCGAGACCTTGTCGAGAAACGTGCCCGTCTGGGCCTGGGTCGTGACCGCCGCACACAGCCACAGGGTCACCGCGAGCCAACAACGCACCGACACCAGACGTGACATCAACGGCAACCTTCTGCTCCTGAAAGGCCAGACCGGCAAGTATACCTCACGAAAGGGCAAAACCGGGCACAATCACGGGAAAACACGCCGACGGGGACAGGAACCATCACCGCAACCGCGTCAGGATGTCGGCGATTCCATCTGCAGCACCTGGTCGTCCGCGTGGTAGCTGGAGCGGACCAGCGGCCCGGACTCGCAGTGGCGGAAGCCGATGGCCTCGGCCTGGTGCTTGTAGGCGACGAACTGGGCGGGCGTCACCCAGTGCGAGATCGGCAGGTGGTTGCGCGTGGGCTGGAGATACTGCCCGATGGTGAGGATGTCGCAGGTGTCGTGGACGCCGGGATAGGTCGCGCGGGGGTGGCCGAGCTCGGCGCGGCGCTGCTCGGCCAAGCCGTGCGGCGCGGCGACGGGGTCGTGGTGGTCCCAGTGCGGGTTGGTGTGGTCGACGCGGTCACCGCCACGGCGGAGCTTGGAGTCGGGGCCGGGCTTGGCGGTGCCGACGGCTTTGTGAAGGGAACCCGAGAACAAGGAAAGATCCGACGCTTCACCTTGCTCAGCGTTCGGCTTAAGTGAAGCCATGCGGTACGGGTCGGGCACTTCGAAGGGGTCGCGGTTGGTCTCGGGTTGATCGCGGTTGACGCCGGCGACGCGCACGCCGTCGACGACGTCGCGCATCAGTTGTTCGACTTCGTCTTCCCGTTCGCCGATGCCGACCATGATGCCGGTCTTGACGGTGAGGCCTTGTTCTTTGCCGCGGCGTAGAAGCTCGATGCTGCGCTCGTAGATCGCCTGGGGCCGGACGTGTTTGTAAAGGCGCGGCACCGACTCGAGGTTGTGGTTGAGGATCTCGGGCCGTTCGTCGAGGACGAGTTGCAGCGCGTCCCAGTCGCCGCAGAAGTCGGGGATCAGGACTTCGACAGAGGTGCCGGGCGACTGCCGGCGGATCTCGCGGATGGTCTCGGCCCAGATCTCCGCGCCGCCATCGGGCAGCTCGTCGCGGTTGACGCTGGTGATGACCAGGTGCTTGAGGTTCATGATCGCCGCGGCTTCCCCCACCCGCCGCGGTTCATCAAGGTCGTACTCCGGGGGCCGGCCGGTGGCGATGTGGCAGAAGCCGCACGAGCGCGTGCAGACGTCGCCGAGGATCATCATGGTGGCGGTGCCGCGCTCCCAGCACTCGCCCAGGTTCGGGCACTTCGCGGACTCGCAGACGGTGTGGAGCTGGTACTTGTCGACGAGTTGGCGGGTGTCACGGAACCCCGGCCCGGCCGGCAGCTTGGCCCGCAGCCACGCGGGCTTTTTGCGGCGGATGAACTCGAGCCCGCCGGACTCGGCAGACGCGGCGTTGTCGAGCACGAGGTTGGAGAGGCTTATGCTTTTCAAGACCCGTCATCGTATCGGCCAACCGGGGCGGGTTCTACGAACGGGGCTTAACAAACGGCGGCCTTCCAGCCGGAGAACGGCGATCAGACCCGAAAAAACCATGAATTTGACGCGAAATATGTTAAGATTATGAATTGGCCCGCAAGGGAGAAGGCGGGCCGGAAAGCGATCCGATGCTGACTTTTCTCCACATCGCCGGCGGCGTGGCCCTGATCCTGTTCGGGATCCGGTTCCTGCGCAAGGGGCTGGACCGGCTGTTCGGACAGCGGCTGCCGGGGATGCTGCAACGCGTGGCGAGCAACCGCTGGCGGGCGGCGGGCGCGGGGCTGGTCGCGTCGCTGGCCGCGCCGTCCTCGACCGCGATGACGCTGCTGGCGGTGCAGACCGTCCGCGCCGGACACTTGCCGGCCCGGCGCGTCGTGCCGCTGATGCTCGGGGCGGACATCGGCATCACGGTCATGGTCGTGCTGATCGCGCTGCGGCTGGAATCCATGGCACCGGTGCTCGCGCTGGCGGGCGTGCTGCTGTTCCAGTTCACGCGCCACCGCACGCTGCGCGGCGTCGGTCAGGTCGCGTTGGCCGTGGCGTTCGTCTTCATGGGCGTGGCGACGATCGCGGGCGCGGCAGGCTCGCTGCAGCCGGGCGGCGACGTGGCGGAGGTCATCGCGGTGTTCGTCCGGCACCCGTGGCTGCTGGCCGGGTTCGCGGCGCTGATGGCGGTGGCGTTGCAGTCTTCGACCGCCGCGATCGCGCTGGCGATCGGCCTGGGCGCGGCGGACCTGGGACCCGGCGTCGATCCGCTGCAACTGGCCGTGCCCATCGTCATCGGCGCGAACGTCGGCGTGGCGCTCACGCTGACCGGGTTCGGCTGGGCCGACCGCGCCACCCGGAGGCTGGGGCTGACCAATCTGGTCGCCAAGGGCGCGACCGCCGCGCTCGCCCTGGCGTTGCTGCCGCTGCTGATGCGCGGGCTGGCGGCGCTCACGCCGTCGCTCAACGCGCAGATCGCCGTGACCCACACCGGGTTCAACGTCGCCATGGCCGCGCTATTCCTTCCGTGGACCGATGCGCTCTACGCGCTGGTCCGCCGGGTCGTCCCCGACCAGCCCGAGGCCGCCGCCGACCCCGCGGCGCCGCGGTTCATCTTCAGCGACCACGTCACCGGCGCGTCGGTGGCGCTCGGGCAGTCCCGGCAGGAGATCGTGCGGCTCTCGAGCATCGTGCGCACCATGCTCGACGACGCGTGGCGGGCGCTGATGCACCGCGACGAAGCCGGCGCCCAACGCGTCCAGCAGCGCGACGACGACGTGGACCTGCTGCACCACCGCATCAAGCGGTACCTCACCGCGCTGTCGCCCGAGGACGACGACGGCTTCAGCACCGAGGCGGTCATGCAGCAGCTCGCGTACCTCAACCAGCTCGAAACGATCGGCGACACGATCGACCGCGGCGTGGCCGACCTGGCGATCAAGCGCGCCCGCGGCGGGGTGTGGTTCACCGACGCGGGCTGGGACGAGCTCGACGGGTTCTACAAGCACGTCGCCGAGAACCTGCTCATCGCCGAGACGGCGTTCAACACGCACGACCCTGTGCTGGCCCGGCGGCTGATCGACCACAAGCGGCAACTCAACGAGCGCGAGCGCGAGCTGCGGCGTCGGCACTTCGAGCGGCTCCGCGCCGGCGTCGAACTCTCGCACGAGTCCAGCGCCCTGCACCTGGACCTGCTCACCCACCTCAAGGCGATCAACAGCTGCGTCGCGCACGTCGCCTACGCGATCCTCGACACGATGCCCGACGGGCCCGTGCCCCAGCGGCGCGCCACGGATCGAGCAACCGAGGACGCCTACCCCGCCGACGGCAGCGCGGCGCCGGCGACGTGATCCCGCAGTTCGCGCGCCGCGCGGGCCACCGCGTCCCGCCACGTTTCGCCTTCGACCGGTTCTGGATAGAGCACCGAACGGCTGGCCGTGACGACCGCGCCCGTTCCGTCTTCCCGGAAGCACGGCAACACGTCCTCGACGCCCCCGCCCTGGGCGCCGAACCCGGGCACGAGAAACAAGACGTGCGGCATACGCTGCCGCAGCGCCGCGGCTTCGTCCGGGTGCGTCGCGCCGACCACCGCGCCGACCGGGCCGTACGCCTCGGCCCCCGCGTGCTTCTTCGACATGGACTCCACGAAGTCGGCGACGTGTTCGACGACGCGCCTGCCATCATTGGTTGGCAATCCTTGCCACGTGCCGCTGCGCGGGTTGCTCGTACACACCAAGACAAACACGGCCGCACTGTTTTTCACGGCGCTTTCGATGAACGGCTCGAGCGTGTCGGGGCCGAGGTACGGGCTGACCGTCAACGCGTCGGCGGCGTGCGGTCCTTCGAGGAACGCGGCCGCGTAGTGCGATGCGCTGACGCCGATGTCGCCGCGCTTAGCGTCGGCGATCACGAGCAGCCCAGCCGCGTGCGCCGCATCGACCACACGCTCGTACACCGCCAGGCCTTCGCTGCCGTAGCGCTCGAAACACGCGAGCTGGGGTTTTACCGCGGGCACGAACGGCGCGACCGCTTCGATCACCCCCAGACAAAACGTCTCGATCGAGCCCACGGCTTTGTTTCCGTCGCGGACGGCGGCGGGGAGCCTCTCCAGCACCGGGTCCAGCCCGACACACACCGGCCCGCCCTTTTGTTTCGCGGCGTCGAGCCAACGCTGTGCGAAAGGTCTTCCGCTTTCGTTTTCCGGCATGCCCGGAGTCTAACGTGCCGCTGCCAATCGAAGCGACGGCGATGCAAATGCACGGCTCGCTCAAACCTCCCCCCGTCCCAACCGCGGCCGCAGCAGCACCACGAACGAGACCCCGCCCACCAGCGCCGTCCACACGCCCACCGGCACCAGGCCCACCGGGTGGCCGAACTGCTCGCTGCCCAGCTTCACCGCCGCGCCCGCGACGTCCGCCGACACCAGCAGCGCCGCGCCCAGCAACCCCGACACGATCAAAACGCCGCGGTGCCCCGCGCCGGCCAGCGCCCGGCCCGCGTGCGGCGCGATCAGCCCGACAAACGCCACCGGCCCGGCCAGCAGCACCGCCCCGCCCGCCAACACCGCCGCGACGCCGAACATCTCTACCCGCAGCCGGGCCACGTTCACGCCCAGCGACACCGCTTCTTCATCCGACAACGTCGCGACGTCCAACGCCCTCCCGCGCCACCACAACCACCACCAACCCAACCCGGTGAGCACCGCCACCACGACCAGCGTCGTGTTCCCGCCCGTCACCGACAGCGACCCCATCATCCACCGCGCCACGTCGTCGCGCACGCCGCCCGGCCCGGAAAGATGGCTCATCAATAACACCAACGCGCCGTTGATGGTCGAGACGATCACGCCCACCAAGAGCACGCCCAGCGGGTCCAGCACGCCACGCCGTCGGCCCAGCACGAACACGACCCCCATGCTCAGCGCCGCGCCGAGCATTGCGCCCACCGCCTGCCCGCCGCCCAACAACGACGTCAACCACGCAACTGCGTCCGTGTCAGCATCGACCACGTCGCGTGCCGCCGCCCAGCGCGACAGCATGACCACCGCCATCATCCCCGCCGCCGCGCCCGTGCTCAGCCCCAGGAGGTACGGCTCGGCCAACGGGTTCCGCAACAACGCCTGCAACGACACCCCCGAAACCGCTAAAGCCAACCCCGCGACCGCCGCGACCAGCAACCGGTCCACCCGGAAACCAAGAATCGCCGACGCGTTCTCGCCGACCGGCCAACCCCACGCCGACGTGCCGACCCACAGCCGCAGCACGGCGGCGCCCGCAAGCACGACCAGCGCGACCAGCCCCGCCACCACGACACGCCGCGACGCGCTCACGGCGCGGCCTCCGCGGGAGGTGCCGGTTCAACCCCGGCCGTGTCCCCTAAGATTGCGCCGCGCAGTTGCTCGACGACTTCCGGCAAATTGGTCGAGGGCAGCAACACCTGCGGGTCGGTCAACGCCGAGACACGGCCCGACTCGACCGCGGGGATCGGGAGCCCGTCGAACCACGCGACTTTTGCCACAGCTTCCGCCTCCGTCGCGCCCGGCAGCAGCAACACGATCACATCGGGCGCACACGCCACGAGCGCCTCACGATCCAGCGTCACCGCGGACACCGCGGCGTCGGCCACGGCGTTGCGCGCCCCGAGCAGGTGGAGCAGTTCGTCGTTGACCGACCCCGGGCCCGATGCCGTCACCGGATCGATCGAAAAACCCAGAATCACGGAAGGTCCGGTCTGCGCCAGGCCCGAATCTTCGGGGCGTTCGTCGGATTCACCCAGCCAGACCTCAAACGGCTCGGCGAGTTGCTTCCCCTTCTCGGGCACCCCGTGCATATGTGCCAGCAAGTCCAGTTGCCGTTTCACATCCGACAGCGCCTTGGGGTAGTCCAACTGCGCGAACGTCGCGCCGGTGTGCCGAACCCGTGGCCGCAACGCGTCCGCTTCGCCGCCGGCGGAATTGGGGAAGTAGATCATCGTCGGGCGCAACGAGATCAACCGCTCCACATCCACGTCCATGAAGTTGCCCAGCGTCGGCATCGGGTTTCCGTCTGCGTCACGCTCGGGCGCGGCGGCGTCATTCTCGGCCACGCCGACCAAGGAGTCACCGAGGCCAAGGTCAACGATCATCCGCGTGGCGGCGGGCACAAAGCTGACGATCCGCGGTTCGTCACCCGCTAGCACATTGGGTTGAGGTGATTCCGCCGCACGGTCGCAGCCTGGTGAGCAAAACAAAACCAAGCCGAGCAAAAGCAAAGCGACAATGATTTGCACCGCCGCGGGGCCGGCAATTGAATGCGGGATGCCACGGACTTCAGTCCGTGCCGAGTCCCCGAAGAACGTGAAATGCGCGGGCCGAAGTCCGTGGCACCCGAAGCCTACACGTCCACGTCCGGTCTCAGCGTTACGCTCAGTCCGCATCACCCACACCCTCGGCCGATTCACCCTGGGCGTGCCCCGGCGATTTCGCCTGCGGGTCGTAGCAGTCCGACATCGCGCTGCCGTCCGCCGACTCGCGCACGAGCAGGTAGACCTGCACCGCGGCGCTGAAGTAGAAGCTCACCGCGTACGCGGCCGGCACCGCCAGCAGCATGTTCCGCCACAGGTGGATCAGCCACGACGCCAGCCACGTCGTGCCGCCGTGCGGGACGACCACCCGCGCGCCGTCGTCGCCGGTCACGACCTGCTCCGGCCCACCCGCCCACGTCTCGCCCAGCACCCACGCCGACAACGCCTTGTCACACACCCACGCGCCCAGCGCGACCACGCCGCCCACCACCAGAAACGTGATCGCGCCGTACACCAGCGCCGCGCCCGCGTAGCCCAGCACCTGCCACGGCCGGGAAGACACATACGCAAAGCACCGGCTCACCGCGTCGAACGCGTCCGTACCCTCCGCCGCGATTGACGCCGTAAAAAGATGCACCGCCAACGCCAGCACCACCAGGATCAGGCCCACCACCAGACCCACGAACAACAGCGGCCCGTACGCCAGCCCGCCGACCACGTCCAGCACCGGCACGTTGAACAGCACGAATCCCGCGACCATCAACGCCAGCCCCAGCCCGATCACCACCGCCATCGGCAGCAGCGGCGCCGCCAGCGCCCACACGCCCTTGCGCCCCACGAACACCGCCGCCTCCGGCAACCCGCCCTTGCGCGACCGCGCCAACTGCAGCACCGCCAGCCGCGCGATCGCCAAACCGATCAGCGTGCTCAGCACGAACTTCACCAGCCCCATCACGATCAGGTACGCCGGCGCGTCGCGCCACATCTGTTTCGGGTTGTCGATCAGCAGCGTCTGCAACTGCGGCAGCACGCCGCCGTCGCCGTCCAACCCCAGGTCCAGCGACGTCACCGCGTCCACCAGCTTCCACAGACCGTCGGTCTGCATCGACACCCACGCCCAGAGCATGTCCGCGCCTTCCAGCCCGTCCGCGTTCGTCGGGTTCATCACCCACGCCAGCGCCGCCCCGATCACGTACAGCGACACCACCAGCACCCACGCCAGCAGCAGCTTCGTCGGCTGCATCGCCACGTGGAACAACCCGAACACCCGCAGCACGGGAAACACCCGCCGCCAGTCCACCGCTTCCATCTTCACGTGGTGGGCGTTCGACCCGTTCATCCACGGCGCTCCATTGACAGGTTTTCCAACACCAAACAATCCACGCCTACGACTCGGAACCACATTCCCAACAGACACACCCTACCCAAACCCGCCCGCAACCACCCGGTGCGCCAACGCGCGCGTGCCGCCTTTGTACTTTCAACTTTCGACTTGTCACTTTTGACTTTCTCAACCCTCCGCTTCCATCGCCCGGATCGCCTTGCGGTTGGCCATCTTGTCCAGCCGGGTCATGCGATCGAGGATCAGCACGCCTTCGAGGTGGTCGAACTCGTGCTGCCAGACCCGCGCCGCGAGCGTGCCGGTGTCGGTCATGGTGAACGCCCGCCCGTCCAGGTCGGTGGCCCGGATCGTGATGCCCAGCGGCCGGGTGATCTCGGCGGTGACGTCCGGGATCGACAGGCAGCCTTCGTCGTGCGGGCCGGTTTCTCGGCTCGGATCGAGCAACTCGGGGTTGATGAAGGCGTGATCCTCGCCCGGCTGGGCGGTCCAGTTCGCGACGAACATCCGCCACGGCAGCCCGACCTGCGGGGCCGCCAGCCCGACGCCCTTGGCCTCGTGCATCAGTTCGATCATCCGGCTGGCCACGGCCTTCACGTCGTCGTCGACCGCCGACACGGGCTCGGCGACCTGCCGCAGCACCGGCGCGGGGTACCGAACGATCTTCAGGTCCGCCGGGTTGGGCGCTTCGACCGCCATGACGGGCATCCTACGCCCCGGCTGGGGCCGCTACAAACGCGGTTAGGCGTGTTAATTCCCGCTGACATCAGGGTTTGTCGCCGCAACCCTTGACCCGCCCGCCGGTCCCTGCCATACTTCCGCAGGTCCGATAGTCGGGGTCCCCGCCGCGTCTTCGGGAGGACGAGGGCGAACCCCACCCGGCGATCCGGCCGGCCTGCTGGTTCCCTTCTTTTCTTCGTAAGTGCGGTGTCCATCTCGGCTTGCCTGCCACCGCACCCCTCGGGGCGACTGCTATGTCCACCGTCACCAAAAAAGAACTCATCGATCAGATCGCCGACGCCACCGGCCAGAAACGCGTCGTCGTCAAGAACATCTGCCAGGCCTTCCTCGACAACATCATCGTCGAGCTCGGTCGGGGCAACCGCCTGGAATTCCGCGACTTTGGGGTTTTCGAGGTCAAGCAGCGCCGCGCCCGCCGCGCTCAGAACCCCAAGACCCTCGAGCAGGTCTGGGTCCCACCCAAACGCACCGTGAAGTTCAAGGTCGGTCGGCTGATGAAGCAGACGCTCAGCGACGCCGACGCCGCGGACGCCGCCGCGCTGTCCTTCGACCACGACGGACCCGACGGCGCAAACAAGCCCGCCAACCAGGACGACCAGAACGCCGCGTGACGTGACCGCCCCGCACGACACCGCGAACCCCGCGTGGCTGGCCGAACTGGACGCCGCGCGGCAGCAGCGCGAATCCCAACACGCCCAACGCACTTTGACCCCAACCGACGCCGATGGCCGCTTCGCCGTGCGCGATGGCCAACGCCTGCTCAACCTCGCCGGCAACGACTACCTAGGCCTCTCGCAACACCCGGCGCTTGTCCGCGCTGCGAGGGACGCGATCAAAACTCACGGCACAGGCGGCGCCGCCAGCCGGCTCGTCACCGGCACCCTCCCGCCGCACGCACAACTCGAAGAACGCTTCGCCAAGTTCAAACACGCCGAGGCCGCTCTGTTGTTTCCGACCGGGTTCATGGCCAACCTCGGCGTGCTGACCGCGCTCGCCGGGCCGAGCGACGTGATCCTCCAGGACAAACTCAACCACGCCTCCCTGATCGACGCGGCGCGCTTCTCCGGCGCGACCATCCGCACATTCCCCCACCGCGGCTACGACAAACTTGAACGTTTGCTGCATAACTCCCCTCCCCCCGGGAGGGGCCGGGGGAGGGTGCCCGACGGTGAAACAATCGCCGAAGCGTTGAAGGAGCACGAACACAACCAAGCCCGAAGCCCCCGCACCTTCATCGTCACCGACGCCGTCTTCTCCATGGACGGCACCGTCGCCGACCTCCCGCGCCTCGTCGAACTCGCCCGGATTCACCACGCAATCCTCGTCGTCGACGAAGCGCACGCCACCGGAATCCTCGGGTCACACGGCACAGGTCTTGCCGAACAACAAGGCGTCGCCGGCGACATCGACATCACCGTCTCGACCGCCAGCAAGGCCCTGGGCAGTCTCGGCGGCATCGTCACGGGCCCGCGCGAAGTCGTCGACGAACTGACCAACACCGCCCGATCGTTCATCTACACCACCGCCCTCCCGCCGAGCATCCCTGCCAGCATCGGCGCCGCGCTCGACGTCATCCGCGACGAGCCGCAACGCCGGCAGCGTCTCGGCGAGATCATCCGCGACGTCCGCACGCACCTGCACCACCACGGCTGGGACATCAACCCCGACGACCCCACGCCCATCATCCCGCTGATCGTCGGGGACAACGCCGCCGCGCTGGAACTCGCCGCGAGGCTGCAGAACGCCGGCATCCTCACCGTCGGCATCCGCCCGCCGACCGTCGCGCCCGGCAGCGCCCGCGTGCGCCTGTCCCTGCGCTGCGACCTGACCGATGAAGAAGTATCCACCCTTTGCGACCTATGCTCACGTTGACCCGCACCGAGTCAACAAGACATGCCGAGCACCATCACCCCCGCCGACCTTCACGCCCGCCTGCAGGCACCCGAACCCGTTGACCTGATCGACGTGCGGACGCCCGCCGAGTACGGCGCGGTCCACGTCCAAGGCACACGCCTGATCCCGCTCGACACGCTCGACCCCGAGGCGGTGAAGTCGTCCCGGCCCGAAGACGCGGCCGGCCCGATCCTCGTGCTGTGCAAAGCGGGCGGCCGCGCCGCCAAGGCCGCCGACCAACTCAACGCCGCGGGCTGCGAGGCCGTTGTCGTCGAGGGCGGCACCGACGCGTGCGTGAACGCCGGGCTGCCGGTGCAGCGCGGCGAAGCGGCCATGTCGCTCGAACGCCAGGTCCGCATCGCGGCGGGCAGCTTCGTGCTGATCGGCACGCTGCTCGGCGCGTTCGTCCACCCCGCGTTCCTGATCCTGCCGGGGTTCGTCGGCACAGGCCTGGTCTTCGCCGGCATCACCGACACCTGCGGCATGGGCATGCTGCTGGCGAGGATGCCGTGGAACCGCTGACAATGTTCTCGGGTTGCCACGGTCGCTTGCGACCGTGCGAACGACAAAAAACGGAACAAATATGTCTGGTAGCTGCGACGCCACGCGTCGCAGTCATCCGAAGAACTGCGACGCGTGGCGTCGCAGCTAAGAGCACATCCAATCTAGATTCACGAGATCGTCAGCGTCGGCGCGTTCTGCTGCATCGCCACCACGCTCACCTGCTGCTCGAACGCCTTGACCATGTTTTGCAGGTCCCCCGCGAGTTGATCGTTCTTCGTGAAGTTCGCCGTCGGGTCGCCGGCGTCGCCGTTCTTTCTCAGGTCCGTGTTGATCGGCACGCCGCCCAGGTACGGGATGCCGGTCTGCGTCGCCAGCATCTCCGCGCCGCCCCGGCCGAACAGGTCGTACTCCTTGCCGTCGTCGCCGATGAAGTAGCTCATGTTCTCGATCAGCCCGAGCACCTCGATGCGGAGCTGGTTGAACATCGCGATCGCGCGACGCGCATCGTCCTGCGCCACCTTCTGCGGCGTACACACCACCACCGCGCCCGTCAGCGGCAGCGTCTGCGCCAGCGTCAACGGCACGTCGCCCGTGCCCGGCGGCAGATCCACGATCAAGTAATCCAACGGGCCCCAGTCCGTCTGCGTGATGAGTTGCTTGAGCGCGCCGTGCGCCATCGGGCCGCGCCAGATCAAGGGTTTGTCGTCTTCGACCAAAGCACCCAACGTCATCGCGCGGACGCCGTGCAACTCGAACGGGATCAACGTCTTGCCGGAGGCGCGGACTTCGTAGCGGTCCGTGCCGAGCATGGTCGGGATCGACGGCCCGTAGATGTCGCCGTCGAGCAGGCCGACCTTCTTCCCGTTTCGCGCCAGCCCGACCGCGAGGTTCACGGCGACCGTTGATTTTCCCACCCCGCCCTTCCCGGCCCCGACGGCCACAACGTGTTTCACGTCCGGCAGCGGGTTGTTCGAACCCGACGCGTCGAACCCGGCCGACCCCGCGCCGGTTTGCCCCGCTTGGTTTTGTTGCGGTGCCGACCCGCCGCCGGACAACTGCATCGAGAAACGCACGTCCGCCCCCGCCCCGACTTTTGCGACCGCCTCGGCGATCTGCTTACGCAACGTCTCGCGCTGCGCCGCCAGCGCCGGGGGCAGCGTGGCTTCGATGACCGCGGTCGTGGGGGCTCCGGTTTCGCCCCCATCGGCCGTGGAAAGATCGACGCGCTGCACGAGGTTGAGGCTGACGATGTCCTGATCCTGCCCCGCCGGGACGATGCCGCGGAGGGCCTGGATCACGCTGGATTTCGGGCTCGTTTGGGGGCTGGGCATGGACGGGGAATGATACGGGGCCGCCCCCGAACGGCCAGAACACGCCGAAAGCAAGGCCGATCCCCGCAATAAACCCGGGCGGTCGGCGTTCTGCGGGTAGTCCGGCCGGCGAAACCCTCCGCGTTTCCACGCCGGGTTGAACCGGGCGGCATCCGCTTTTCGGAGACGTCAAATGTCTAAGCCCTCACCACATTTTGCCTTCGACCGCGATTTGGTGACTTCTTTGATCGCTCTTCTCGTGGTGCTGCTGTTCAGCGCGTTCGCTTCCGCGCAGGACATGGGCATGGAGTCGGGCGAAACCGCGGCGTCGGCCATCGAATCCGCCGGCGACCGCGCGGCCGGCGTGGACGCCGACGTGCCGTCCGAACGCCCGAACCGCGCGCGATTCCGTGACCGCTTCATGCGCCGCGGCGGCGACGCGGACCAGGCCCGCAACCCGCGCGGCATGGCCGGCGAACCGCGAGGTGACCGGCGTCTCGACGGCGACCGCCCGGGGCGCGGCGGCCCGCCGGACGATGCGGCGGCGCGGGGCCGGAACCGTGACGGGCAGGGCCGCGACATGCAGGGCGACCAGGAGCGCGGGCCGCGCCCCGAACGCGGCGACCGCGAAGGCCGGCGACTCCGGGCGTTGATGCGCGGCATCGACCTGACCGAGGCGCAGCAGGAACAGGTCCGGCAGGTTATGCGCGAAGCGTCACAACCGATGCAGCAGTACATGGCCGACAACGCCGACGCGTTGCGTGACGCCCGCAGCGAAATGATGGAAGCGCGTGAAGCCCAAGACCGAGAAGCGATGCGGTCCGCCCGCGACAAGCTCCGCGCGATCCTCGACGCCGGCCCGCGTCCCGACCGTGACGTCATGCATCAGCAGGTCCGCGACGTGCTGACCCCGGAGCAGCAGGCCGTGTTCGATGAAAACGTCGCCGACTTCCGCGAGCGCATGGAAGCGTTCCGGCAGCGTCGCGAACAGATGCAGGACGGTGAAGGCCGCGGCCGCAACCCTCAAGCCAGCGATGGCCCGCCCGGTGAACCGCGGCAGCGCGGGCAGGGACGCCGCCAGGGCCCGCCCCAGGACCGTTCGGATCGCCCCGACCGCGGCGACGAACCGGCCCGCGACCAGCTCGACCTCTGACCTGATCCACGGACCGATTCACGGCTCGTCTCGAAAAAACCCAAGTGCAGACACGCCGTGACAAACTCAAAAGGCTTGGCGACTCCTCGCGAGAGTCTCCTCCTCCCAGCCGGCCGGCGAGACGGACGCCGACCGGCTCTTTCTTTGGGCACACCGGGTACACCGCCGCGGGGCTCCTCCGACCGCATGCCCGTTGCGTCCGGCTTTCGATGCACAAGCGATCCGGGTACGCTGTGGGGCTAAAACCCCGCCCGGCCTCGGGTTGCGGGCGGCGGCGTACCCGACGCGCCGCGTACGCACCCCCGACGCGCTCCCGACTCCCACGCACGCCATGACCGCATCGCCTTCGTCCCCGCCGCCGGCCCCGTCGTCCGGGCAAGCCCGCCTGTCGCCGACCGGCCCCGCGGGCGGCAGCACCAAGCTCCTGATCGTCGCCGCCGTCTTGGCCGTCGTCGCCGTGGTCCTGGTGAACCTCTACGTCGAGGCCGCCAAGCGCAGCGTCGATACCGACGAGTTCCCGGTCTTCCGCCTGCGGGTCAGCAAGAGCCCGGGCCAGACGCTCGAAGCCCGCGACGTCGAGCGCATCGCCGTGCCCGAGAAGTTCCAGCCGTCGTTCGCCGGCGCGGTCGGGCCCAACGCCGACGGCCAAGCCGACACGCTTGGCGAGGTCATCACTCGGCCCGTCGAGGTCGGCGAGATCCTCGAGTACCGGCACTTCGACCTGCTCACCGAGGACGAGTCCCGGCTGCTGATCAACGACGGCATGCGCGGCATCGCGCTGCCCGTGGACGCCTCGACCGTGCCCGACCCGCTCCGCCCGGAGATGTGGGTCGACCTCGAAGCCCCCTTCCGCGGGAACGCCGGCGACACGGTTATCCTGCCGGTGATGGAGCGTGTCCGCGTGGTGTCGGTCGGCTCAACCAACATCATCGACGAACAGCGCGGACGCGGCGGTCGGTCCGGCGTCGGGAAGATCACCCTCGAGGTCACGCCCGATCAGGCCAGCCAACTCGAAACCATCAAGTCGATCGTGACCGGCAGCTTCCGCGTCCACCTCCGCCGCACCGAAGACCGCGGCCGACCCAAGATCCCCGACGGCGGGATCAACCCGGCGGTGTTGCAACTGTTAACGCGGTATTGACCCACGGTGGTTGAAGATTTCCGATTTGAGATTTCAGATGTCCAGCAAACAACCGTTGCGACCCGGCCCGCGTCTGAAATCGGCAATCTGAAATCTGAAATCTGAAATCGATCCCATGCAGTTCTGGCTCTACGACCACGGCAACAACACCCGCTCGACCCTCGAGCTCGACGCCGACCCCATCGTCATCGGCCGCGAGGACGGCTGCCACGTCACGCTCAAGAGCCCGTTCGTCGCCCGCCGCCACGCCCGCATCGTCCGCCGGGGCAACCAGCTCTTCGTCGAAGCGCTCAGCCGCGCCGGCACCCGCGTCGCCAACCGCGAGGTCCACCCCGGCACGCCCGCGCGCCTCGACTTTGGCGACGAGGTGCAGGTCGGGCAGTTCTCCCTCGCCCCGGTCGGCCGGGACGAAAACGGCGACGGCGTCTCCGCCGATGAACGCCTGCTGCACGAGCGCCTCATGGAGCTCGAGCGCGTCGCCCACGCCGAGCTCATCGACCGCATGAACCTGCGCGTCACCGGGCACCTCGACAAAGGCGACCCGCACTTCATCGCCCAGGTCTACACCCAGCTCGACGACATCCTCCAGCGCCGCATCGACCAGCTCGACCCGCACGTCGCGATGCTCGCCGCCAAGACCCACCTCCGCCGGCTCGTGCTTGCCGAGGTCGTCCGCCAGTGCCAGGGCAAGGTTGCCACCGACTACCGCCTCGCCGACGAACGCCTGCTCGACCCGGTTCTGGAGCAGCGCCTCGCCGAGACGGTCAACGGCATGGTCGACATGATGCCGCTGCTGTTCGACCCCGCGTCCGTCGGCGAAGACCTCGCCGTCGCCGAGGAGGCCTTCGACGACATGTTCGTCCAGCAGTACGCCCAGCTCCCGGCCGACCTGCGGCGCTACCTCGTCCGGCAGATGATCGCCAAGGACATCCAAGACATCTTGCTCGGGCTCGGGCCGCTGACCGACCTGCTCGCGATGCCGTCGGTGTCCGAGGTCATGGTCGTCGGCAAGGACCGCATCTACATCGAAAAGAACGGCGTCATCCAGCCGTCGACACGCACGTTTTTCTCCGACGAGATCCTGATCTCGATCATCGAACGCATCCTCACGCCCGTCGGCCGGCGCGTCGATACGTCCACGCCGCTGGTCGATGCCCGGCTGCAGGACGGTTCGCGGGTCAACGTCGTGATCCCGCCGCTGTCGCTGGTGGGCCCGGTGATGACCATCCGCAAGTTCGGCTGGGTGCCGTTCACGATGGACGACCTCGTCGAGCGCGGCTCGCTGTCCGAGCCGGTCGCGAAGTTTGTCCAGGGCTGCGTGCTCGGCCGGTCCAACGTCGTGATCTCCGGCGGCACGGGCTCGGGCAAGACGACGCTGCTCAACGTGCTTTCCGCCTACGCCCGGCCGAGCGAACGCATCATCACGGTCGAAGAGTCTGCCGAACTGCAATTACCCCAGCCGCACGTCGTGAAGCTCGAAGGCCGACCGGCCAACGTCGAGGGCCGCGGCGCGATCACCATCCGCGAACTGGTGCGCAACGCGCTGCGGATGCGGCCCGACCGCATCATCATCGGCGAGGTACGCGGCCCCGAAGCGCTGGACATGCTGCAGGCCATGAACACCGGGCACGACGGCTCGCTGTCCACCGTGCACGCCAACAACAGCCGGGACGCGATGAAGCGCATCGAGGCGCTGGTGCTCATGGCGGTGGACATGCCGATCCGCGCGATCCGTGAGCAGATCGTCACCGCGCTGGACCTGGTCGTGCAGGTCGCCCGGTTCGCGGACGGCCGACGCAGGGTCACCCAGATCAGCGAGGTCACGTCGATCGACCCCGAGTCCGGGCAGATCCGCCTCGAAGACATCTTCCTCCTCCGCGACGCCAACCAGCCGCGGCTCCGGCACACCGGCTACATCCCCACGTTTGCGTCGGCGATGATCGAACGCGGCGACTTTGACGTGGACGTGTTTCTGTGATCCGGATGCGGTGAGCGCAATCATCCTCCCCGAAGCCCACGTTCACCGAACGTGGGCTTCTCTCTTCTCTCGTGCTTTCGTGGAGCGACAACGCCCCTGCTTCACTTGTCAAAGAGCCGGCAGGCATATAACGCGGCGGCCGGTGGCCGCCGTCGAGCGCTCGCAAACACACACGCCCCGAACGGCCGACACCGTCGGCCGCTTTATATCACCACCTTCACCAGGGCCGGATCATCATCCCACGCGGCGGCGGCTCCCACTTCACGCAGCACCACGCTGATGC
>JAUIGU010000056.1 GCA_030432595.1 Phycisphaerae bacterium
GTTTCGAAGCGAGTCCAAAGCGAGCCGGGCCGTGTCGGCCCGGGTTCCGGACACCGGGCCGACACGGCCCGGCTCGCTCAGAAGCGCACACGGTGTTCTTTGACAAGTGAAGCAGGGGTGTTGTCACTCCATTTGATCTTTCGTGGGTTTCACACGAACGGCGGAGCGTGATCACCTCCGCAGGCCCGGGGCCGCAACACCGGGCCAACGACCTTCGGGTTAGCCCTGATTGGCGGCGGGTTGGGTCGCGCTTTAACCTGCGGGCGATACGGCTCCAGCCCCGTTGACCCGGAGCGTGTTCGGGGTCGGGCCATGAGTTCGGCGGGTACTTGTTTCACGTTTTTAGATTCTTCAGGTTTCAGATCAGGGAGCATGGCGATGGCGATGACGCGTTCGTGTTGGCGGGGCTTTTTCGTGCTGGGTGTGGTGTGCGTGCTGGGCGTCGCGCCCGGGTGCGGCGGGGCGGACGCGGAGGAGTCGGCGTCGGCCGGCGCGGGTGCATCCGGCGGATCGAACGGCGAGGCTGGCGTGGGTGAGCCGTGGGACGTCGAAGAGGCGCTGGCGATCGACTACCAGGCGCCGCCCGCGCCGGCGGACCTGAACCAGGCCAGCGAGACGATCGAAGCGCTGCGTCAGAAGTACAACACGACCAACGTGCCGGAGGTCTTGAACCCGCCGTACGAACCGGACGCCGTGCTGGAGTACGCCCGGGCGATCAAGGCGTTCAACGTCGCCCGGCCGGTGGACATCAAGTGGCTCGAAGGCCTGGACATCGCGGGCCTGCCGCGCGGCGAGCGCGACAACCACCAGATCGTCGAGAGCGCCGCGAAGTCCGTGGTCGGTCGGCTCAACGACTACTTCCCCAACGAGGTCGAGTTCAGTCTGAAGTACACCAACGAGAACCTGCAGAACACGCTCAAGGACAGCCTCAACATGGTCAAGGGCGCGGCCGAGGCCGACGTCAGCGACGAGCTCAAGCTCAAGAACCTCTTTGCCCGGCCCGAACGCGTGCAGATGATTCACGAGTTCGGGCAGGACGCCGAGAAGATGATCCCGCTCGCCGAGATGCTCGACCAGCAGTTCGGCGAAGGCACGGGCGACTGGGACACGATGCGGCAGCAGCTCGCGGCGAACCTGAAGACGTTCAACGAGAAGGTTCATGCCGCGGCGAAGATGATCGTCCCGCCCGACGACATCGGCGACGGCAAGCTCACCGACATCGCCGAGGAGGTGCTCGGTCGCGACGATTACAAGATCGGCGACTGGGCACGCCTGATCGTCAACGCCCCGGTCAAGAAGCACAACCGGACGCTCTACACGATCGACGAGCACTACATCCACCGCGGCCAGAGCATCTGGGAAGAGTTCCAGGCCACGACCATCGAGAAAGGCGAGGACGGCAACTTCTACCTCTGGCACAACGACCTGGTGAAGTACGAGCAGGCGGCGTCGCAGACCGCGACGGGCAAGTGGATCCTGGGCAAGCGCTTCCGCGGCTCGCCGATCCTGGAGGAGAACATCGGGGAGTAGGTCCGGGGCCGACCGCGGCGCCCGTCAGGCAAGGCTGTCTGTCGCTTGTTCTAAGCGGCGAGGTGGTACAGCAGCAGCGCCGAGATGATGAGGAACGCGATGCCGAAAGCGACCAGGAAACGGGCGCGTTCGTCGGACACCATCTGGAGTTTTTTGAGCCCGAACGCGGGCCAGGTGAAGTAGATGAGCGCCTTGAGGACCTGGGCCCAGCCCAGCAGCGTCAGCACGACCGGGATGCCCGACCAGACGCGGTGAAACGCCACGATGACCGACCCGAAGCCGAGGCTGACGAAGGCGACGACCAACACGCCGGCCTCGCCTTTGCCCTTCAGCCATTCGAAGAACGCAACCCACGCCCGGGGGCGGACGATGTGCGAGATGCCGATCACCGACAGGTTGACGACGGCGAAGACTTGGATGGCGGTTTCCACGGGGTGTCGCCTCTTCGGTAGTTTCAGGTGAAGTGAAACGGTTACATGAACGCCAGACTTCAATCGACTTAGTTGCCGATTATCTGAGTGAGCAGACGTTCCACCGACTGCCGGATTATCCAACGCGGGCGTCGCCGGTCAATTGGTGCCGGTGGCTAGGCAGTTCCGTCAGCAGTAACACTAGTAGGTAGTTGCCAGCCACACTCTGGACATGAGCCACTGGAGCCGAATAGCTCGTAACCGCACCGAGGGCAGGGCGACTTGCGGGAGTCATCTTTTCTTACAACGACGAATCTGTATTTGGATAGCCAAATCGCGATAAGAGCATGCAGTATCCACGCAAGGCTCAGCCCAAGCACCTGAGGCACGAAGCCTTCCCATGCAACCCCTCCTTGGTTCAGGGTCCACATATAGTCAGCGATGCGCCAGCCGCTATACAGAGCGAGCGGTGTGCCACAGAGAAGCAAAAAAAATGTCACCACCCACCATCTGAATGTGATACGCCCGACGAACAAAATGAATAGGAGTAGGCAGTTTAAGAAAGTAGCGTTGAAAGCGCCGGCCAAACCGTGTCTTAGTATTTCATCGGTGAACGTAGCTGGGAGTCCATTCCAGGAGAAAATACTGACACCAAGCATTCGGTAAATAAGGACACCGAGGATACTGCTCCACGAGGCCACGACAATGGTGAGGATAAGGCTGGGGAGCGCCATGCGGCGAAGCCACTGTTTGTGAGATTCAAGTGACAAATTCGTGGCCATCTAACGGTCATTCGAAAGTATCGCCTCTTCGGAACTTCCGCCGAGACACCTGATTATGGGCGAGGTCCGGGCCGGAATCAACGGGAAAAACTGGATTGATTGGGCGTTCGGGCTAGATCGCTTTGACGTATCTAATAAAACGCAAGGCGGTAGCCGGTGCGGGGCGTGACGGTGTTCGCAGAGCGGGTTGCGGCTATCGTGAGGGGCCATGGCCAAGCAGCGCATCATCTCGGGCGAGTCGGCGGGCGCGAACGAGGAGCAGTTCAACCTCTCGCTGCGGCCCAAGACGCTCGACGAGTACGTTGGGCAGCCGGCGCTCATTGAGAAGCTGGGGATCACGCTCCGCGCGGTCAAGCAGCGCGGCGAGCCGATGGAGCACGTGTTGCTGCACGGCCCGCCGGGGTTGGGCAAGACCACGCTCGCGCACATCATCGCCGCGGAGATGGGGACGCACTGCACGGTGACATCCGGGCCGGCGCTGACCAAAGGCGCGGACCTGGTCGGCACGCTCACGAAGCTGCAGCGCGGGGACGTGCTGTTCATCGACGAGATCCACCGCTTGCCCGTGGCGGTGGAAGAATTCGTGTACCCGGCGATGGAGGATTTCCAGATCGACTTCACGATCGACTCGGGGATGCACGCCAAGACGATCGCGCTGAAGCTCAAGCCGTTCACCTTGATCGGGGCGACGACGCGGGCGGGGTTGTTGTCCGGGCCGATGCGTTCGCGGTTCGGGATCAGTCACAATTTGGAGTATTACGGGGAGGCGGACCTGCGGCGGATCCTGGAGCGGTCGGCGGGGTTGTTGGGTTTGGTGGGTGACGGTGGGCCCCGCATTGACATGCGGGGTTCTGATTCGGAGGTGGGTGGGGCGCTGGCGACGATCGCTTCGCGGTCGCGGGGGACGCCGCGGATTGCGAACCGTTTGCTGCGGCGGGTCCGGGACTACGCCCAGGTCAAGGCGGACGGCCGGCTGGACGCGGGCGTGGTGGACGCGGCGCTGGAACTCGAAGGCGTGGACGCGTTGGGGCTGGACGAGCTGGACCGCAAGTACCTGCGGGTGATCGGCGAGGTGTACCGCGGCGGGCCGGTCGGGTTGGAAGCGGTGGCGGCGACGCTGGGCGAGGACAGCGGCACGCTGGAGGCGGTGGTCGAGCCGTACCTGCTGCAGTTGGGGTTCCTGGCCCGGACGCGCAAAGGCCGGCAGCTCACGGGTTCGGGGGCGGGGCACCTGGGGCTTCCGGCACCCAGCGACGCGTCGGGCAACCCGTTGTTCGGTTGAGGCGGGCCGGTTGAGCTTGCCTGTTGCGTGACCGCCGGCGGTGTTAGTATCTCGGTGACTTCGGATCGTTCATCTCCGCTTCAACCGAGGCACGCCATGTCCAACGAACCGCTCGACCTGCGTCTTCCCTACTTTGAATCGCTCCGCCGGGAGATCAAGGCGACGAAGAGTCGGATCTTCATCATTCTGATGTCGGGGCTGATCGGGGCGCCGCTGCTGACGTACGCGGCGAGCGTGAGCGAGTCGCGGATGCTGACGCTGTTGTCGCCGCTGCTGATCCTTCTGTTCCTGGTGCTGTACCTGGCGGAGCAGACGCTGCTGATGCGGGCGGCCCGTTACCTGCGGGAGAAGGTCGAGTCGGGCGACGGGGACTGGGAGCACTGGATCGCCGACACGCACCAGCGCTCGGCCGAGCAGCAGTTGTTTGCGATGTTCGTGGTGATCGGGCTGTTCTTCTACGTGCTGCTGCTGATGAAGGCGGTCGAGTTTCTTCAGGAGATGCCGCCGACGGATTTCGCGACGTACAGCTACTTCTTCTGGCGTTACGGCCTGATGATCATGTACGTGATCGCGACGCTGTGGGTGCTGGTCACGCTGCTGCGGTTCTGGCGGCACGCGGTGACGAACAAGTGAGATAGACGGTTTGGGTTGAGCCTACTTCCCGTCCCGGATCGAAAAGAGGCAACATGGCGAACGAACCCCTGGACTTGCGGCTTCCGTATTTCGAGACGCTCCGCCGGGAGATCAAGGCGACCAAGGCCCGCATCTTCTGCATCTTGATGGCCGGGATCATCGGGGCACCGATCCTGACGTACGCGGCGAGCGTGAGTGAGTCGCACGTGTTGATGATGGTGGCGCCGTTCCTGGTCCTGCTGTTGCTGGTGCTGTACCTCTCGGAGCAGACGCTGCTGATGCGGGCGGCGCGGTACCTCCGGGAGAACGTGGAGGCCGGCGAGAAGGACTGGGAGCACTGGATCGGGAGCACGCGTCAGCGTTCGGCCGAGCAGCAGATGTTCGCGCTGTTCGTGGTGATCGGGTTGTTCTTGTACGTGCTGCTGCTGATGCGGGCGGTGGAGTTCATCCGTGCGGACCAGGCGGTGCCGATCCGGACGTACAGCTACTACTTCTGGGGTTACGGCACGCTGATCATGTATGTGGTGGCGACGCTGTGGGCGCTGGTGACGCTGCTGCGGTTCTGGCGGCACGCGGTTGTTAATCAGTAGACGGTTTACCCTGGCGTTTCGGGCGACCGCGGCAGGGCGTGAACCGGCGGTCCGTCCGCCGCGTACGCTGTGGCGATGTGGTTGATATCTAAACGACATCGGTGGCGGTGGGGTCTGGGCGCGGCGGCGTTGTCCGGGGCTTTTTTCGTGTTGAGTGGTCCGTTCGTGGTGCCGCGGCCGGCTTTCGCAGACGGGCCCGAGCGGCTGGCGGATCTGGACGCGTCGGTGCGTGAGAGTTCCGGGCTGGCGGCGTCGTGGGCGCGGCCGGGGTGGGTCTGGACGCACGGCGACTCGGGCACCGGTCCCAACCTCGTGCGGTTCAACCCGGCCGACGGCGCGTCGGAGCGGTTCCGGCTACGGGGGGCGGTCAATGTCGATTGGGAAGACATGGCGTCGTTCCGGCGCGGCGACACGGGCTGGCTGGCCGTCGGCGACGTCGGCGACAATCTGCGGAAGCGCGGGCACCTCGTGTTGTATGTCGTGCCCGAACCGGTTGAGGGTGCCGACACGGGCGCGGGGATCGATGTCGCGCACGTCGTGCGGTTTGCGTTCGACGACGGGGCGCGCGACTGCGAGGCGTTGGCGGTCGAGCCGGACGGCAGCGCGGCGTGGCTGGTGAGCAAGGAGGTCAACGCGCACGGCACGATCTTCGGGTTCTCGGGGGTGTACCGGCTCGACCTGTCGTTTCTGTGGGGCGACGCGCCGGCCGACCCGCGGCGCGTCCACGTCGCGGAGCGCCGGGTGACGCTGGACTGGCGGATCCCCACGGCGGCGGACATCTCGCCCGACGGGCGGTTGTTGATGCTGGGCAGTTACGCGGACGGGATGCTGTACCGGCGGGTCGGCGACGCGTCGTGGGGCGACGTGATGTCCGGGCCGGTGCAGCGGGTGACGCTGCCGCCGCGGCGTCAGGGCGAGGGGCTTTGTTTTGAGGCGGGCGGCGAGGCGGTGTACCTCAGCAGCGAGCAGCCCGGCCAGCCGATCTGGCGGGTGCCCGTGCCGGGGCCGGACGGGCCGTAGCCAAACCACTACGCTACGGGCATGAAACACCTCACGATCAGCGGGTTGGTCTTGTCACTTTTCATGGTTTCCGCGCTGTCCGGCTGCGCGATGTTCGGGGGCGGTGAACCGTCGCCGCCGGGGGTCGCGCTGGCGGAGCGTTACGGCCTGGACGCGTGGGACGAGGTCGAACGCATCGAGTTCACGTTCGCCGTGGACCGGGGTGAAGAGCGCGGCACGCGGCGGACGTGGTCCTGGGACGTGGCGGGCAACACCTTCACGGCCCGGCCGGGGCAGGACGACGCGCGGACCGTCTCGCTCGACGACGTCCCGGAAGACGCCCAGCGTGAGCACCGCGGGTTCATCAACGATTCGTACTGGCTGCTGTTCCCGTACTACATCGTGTGGTCGGACAACGAGGTCATCGACCACGGCGTGACGACCATGCCCGGCGGCGACGACCCGGCGCACAAACTGACCGTGCTCTACCCCGCCGAAGGCGGCTACACCCCCGGCGACGCGTACGACCTGTACGTCAACCCGGACAGCGGTTTGATCGAGGCGTGGGTGTTCCGGCGCGGTAACGGCGACGGCGGCGGCGCGGTGTCGTGGGAGAACGAAGTGACCTTCAACGGCGTGACCTTCGCCACCGACCACCACGGCACGCCGCGCGGTGGGTTCCGGCTGTTCTTCCCGTACGTCAAGCTGTGGTTCAAAGACGGCGTTGTCCACGAGTTCGAGATGCCCGACCTGCGGTGAAGTGATCGGGGGCCATTCGTTTCTGGTTCGCCAGATGCGGTGTGAAGTATTCCTCCCCCTCCCTGTCAGGGAGGGGGCCGGGGGGAGGGTGGGGCGCACGGTCCGCCGCGGCTCGACCCAAGTCTTCGTCGATATTGAAGGTTCGACCCTCGCCCCAACCTTCTCCCTGCGCGGGAGTGGGAGTGGGCACGAGTTTTTCGTACGTCATGAACGAGCCATTGCAACGCGCGGTTCGTATGTTCATCAATGATGAGTGCGGATGTGAGCACCTTCGGTGGTTCACGACATTGCATACGACGCCAACAGATATGCGACGTACATCACCACCAGCGGCGCGCCCATCCAGCGGGAGAACGCGCCCTTGGCGGTGGCCGCGAAGATGCAGCCGCGCATGTAGAGCAGCATGACGAGCATGGTCGGGATCGTGAGCTGCAGGAAGACGGCGGGATAGTTCGCGCCGGTTTCGATGATCGGCAGGTCGGCGGCGAGCGCGGAGAAGCCGATGACGAACAGGACGTTGAGGATGTCCGCGCCGATGACGTTGCCCACGAGCAGCTCGGGGTGGCCTTTGCGGATGGCGGTCAGGCCCGTGACCAGTTCGGGTAGCGACGTGCCGAGGGCGACGATGGTCGAAGCGATGACCGCGTCGGGGACGCCGACGCGTTCGGCGGTGATGCTGACCGACTGCACGAGCGCGTCGCCGGCGCCGATGACGATGGCCAGGCCGATGAGCCCGAGCGCCGCGAGGTAGGGCAGGCCGTGCCCGGGGTGCCGGTCGAGGGTGGCTTCGTCGGTGCCGAGGATGTCGGCGGCTTTGGGGGGCTGGCCGGGCTCATCGACCACGCCCGGCGTGCCGGAGGGGTGGGCCTTGGCCCACTTGACCGAGATCACGAGGTAGGCCACGAGCAGCAGGGTGAGCACGACGCCGACGGGCCGGGTGATGGTCGCGGCGTCGCCCTGGCCGATCCACAGGCCGTAGCAGATCGCGGCGAGGAGTACGGCCGAGCCGAACTGCACCCAGCCCTGGCGGGAGAGCACAAACCGGTCGGCCGGAAGCGCCGCAATCATGCAGCCTGCCCCGAAGATCAGCCCGGTGTCGGCGATGATCGACCCGACGCCGTTGCCCAGCGCGAGCCCCGCGTCGCCGCCGAACGCCGCGAGCACGGACACCGCCATCTCCGGCGACGTCGTGCCCAGCGAAACGATGGTCGCACCCACCACGACCTCGGGCATGCCCAGCTTCTTGGCGATCCCGGCGGCGCCTTCCACCAGCCAGTCGGCACCCTTGATCACCGCGGCCATGCCCGCGACGGCGATGAGGATCAGCCACACCGTGTCCAGGTCTACGAACCAGTGGTGCGGCAGCAACGTGGCGAGCAGGGGGGCGGCGGACGGCATGGCCCGATCATACGGGCCGATGGTTCGCACGTTTGCCGACGCGCCGGCGGTCGCGTCTCACGCCGGCAGCGCAAGCCCTTGTTCGCGCAGCTGTTCGAGTTGCTCGGGTTCGCACAGCAGGCGCGCCCGCGCGTCGAGCCAGGCGGCGCGCTGGGCGTCGCCCCGGCGGGACGCGCTGACGGCGAGCATGGCGTGCGTCGCGCCGCAGAGGTTGCCGGGCATGAGCTCGGCGAGTTCGGCCTTGGCCGTGAGGTGTTGGCAGGCCGCGTCGTCCGCGCCGGTGGAGACCTCGTATCGGGTTTGTAGGCCCAGGCGTTGGAGCACCTGTCCGAGCGTGAGCGGCATGGCGTGCGTCGCGAACAAGGCTTCGTAGGCGCTGACCATTTCGCCGCTCTCCAGCGCCGACTCGGCGAGCAGCAGGAGGACGGAAGGCCGCGCGCCTTCCCCGGGGCCCAGCGGCTGCGACAACACGCTCCGGCACAGCGACACCGCCTCGGCGTGCCGGCCCTGGCGGTGCCGCAGCGCCGCCCACGTGTGGTAGAGCATCACCCGCACCCAGCCCACCAGGGCCTTGCGTTCGAGCAGGCCCGGCAGGACCTGCTCGACCTGGTCGGGCTGGTGTTCGACCATCACCAGCAGCCCGCGCGCGGCCCCGGCGGCCTTGGCGTTGCCCACGCTCAGCGTCACCCACACCGCCAGCACCAGCAGCGCCGAGACGAACAACCCCCAGCCCGCGGTGACGCCCGCGCGGCCCGGCAGCCAGCCCGCGAGCAACAACACCGCCAGGCCCACGGCCAACGCCAGCGCCACGCGGATCAATCGGTCGCGCTGGATCTCGCGGAGCATGCGCCCGGGCGAAAACGTGGGCAGGGCGGTGCCGGACACGCCGTCGGTTTCGACGGCGGGCCGGCCGGCCGGGTTGGGCGTGAGGGTCGGGGTCATGCCGTGGCCTCGTTCCGCATGACTGCCAGGACCGGCAGGCGGCGCGCGAGTTCGGAGCCGGGCAACAGCAGCGTTGCGCGGTTCCACGCTTCGGTGGCCGCGTCGTTGTCGCCGGTCTGTTTCAGGCAGTACGCGAGCAGGCCGTGCCCGATCGCGCCGTCGATGCCGAGCGGGCGGAACGTCGTCACCGGGTCGGGCACGTCCTCGACGCCCTCGGCGAAGTGGTTCGTACGGACGGACTGCACGAGCCGGGCGGTGTGGTACGCGGCGCCCAGCGGGCCCTCGTCGCGGCCGCCGATGACTGAGCGGATCTTCCGCAGTTCCGCATCGCCGTCGGCAAGGTGGTCGGACTCGAACGCGGCGATGGCCTTCTGCACCCGCAGCACCAGTGCGCCGGGGTGGCCTTCCGGCATGCGCTGGAGCAGGTGGTCGAAGGCGACGGCGGCGGCGTCGCGGTGACCGAGGTCTTCGAGCGTGTGCCCGACGACGGCGACGAGCTTGCCGTGGTCTTCCGGTTCGTGGACAACGCGCGGCAGCAGCGTCCACGCCGACCGCAGCGCGTGGTCGTGGTGGCGAAGCATGGCCAGCTCCTGCGTCCACTGCACGGCGACCTTGCGCCGGGCCGTCTGTTGGCGTTGCCAGACCCCGAACCACACCACGCCCAACAGCGCCGACCACGGCAGCAGTGCGCCCCACCAGTCGGCGACCCCGAACGACAGCAGCGCCGCGAACGCGACCACGCCCAGCGGCACGAAGCGCACCCACGGCGGAAGCGGCCGGGGCTCGCAGGTCGCCAGGTGCGCCGCCAGCGCCTCGGCGGACGGCGGGCGGAACGGCTCGGCAGGCGCGGGCGGCCCGGGCAGCGCCGGTGTTGAGGGAAGGGGTTTGCGTACGTTCACTTTGTTTTCACCAGGCGCGCCGCGTCGGTCACGATGGCGTCCACGACCGCGGACTTCTCGCCGTCGTAGTAGCCCCGGATCGTGCCGGTTTGGTCCACGAGCACGAACTTCCCGGCGTGCAGGATCGGCTCGGCGGTGTTGCCGGGGTTGTCCTGCACCGGCAGATGAAACCCGTCCCGACAGAGCGTCCAGATCGCCGTGCGCTCCCCGGTCAGGAAGCGCCAACGCCCGGGCTCGGCACCGAAGCGCTTTCCATATTCCTCCAAGACGTCGGGCGTGTCGCGCTCGGGGTCGACGCTGATGCTGACGAGGATCACGTCGTCGCCCAGTTCGCGCGACTTCAATTCGTCCTGCACGCGCGACAGGTTCGTGGACAGCACCGGGCAGATGGTCGGGCAGGAGGTGAACATGAAGTCGGCGATCCACACCTTGCCGGCCAAAGCGTCACTGCCAAACGGCTGACCGTCGGTGTCGGTCAGCGTGAACGGCGGCACTTCTCCCAACTCCGGCAGTGGTTGAGAGGGCGTCGCGCGCATCGCCAGCGCGATCGGCAGCGCCGCGGCCAGCACCGCCGCGAGCACGCACACCACGCCGCCGATCAGCCAGGGCCAACGCACGTCAGTTCCCCCTCCCCGGCCGCGACGCGACGCGCGTCGCCAATGCGAGCATGAACACCGCGAACACCACCACCACCGCGAACGATACCCACGGCCCGCCCGGCGGCAACGGCGTCGCGCCCGACGTCCACAGCCAGGAGAACAGCGTCTGCCCGTACGTCAGCGGGTTGGCGAGCATCACCCAGCGCACCGGCCCGGCCGTCGTCGTCGGGAACACCGCGCCGCTGAGCAGCCACATCGGCATCAGCAGCAGGTTCATGACCGCGTGGTACCCGGCCGTTGAATCCATCGGCCACGCGAAGGTCAGGCCAAGCCCCGTCAACCCCAGCGCGATGAGCAACAACACACCGACCGCCGCCAATAACGAAGCCACCCCCGGCGCATCAAAGAGCAACAGACCCAGCACCAGCATCGCCACCGCCTGCAACCCCGCGATCACCGTGCCGCCGATTGCCTTGCCCAGCACCACCGCCCACCGCGGCGCCGGGCTGACCAGCACGGCCTGGAGGAAGCCTTCCCGCCGGTCTTCGATCACGCTGATGGTGGTGAAGATCGCGGTGAACAACACCATGAGCACGACGACGCCGGGGAAGAAGTATGCGAGGTAGCCGACGCCTTCTGCGGATGTATTTCCATCCGCGGGTGCCGCGACGACCAGCGCCCGGTCCAGGCCCAGCCCGAGCATGAGCCAGAAGACCAGCGGCGTCACGACGGCGGCGACGACGCGGTTGCGCTGCCGGAAAAAGCGGACGATTTCGCGCTGGGCGAGCG
The DNA here is from genome assembly GCA_030432595.1 of Phycisphaerae bacterium. GTDB lineage: Bacteria > Planctomycetota > Phycisphaerae > Phycisphaerales > Phycisphaeraceae > CAZIXN01. The sequence continues at coordinate 11,613 of JAUIGU010000056.1, forward strand.
CGACGGCCGCGGGCGTGGCGGGGGTCACGGGCGCGGCGGCGGATAGGGCGGCGGGGTTTGTGGGGGCGGTGGGGTTCACGTGGCGGTCAGGTGAGGCGGAGGCGTGTTGGAGGCGGGGACCAAAGCCTAGCACCCGGAGCCGGGCCGGTCTTTGCCGATCGTTCCGCGTTCATCCGATGCCCGTTACAGTGCCCGGCCATGCCTTCCGGCCCCACCGACATCCGCCTGCTCGTGCTCGACGTGGACGGCGTCCTCACCGACGGCGGGCTGTACTACGGACCCGGCGACGTCGAACTCAAACGCTTCGACATCAAGGACGGTTTCGCGATCCGCGCCGCGGCGCGGGTCGGCCTGCGGGTCGCGGTGCTGACCGCGCGGACGTCTGAAGCCGTCGCGCGGCGCTGTGCCGAACTGGAGATCGAGCACGTCATTCAGGGCTCGCCCGACAAGGCCCGCGACGTCCGCCGCATCGCCAACGCCGCGGGGTTCGACCTGGCGCAGACCGCGTTTATCGGCGACGACCTGGTCGACCTGCCCGCGATGCGTCTGGTCGGCTACCCCATCGCCGTGGGCGACGCCGCCCCGGAGGTCCGCGATTTCGCGGCGTTTGTCACCGCCAAACCCGGCGGCCGCGGCGCGGTGCGCGAAGCGATCGAGGCCCTGCTGCACGCGCAGGGGAAGTGGGACAAGGCGGTCGGGCAGTATCTGTCTTGATGTCGGGTGCCACGGTCGCTTGCGACCGTGCGGTTCTATTCGGCATATGAACACGGTCGCAAGCGACCGTGGCACCCGGAGCTATTCCGCTCGTTGCGCTTTGAGCAACGTCGCGTACTCCACAATCGCATCGTGCGTCGTGTACGCGGGCTGCCAATTGAGCCCGGCTTTCGTCTGCGTCAGGTCGGCGCAGGTGTAGTCCTGGTAGAAGGCGTAGGGGTTCTCGAAGTAGTCGGGGGCGTAGTCGGTGCCGAGCGCTTCGTTGAGGGCGGCGACGATCTGGTTGAAGCTCGTGGCCTCGCCTGTGCCGCAGTTGTAGATGCCGGACTTCGCGCCCTCGGCAGCGCCGGCGATCGTGCAGCCGACGACATCTTTGACGTAGATCTGGTCGCGGGCCTGGTCGCCGGGGTCGAAGATGCGCGGGCGTTGGCCGGCGAGCATCTGTTGGGCGAGCTGGTAGATCATCGAAGCCATCTTGCCCTTGTTCTGCTCGCCGGGGCCGAACACGTTGAAGTACCGCAGGCCGACGATGTGGGCCTCGGGGTGGGCGGTCATGACGCGTCGGGCGGCGTTTTCCATGACCCACTTGGAGAAGCCGTACACGTTCGCGGGCCGGCCGGCGTCTTCGAGGGTGAACGGGCGTTTGGCCCGCATCGCGCCGCGGGCCTCGGTGCCGTAGGTCGCGGCCGACGACGCCCAGACGAGCCGGGTCTTGCGCTCCACGCACAGGTCCAGCAGGTCTTCGAACGGGTGCACGTTGTCGCGGATCATCGCCGCCTCGTCGTCGACGGTCGTGTCCGTGATCGACGCCTCGTGATAGATCACGTCGGGCGCGAACTGATCGAGCAGTGCTTCGAGGTCCAGCTCGTGCAGCGCGCCGGCGATCACTTCGCCGCGGAACGACCAGCCGTTGGGCCCTTCGCTGGAGAGGTTCGCGAACGTGCCCAGGCGGAAGTCGTCGACGACGAGCAGCTCCGCGTAGGGGTTCTGATCCTGAAGCGTACGGGCGAGGTTGCTGCCGACGAAGCCGGCGCCGCCGGTGATGAGGATGCGCATGACGGGAGTTTACGGGTCGGGTGTGCCGGCCGGCGCCGTGTGGTTCATGTGGTCGGCGTGTCCGTTGCCGCCCGCGTGGTCGGGCTGACTTCCAGCCTCGGTGTTTTCGTCATCCTCGGTGTCGCCGGTGACCTCGGTTTCGTAGTCCTTGGTCATGATCGGCGGCACGTCTTTGCCGTCTTCGATGTGCTTGATCTGCGTGATGTACTGCGGGTGGCCGTCGAGGGTGTAGTCCACCTCGAACGTGAACTCGACGGCGTCGCCGGGCAGGAAGCCCTCGATCGACACGCCCTCGCCCAGGGGGAACGGCATGGCGTGCGCGTCCATGCTGACCACCTTGCCGTCGCGGTCGCGGAACTCGGGGATGGCTTCGTGCGTGATCGTCAAATCGTCCAGGCCGATCTCCGCGTCGGGCAGGGCGGCGATCCGGCCCTTGACCGTGTAGGAGCGCACGGTCGGGTCGACCTCGACGGTCGATGGTTCGGGCTTGCCGCAGCCGGCCATGAACGACAGCAAAACACCCACGGCCGCCGCGGGGGCCAGCCACGAAGTCAGTCGGGGTCGAGACGGCTTGATCATCCGCGTATCCTAGGGTTTTGTCCGGCGGGTTCCAGCGGGCGGGGCCCCGACGCCACCGGGCCTCGCGGGTTTTGACACGGCCGGCGGGCCCGGTATCATCTCCGATTCGCCTCGGCGTGGGTCGGCCCCTGCGACCACCGGTCGGATGCCCGACCCGCGACCACGGCGGAGCCCGAACTTTTCGGCACGGCCCACCACGAGCCGGGAATCGTGGAAGACGCGGCACAAGCCGGACCTGAGCTTTGCGAAGGTCCGGGTTCGCCAACTCGAAAGGATGTGCCCTCGTGGCCAAAAAAGAGATCACCACCGTCTTCAAGATCCAGGCCCCCGGCGGCCAGGCCACCCCGGCCCCGCCGATCGGCCCGGCGCTGGGCGCCAACGGCGTCAACCCCGGACAGTTCATTCAGCAGTTCAACGACGCCTCGCGCCACCTCAACGGCCAGGTCGTCGGCTGCGTCATCACGGTCTACAAGGACCGCAGCTTCACCTTCGAGCTCAAGGCCCCGCCCGTCGCCGAGATGATCAAGGCCAAGCTCAAGATCAAGGGCGGCAGCGGCGAGCCCAACAAGAACAAGGTCGGCAAGCTCACCCTCGATCAGATGAAAGAGATCGCCGAGGAAAAGGGCAAGGAACTCACCGGCCACAGTGAAGAGGCCCTGCTCCGCACTGTCGCCGGCACCGCCCGCTCGATGGGCGTTGAAGTCGAGGCCCACGGCTCGGTTTGATTGTCGAGTGAGGTTTGCCGATTTCCGATTGATCCCGGATCGAGGCGATTCCTCCAACTCGGCATTCGCCAATCCTCATTCGGAAATCTCCCGGTCCACCACGAACCGGAATCGTGGAAGATCGCTCCCCTGCGGAGTCATCGAAAGGAACCCCCCATGCCCCGTCCCGGAAAGCGTTACCGCAGCGATGTTGAGAAGGCCCCGACCGAGGCCGTGCCGCTGGTCGAAGCCGTGAACCGCCTCAAGGCGATGAAGAAGGTGAAGTTCGACCAGTCGATCGACCT
>JAUIGU010000057.1 GCA_030432595.1 Phycisphaerae bacterium
CCGGAAGGCGACGAGGGTTTCGGTACGGGTCCAATTTTGCCGGGGGGACTTCCGGGGGCCGGCAGGCATGCGGCCAGGTTAGCGGCGGGCGGCGGTGGATGAGGTGTGAGGCTTGAGGCGTGGGGCATGACCCTCACCCCGGCCCTCTTCCGGGGAGGGAGAGGGAGGTCGGCACCCTCCCCCGGCCCCCGACCCCCGGAAGTGTGAGCACCCTCCCCCGGCCCCTCCCAAAGGGAGGGGAGTTTTGCGGGGTTTCGGGGTGCTGTGCTTCCGGGGTGCAGGGGTTTGGCCCCTGCCGCTCGCCGCGCAGGCGTGTGGGTGTTGAAGCGTTAAGCGTCGAGAACGCGGTGGCGGGGATCGCGCGGCGGAGATAGGTGGGTGGGTGGGTGGGTGGGTCAGAGGCGGGCCAGGGCGAGCAGCAGCAGGGCGAGGGTCAGGAGCGCGGCGGCGGTGCGGGCGTGGTTCCAGCGGTTCCACGGCGCCTCGAAGGCGTTGCGGGCGGCGCGGAGCTCGTCGGGGTTGGCGGCGTCGGTGTCGATGCGCTGCAGGGCGTTGTTCAGGGGGATGTTCTTGGCGGCGGTGGGGAGTTGGAGGCCCAGGAGGTAGACCGCGGCGGCGGCGGTGATCAGGGCGGCGTCGGGGGTGGGCAGGGCGAACCAGGCGGCGACGGCGGCGGCGAGGAGCGTCGCGGCCGAGCCGAGCCAGAGGGCGAGGAAGCGGGGCTCGCCGTCCTGGATGACGCCGTCGATGACCTGGAAGCCGCGGATGAATCCGGCGTCGGGCAGGCGGGCCAGGCCGGGCATGACGACCAGCGCGAAGGCGACGAGGAAGCCGGCCACGAGGGCGACCAGGGCGGTGGCGAGACAGAGCAGCGCGAGGAAGAGGGGCATGCCGGGAGTTTAAGGGGCGGGGCGGAACAGTCGGGGCGGTGGCGTGAGAGGAAAGCTCGAAGTGCGAAGTCGGAGGTGAAGCGTGGGGGGCACCCTCCCCCGGCCCCTCCCAAAGGGAGGGGAGTTGGGTGGCGGTTCCGGGGTGTACGCTTCAGGGGGTGCCTTGCTTCCGGGGGTGCAGTGCTTCCGGGGTGCAGGGGTGGGACCCCTGCCGCTCGCCGCGTAGGCGATGGTGTTGGCGTATGTACGGTTGGGGTACGTCCGTCGGGAATTGTTCGGCGTACACTCGGGCATGGCCTTGACGACGATCCGTGTCCGCGGTGCGCGGGAGCACAACCTCAAGAACCTGGACCTGGACATCCCGCGCGATCGGTTGGTCGTGGTGACGGGGCTGTCGGGGTCGGGGAAGTCCACGCTGGCGTTCGACACGATCTACGCGGAGGGGCAGCGGAAGTACATGGAGTCGCTGTCGGCGTACGCGCGGCAGTTTTTGGATCAGTTGCAGAAGCCGGACGTGGAGCGGATCGAGGGGCTGCCGCCGACGATCGCGATCGAGCAGCGGGGGAGTAGCCACAACCCGCGGTCGACGGTGGCGACGACGACGGAGATCTACGACTACCTGCGGCTGCTGTTCGCGCGGGTGGGCCAGCCGACGTGTTGGCACCGTGACGAGGGCGGGAAGGTTTGTGGTCGGCCGATCGCGGCGCAGTCGGCGACGCAGATCATCGATCACGTGATGGCGTTGCCGGAGGGCACGAAGCTGATGATCCTCGCGCCGCTGGTGCGGGGGAAGAAGGGGCACCACAAGGAGGTGTTCGCGTCGATGGGGCGGCAGGGCTTCGTGCGCGGCCGGGCGGACGGCGAGGTGGTGGACCTGCGCGAGATCACGGAGAGCAAGGCCGGCACGCCGTGGACGACCAAGACGCAGCGGTACCAGCGGCACGACGTGGAGGCGGTGGTGGACCGGGTGGTGGTGCGCCGCGAAGACGACGCGGATGCGGATTCCGGGGGCGAACTGCGGTCGCGGGTGGCGGACTCGATCGAGCTGTCGCTGAAGCTGGCGGACGGGCTGGTGATCGTTTCGTGTCAGAATGATGAGGGCGGGTGGGACGACCGCTTGTTCAGCGAGCACTACTCGTGCCCGGAGCACCCTGAGTGTGCGTTGGAGGATTTGGAGCCGCGGCTGTTCTCGTTCAACTCGCCGTACGGGGCGTGCCCGGAGTGCGCGGGGCTTGGGATCCGGCAGGAGTTCGACGCGGACCTGGTGGTGAGCAACCCGGAGCTGTCGCTCGAAGACGGCGCGGTCGAGGCGTGGGGCGCGACAGGCACGATGATGAAGCGGTACTACAACCGCCTGACGCGTCGGTTCTGCAAGGACTTCGGCATCCGGGCGAGCACGCCGTTCAAGAAGCTGACCAAACGGGTGCAGCGCATCCTGCTGCACGGCACAAACGCGAGGGACGAGAACGAGTTCGGCGTCGAGTTCGAGGGCGTGATCCCGAACCTGCACCGTCGCTTCGAAGAAACCGACAGCGAGTGGGTGAAGTCGAAGCTCGCGGCGTACCTGTCGGACACGCCGTGCGAGGCGTGCGGCGGGGCGCGGCTGCGGCCGGCGTCGTTGCATGTGTTCATTCGTGGCGAGCCGGCTCGTCCCGAGCCCGGCGCCGGGGCCGAGACGGCCCGGCTCGCTGAAGGGCGCGTCAACATCCACGATGTCACGCAGATGACCATCGAGCAGGCGTCGGCGTTCTTCGAGGCGATCGAGCTGAATCGTGAGGGCGAGCAGATCGCGGCGCCGATTTTGAAAGAGGTGCGGGCGCGGCTGGGGTTCATGCTCAGTGTCGGGCTGGGGTACCTGAACCTGTCGCGCGGGACCGGCTCGCTATCGGGCGGCGAGGCGCAGCGGATCCGTTTGGCCACGCAGGTGGGTTCGGGGTTGGTGGGGTGTTGCTATGTCTTGGACGAGCCGACGATCGGGCTGCACCAGCGCGACAACGAGCGGCTGATCAAGACGCTCCGGCACCTCACCGACATCGGTAACACGGTCATCGTCGTCGAGCACGACGAAGACACGATCCGCGCGGCGGACCACCTCGTGGACATCGGGCCCGGGCCGGGCAAGCACGGCGGCACGGTGATCGCGGCCGGTCCAACCGAGGAGGTGATCCAGGACCGCAACTCGCTGACCGCGGCGTTCCTGCGCGGCGACGAAGAGATCGCGGTGCCCGAGCAACGCCGGGCGCTGAATCACGACAAGCCGTTGACCGTTATCGGGGCGCGGCAGAACAACCTGCGCGGCGTGGACGTGGCTTTCCCGCTGGGCGGGATCGTTACGGTGACGGGGGTGTCGGGCTCGGGCAAGTCCACGCTGGTGAATCAGATCCTGATCAAGGCGGCGAAGCGTGCGTTGCTCGGCACGCGCATCAAGCCCGGTGAGCACGACAAGCTCACCGGCGTCAACGGCATCGACCGCATCATCGAGGTGGATCAGTCGCCGATCGGCCGGACGCCGCGCAGTAATCCCGCGACGTACACCGGCGTCTTCGACCTGATCCGCGACCTGTTCACCAAGACCAAGGAGGCAAAGATCCGCGGGTACAAGCCCGGCCGGTTCAGCTTCAACGTGAAGGGCGGCCGGTGCGAGGCGTGCCAAGGGCAGGGCACGAAGAAGATTGAGATGCACTTCCTGCCGGATGTCTATGTGGAGTGCGACGTGTGTCGGGGCAAGCGTTACAACCGCGAGACGCTGGAGATCACCTACCGCGGCAAGAACATCGCGGACGTGCTGGAGATGACCGTTGAAGAAGCGCTGGAGTTCTTCGAGGCGTTCCCGGATGTGCAGCGGATGCTCGCAGCGCTCAACGATGTCGGGCTGAGCTACGTGCAACTCGGCCAACCCAGCACGACGCTGTCCGGAGGCGAGGCGCAGCGCGTGAAACTCGCGACGGAGCTGGGCAAGCGCTCGACGGGACGGACGCTGTACGTGCTGGACGAGCCGACGACGGGGCTTCACTTCGAGGATGTGCGGAAACTGATCGCGGTGCTCAACCGGTTGTGCGACGACGGCAACCGCAACGCCTCCGACGCGGTGGCCAACGTCGGGGGCAACACCGTTGTGCTGATCGAGCACAACCTCGACGTGATCAAGTGCAGCGATTGGCTGATCGACCTGGGCCCCGAAGGCGGCGACCGCGGCGGCACCGTCGTGGCCACCGGCACGCCCGAGCAGGTCGCGGAATCGGCCGACGACACGTGCAGCTTCACCGGGCGTTATCTACAGGAACACCTGCGGGTGGCGGCGACCGTCTGATCGCGGGTGCGGAGTCGTCGGCGGGCGTTTGCACGCCGTTGCGCTTAGAATCCAGTTGTCCGCGGTGCTGGCGATGGCCATGATTGCCGGCACGATTTGTTGCGTATTGGCCCGACGCATTTCTTTCAAGGGCGCGATCCGGATGACCAACCCCGTCAACGTCAAGATGCTCGACCTGCCGGCGGAGTACCACGCCCGCAAGGCGGAGTACGACGCGGCGCTGGCCGAGGTGTTCGAGAGCGGGATGTACGTCCTGGGCGGGCCGGTCCGCGCGTTCGAGTCCGAACTGGCGTCGTACATCGGCGTCGAGCACGCGGTGACGTGCGGCAACGGGACCGACGCGTTGATCCTGACGCTGCGGGCGTTGGGCGTCGGGCCGGGCGACGAGGTGATCACCACGCCGTTCACGTTTTTTGCGACGACCGAGGTGATCTTCAACGTCGGGGCGAAGCCGGTGTTTGTCGACATCGACCCGGTAACGTTCAACCTGAACCCGTCGGGCGTCTCGGCGGCACAGACGCCGCGCACCAAAGCGGTGCTCTCGGTCGGGCTCTACGGGCAGGTGCCAGACATCGAGGCGATCCGTCAGGTCGTCAATCCGCACGGCGTTTATGTGTTGGAAGACGCGGCCCAGAGCTTCGGCGCCACACGGCACGGCGTCCGCAGCGGGGCGGTCAGCAAGCTCGCGGCCACAAGTTTTTTCCCAACCAAACCACTCGGCTGTTTCGGCGACGGCGGCGCGTGCTTCACCGATGACGCGGACCTCGCGCAGCGTTTGAAGATGCTCCGGCACCACGGCGACGCCGGCCGCTACGACCACCGCATGCTCGGGTGGAACAGCCGCCTGGACACGCTACAGGCCGCGGTGTTGCGCGTGAAGCTGCGACACTTCGAAGAAGACCTGGCCGCGCGGCGGCGCGTCGCCGATGCCTACACGAGCCGGCTTGCAGACGTGGACGGCGTAACGGTGCCTCGCCTGGCCGACGGCAACACGTCGGCGTGGGCGCAGTATGCGGTGCGGGTTTCGCGGCGTGACGTGGTCCTCGAAACCATGCGGAATGCGGGTGTGCCCGCCGCGGTGCACTACCCGATGGCGGTTTACCACCAGCCGGCGTTGCGCGAACTGGGGTTCGGCGACCAGCACTGTCCCCAAGCCGAGCGGGCCGCGGACGAAGTTTTGTGTCTGCCGATCCATCCGCTGTTGACCGAACCTCAGATTGATCGCGTGGTCGAGGTGCTGACCCAGGCGGTCGGTGTGTTGCCAACCGGGGCGGGAAGGCCGTGACGGGCGTTACAAACAATGGTGTGCCGCGCGTTGGCCTGGTCGGGCTGGGGTACTGGGGGCGCAACCTCGCTCGGGTGTTGGACGAACTCGGCGCGCTCGGCGCCCTGTGCGACACCGACGCAGATCGGCGGCGGGCTTTCGCGGAGGCGTTTCCCGACGCCGTCGTCTTCGATGATCCACGGGCCATGATCGCAGAGGGTGAACTCACGGCCGTCGCCATCGCCACGCCGCCGCACACCCACGCCGAGTTGGCGACCTGCGCGCTGACTACCGGCATGGACGCTTTCGTCGAGAAGCCTCTGTGCCACGACGCGGACGAAGCCGAGCGCCTTAAGCACTTGGCGATGTCGCATAACCGTGTGCTCATGGTCGGGCATCTGCTGCGCTACCACCCGATGTTCATCCGTCTGGAAAAACTGATCGAGGACGGTACGCTAGGCGATGTCGGGCACATCGAGACCCGCCGGCTCAACTTGGGCCAGATCGAGACCGAGCGCAGCGTGCTTTGGAACTTTGCCCCGCACGACTTGTCGCTGGTGCTGGCGGCCGCGGGTCACCGACTGCCCGACAGCGTGCGGGCGGAGGGACATCGCCCCCTCGATGGCAAGCGCGCTGACGCGGTGACGCTGACGCTGCGCTTCACCGACCCGGCGCTCAGCGCGACGGTTCATGTGAGTTGGCTCAGTCCGGTCAAGGAGTCGCGCCTGACCGTGTGCGGTTCGACTGGCAGCGCGGTGTTCGACGACACCCGGCCGTGGGACCAGAAGCTGTGCTGGTTCGACGGCCACAACGCCCGCCGTGACGGCCGGCTCGGTCGAGACGGTTTGCCCGAGCCGCGGATGATCGATGTTCCGCCGGGCGAACCGCTGCGCGACGAGTTGTCGCACTTTCTCACCTGTTGTCGAACGCGCAGCGTGCCGCGGACGGGCCCCGACGAAGCGTTCCGGGTGGTGGCGGTGCTGGACGCCGCGCAGCGGAGCCTGGACCGCGAGGGCGAGGCCCTCCGGCTCGGCTGATTTGCGGCGATTCCCCGGGTTAATCTGCTACACTTCCGCCCACCCGCAAGCCAAGCCGAACCCGGAGAAGTCATGGCCAGCCCGTTCCACTGCACCGTCGTCACCCCCGAAGCCCAGGTCTTCGACGCCGACGTCACGTCGGTGGTGCTCCCGGCCCACGACGGCCAGATGGGCGTCCTCAGCCTCCACGCCCCCATGATGGTGCAGCTCGGCGAGGGCAGCCTCGACATCACCCCCAGCGCCGGCGGCAGCCAGAAGCTCAAGATCAAAGGCGGCTTCGCCCAGGTCAAGGACAACCAACTCGTCGTCCTCACCGACGAAGCCGTGGCGGCGTGAAGAAAACAGTAAACCAGTAGAGCCGTAAAGCAGTAAAGAGGAAAACAAGAGCAGTTCCCGATTTACTGCTTTTCTGTTTTCCTGCTCTACTGTTCTACTCATGCGTCGCTGGCTGCGCCGAACCATCCCGAGCATGTTCCACCGCCGACTGCTGCTGTTGGGGGCACTGTCGACGGTTCTCATGCTGGGCTTGGGGCTGCAGACCGCGCGGCTGACGACCGGGACGAACCACGATACCCGGCGGGTCGATGCCGAGCGGGCGCTGCGGACGACGTCCTACATCCCCACCGTGCGCGGCCGCATCCTGGACCGTACCGGGACCGCGGTGCTCGCCGTCGATGAACCCGGCTGGGACGTGCATATCCAGTATTCGGTGCTCACGCAGGAGTGGGTGCTCGACCAGGCGGAGGCCGCGGCACGGATCGAGCTGGGGGCCGCGGCGTGGAAGGAACTGGACGCCTACGAGCGCGACGAAGCCATCGGCGACCGCCTCGAGCCTTACCAGGAGCAGGTCGACGAGATGTGGCAACTGCTCGCCGACCTGACCGGGCGCAGTCGCGATGAACTGGACGATGTGCGCGAAGGCATCGTCGGCCGCACCGAGCGCATCGCCGTCGAAGTCTCGCAGCGCCACCGCCGCAAACGCATGGCCGAACTGCAGGAAGAGCTCAGCGCCCCGGAGGCGTACACCGAGATCCGCGAGCAGTTTCAGAAGCACCCCGTGCTGTTCGACGTCAAGCCCGAAGCGGTCGAGATGCTCGCGAAACTCGCCTCCGACGCACGGGAGCAGGCGCGAGAGTGGCGGACCGAAACCAGTCGCGGCTACCGCCTCACCGCGCCGCCGCCGGGCAACGCGATCTGGCTGGAGGTCGAACCGGTCCGCGCCCGGCACCGGCGTTACCCATTGGAGACGGTAACGCTGACGCTCGACCGTTCGACCTTCCCGGGCCCGCTGCGTTCGGACACGCCGATCGAACTCACGGTCTCGGGCGTAGCAATGCACATCCTCGGGCAGCTCCGCCCGGTCTACGCCGAGGACGACGCGTGGGACGCGCACCCGTTCATCGATTTCGCCGAAGGCGGCGAACGAATCGAACACCTCGACGGCTACCAGGCCGGCGACCGGATCGGCGCGTTCGGCGTCGAGCGCACGCTCGAACGGACGCTGCGCGGCAGCCGGGGCAAGACGGTACGCCGCCTCGACTCCGACGCGGTGGTCGAAGACACGCCGCCGCGTTCGGGCCGTGACGTCGTGCTCTCCATCGACCACAAACTCCAGGCCCGCGTCCAGGCGTTGATGTCGCACGACGAACGGCTGGGCCTGATGCGCGTGCAGCCCTGGGTCGAATCACCGCTGCCGGTCGGGATGCCGCTGCACGGCTCGGCGGTCGCGATGGACCTGGAAACCGGGGAAGTCCTCGCGGCCGTCAGCGTCCCGGGCATCACGCTCGACCAACTCGAAAACGACCGCGGATCGATCTTCGAAGACTTCACCCACGAGCCGTTCACGTTTCGGCCGACCGCCTTCGCCCGTGCGCCCGGATCCACCGCCAAGCCGCTTATTCTGGCGGCGGCGATCACCGAGGGCGTGCTCGATCCGAACGAAACCCTCGACGAGGACGCCCTGATCCGCGGGCACCTCTACAAGAACCGTCCCGACATGTTTCAGGACTGGATCCGCCGGCAATACGGCCAGACGTTCGGCCCGCTCGACGCCGCGGCCGCCATCAAGGTCAGCTCCAACGTGTACTTTGGCCTGATGGGTCAGCGTCTCGGTGCGCCGCGCGTGCACGGCACCTTCGAGGCGTTCGGGGCCGGCCGCAAGCTGGGCATTGAGATCGAAGAGAGGCCCGGCAACCTGTTCGATCCCAACGATGCGAACGCGCAGAGCGAGGCGAATTTCGCGTGCATCGGGCAGGGCCAACTCACGATGACGCCGCTGCAGGTCTTGGCGGCGCACGCGGCGCTGTTCCGTGACGGTCAATACCTGGCACCCACTTTTCTGCACGGCAAACCCCGGAAGCCGGTTGACCTGGGTTTATCACCGGCGGCGCTTGCCGCTGTAAAGGAAGGCATGTGGAAGTCCGCCAACGAGCCCGCGCTCGGCGACGCGGTCAGCGGGACGACGTACCAGCTCAACCTCGGTGAATTCGGGAACAGCGAACGCTACTTCACCGTGCCCGGCGTCACGGTCTACGCCAAGTCCGGCTCGGCGCAGACCTACCCCACGGTCGAAAAGTTTGACGACGACGGCGATGGCCTCGTGGACCGCGAGGGCGACGTCGTCCGTCACGGCGCCCACGGCTGGGCGGTCGCGATGGTCCAACCCGACGGGGCCGACCGCCCGACGCTGGGTGTGGTGGTCTGCGTCGAGCACGGTTGGTCGGGTGGGAAGTCCGCAGCGCCGCTCGTCAACCAGATCATCCGCGCCTGCCAGATCGAGGGCTACCTGCCGTCGCCAGGCCCCGCCGGGTCCATCGCAAGCGGAGCCGCGTTTTGAACGCTTGGCTCGATTACCTCCGCGACGTGTTCCGCCTTCACGCCGGGTGGGCGGCGCTGCTTGCCGCCTTGGGGCTGACGTTCTTAGGCGTCTCGGCGATCGACACGGTCTCCCCGTACTACGCGTCGAAGCAGACGCAATGGGTGCCGATCGCGCTGGTCGTGATGGTGCTGTTCATGCTGCCGCACCCGCGCGACCTGGGCAGGCTGGCGTACCCGGGCTTCGTGGTGTGCGTGCTGTTGCTGGTGTTCGTGATTCTGCCGTTCGTGCCGCGGGGGTTGGTGCCGCGCATCAACGGTGCGACGTCGTGGATCAACTTAGGGCTGATGAACTTCCAGCCGTCCGAAGCGATGCGTGTGTTCTTCGTGCTCTCGCTCGCGTGGTACCTGCGCTACCGCGAGAACCATCGCACGCTCTGGGGCCTGACCGTGCCGTTCCTCATCATGCTGATCCCGGTCGGTCTGATTCTGAAACAGCCGGACCTGGGTGTCGCGCTGGTGTTCGGGCCGACGCTGCTGGTGATGCTCGTGGCCGCGGGGGCGAAGCTGCGGCACCTCTTCGGGATCGTGGGGCTGGGCGTGTTGGCGGTGGGGGTGAACGTCGGGATCGTGTTGTACGCGCCGGACTCGATGCAGCTGCTCGAACAGCACCAGCAGATGCGGATCAAGTCGATGATCTCGCTCGCCTCGGGCGACGACCGCTACAACCAGGACGCCGCGTACCAGCAGGACAAGGCGATGACGCTGATCGGCGCCGGCGGCGTTTCCGGATACGGGGCCGAGGCGTCGTCGGTGATCGTGCGCTACAACCGTCTGCCCGAACGTCACAACGACATGATCTTTGCGGTGATCGTGAACCGTTGGGGGTTGTTCGGCGCGTTGGTGACGCTTGTTCTGTACCTCGTGCTCGTGTTTTCGATCCTCGGGGTCGCGGCGCGCAGCAAGGACCCGCTCGCGCGGCTGAGCTGCGTCGGGTTCGCGGCCCTGATCGTGACACCGGCGACGATCAACATGGGCATGTGCGTCGGGCTGATGCCGGTCACGGGGATCACGCTGCCGTTCGTGAGCTACGGCGGGTCGTCGCTGTTGTTCTCTTTCGCGATCGTGGGGCTGGTGATGAACTTCGCGGCGCGGCGTCCGCAACGCATGGCTCGGCCGAGCTTCGAGTTCGACCACGCCGACGCCATCTTCCAGTAGCCGGTACAACGGTGCGATGGCCGTGCCCGACTACGTGAACGACGACCTCGCCGCGCTCGAGATCGAACTCGACGGCACGCAGCGCGACCGGCTCGAAAGGTTCGTCGCGTTATTGCTCGAGGCCAATCAGCGGTTCAACCTCACGGCCATCAAGGACGAAGAGGGCGTGTGGCGGCGCATGATCGTCGACTCGCTCACGGCGCTGCCCGGCATGCCTGATGTGGACGGCGCCGACGCGCCGGCCGTGGTGGACGTGGGCACGGGCGGCGGGCTGCCGGGCATCCCCCTGGCCATCGCGGCTCCGGACGTGTCGTTCACGCTGCTCGAAAGCACGGGCAAAAAGGCGCGCTTTGTCGAAGAAGCCGCGGCGGCGTTGGGGCTGGACAATGTACGCGTCGTGCAGGACCGGGCCGAGGTGGTGGGGCAGCAGCCCGCGCACCGGAAGGCGTACGACCTGGCGGTCTGCCGCGCGGTCGGGCCGATGGCTGTGATCCTCGAGTTCTGCCTGCCCTTGGTGAAGGTCGGCGGCCGCCTGCTCGCAATGAAGGGCCCGAAGGTCGAGGAGGAGCTGCGCGACGCCGGCGATGCGCTCGACAAGCTCGGCGCGGGCGAACTCGCGTTGATTGACGCCTACCCCGACGGCTTCGACAACGACCTGGTCATCGTCAGCGTCGTCAAAGACCGCCCAACGCCCAAAGCGTACCCGCGTGCGCCGGGGTTGCCGAAGAAGCAGCCGCTCTGACGCGCTCGCGGCAAAGCTCGGTCACATCGCCACCTGATCGTCCGGCACCCGGCCGAACGCGATCTTGTCGTCCATCACGTAGTCCCGGCAGGGCAGCATGGACCCGAAACAGACGCCGTGGCCACCCAGGTCCGCGGCGTGGCGGATGTTGAACCGGTCCATCGCTTCGCATAGCCGTCGCGGACGGTCGGCCTGCGGGAACAGGTGCCCGGGCGTCTGCCCCACCGGCGTCAGCTCGAGCAGCGTGACCTGCACTTTCTGCGGCGTCTCGGTGTGTCCGACTGCGCGTCGGGAAGGGCGGTCCCACAATCGGCGGAAGTGCTGCAGGATCGTCAGCGTGTCCTGCACGCTGGGCAGCGCGATGTGTTCACCCCAACCCTGGCCGGACACGAAACGGATCGACACGCTGAGCCGGTGCGCGAGGTAGCCGTGCTCGCGCAACCGCGCCGCGGCCTTGTGCAGGAGGCGGACCATGATCGCCTCGGCCCCCGGGAAGGTGCGGTAGGCGGTGGGCAGGACGTGGCCGTGCCCCATGGAGCCGGTGCGGGTGCGGACGCGCGGGTTGTCGACGCCGTGGAAGCCGTCCCACCAGTGCTCGCCGGTCACCGAGCCCCAGAGATGGCGGGCCTCGCGTCGCGACAGGTCCCACAGTTTCTGCACCGAATCGACGCCGTGGCGACGCAGGCGCGCCGTCATCCCCGGGCCGATGCCGCAGAGGTCTTCGATGTCCCGCGATGTCAACGGCCCGGGCAGGTCGGCTTGGTCCAGCACGGTCAGCCCGTCGGGCTTATGCAGATCGGACGCGATCTTGGCCAGCAGCCGCGTGGGCGCGACGCCGACGGAACAGGTCAGCACCTCGCCCACGTCCTCGGCGATCTGCCGCTTGATGGCTTTGGCGCGTTCGACGGCCCGGTCGCGTTGCCGCTCGGTGCCGAGCAGACGGAACGCCATCTCGTCGATGGACTCGACCTGTTCGATGGGCAGGTGTCGCTCGGCGGCCGCGCAGATCCGTTGGTGGACCTGGACGTAGAACCTCGGCCGGGCGAGGACGAGCGTGATGTCCGGGCAGCGCTGCCGCGCCTCGAGGACGGTCGTGCCGGTGCGGACGCCGAACCGCTTGGCCTGCGAACTGGCGGCGATGCAGCAGGTGTGCTCGGTCTCGACCGGGATCACGCCGACCGGCCGGCCGCGCAGCATCGGACGGAACTGCTGCTCGACCGACGCGAAGTAGCTGTTCATGTCCAGAAACAACCAGCGGAGCACGTCGGCACACCTCCGCTGAAATGCTATCAAAATCCAAACAAAAAACAAGACTCCGCTCGCCCCGCCGTACTGAATCAGTCGGCGTCGCCGATGTCCAGCCCCAAGTCGAGGGCGGGGGCCGAGTGGGTGAGCGCACCGACCGAAATGCGGTCCACGCCGGTCTCCGCGATGCCGCGGACGGTCTCCAGGTTGACGCCGCCGCTGGCTTCCAATCGCACGCCCGGCGATTCGGCGTTGCGGATCGCGATGGCCTCGGCGAGTTGGTCGTTGGTCATGTTGTCGAGCAGCGCGATGTCGATCGGCGCACGCAGGACCACGCGGAGCTGGTCGAGCGTGTCCACCTCGACCTCGACGAACTTGAGCGCCGGGTACTTGGCCCGCGCTTCCTCCGCTGCTTTGGTCAGCGCCCGCGGAAGGTCGGCTTGCGGGACGCCGGCCAGGTGGTTGTCTTTGACCAGCACCGCGTCGCCGAGCGACTGACGGTGCGGCGTGCCGCCGCCACACACGACCGCGTACTTCTGAAAAAGCTTCAACCCCGGCAGCGTCTTGCGGGTGTCGCAGATCACGGCCCGCGTGCCGCGCACGCGCTCGACAAACCGCGCGGTCAGCGACGCGACGCCCGAGAGGTGCGTGACGAAGTTCAACGCCGTGCGCTCGAGCGTCAACAGCTCACGCAGCCGGCCGGCGAAGACGGCGACGGTTTGCCCCGGTTCGAGCGCATCGCCGTCGCGGGCGCGCGGATCGAAGTCGACGTGCCGGAAGGATTCCACGGCCGGCCACAACAGGTCCAGCCCGGCCAGCACGCCGGCTTCACGCGTCCGCATTTGCGCCCGCCCCTCGCGCTTTTTCTCCACGAACGCCCAGGACGTCACGTCCCGGCCCGCCGGCTCAAGGTCACGCTCCAGATCGTGGGTCAACAATCCCGCCACGTCGGCGTCGGCCAGACCGCCGCGGTCCAGCGCCGCGCGGTATCGGGATCGAGGGTCGTCCTGGCCGTCGTGCTTGGTCATGGCGCATCCGGGAAGGACACACGATACCGCCGTCCGCCCATCGCCAGCAGGCGCACGCGGTGCCCGGGCTCCACGCCGTACGCATCGAAATACCGGGCCCAGCCGCGCCAGCGGAGTTGCCCGGACTTCACGAGTTCGGTCACAATGATTTCTCCGTCGGGCATTTCCAGGCGAACCGCGGCTTCGCGGAGTGGCCGGGTGCTCCCCTTGATCGACACGTAGCGGTTGCGGATCGCGCCCGCGGTCAATGCGACATCCCGGATCGGATCGGCGGCGTCGGGCAGCACGTACCACGCGCGCAGGTACTGCGGCTTGTAGGCCGGCCCGATGTTGGGGATCGCCGCGATGTCGCAGAGTTCGATGAAACACGCGTAGCGTGCGTCGCGCTTGCCGGCCCAGTACGCGTCGTCCCCGCCGACGCGTGCCGCGAATCGCCGACGCAAGCGGTCCACCGTTGCGGGGGTGAGTTCGTCTTGGCTTTCTACATGGCCGGCCTGCGCGACCGCGCGGAACGGCCCGCCGGACTGCTTGAGGAAGATGCGGTCGCCCGACTGAATCTGCCCCCACGGCGGCGTCGCGGTCCGGGTCAGCCGGCTCTCCACGGTCTTGTCGCCGGCCAACACCGCGTCGAGGTACGGACGCCGCAGGATGGCGATGTGGACGCTCACTCTGAAGATCGTAATCGCAAGCCTTGGTCACACCCGGAACCGTTGAGGCTCAAGCGAACACGGTCTGCCAGAGCAGCCTGCCCCCGGCCGCGGCCGCCGCGACGTACATGATCAGGGCGAACGGCCGATCCGGAATCCGTTTGTGCAACCACAAGCCCAGGAACGACCCGATCGGCACGGCCGCGAGCATGACGCCCGACAGCGCCAGCGTGTGCGTCCCGATCAGCCCCCACACGACGTACCCGGGCACCTTGATGAGGTTCACCAGCAGGAAGAACACGACCAGCGTTGCCACGAGCACCGGCTTAGCGAGTTTCGCGTCGAGCCAGTAGACCGTCATAATCGGCCCCGCGGAGTGGGCCAGGGTCGACGCCGTGCCCGCCAAAACCCCCACCGGAACGGCCACCCGGCGGGCGCTCGACATCGGCGGAACCCGCCCGCCCAGCCAGCGGTAGACCTGGATCCCGACCATCGCGAGTGTGATCCCGCCGACCAGCGGCTTAAGCACGCCCGCCAGCCGGGCTGCGCCCTGCACGTCCGAACCGGGCGGCTGAAGCCACCACAGCACCCCGAAACCCGCGAGCACGCCGAGGGTCGCCCCGGCCAACGCGGGCTTGAGGTGGGCGTCTGAACGGTTTCGGCGGTGTTGTGCGAAGGCGAC
>JAUIGU010000015.1 GCA_030432595.1 Phycisphaerae bacterium
TCCTCTTCGAGCACCAACAAGGCCACTGCGAATTGTTCGCCTCGGCGCTGGCGGCGATGTGCCGGTCGATCAACATCCCCGCCCGCGTGGTGACGGGCTACCGCGCCAGCGAGTACAACACGCTCGGTGGGTATTACGTCGTTCGTCACAACCACGCCCACGCCTGGGCGGAGGTCAACGCCGGGCCGACCATCGGTTGGCGCACCCTCGACGCCACCCCGCCTTCGGAAGTCAGCGCCGAACACGCGGGGGACACGCCCGGCTGGCTCGCCGCGACACGGCAGCTCTACGAGTATCTGGAGTTCACGTGGGTCCGCTCGGTCGTCGCCTACGACGAACGCACCAGGCAGAGCGTGCTGTCGTCGATGAACCGCAAGATAACCTCGGCGCTGAGCGCCGAGCCCGAGTGGTTGATCAACCTCTGGACGCGTGTCGGGCTGTGGTCGCCCAAATCCGGGCTGCGCTGGGCGGGCTGGGCGCTGCTCATGGCCGGCGCGACGCTGATGCTCGGGACCACGACGTCCCTGCTCGCCGCGACCTGGCGCCGGCGACGCCTGCGCAGGAAGCTCGGGCTGGACACGATGGCACCCGAGTTCGCCAAACCCATGACGCGTCGCCTGCGCTTCTACCTCGATTACACCGAGCTGCTCGAACGCCACGGCTACCACCGCCCCGCGTGGCAGACGCCGGCCGTCTACGCCGACGCCCTGCACCGCGAGCGACCCGAGACCTTCGCGCACGCGGTCGCGCTGACCGACCACTTCTACGACGTGCGCTTCGGCGAGGTGGAGATCGACCACGACCGCCGGCAAGCCATCAACTCCCACCTCCGCGCACTCGAAGCCGCGCTGACCCAGCCAAGAACAAGCTGAACCAGACCGCGGTGGTCGGTTCGGGGATTGCTTGAGGCCACAGCGCGGCGGCGTGATTCCCCCAATAAAGCAACACGGCGTCGAGGTCCGCCTGGCGCACGACGCCGTCGCCGTTGAAGTCGCCCACCACCCAGTGCGCCGACGCCGCGCCCCAGTTCGCCAACACCGTGTCCAGGTCGGCTTGATTGATCCAGCCGTCCAGGTCCGCGTCGCCGAGCAGGGCGCGCCGGGCCTCCACCCGCTGCGCTTCGTACGTGACCGCCAACCCCGTTTGCGCATCGACCTGAACGTGTTCAACGGTGTCGAAGATGCCGATCAGTGTCCCGTTTTCGTCCTGTGTGTCGATCAGGGTCCATGGTTCGTACAACGGCAGGTCCAGATCCGGGCGCTGGTCGGTGCGCGGCAGACGCAGGGTGCCGTCGAGGCGGGCGTCCGCGGTGAAGCGCAGAACGCCGTGACCGATCTCGATGATCGGCGGTGTGAGTGGGTCCTCATCGTCGTCGGTTTCGCGCACCGCGTACGGCGCGACGAGCCGGCCGTTCTGGAACCGCGACGTGTTGGGCGCGTCGACGAGCAGCACGCCGCCGGTGGTCTCGACCGTGCCGCGCACGGTCAAGCGGTCGTTCAGGTCAACCGTCCCGGCCCCCGACAACGTGCCGCCGACTTCGATCACGGCGAAGGTCCCCGCCGACGCGGTGGCGCCGCCTAGATGCAGGCGCGCTTGATCATCGTCGGCCAAGCCGCCGATGCCAATCCACGCAGCGGTGGACCACGACGCGTCGTGACCGATGAGTTCGACGCGCTGCCCGACCCCGACCGCGCTGCCGGTCAACTCGATCCGCCCGGTGCTGAACAGCGTGCCGGCGAAAGCCGCGTCGACCTGGCCCGCCCCGGACACAACCCCGCCGCCGCCGACCTGCACATGACCCGTGGCGGAAGCATCGAGCGTCGCGAACCCGGCGCTCTGTGTCGCCAACGCCAACGCGTCCGTCGAGACCCAGGCGTCGTCCACGAGCAGACGCCCGCGACTTCCGGCCCCGAGCTCGACCGTGCCCGCCACCACGACCACGCCGTCGAACAGTTCGGCCCGCGCCGGCCCGCCGTCGGCGATGCGCCATATGCCCGGCGCGTCGAGCCGCGTATTCTCACCGGCGGCACTGAAGGTGACTTCATGTGTGCCGGATTGGTTGAGCACGAAGTCGCCGCCGGCCCCGCCGGTCCCCAAGCGCACCCGTGCGCCGCCATCGAGCGCGACCGCGGGGACGCCTTGTTCGTCCGCCCACCCGTTGACGACCAGGTCGCGGCCGACGTCGAGCTGGGCCAGCGCGTTGATCTCCAACTCGCCGCGCCCGCCGGGCTGGGCTCCGAGCCGCACGTTGAACGCCGGCGCTGTGACCACACGCGCCGTGTCGAAGATACGCAGCCGCCCGGTGCCGGCGGCGCCCAACACCACGTCGCCGATGACGTCGTAACTCGTCCCCAGGCCCGACAGCGTGACCGTGCCGTCGCCGGTGGACTGAGCACCCAGAACCAGGCCGGCGCTGTGGATATCGCTGCTGTTCTGGGCGTTGACCGCGCCCGTTGCGTCATTGCCGACCACGAGTTGGCCGCCGACGATCCACGCGTTGGCGTCCGTTTGCGCGGGCAGGATGTCCCCGGTGCCGGTGACCTGAGCCGACACGTTCCACACCGCCACGGCGTACAAAACAACCGGCACGCCCCGCGCCACCGAGCCGACCCTGCGCGCAACATTCCTTGTCAAGTTTCTGCCCTCCTGACCGTTTCGGCCCGCGCGGGTTCCAGTCGCGCCGACTCCGTTATAGCACGGCCCCACCGGAACCGCCCGTACCGACAGCGGTCCGGTCTCCGATGGCCGCCCCGTCAACGAAGACCTACTATCGGGCATGGCCCGCGCCCCCCGCATCGTGCTCGGCATCTCCGGCGCCTCGGGCGCGCTCTACGCCGCCCGGACGACGCAACTGCTTGTGGAGGCCGGCGTCGAGACACACCTGGTCGTCTCGCCCCTGGGCCAACGCCTGCTGCGGGACGAACTGGGGATGGAAGGCCTGGATTTGGCCGTACTCGCCGGGCGCGACCCCGGCGCCGCGGCACCGGACAACCTCGTGCTCCACCACCACAAGGACGTGGGCGCGACCATCGCGTCCGGGTCGTTCCGCCACGACGGCATGGCGATCGTCCCGTGTTCGAGCAACTCGCTCTCGGCCGTCGCCACCGGGCAGCAGCAACACCTCCTGCACCGTGCTGCGCACGTCACGCTCAAGGAGGGCCGAACGCTGGTATTGGTCCACCGCGAGACCCCTCTTTCGCGCATTGACCTGACGAACCTGCTCGCGGCGCAGGAAGCCGGCGCGGTGATCCTGCCGGCCAACCCGGGGTTCTACATGCTGCCGCAGCGCGTGGAAGACCTGGTGGACTTCGTCGTCGGCCGGGTGCTGGACCACCTGGGCGTGGAGCACGACCTGTCCGTGCGTTGGCCGGGGCACATGCGCGCGGTGCGTGACGACGCCCGCGGTCCGGGGAGCGCTTCTTGAACTCGTCGGCTCCCGCGCGTGCGACCGAGTTGGCGGCGCTCGGCCGGGACATCAAACTCGCGCACACGGTTTTTGCGATGCCGTTTGCGCTGTTGGCGATGGTGCTGGCCGCGGCGTGGGCGGGGCGCTACCCGACGTGGACGGAAGCGGGGCTCATCGTCGTGTGCATGGTGCTGGCGCGGACGTTTGCGATGACCGTGAACCGCCTGGCCGACGCGGGCTTCGACGCGGCCAACCCGCGCACGGCCGCACGGGCGATCCCGTCAGGCCGGTTGTCGCGACGGACCGCGGGCGGAGTGATCGCGGTGTGTGCGGCGGGGTTTGTGTTGGGCGCGGCGGGCTTCGGCGTGTTTCGTGGCAACTGGTGGCCGGTGGCGTTGTCGCCGGCGGTGCTCGCGCTGGTGGCGTTCTACAGCTTCACGAAACGGTTCACGATGTTCTGCCATGTGGTGTTGGGGTTGGCGTTGGCGGCCAGCCCGCTGGCGGCGGCGGTGGCGATCGAGCCGGGGTTTTTGAAGGAAACGACCGCGTGGTGGTTGGCGGGGTTTGTCGTCTGCTGGGTCGCTGGGTTCGACGTGATCTACGCGTTGGCCGACGCGGACGTCGACCGCCGGCTGGGCCTGCACGCGATGCCGGGCAGACTCGGCGCGCTGCGGGCGTTGTGGGTCAGCCGGGCGCTGCACGCCGGCGCGCTGGGGTGCCTCACGCTTTGCGCCGCGTCGAGCCAACGGTTGGGCGTGTTCTTTGTGGTGTCCTGCGTCCTGATCGCGGGGCTGCTGATCCTCGAACACGCGCTGGTGTGGAATGCACGGCAGCACCGGCTCAACGCGGCGTTCTTCACCGTTAACGGCGTAATCAGCCTGGTGATCGGCGTGGCGGGGATGGTCGATGTCTGGCGGTCGGTCGTAGGTTGATGCCGCGTTCAGCGCCGCCGCCGGCGTCGCGTCGGCCAGGCCAGCCACGCCAGCGCCGCCGACGTCGCGGGTTCGGGCAGGACGCGGGTACCCGCCTCGATCCGGATGTCGTCCACCATCAGCAGTTCGATCAGCAGATTGCTCTCGTAGGCCACCACCACCTGGACCGACGTCGCCGCCTCTGGCAGCGCGGCGGTCAGCGGCACGAACGTGCCTTCGGCGATGCTTCCCTCGATGCCGGTGGTGGTGGTATCGATCAGGGCGACGGTGCCCGCGTCCGTCTGCGCTTCGATCACGAGCGAATCTTCGGGCTCGTAGTCGGTCGTGAACAGAAAGGCCGTCACGCTCACGGTGACATCTGCGTACCCGGAAACATCGACGGGGTCGAAGGTCAGGACGATGAGCCCCTCGCCGTCGCTGATCGTGTACCCGCGGTCGCCGTCGGGGTACGGCTGAGTCAGGAAGGTCTCCTGCCGAACGCCGAGCCGGTCGCCTTCGGTGACGCCGTTGAGGTTCCGGGTGTTGAACCACGCCGCGCTGAAGCCCAGGTCGCCGGCGGCGTCGGACGCGGCGGTGCTGTTGGTGATGACCAGCGGCGTTTCCGAATTGGGCAACGGCACCGGGACGGCGGGGTCGGCCGTGGCCACGGTTGCGGCGTTGGAGTAGACGTCTTCGGCCAGGGCCTCGTGCTCGAACGACGTGCCCGCGATCCAAATCGCGTGGGAAGGCGTTGGCGCGAACAGCAACCACGTCAGCAGACCGGCCAGGATGATTGAGATACGCGGTCCGGGCACGCCGACTCCCGAAAAAGAAAGAGACATGAAATCGAAACGTCCTGCGTCCTGCGTGAATCGCGCGGTCTGATCGCGACGCCGTCCGTGTAAGCCCATTGTGATCGCTACGGCGGCCTGCGCCAAGCACGACGCGGAGAATTGGTGATGGGCCGTGGTCAGTCGGGATCGTGCGGCCGTGCACAGCCCCCGTGAAATGATCTTGCGGCCAATGAAAACCCCGCGGCGATCAGCCGCGGGGCTATGAAGCGTGTTTGAATGTCGGTCCGGACTTTGATCAGTCGGATGATCAGCCGTTGCGGCGACGCAGCATCACAAGACCACCCAGACCCAGCAGGGCCGCCGTGGCGGGCTCGGGGACGAAGTCGTGGGTGCCGGGGGTGGTGACGGCGACGTGGCCCGCGGCGTCGGCACCGTCGAGGGCGGCGGTGCCGGCGAAGGTCCACTCGCTGGCGGTGAAGGTGGCGTTGCCGGTCGTGACGGTGGAGTTGCGATAGCCGTAGCTGTCGGTGTAGTCCCACGGCTCGCCGTCACCGTTGACCCCGATGACGCCGACGATATCCACGAGCGTCGCGTCCGAGCCATCGCCGGTGGCCGCGCCCAGGAACAGGGCAACAACGTCGTCACCGTTGATGAACGAGCCGAGGTCGAAGTTGTCGGCGTCGAAGCCGTAGGTGTCGAAGAAGAATCCGACGCCGGGTCCATCGCTGTTTTCGTAAGAGATGACGTACGAGTCACCCGCGGCGAGCGTGCCGGACAGCACGGTCGATGCGCCACCGCCGAGGGTGGTGCCGCCGTTGTTGAAGTTGCCGATGCTGTACGCAGACAGATCGACCGACGAGCCGCCGGTGTTCGTCAGTTCGACAAACTTGGGCAGGCCACCGGGCAGGTCGCCGTCGAGGATCTCCGAGATGATCAGGTTCGCCGAAGCCGAACCCGTCATGCCCACGGCCGCGAGGCCAGCGATCAACAACTGAGTCTTCATCTTTCCATCTCCTTCACGAGGGGTTTGCAGGGCTGTGTTTTGCGGCCGGGGAACTCACCAGCCACACGAATACCTTAACCGGGATCGCCGCGGGCGTCGAGCGTCCAGTCGGATGTTTACGGTTTTTTTACGTCCCAGCTACCGAAACCCTGCTTAAATATCAGGGATATCCCGATGATGCCGTCGCTGGCTCCTCGGTGCGGACCGTCAGCCCGTCTGACTCGTCGAAATCCACACGGATGGCACTGCCCTCGGCCACGCTTCCGGCGATCAGCTCCCGGCCGATCCGCGTCTCCAACTCGTGCTGCAGGAAGCGTTTAAGCGGACGGGCCCCGTACACCGGGTCGTGGCCGGCGGCGGCGATGTGCTCCACGGCCGCGTCGGTCAGCTCCAGCGTGATTCGGCGGTCGGCCAGGCGGGCCTCCAAATCGGCGACCAGCAGGCGGACGATCCGCTCGATCTCGGGCAGGGTCAGGGGCTTGAACAGGACGATGTCGTCCACGCGGTTGAGGAACTCGGGCCGGAAGTGGGCCCGCAGGTCCGCCATGACCGCGTTGCGATTGGTGTCGCTGATCTCGCCGCCGCCCAGCACCGCGTCATCGAGCAGGTGCCGGCTGCCGATGTTCGAGGTCATGATGATGACCGTGTTCTTGAAGTTCACGGTTCGGCCCTGGGCGTCGGTGACCCGGCCGTCGTCGAGGATCTGCAGCAGCACGTTGAACACGTCCGGGTGCGCTTTCTCGACCTCGTCGAAGAGCAGCACGCTGTACGGCTTGCGTCGCACGGCCTCGGTGAGCTGACCGCCCTCTTCGTAGCCGACGTATCCGGGCGGGGCACCGATCAGGCGCGACACCGCGTGCTTCTCCATGTACTCAGACATATCGATGCGCACGAGGTTGTCTTCGCTGTCGAAGAGCGCCTCGGCGAGCGCTTTGGAGAGTTCGGTCTTTCCGACGCCCGTGGGCCCCAAGAAGATGAACGAGCCGATCGGGCGCTTCGGGTCTTTGATCCCGGCACGCGCACGGATGACCGCGTCGGCGACGAGTTGCACGGCTTCGTGTTGGCCGATGACGCGCTCGTGCAGGATCGTGTCGAGCTTCAAGAGTTTTTCACGCTCACCTTCGAGCAAACGCGACACGGGGATGCCGGTCCAGCGCGCGACGATCTCGGCGATCTCGTCGTCAGTGACGGTGTCACGGAAAAGTTTCGCGTCGCCGCGATCGGTGTTGGCAGAGTCGTCTTGGGCTTCGGCCGCGGCGAGCTTCTTCTCGAGTTCCGGCAGCGTGCCGTACTTCAATTCCGCCGCCTTCTGCAGGTCGTACGCGTTCTCGGCCTGCTCGATCTGCAGTTTGGTCTGCTCGATCTGTTCGCGCAACTCTCGAACCTTCGACACGCCGCCGCGCTCGTTTTCCCATTGGGCGCGCATGGCGTCGGCACGCTCGCGCAGATCCGCGAGTTCCTTCTGCAACTCGGTGAGACGGTGCTTGCTGTGTTCGTCGCTCTCCTTCTTGAGCGCCGCTTCCTCGATCTCGAGTTGCATGACGCGCCGCGTGAGGTCGTCCAACTCAGCCGGCATCGAGTTCATCTCGGTCTTGATCAGCGAGCACGCCTCGTCCACCAGGTCGATTGCCTTGTCGGGCAGGAAGCGGTCGGCGATGTACCGGTGCGACAGCACCGCCGCGTTGACCAGCGCGTGGTCGGTGATCCGTACGCCGTGGAAGACCTCGAAGCGCTCGCGCAGGCCACGCAGGATCGAGATCGTGTCCTCGACCGTGGGCTGATCGACCAGAACCGGCTGGAAGCGTCGTTCGAGCGCTGCGTCTTTTTCGATGTGCTGCCGGTATTCGTTGAGCGTGGTCGCGCCGATGCAGTGCAGCTCACCGCGGGCGAGCATGGGCTTGAGCAGGTTGCCGGCGTCCATCGCGCCTTCGGTTTTGCCTGCCCCGACGATGGTGTGCAGTTCGTCGATGAAAAGCAGGATACGCCCCGAGGCCTGTTTCACTTCATTGAGCACAGCCTTGAGCCGTTCCTCAAACTCGCCGCGGAACTTCGCGCCGGCGATGAGCGAACCCATGTCCAGCGAGAACACGGTTTTGTTTTTCAGGTCGTCGGGTACGTCGCCGCGCACGATACGCTGGGCAAGGCCTTCGACGATCGCGGTCTTGCCCACGCCCGGCTCGCCGATGAGGACGGGGTTGTTCTTGGTCTTGCGCGAAAGGATGCGGATGGTGCGGCGGATCTCCTCGTCGCGGCCGATCACCGGGTCGAGCTTGCCCTGCCGCGCGGCGTCCACCAGATCGATGCCGTACTTCGACAGGGCTTCGTAGGTGGCTTCAGGGTTGTCGCTGGTGACGCGCTGGTGGCCGCGCACTTCGGTGAGGGCTTGGAGGAACGCGTCTTTGGTCACGCCGAGGTCCTTGAGCACCTTGGCGGCGGGCGTGTCTTTGGCATTGAGGACCGCGAGAATGAGGTGCTCGACACTCACGTAATCGTCGTTGAGTTTCTTCGCCTGCTGCTCGGCGTTGACGAGGATTTGATTGAGTGCCTGCGACACACCGACTTGCGACGGGTTCGAGCCCGGGCCGGTGACCTTGGGTTTCTGGTCGAGCACACGGCGTAGCTCGCCGGCGACGACGTCGGCGGGTCGGCCAAGCTTGTCGAGCAGTCGCGGGATCAAGCCGTCGGGTTGTTCGACGAGCGCGAGTAGCAGGTGCTCGGCGTCGATGGTCTGGTGGCCGTGCTGAACCGCGAGGTTCTGCGCTTCCTGGAGCGCTTGGCGGGATTTCTCGGTAAGTCGATTGAGGTCCATGGTCACGTTCTTTCTTTGAAAGCGCCTGCGCGGCGGGCGGTCGGGGCTTCGCCCCGACACCCTCGAGTCAATCGACCCGTTCTCTCATCGCGTCAGGCCTGGGTTTCATTGGCCTCCTTCAGGGTTTGATAAGCCGTGCGTTGAGCGTCGGTGAGTTCTTTGGGCACGCGGATCATGACGCGGGCGAGCAGGTCGCCGCGCTCGGTGGCGTGGGGTTTGATCGGCAGGCCCTTGCCGCGGAGGCGGAGCTTGCTGCCGCTGCTGGTGCCGGGTGGGATGGTGAGGCTGGCGTCACCGTCGGGGGTGTTGATGTCGGCCTTGCCGCCCAGTGCCGCGGTCGCGGGGTCGATGTGGACGACGGTGACCAGGTCGTTGCCTTGCACGGTGAAGTGCGGATGCGCAGCGAGGTGGATGCGCAGCACGAGGCCGTGCTCTTTGAGGCGGATCTTCGAGCCCTCGTGCACGCCGGCGGGGATCTTCACGTCCAGCTCGCTGTTGCCTTGCGGGCCTTGGAGCGAGATCGAGCGTGACCCGCCGTGCATGGCTTCGTGCAGCGAGACGGTCAGGTCGTGCGTCTGTTCGGGCGCCGCGGCGGGCGATCGTCCGTTGCCGGCGTTGGCGTAACGGAACGCTTCCTCACGGTCGGCGTGGGCGTGCGCGTCGCGCATCTGGCCGAAGAGGGCTTCGAAGAAGTCGCTGAAGTTCCCATCAGTTTGCTCGTAGCGGAACCCGCCCGGGCCGGCGTGGGTGCCGCGGGTCTGGGCGTGGCGGAAGAGGTCTTCAAACCCGCCGCCGCCGAAGCCATGCATGTCGTCGGGGTTGATGGACTGGCCGTGCTTCCAGTGCTGGCCGAATTGGTCGTACTTCTTGCGTTTGTCGGGGTCGGAGAGGACTTCGTAGGCCTCGCTGACTTTGGAAAACTTCTTGGCCGCTTCCGGGTCGTCCTTGTTGATGTCGGGGTGGTGCTGGCGGGCGAGCTTGCGGTACGCGCGCTTGATGTCGTCCGCGCTGGCGTCGCGCTCGAGGCCGAGGGTCTGGTAGTAGTCTTCAAAGGTCACGGGCATAGGGATCGCGCTCCGGGGGTCGGATGCAAAGCCCTTGCCACAGCGAAGGCGGCTAAATGCGGAAAATCAAGAGGTTTGGGGGTGTTTCCCGGGAATCAGGCTGCCGGAATGGCAGGATTGTGAATCGGGAAGGGCTATCCGGCCCTTCGTCGCGTTGCTCCTCAGGGCTCGGCTTAAATGGGGAAGCGGGGGCGGCTCAGGCCTCGGTTTGCAGCGGCGTGGCGAGCCAGGAGGGGCCGGCCGCGAGGGGGAGGTGTTGGAGCAGATGCAGCCGGATGTTGGGGTCGATGGTCGCGGCGAGGGGCACGGCCTGGTCGGGCTGGTGCGTGAACAGATGCACGGCCGGGACGCGGGTCGGGTCCAGCGGCCTCTCCGCCGG
Organism: Phycisphaerae bacterium; assembly: GCA_030432595.1. GTDB lineage: Bacteria > Planctomycetota > Phycisphaerae > Phycisphaerales > Phycisphaeraceae > CAZIXN01. The sequence goes on from JAUIGU010000015.1 coordinate 10,367, forward strand.
GCACGCCAGCGCGAGCAACGCGCGGTGGCGCACGGCCCAGCGGCGCGCGTCGCACAGTTCGAGCAGCGCCGCGCGGGGGTGCTCGGCGTCGGCCAGGCGCAGCAGCAGGTGCAGCCGGCCGGCGGCGTCGAGCGCGAGGTCGATGTCCGGGTGATCGGGCCCGCGGGCGGGCAGCGTCACCAGGTTCAGCGCCGGCAGGGCCGCGGTGAGCAGGGCCGGGAGGGCTGGCACTTCCTCCGAGCCGGGAGCGTGAGCGACCGGTTGGGCCGGTGACGGTGCCTCGGCATTGGACGCAGCGGCATAGACCGATTCGCGTTCGGGCTTCGGATCGACGGATGGTTTCGCCGCAGTGGTCGGTTCGGTGGCGTTGTGAGCGTGATCGTCTTCGGTGACGATCGATGAGGCTTCGTTGGCGTCGCGAACCGAGCGCGTCAGGCGACCGACAGAGCTCGGCACAGAAGCTTCACGCTCAGGCTCACGCTCGATGGCGGCGGAACGCTCGATTTTTGTCGCACGCGGCGAAGCGGGTGGTTTGGAAATGACCGGCTCGGCGTCGGTGAACGCGGGCTCGGCGTGATGGCCGCTGCTCGGCGCTTCGGGCTCGGCCGGCAGTTCGATCAGCGCGTCGAGCAGGTCGTTCCACTGCACGTCCAGGTCGGGGAACTGGCCCAGCGCGCGGGCGGCGGCGGGCCGCATCTTCTGCAGGTGGCCCAGCGGCTCGATCGGGGTGTCGAACAGCTCGTCGCACGCGGCGGCGATCTTCTGGGCGGCGCTCGTGGCGCGGGCCGCATCACTCCCCATGACGAAGACGCCGACCTCGGCACCGGGCGCGTCGGGGTCGGCCTCGACGAGGGTCTTGAGCCCGCGGTACCCGGCGACGACCGCGGTCTCATCAGCGCCGGTCAGCAGCGTCCACACGCCCACGTCCAGCAGACGGTCGATCTGCGACGGGTCGGTGTCGGCGTAGACCAGCACCGTGGCGACGGGCGTATCACGCTCAAGCAACAACTCGTCGAGCAGGTCGCGCAGGTGGCGCGGGGCGTGGCGGCCGTTGCCGTTGGAGGGTGCGTGGCGGTTCGCGGAGGCGGCGTCGCGCCGGGGGATCAGGTCGTCCCATTCGGCGTCCGCGTCATCGGCGCGCTGCTGGAGCACGTCGCGCAGCGTCGGCTCGATCAGTTCGGCTTCGAGGACGCCTCCGGGCGTGTCGTCGTCGAGCGTGACCAGCAGCACCGGCCCGTCGCGCTGCGCGAGCAGCTGCGCGTACTGCGTCAGCCACGCGTGGGCCAGGCCCGGCAGGTTGCCCAACAGCACCGCTTCGACGTGGGGACGCACACGTTGCGTGACCGCCTTGGTGGGCCGTGTCGAGGGGGTTGGCTTGATCTCGCGCGACGTTCTCACGGGCATCTCTTCCCTCGGCCACGGTTCGGTGACGGCCGTGGCCACATTCAGCTCCAACTCTTCATGCTCAGCAATGAACGTCGGCAAGTCGTCCGTCGGCTCGACAGGATGCTGGTCATCACCCGGCTCCGCGTCGTCATGCATCGACGTCAACCGCAAATCGGGCACGTCCGAGGCCGCCGCCATCGGCGTGACCGGTGCCACATCCTCCGGCTCGTGAACTTGGGCACGTTCGTCGCTGGGCGGACCCGGGGGTGGATTGCGGGGCGGCGCAACGCGCGGACCGTCCGCGGCGGAGGGGCGCAGGCGGATCGGCTCGGGGCCGTCGAGTGGGTCGCGGCGCGGCGGCTGCGGCGCGGTCCCGGTCAGGAACAGCTCGGCCAGGTCGTCGAGGGTTTGCTGGGTGCGGTCGTCGTCCATGACGATCCCCCCCGGAAGGTGGCTGACGCGTGGGCGTGGTTACTTGCGATCCGCGCGGCGTTGCGTCAGCGGGGGTTGGGTCAAACTAAGGGTGGTTCATGCGCTCGCCGCGCCGACTTCGATCACGTTGTTCAGTTCGCCGAAGGGGTTGGTTTCGGTCTTGGGGTTGTAGGGGTCCTGTACCCACTGGCCGTCGGCGACGAGGCGGTAGCGGTACCGGCCCGGCGGCAGCGGGACGACGGCCTGCCAGACGTTGAGCGCTTCGTTGCGCGACATCGGGGTGCGCGACGGGTTCCAGTCGTTGAAGTCGCCGGCCAGGGCGTAGTTGTTCGCTTTGCCGGTCGGCTGGACGAAGAGGGTGCCCTGCGCGGTGACGCGCGAGCCGTAGAGCTGTTCGAGTTTTTCTTCGAGCCGGGCCTGCCGCTGGAGCGGCGTGAGCGCGGGGGCCGGGTCGGCCTTGGGGAGTTCCGCCGCACGCGACTCGTGTTCGTTGTGCTTCGGCGTTTCGACCTGGACCAGCGCGGTGGCGGGCTGCGCCGGTTCGTCGCGGGTGAGCGCCGGGTCCTGGCGTTCCAGCCGGGCGGACAGCGCCGCGGTCCGGGTCGACAGCGCACGGGCGCGTTCGGCCAGCTCGGCGGCGCGGCTCATCGCGGGGTGCTCGCCGGCCGCAGTGATCACCGGCTCGGGGCGCGGCTCCGCAGCGTCGTCGTCATGCGCGGCAGGCGTGTACGACTCGCGGTACGCCGGCTCGCCGGGCACGGGCTCGAGCATGCTCGGCGGGTCGGGGGCGTTGTTGATCAGCCAGGTCGCGAGCTCTTCGAAGTCCTGCATGCCCCGGCAGCTCGGGTCGTACTCGGTGATCGGCTGCCCGAAGCTCGCGGCCTCTTTGAGCTTGCTGTTGAAGTTGATCACCAATGGGAGGACTTGTTCGCCGAAGTGCCGCTTGAGTTCGCCGAGGATCTCGCGGGCCAGCTTGGTGCGTACGTCGTACATCGTTGGCAGCACGCTGAAGCGCACGCGGTGCCCGACGCGTTGGATCAGCATCTCGATCGTCCGCGCCTGGCGCACCGAGCCCTGCAGCGCGAAGTAGCCGGTCTCCACCGGGATGATCACTTCGTCGCACGCCCGCAGGGCGTTGAACGTGAGCAGCCCGATGCTCGGCGGGCAATCGACCACACAGATGTCGTAGCGGTCCTGGACCGGCGCGAGCACCTGCGACAGCCGGCGGTCCTTGTCCGGGGCGCTGCTGAGGCGCTGCTCCATGGTGGCCAGCGCCATCGTGGAAGGCACGAGGTCGAGGTTGCGCGACACCTGCCAGACCAGGTCCGGCACGCCGACCGTGCCGTCCAGCCCGGCGCGGAGCAACTCGGCCGTGCCCTGCTGGATACGGTTTTCGGGGACGCTCAGGCCCAGGGCGCAGTGCGATTGCGGGTCCATATCGACCAGCAGGGTGCGGTAGCCCTTGCCGGCGAGGACCGCGCCCAGGTTGATGGCGGTGGTCGTCTTCCCGCAGCCGCCCTTCTGGTTGATGATGGCGATGGTGCGCAAAACGGGTCCGGGGCTCGGGGGCGCGTCCGCAAGACCGGGGCCGGGCCGACCCGCCGCAGGCCAGAGCCCGAAAAAAAACCGGTCCCGAAGTGAACAGCGCTGACATCGGCGTTATCGGGAGCCCGCCGCGCGCCGCTTGAATCCCGGGTTCTCCAGTTTCACCCCGGGCACGAATCGCGAGGTCAACCAGGCCGATCCGCAAAGCCAAAGCGCGTGCTATTTAGGATGCAACACGTTCTCCGTTCCGTGATCGTTCTTAAAGGTGCTCGACCGTGCCGACCCCGCCTCCCCCCCGCTTGATCCTCGCCAGCCGATCGCCCCGCCGGGCCGAGTTGCTGCGCGACGCGGGCTTCTCGTTCGAGGTGCGGACGCCGCCGTTCGACGACCCGCCGCAGCCCGACACGCCCGAGGACGGCGACACCCCGGCGCTGGCCGTCCGTCTGGCCACGGCCAAAGCGCAGTCGCTCGCAAAATCGCTGGAAAAACCTGGAGAATCGCAAACTCCACGCGCGGTCATCCTCGCCGCCGACACGCTCTGCATCGACGCCCACGGCCGGCCGCTCGGCAAGCCACAGACCCGCGATCAACTGCTGAACATGCTCCGCGGGTTCGTCGACCGAACCCACCGGGTCACCACCGGCGTGTGCCTGCTCGCGTGGCCCGATCAAATACAGTCCGCGTTCGCCGACACGGCCCACGTGCATTGGGGGCCGGTCCACGAAGAGGATTTGCAGGCCTACGCCGACACCGACGCCTGGGCCGGCAAGGCCGGCGGCTACAACTTCCACGACCGCGTCGCCGCCGGCTGGCCCGTCACCGCCGACGGCGACCCCGCCACCGTGGTCGGCCTGCCGATGGCGGCGCTCGTACCGCGCCTCGCCGAATTCGGCGTCACCCCCGGAGTTGCCGCGCGGTGATCCCCGACCACGCCCAGCTCCTGCGGATCATGTCCGGGCAGGACCGCCGCCCCGCCGCCACCGCCTGGCGCGCCGCGCTTTCGGCCATGAAACCCGGGTATTTCGTGGCCCTGCGGCTGCACCAGGCAGTCACCGTGCCCCGCCAGCGCGACCTCGGCCGACCCACCGTGAGCCTCGGCAACCTCACGACCGGCGGCACCGGCAAGACGCCCATGACCATCGAGCTGGTCCGCCGGCTGCGCACCATGGGCCACCGCCCCGCCGTCTTGCTGCGCGGCTACGGCGGCGATCCCGGATCGAACGCGAACGACGATCACATGCCGGATGAGGTCCAGGAACTCCGCCGCACGCTCGGCGACGGCGTGCCGGTCCAGCCGAACCCGTCGCGCATTGAGGGGGCCCAAGCTGTGCTCGCCAATTGTTCCGAGACGACCTGTTTCGTCCTCGACGACGGGTTTCAACACCGCAAGGCCCGGCGCGACCTGGACCTCGTGCTGATCGACGCGACCCGGCCGTTCGGTTTCGGGCACCTGCTGCCGCGCGGCCTGCTGCGCGAACCGCTTTCAGCGCTCGGCCGCGCCGACGCCGTCATCCTCACCCGCGCCGACCAGGTCGATGACGCCGAACGCGATCGCGTGGCGTCCGTCGTGACGCAGCACCACGGCCGAGCGCCGCTCACGCACGCGGCCCACACCTGGACCGCCCTTTCACGCGGGCAGAACGGCACGACCGCGGTCGGCGACCTCGCGGACCTGCGGGTGTACGGTGTCTCGGGGATCGGGAACCCCGCGACCTTCGAGAACCAACTCAAAGATGCGGCCGGGCGCGTCGTCGGTACAGAAAAATTCAACGATCATTACCGCTATCCCCCCACCGTTCTGAACGCCGTTTTCGACCGAGCGAAGCAACTCGACGCCCAGGCCGTGGTCACCACCGAGAAGGACTGGGTCAAATGGAACGCACTCGGCGACGCCGATTCCTTCCCCCTCCCGGTGTACCGGCCGGTTGTGACGATGACGTTCACGCAAGGCGGCGACGCGCTCAATGCCTTGCTTCAGGCGCGGCTGCCGCAGCCGTGATTCAGACGTCAGGCCGCATGTGGCTGGCACCTACGCCGCACCACAAGAGCACGCGTTCTGTTTCCGTGAACCGGTAAGCTGCGCCCGTGTCGAAACCCGACCTGCTCAACCTGCTCGACCGCTGGCAACCCCAGCGCATTCTCGTGGCCGGCGACTACATGCTCGACCGCTATGCGTTCGGGCACGCCGACCGCTTGAGCCCTGATGCGCCCGTGCCGGTGCTGCACGTCCAGCGCACGGACGACCGGCCCGGCGGCGCGGCCAACGTCTGCCGCGACCTGGTCGCGCTGCGCTGCGAAGCGCTCGCGCTGGGCGTCGTCGGCGACGACGAGACCGGCCGCGCGCTCAAGCACGCCATGAACCAGGGCGGCATCGACACCACCGCCCTGCTCGCCGCGCCGGGCCGACCTACCACGGTCAAACACAACCTCGTCGGCCTCGCGCAGCACCGCCACCCCCAAAAGATGTTCCGCCTCGACACGGAAGACCGCACGCCGATCGACGATGCGCTTGTCGCGCAGCTCTTGCGTCTGGTCGATGAAGCGCTGCAACACGGCTGCGACGTCGTCTGCCTCGAGGACTACAACAAGGGCGTGTGCACCGAAGCGTTCTGCCAGGGCGTGATCGAGCGCGCGAAGCAACACGGCGTGCCGGTCATGGTCGATCCCGCCGCCGTCCACGACTACGCCAAGTACCGCGGCGCCGACGCCATCACCCCCAACCGCACCGAAGCGAAACTCGCCACCAACCTCGACGAGCCGGCGGCGATGGCGAAAACCCTGCAAAACAAGCACGATCTGAAACACATCGTGCTCACCCTCGACAAGTCCGGCGCGTTGCTGCGCGACCCGCGGGGCACCGAAACCACCGTTCCGACCCGCGCCCGCGCGGTGTACGACGTCACCGGCGCGGGCGACATGGTGCTCGCCATGCTCGCCGCCGCGGTCGCCAACGGGGCCGCGTGGGTCGACGCGGTGCACTTGGCGAACCTCGCCGCGGGCCTCGAAGTCGAAAAGGCCGGCGTCGTGCCTATCCCGCTCGACGACATCCTGCTTGAGGTCTTGCGCGAGTACCACAACGAGCTCGGCAAGCAGCGCACCGTCGAGCAGCTCGTCCCCGAGCTGCGGGCGCACCGAGCGCAAGGCAAATCGATCGCGTTCACCAACGGCTGCTTCGACATCCTCCACGCCGGGCACGTCGCGTTCCTCCGCGCCGCCCGCGCGACCGGTGATGTGTTGGTCGTCGGGCTCAACAGCGACGACAGCATCCGCCGCATCAAGGCCGAGAAGAACGGCCCGCCGCGCCCGGTGAACCAGGAAGCCGACCGCGTCATGGTGCTCAGCGAACTGCAGAGCATCGACTATGTGGTGGTGTTCGGCGACGACACCCCCCTTTCGTTGATCGAGGCCGTGCAGCCCGACGTGCTCGTCAAGGGCGCCGACTACACCCGCGAAACCGTGGTCGGCCACGAGCTGGTCGAAGCCCGCGGCGGCCGGGTCGAACTCATCGGCCTGGTCGAGGGCCGGAGCACCACCAACATCCTCCGCAAGCTCGACACCCCGGCGTGAGCCGCCCGCCCGGCACGCAACGGTTCAGGCCGAGTTCGCCCACCTAATAGTTGTTGAAACAAATAAGCACAGGAACCAAAAACCATGCCCCACGATTTGGAACCGTGGGGCATGGCGGAGGAGAAAGATCAGTGTTGCTGGTACGAACCCTATCGACCAGGGTTCATCATATTCTTTCCTAAATTACTACGTTTGTGGAACGATCCAAGCGGAGTGGCAAGGGTGGGCCCTTATCGGCCCTCGTCGAAGCGGCGCCCGCCCATGCCGCGGACAGACCACATGGCGACATTTGATTATTACAAAAACCTAACAAGCAGTCGGGGCCGCTTGGTCGCCTCAGCCGGCTAGTTTGGATCAACATATCGACTTCCGGTGGTATGCTGTCTCGCAATCAGTCGAACCGTTCACGACAAGGAGGTCACGCGATGGCGAAATCTGAGAAACGTCCGTCTCGTTTGGGAAGGGGTTTGAGCAGCCTCATGAACACGCCGGTGGCGGTGGACACGCCGTCCCGTCCTAAGGGGAGCCCACCGGATTCGGAAGGCTCCACCTCTGGATCTGAGCGTGAGGTGGGGATCGACGCGGCAGGTTCGCCGGATGTTCCACGTGGAACACCGACGAATGCCGACGGCTTGGCCCGTATCGGTCTCGACCACATCGAGGCGAATCGGCATCAGCCGCGCCAGAGTTTTTCCGACGCCTCTCTCCAGGAGCTCGCGGACTCGATCCGTATACACGGAGTCATGCAGCCGGTCATTGTTCGTCGCGCACCCGGAACGGTCAGCGATCGCTACGAGCTTGTGGCCGGCGAACGTCGGTGGCGGGCGGCGTCTCTGGCCGGGCTTGAAACCATCCCGGCCATCGTCCGAGAGACCGGCGACCAGGAATCTGCCGAGTGGGCGCTCATTGAGAATCTGCAACGCGAAGACCTCAATCCCATCGAAAGGGCGGAGGCGTTTCGTCAACTCTCCGAGCGGTTCGGCCTGGCGCACGACCAGGTTGCCGAGCGGGTCGGGCTTGATCGCTCGACGGTTACCAATTTGTTGCGGCTGCTCAAGCTCGCCTTGGATGTCCGTCAGCTCATCGCCGACGGGCTGATCTCCATGGGTCACGCCCGCGCCTTGGCCGGCCTGACCGATCCTGAAATACAGACGAAGCTCGCTGCCCAGATTGTGCGCGAGGGGTGGTCCGTCCGGCAGACCGAGGCGGCCGTCCGGCGGGCCGGCCAGGAGTCGACCACCGCCCCGTCGCCCAGCAGTTCAACACCGACCAACAAATCGGCCTGGCTGACGGACCTCGAACGTCAAATCGGCGAACAACTCGGCACCAAGGTCGCCATCCGGCCCGGACGCAAGAAGAACACGGGCAGCGTCACCATCGAGTATCACACGCTCGATGCCTTCGATGGCTTGCTCGAGCGCCTGGGCGTTCAATCCGAGCAATAAATTACTGTCAATCAAGCGGCTATTGCGCTTTTGCCAAACTGCCCCAAGATCTTGGCGATCTCGTCGGGCGTCATCACCGCGGAGGCGAGACCGCGCTCGGCGACTGCGCGGGGCATGCCGTAGACGACGCAGGACGCCTGATCCTGCGCCAAGACCGTCGCCCCCGACTTTCGGAGGGCCTCCGCGCCGTCGGCCCCGTCGTCGCCGATACCGGTGAGGATGATGGCTAGGGTCTTCTTACCCCGAGCCTGGGCGGCGCTGCTGAACAGCGCATCGACCGAGGGGTGGTAGAGGTGGTCTTTGGGTTCTTCACCGACTTTCAGACGCAGCGAGTCGCCGGCATATCGGACGATGTGGCTGTGTTCGTTGCCGGGACAGATGTAGACGTGGCCCGGCTCGATGCTCGTGCCGTTCTGGGCGTGGATGACCGGAAGTGAACAAAGTTCATTCAAACGGTCTGCCATGGCCTTGCTGAACACGGCCGGCATGTGCTGGCCGACGACGATCGGCAGCCGTTGTCGGGGTCCCAGGGCGGTGAGCAGCGTTTCGACGACCGGCGGCCCGCCCGTGGACGAGCCTATCACGATCAGGTCGTAGTGGGCCGGATTGATCTGGAACGAGTCGCGGGCCGAGCGCGGGGCCGGCGGCGGGGCGGTGTCGCGCGACGCCTGGGCCAGTCCGCGGACCCGCCTGATGAATTCTTCGTGGAAGCTCCGCCCGCCCGGCAGCGTGGAGCCGTTGACCTTGCCGATCACGTCGGCGGCCCCCATGCGCAGGGCCTGGAGCGACTGTACCGAGCCCTCCTGGGTCAGCGACGAACACATGAGTACCTTGGTGGGCGCTTCCCGCATGATGTGCCGAAGGGCGGTCAGGCCGTCCATCTCCGGCATCTCGATGTCGAGCGTAATGACGTCCGGCCGGAGTTCCTTGGCCATCGCCACCGCCTCGCGGCCGTCGCGGGCCCGGCCAACCACTTCCAGGTCGGAGGCCTCGGTCACCGCCCGGGCGAGGGCCTGGCGCATGAAGGTGGAGTCGTCGGCGATCAGGACACGCATGGCGGTGGTGGTCAGAGTGAGAACGGGATAGGACCACGATCCACGGAGGGCGCGTGCACGCCGGTGCCCGCGTCGCGCAACGACGCAGAACAACGCGGCGCGGAGTCAGGTCACGCGGCCTTCGCGCGGGACATCGTTTCCTGGATGCGTTCGCCCAGGACGTTCGGCGTGAAAGGCTTGACCACGTAGTTGTTCACGCCCGCCTTGATGGCCTCGACCACGCGCGACTTCTCGGCCTCGGTGGTGACCATGATGATCGGCGTGGTCTTGCCCGCCCCGCGGTACTCCTTCACGAACGTGATGCCGTCCTTGTTGGGCATGTTCCAGTCCAGCAGGATCAGCTCCGGGGCGAACGCATCCACCTTGTCGAGCGCGTCCTGGCCGTCGACGGCTTCTTCGATCTCGGTGTACCCGAGTTGGGTGAGGATGCCGCGCTGGATGTTGCGCATGGTCTTTGAGTCGTCTACCAGCATGACCTTCATCGTTGGTTCTCCACGAGCGTTCGCGTTGGCGGTCGTTGTCGTTGGTTGAAAGAACGACCTTGCCGGGGTTGGGATCAGAAAAGGGGAAGCGGGATCAAGCGGCCTCGGCGGCGGGGGCCTGCTCGACGACGTCGCGGATCGCCACGTCGACGTAGAACTCGCCCAGGTCGCACTCGCACGGGATGCGGATGCAGGCGACGTCCTTGCGGCCAAACACGGCATGCCCGGCACCGACCACGACAGACGGGCAGGAGATCGCCGCCTTCTTGCCGGTGAACTTCGCTTTCGCGCCGCCGGAGATCATGTTGACCAACTCGCCCACGGCGTCGGCGAAGTCTTCGTGGTCGGCCTGGAGTTCCATGCCGGTGAAGATGGCCACGGCGCGTTCGGCGGTCGCGGTGGGGAAGCCGAGCACGACGGTGCCGTCCACGTCACCGGTGAGCCCGATAATGCCGGACACGTCGGCGGCGGGCGTGTCGTGCGGCTTGATCGCGGGGTCGCCGACCTGCACGGGCAGTTGCAGCATCGTCTCGAAGACGTTGCTCACCGAATCAACGAACGGAAGGATGTAGGAACTGTTCACGTCGTTCTCCTTGGTGCCGGGTCAGGCGCGGGGGCGCATGTAAGGGTCATCGGGTCAATCGGGGCGCGAGTTTGGCGGCGTGGCCGCGTCAGGCGGCGTCGGCCAGCCGAACGGTGTTGTCCTTGAGCACCTGCACCACGTCGAGGATCAGGCAGACCTTGCCGTCCTCGCGGATGGTTGCGCCCGAGAAGGGCCCCCCCTGCGTGTACTCGTCGTCGAGCGGCTTGATCACGATCTCCTGCTGGCCGATCAGCCGGTCGACCACCAGGCCCGCCTGCGTCCCGCCGACCTTGACGACGACGGCGAAGCGGTTGTACGGGTCGTCCGTGGGCTGGTGCAGCTTCTCGCGCAGGTCGATCAGCGGCAGCACCGTGTTGCGGATGCGCACGACGCGCTGGCCCTGCACGCTGGAGATCGCGGCGTCCTCGGGCCGGACGATCTCGATCACCGACTGCAGCGGGATCGCGTACTGCTCGTCGTGCGAGACGACGATCATGGCGGGCATGATGGCGACGGTCAGCGGGATCAGGATCTCGATGGTCGTGCCCTTGCCCTTGATCGAGTCGATGTTCACCGCGCCGTTGAGCTTGGCGATGTTCGTGCGGACCACGTCCATGCCCACGCCGCGCCCCGACAGGTCGCTGACCTGCTTGGCGGTCGAGAACCCGGCCTCGAAGATGAAGCGGAAGACCTCGGAGTCTTCGAGCTTCTCGAGCTGGTCGGGCGTGGTCAATCCGCGCTCGATGGCCTTGTTGCCGATCACCGCGCGGTCCAGGCCTTTGCCGTCGTCGGAAATGGCGACGCGGACGTGACTGCCCTGGTGCTCGGCGGTGAGGCGCACGGTGCCCTGCTTGTCCTTGCCGGCGGCCTCGCGGTCCTCGGGCGACTCCACGCCGTGGTCGGCGCTGTTGCGGAGGATGTGCACCAGCGGGTCGGCGAGGTTCTCGAGCACGGTCTTGTCGACTTCCGTGTCCTTGCCCTCGACCTCGAGATTGATCTGTTTGCCGGTGGCGCGGGCGATGTCGCGCACGACGCGGGGGTAGCGGTCGAAGAGTTTGGCCAGCGGCTGCATGCGCGTGCGCATGACGCCGACCTGGAGTTCGCCGGTGAGTCGGTCGAGGTCGCTGGCGGCCTCGCCGATGCGTTCGCCGTCCTCGTGCGGGATGCCGATGGTTTCTCGGAGGTCGCGGGCCAGCGCGTTGATGCGGTTCTTGGACAGCACGAGCTGGCCGACGAGGTTGAGCAGCTCTTCGAGCCGGCCGACCTCGACGCGGATGGTCTGCTCCGGCGCGGCGTTGCCGGCGGACTGCCGGCGGTCGCCCTGACGGCGGTCTTCACCGTTGCGTCGTTCGGGCGCGGGGGGGGCGGCCTTGGCCGCAGGCTTCTTCGCGTCCGGCGTCGGCGGAGCGGGGGCTTCGGGCTCGATGCGGGCGAGCGGGCCGTCGTCGGGTGTGGTGTCGGCCGGTTCGTCCGGCGTCGTGGGAGCCGGCGCCGCGGCGGCCGACGCCGAGACCACGCCGTCCAGCTCGAGCACTTTGGCGACGTCGTCGTCGTGCGCCCCGGCGTCGACCGATTCGCCGTCCGCCAGCGCGCCAAGGCGTTGCGTGATCGTGTCGATGTCCCAACTCAACGCGCGTTCGTTCTCGAGTGCGTCGGCCTGCTGCTCGATCAACTGCCGGCAGGCGCGGATGCGTACAACGATGTCGCCGAGCAGGTCGTGCTTCGCTTCGTGCAGCTTGGGCGCGATGTCGAACAGGCTCTGCGTCAGCGCGGTGAGGTCGTCGAGCTCGAAGAAGTCCGCGGTCTTGACCAGGTTGTCGGCGATCTGGCCGAGCAGGTCGGCAGACTCTTCGCGCGTCGCGTCGTTGGCCAGGCCGTCGATCGCCTCGTCGAGCTGGCCGACGTACTCCTTGAGGTCGGTGGCCATGAACTCGATGAGGTCCATCTTCTGCGGCCCGAGCTTCAGCGGTGTGCCGGGCAGGTCGTCGGCCCCGCCCGACGCAGCGGGCTGATCTTCGGTCGGCGCGTCGGCGGCCGCTGGCGCGGCGCCGTCGCCGAACGAGCCGTCGGCGACGGCGTGGAGCTGGGCGATGAGCGCGGGGTCGGCGGCGTCGGGCGTGTCGCCGCCCGCGAGCTGGTCGATCTGGCCGCGCACCACGTCCGCCGACTGAAGCAGCAAGTCCATCACCGACGGCGTCACCGCGACCTCGCCCTTGCGGAGCTTGTTGAGCGCGTCCTCCGCCGCGTGCGCGAACTCGGTCACCGTGTCCAGGCCCAGGAAGCCCGCGGCGCCCTTGATCGTGTGCAGCGCACGGAAGCACGCGTTGCAGATGTCCGACTGCTCTTGACCCTCGGTCGATTCGAGCGTGACCAGGTCCTGGTCGAGCTGCTCGATCAGCTCACCGGCCTCGGTGAGGAAGTCCTGGAGCAGTCCGGCGTCCATGTCGTTCATCGTGGTTCCCTTTGATCAGTCCGCCCCGCCCCGAGAACAGTGCCACGCGCCCGCGTTCAGTCGATCGCCTTGCGGTACGCGAAAGCCTGCGGGATGTCGAGCTGCTGGAACGGCACGTCGAGGTTGCGGAGCGTTTCGGAGTGCCCGATGAACAGCGTGCCGTCGTCCTCGATCTGTTCGTGGTACAGCTTGGCGCAGGCGGTCTTCATTTCGTCGTCGAAGTAGATCATCACGTTGCGGCAGAAGATCACGTCCCACTTGCCGAAGCGCTTGGCCGCGAGCCGGTCCTTGAGGTTGAGCGTCTCAAAGTGCACCATGCTCCTGATCTCGTCGTCGAGCTGGTACTGGCCGTTGTCTTCTTTGAAGTACCGGCTGAGCACGGAGGGGTTGACGCTGCGGATCGCGTAGCGCGGGTAGGCGCCGGAGACGGCCTGGTTGAGCACCTTCTCCGAGATGTCCGTGCCGAGGATCTCGATCTTCCAGTCCGCGAGGCGCACGCCCAGCGAGCGGTGGAGCTGGATCGCGATCGTGTAGGGCTCTTCGCCGGACGAGCACGCGGCCGACCAGATGCGCAGACGCTTGGTGGACTTGCGTTTCTCCAGCAGCTCGGGGAGCACGCGCTGCTCGAACACGTCGAGCTGCGGCTCGTTGCGGAAGAACGAGGTCTCGTTGATGGTGATGCGGTTGAACATCTCCTGGAATTCCTCGGTCTGGTACGGGCCCATGGTGAGGAACATCAGGTACTGCTCGAAGTCGTCGAACTCGAGCTCTTCGAGCCGGCGCGCCAGGCGGGATTCGAGGACGTACTTCTTGCTGTCCTGGAAGTGGATGCCGGCGCGGTCGTAGACGATCTTGCGGAGCTGATCGAAGTGCGCGTCGGACATGTGGAGCGTGGTGGTCGGCATGGAGTCTTTCTCGCGGGCCGGGGCGTGGCGGCGGGGGGATGAGCGATCGAAACGAAACCGGACCGGTCACGCGGCCGCGGCGAGCGCTTCGGTGGGCAGTTCGGTGTCGGCGAAGAGCCGGTCCAGGTCCAGCAGGATCAGCAGGCGGTCTTCGAGCTTGCCGACGCCCTCGACGAAGTCGGCGCCGGCGGCGCCGGCGACGCTGGGCGCCGGATCGACGATGTCGCGCGCAAGGCGCAGGACCTGATTGACGCGGTCGACCATGAAGCCGAGCACCCGGCCCTGCTGACCGACTTCGACGACGATGATGCGTGCGTCGGCCGAGTCTTCGACCTCCGACAGCCCGAAGCGTTTGCGAAGGTCAACGACCGGGATGATCCGGCCGCGCAAGTTGATCACGCCCTCGACGCTCGGCGGGGAGTTGGGCACCCGGGTGATGGACATCATCCGGTTGATCTCCTGCACCGCGAGGATCGGGATGGCGTACTCCTCGGTGCCGATCTCGAAGCTCACGAGCTGCAGCACGTCGCTGTCGTTGGCGGTCGCGTTATGGTCTTGGGGCGAATCGGACATGGAGCCTCCTGGTTCGGCGGTCACGGGGCAACTCACCGCTTGAAACGGAGCATCGGTGCAACCGTTCGCGCCCTTTAGACGGTTCATCGCCGGGAGAATGAAAACGGAGGCCGCCGTGTTCGGTGGTGCCGCGACGTCGAAACGGGGCAACCGCCGATAACCCGTCGTCGCGGTTCACGCGGCGTCGCTGGCGGGGGGCTGGTAGTGCATCAGCCTGTGCTTGCCGGCGTCCTTCGCGGCGTACAGCGCGCGGTCCGCGCCGGCCATGAGCATCTCGGCGGACGTGATCCCCGTTTCGTGCAGCGTCGCCAGCCCCGCCGACATCGACACCGGGTCGTGATAGTCCGCGTCGCGGCAGACGGCCTCGGCGGCGCCGTTGAAGTCGGACAAAATGCGCTCGGCGACCGCGGCGGCCTCGCCGGCGCTCGTGTCCGGCAGGATCAGGATGAACTCGTCCCCGCCGAACCGGCCCGCCACGTCGTACTGCCGGCAGTTGTCTCGGATCGCCTGCGCCGCCACCACCAGCACCTGATCGCCGACCGGGTGCCCGGCCGTGTCGTTCACGCCCTTGAACCCGTCCAGGTCCATCATCAGCACCGCCAGGTCGTCGCCGCTGCGGCCGGCCTCGGCGAAACGGTCGTCCATCGCCTTGTTGATCGAGCGCCGGTTCGCCAACCCCGTCAACGGATCGGTCGACGCGACGGTTTCGAGGCGTTCGACGGCCTGCTCGAGCTGCTGATTCTTTTCCGCCAACTGGTTCTGCAGCTGCTCGTTCTCCTGCTTGATCCGCCACAGCTCCAGGTTCTTCTCGACGACGACCGGGATGCTGAACAGGTAGTCGCCGGCCTTCACGACGTAGTCGTACGCGCCGTCGCGGATCGCCTGGATCGCGTTGCCCAGGATGTTCTCGCCCGTGACGAACACGATGGGCAGGTCCGGCCGCTGCTGGAGCAGGTGGTGCATGATGTCCAGCCCGTTGCCGTCGGGCAGGTTCATGTCCGAGAGCACCAGGTCGAACTGCGTGGTGTCGATCGCCTTGGCGTCGGCGGCGTTATCGACGTGCGTCGTGCAGCCGGTGCCGAAATAGTCCGCAAGCGTTTCGAGCACCAGCGCGGCGGTGTCGAGGTCGTCTTCGATGACCAGGATGCGCGGCAGGTCGTCGGTCATGGGCCGGGTCACAGATGCGGCGATGTCCGGTCCCGCGAACGGCGTGGGACCCCCACGGGGTCATCGGCCGGTTGGCCGAGCGAATTCAGTGGCCCCCGGGCCGGGCCGGCGGGTCACGCGGCTTCCGGCAACGCGTCTGCGTCCGCCGTGTCCGCCGCGGTTTCCGGGTTTGCCGGCGCGTCGGCCAACTCCGGGCTTACCCGGTCTACCGGCAGAGTGAACCGGAACGCGGCGCCCTGCCCGAGCGTGGACTCGACCCAGATCCGCCCGCCGTGCGTCTCCACAATGGTCTTGACCGACGCCAGCCCCACGCCCCGGCCGGCCACGACGTGCGTCCCGGACTTGGTCGAACGCGAAAACACCCGGAACACCTTGTCCAGGTCCTCCTCCGCGATGCCGCGCCCGGTATCGACCACCGCGAACTCCCAGACGTCCACGCCGCGGAACGCGTCCGGCTCGTAGTCGCGCTTGCGCTCCACCGACACGGTGATCCGCCGCTCCGTCGCGTCCATCATGTACTTGATCGCGTTGTCGATCAGGTTCTGGAACACCTGACGCATGCGGTTCTTTTCCGCGTAGATCGTGGGCATCTCGCCCTTGACGTCCAGCTCAATGTCAGACTTCTCCAGGTCGAACGCGAGGTTGTCCACGATCCGGCTGACGACCTCGCCGACCTCCATCACCGCCGGCTTGGGCTCCTTGGTGCGCAGCCGGGACAACTCGAGCAGATCGCTGATCAACTCGGTCTGGTGCTTGACGTTGGCGTCGATGCGCTCGAGCTTGTTGACCGCGTCTTCCGACAGCTCGGCCTTGTACTTCACCAGCAGCATCTGCGTCATGCCCGAGATGTTCCTCAGCGGCGCGTTGAGGTCGTGGCTGACGGCGCGGAGGAATTCGCTCTTGTCCTGGGCCTCGGCTTCGAGCTTGTCGTTGGCGTGGCGGACCTCGGCGGTGCGCTGCTTCACGAGCTGTTCGAGCCGTTCGTTCACCTGAGACAACTGCGTTTGGGCCTCGAACAGCGACGCCACCATGACGTTGAACGCCTCGCAGAGCTGCCCGAGGTCGTCCTGCGTGGTGACCTTAATCGGTTGGGGCCGCTGGCCGCGCACGAGCAGCGCCAACGACTGGCGCAGCGACCGCAGCGGCGCCGTCCACTTCGCAACGACGAACGCGGTGATCGGCACCATCAGCAGGCACACCAGGAGCGCCGCCCCGAACTGCAGCAGGTTGATCGTCAAGAGCGCGTCCGCCGCGTCGTGGTCGTTCAACGCGAGCGTCAGGTAGCCCTCGACCGTGGGCAGCGCGTCCTGGGTCCGCGGCGTCTGCACCGACGTGCGGTGGATCGCGATGCTGCCCGTGGCGTTGTTTATCGATCGGCTGCCCACCGCGTCGATCGGCAGGTCTTCGAGGCTGATGGCCACGTCCGGGTCGCCCACGGGCCGGTAGAGCACCTTGCCCGTGGCGTCGGTGACCTCGATCAGGGCGACGCGCGGGTCTTCGCGCAGCCAGTCCACCACCTGGCGGGCGTCGTGGGAGAACCCGTCGGCGAGCCGGCCGGACAACGCGCCGGCGGTGACCCGCGTCAACTGCTCGGTGGAGCGCAGGTGGCTGCGGCTCATGCCGTCCAGCGCGATGAAGTTCATCGCCACTGCACAGGTGAAGGTCGGGACGACCACGGCCATGACGCTCCACATCACCAGCCGTTGACGCATCGAGGACGCGCGGCGGCGGCGGCGGCGGGCCGGCGGGGTGGCCGGCGCGGAGGCGGATGGAGTCTGTGACAACGCGGCGTCTCCCGGGACGGTTCTCCTGCGGGGGGTCATCGACGCGAAACGGCCGGCGTTTAAGCCCGCCCGGCCTCTGCGGCCACGCGAAACGGGCGATAAACTGCCGGGATGACCGGTCGCCCCGGCCTTCTCGGACGTTGCGTGACGCCCGGCGTCGCTTCGGCGGCGTGCGCGGTTCTGGCGTTCTCGATGGTTCTGGCGACCAGCCCCGGATGCCAGACTGCACCCTCGGCGTCCGACGCCACCGTCATGTCCGTCTCGCAAACCGAAACGTCGGCCTCGGCCGCGGCGTTTGTCTTCCACGACACCGAGCGGCCCGCGGTGTTTGAGCAGGTCGTCCTCGTCCTGCGCGACGCCGGCTACGCCGTCGATCGGGCCGACTACCGTGCCGGCGTGGTCACGACGCAGCCGCGTCAGGTCCCCCTGGCCGTGGAACTCTGGTCGCCGGAACGCTTGGACGGTGACCGCGCGTGGGAGGCGACGCTCAGCCCGATGCGGCGGGTGGTCCGCGTGTCGGCCGAACCGCTGGGGTTACGGGACGCTGATTCGGCCGATGAAGAATGGGCGATGAACCAACTGCACTGGGAAGTGCAGCTCGAGCGCTACGTCGCGCCCACCCGCCGGGTGATCAACGCGGCCCGCGGCCGGGAGTTCTCCACGCTCGACGGCGTCCCGGAGCCGTGGGAACAGCGTGGCCTGACCGCCCGCTACTGGGAGCCGCTGGGCCGTGACCCCCAGACCGAGCAGCGCCTCGCCCGCGACTTCGCCGACCGATAACCCCGGATGACCCCCTGAATCTCCCCCGAGTGTTCACCCCAACCCGGAACCGATCATGACCACCGCCACCGCCGCCGTCGGGGACTCGACCATGCCCACCGCCGCCGACTTCCCCTTCGACCTCTCGTCCTACCGCGACATCGCGCTCGACCCGGCGCAGCCCACGCTCACCGACGCGCAGCGCGACGACCTCAAATACAACGTCGCGCTCTGCCGCGACGCCATCACGTTCTTCACCGCCTACGCCGGGGCACGCGGCGTCAGCGGGCACAGCGGCGGGCCGTTCGACACCGTGCCCGAAGTCTGCATCGTCCGCGGCTTCGTCGAGCACAGCAAGAAGGGCGGCGCGCCCAAGGTCATGGACATCTACTGGGACGAGGCCGGCCACCGCGTCGCCACGCAGTACCTGATCGCCGCGCTCGACGGCGAATTGCCGATCGAAAAGCTCTTCCGCTACCGCGAATACAACCAGCACCTGCCCGGCCACCCCGAGCGCGGGTTCACGCCCGGCGTCAAGTTTTCGTCCGGCCGGCTCGGGCACATGTGGCCGTTCGTCAACGGCGTCGCCATGGCCCACCCCGACCACGTCGTCTTCATGCTCGGCTCCGACGGTTCGCAGCAGGAAGGCAACGACGCCGAGGCCGCGCGCCTCGCCGTCGCGCAAGGCCTGAACGTCAAGCTCCTCGTCGACGACAACAACGTCACCATCGCCGGCCACCCGTCCGACTACATGCCCGGCTACGACGTCGCCAAGACCCTCGAAGGCCACGGCCTGGGCGTCACCACCGGCGACGGCGAAAACCTCGACGAGCTCTACCAACGCATGTGCACCGCGCTCCAGGTCGATGGGCCCGTCGCGCTGATCAACAAGCGCCCCATGGCCCCCGGCATCCCCGGCGTCGAGGGCTCCACGCACGGCCACGACGTGTTCAAAGCCTCCGCCGCCATCGCCTACTTCGAGCAGCGCGGCACCGACGAAGCCCGGAAGGCCATCGAACTCATCAACAGCGCACCCAAGGTCGACAGCAAGCCGCACTACCCCGGCTCCAGCGAAGACGCCGAGGCCAACCGCGGCCTGTTCGGCAAGGTCATGGTCGAGATCTTGAACGGCCTCGACGCCGAGACCCGCAAGAAGACCGTCCGCGTCTTCGACTGCGACCTCGAAGGCTCCACCGGAATCAACGCCATCCACGACGCCTTCCCCGACATCTACATCTCCGGCGGCATCATGGAACGCGGCAACTACTCCGCCGCCGCCGGCTTCGGCTTCGACGAAGACAAGCAGGGCGTCTTTGCCACCTTCTCCGCCTTCCTCGAGATGTGCGTCTCGGAAATCACGATGGCCCGGCTCAACCAGTGCAACGTGCTCGCGCACTTCAGCCACTCCGGCGTCGACGACATGGCTGACAACACCTGCCACTTCGGCATCAACCACTTCTTTGCCGACGGCGGCATGGATTCACACGACGGCAAGACCCTCGACAACACCCGGCTGTACTTCCCCGGCGACCCCAACCAGTTCCGCGCCTGCGTCAAGAAAGTCTTCCACGACAAGGGCCTGCGCTTCGTGTTCTCCAACCGCTCCAAGATCCCGTACATCCTCAAGGAAGACGGCTCGAAGTTCTACGACGACACCGCGTTCACGCCCGGCAAAGACGATGTCATCCGCCAGGCAAGCAAAGCGGTCGGCGGCGCCCGCAAACCGATGGGCGGCTACGTCGTGTCCTACGGCTCGTGCCTGCACCGCGCCCTCGGCGCCGTCGAAGAACTCCGCAAGGAAGGCATCGGCGTCGGCTTGGTGAACAAGGCGACGCTCAACGTCTGGGACGAGGAAGCCATGGCCGCGCTCGCCAAGGCCCCGTACGTCCTCGTCGCCGAGGAACTCAACGTCAAGACGTCGTTGGGCTCACGCTTCGGCAGCGCACTGTTGCAGCGCGGCTTCGCCGGCAAGTACGACCACATCGGCACGCATAAGGAAGGCTGCGGCGGCCTGTGGCGGCAGATGGGCTTCCAGGGCCTGGACCCGCAGGGCATCGCCGAGGCGGTGCGCAAGCTCGCGGGCTGATCGACTCGACGGGTACAATCCAACAATGGTTGCCCCCCTGCGCCCCCACATTGACCGCCGGCAGATTGAAGCGTTCTGTCGCGAACGCGGGATCGCCTGGTTGGCGTTGTTCGGCTCGGTCCTGCGCGATGACTTCCGACCGGAAAGCGACGTGGACGTATTGATCGAGTTTGAGCCCGACCATGTGCCCGGCTTGTTCGAGTTTTCTGGATACGCTTTGGAACTGGAAAACATCGTCGGCAAGCGCGTTGACCTGCACACGCCCCGCAGCTTGAGCCGCTACTTCCGGGAGCGAGTCATCCAGGACGCGGAAACACTGTATGGATCTCGATGACACGGACCGACTGCGTCATATCGCCGACGCGGCGCGGAAACCGTTGGAACATTTTGATGCCGTCAGCCTGGAAGCCTACGCCGCTGACGATTACACCATTCACGCCGACGTGAATCTGTTGACCGTCATCGGTGAAACCGCGGCGCAGTTGACGGAGGTCGGACGCGCGACGGTGCCTTCTGTGCCGTGGGACAAAGTGATCCACATGCGACACATCCTGGTCCACCGGTACTTCGAGATTGACGTACCCGTCGTGTACAGCACGTTACGAGAGGACGTTCCGAACCTGCTGACCGCCGTCGAGCAGGCGCTGAAGAGTCGTGGCTGACCTTCAAATCGCCTTCGCGTAGAACTCCATCGTTCGGCGTTGCGCGGTCGCACAGGCGGCGATCAGTTTGTCTTTGTCGATCGGCTTGGTGAGGTAGCCGTCGCTGCCGCTGGTGAACGCCTTGTTCTGCTCGTCCGCCATCGCGTGGGCCGAGAGGGTGATAATGGGCCGGTCGTAGCCCGTGCGGCGCAGGCGCCACGTCGCCGCGTTGCCGTCCAGCTCGGGCATCTGCACGTCCATCAGGATCACGTCGAACGGCCGGCCGTCCTTGAGCGCCGCCTCCGCCTCCCGGACCGCGTCCCGCCCGTTGTCCACGACCACCACCTCGGCGCCCGCCTTCTTCAGATGAAACGCGACCAGCCGCTGGTTGTCCGGGCTGTCCTCGGCCAGCAGGATGCGCTTGCCCGAAAGGGAGGCGTCGGCCCGGTTTTGTTCGGACGCCGGAGACGCTTCGGGGTCTTGGCTCGTGACGACCTCGACGCCGCGTAGCACCACCCGGAACGTGCTGCCTTGGCCCACCTGCGACTCGGCCTCGATCGTGCCGCCCATCAGGTCCGTGAGCCGGTGGCAGATGCTCAGGCCCAGCCCGGTCCCGCCGAAGCGCCGCGAGTGCGACGTGTCGGTCTGCGTGAACGCTTCGAACAGCGTGCCCAGCTGGTCCGCGGCGATGCCGATGCCCGTGTCCTCGACCTCGATGCGCAGGTCCGTTCGGCCGTCCGCCGCGTCCGCACCCCGCATAAGCAACGTGACCCGGCCCTTCTTGGTGAACTTCGCCGCGTTGCCGACCAGGTTCATCAGGATCTGACGCAGCTTCGTGGGGTCGGTGCGCACGCAGAGGCCGCGGTCGGGCAGGTCCAGCTCGAGCGCCACGCCCTGTTCCTCGAAACGCACGCGCATCAGCTCCGCGACCGCTGAGATTACCTCCGCGGGCTTCACGGGCATGATCTCCATCTGCATCTTGCCCGCCTCGATCCGCGAGAGGTCGAGGATGTCGTTGAGGATCGCCAGCAGGTGTTCGCCGTTGCGACGGATCGTCGCGGCGTGTTCGAGACGGTCGGCCGGGTCGAGACGCAGGTCGTCGAGCAGGTCGGCGTAGCCCAGGATCGCGGTCATGGGCGTGCGGATCTCGTGGCTCATGTTCGCCAGGAACTCGGTCTTGGCGCGGCTGGCCGCCTCGGCGGAGGCGCGGGCGTCGATCAGTTCGTCCACCACGCGGTGCGTCTCGTCGACGTCCACCAGCACGCCCACCATCCGCCAGGGCTCGCCGTCCGGGCTGCGCTCCACCACTTCGCCGCTCGAATCGATCCACTTCCACCCGCCGTCCTTTGTGCGGTACCGGCTCTGGGCGCGGTACGGCTGCGTCGGGTCGGCAAAGTGACGCTTCGCCAACGCCCACGCGTTGGGCAAATCCTCGGGGTGGACCAGCCGCTCCCACGTCTCCAGCACCGGTTCCAGCTCGCCCGGCTCGTAACCCAGCATCTCGTGCCACCCGCGATCGAGGTACACCTCGCCGGTCCGCACGTTCCAGTCCCACAGCCCCAGCCCGCCGCCGCGCAGCGCGAGTTGCAGGCGCGTCTGCGTCTCGCGTTCTTCGCTGACGTCGTGGATGAACCCGTGCCACAACGTGCCGCCGTCGGCGAGGCGTTCCGGCGTCGCCCGCCCGGTCAACCAGCGGTAGGTCCCGTCCTCGCGCCGGTACCGGTACTCCAACACCCACGGACGCAGCGTCTCGGCCGAGATGGTGATCGACGCCATCACGTCGTCCAACTCGTCGGGGTGCAGACGCTCGATGACCGGGGTCGCGTCGTGGGCCACGTCGGCGGGCGCCACGTCGTACACCTCGCGGATGCCCTCGCTCGCGTACGGGAAGCACGACGTGCCGTCCGGCCGAAGCAGGTACTGATACACCATCCCCGGCAGTTGCCCGGTCAGTTTTTCGAGCTCCAGGTACGCGCGCGAATGCGTCTGCGCCTCGGACTGAAAGCGCTCGTTCTCCAGGCTCAGCGAGAGCTTGTCGCGGCGGAGCGCCTTGACCAGGTGGTCGTTTTCGGCCTGAAGGTCGCGCAGGCGGCGCTCGCGCACGTGCGAATCGATCGCCGACATCGTCAGGTCCGCCAGACGCCGGAGCTGCCCGAGCTGAGTGTCCGTGAACGGCCGCGCTTTGATGTCGATCGCACACAGCGTTCCCAGCGGCAAGCCGTCGTCCGTGATCAACGGCACGCCCGCGTAGGCGCGGATGTGCGGCTCACCGGTGACCAGCGTGCTGTCCGCAAATCGCTCGTCCGCCGTGGCGTCGGGCACGACCAGCGCTTCGTCGCTGAGGATCGCGTACGCGCAGAACGCCACGTCGCGCGACGTCTCGCACGCGCTCGTTCCGCAGGTGCTCTTGAACCACTGCCGGTGCTCATCGACCAGGCTGACCACCGCGATGGGCGCGCCGACCGCTTCGGCGGCCAGCGCGGTGATTGCGTCGAAGCGCGGGTCGGGCGGCGTGTCCAACAGACTCAGCCCGCGCAGGCGGTCCAGACGCTGGGGTTCGTTGCTCGGCAGTGGTGCGCGCGGCATACGTGCTCCGGCCCCCCCCGGGGGCATTCCCCCCACCAAGAACATCGACTCACGCGCGGTCCCTCTGAACCGGCCACGGCGTTGCGCCCCCGAAACACGGTCTGATAAAAACCGATCGGACGGTCAGCCCAACAACCCGCCCAGAACCGGCCGGAGAAAATCGCACCGCCACCCCCGCGTCAGCCGGTTGTCCGGCCGATCCCGGCCCTCGTCGTCGGCGCGCACCAACTCCGTGAGCTCACGTTTGCTCAGCACCATCGTGGGCGCGATGCCGCGCTGCTCGGCGTGGTTGCGGACCGCCGGCCACAGCGTGTCGAGGCGCTCTTTCGCACCCTCGGTCATCGGTCGGCCACTGTCGCGCCGCGGCGGCAGCTCGCCGGACAACGCGTCTTGCGTGACCGCCACGATCGCCTCGGCGAAGCGCTCCTTGATCGGCCAGGGCACGCCCTTGCAGTTGCGCACCGTCTCCGCGTCCTCGGGCTTGCACCGCGCCAGGTCTACCAGCGCCTGATCATCCAGAAAAGCGCGGACCGGCACGTCATTTTTCTCCGCCTGCTCGTAACGCCAGATCCGCAGCGCATCACACACCGCCTGCTGACGGCGTCGCAGCTTTCCGACCCCGCGGGCGCGGAGTTTCATCGCCAGCGGGTCGTTGCGCAGCGCCTCGGGCCGTGTCAGCTCGGCGAACTCGGCGTGGGCCTTGTCGCGATGGCCGAACTGTTCCAGACGTTTCTCCAGCTCGTGCCGGGCCAGCATCAGGTACCGCACGTCGTTCGCGGCGTACGCGACCTGCGTCTCGGTCAGCGGCCGGCGGTCCCACCGGCTGAACTTGTGGTCGGTGCCCAGATCCGCATGGCACAACGCCGCGACCAGCTTCTCCAGCGACGTGGGGTAGTCCAGCCCGACGAACGCCGCCGCGACCTGCGTGTCGAACACCTTCTGCGCCGGCCGGCCCGTCAGCCGCAGCGCCGGCTCGAGGTCCTGCTTGCCCGCGTGCACGATCTTCTGCACCGACGCGTCGCCGATCATCGCCCAGAACGGCGTGAGGTCGAAGTCCGCCAGCGGGTCAATTAGCGTCACCGCCTGCTCGGTGGCGACCTGGATCAGGCAGAACCGCGGGTGGAACGTCTGCTCGCCGATGAACTCCGCGTCGTACGCGAACCGGCCCGCGTCCCGCAGCCGACGCAGCAGCGCCGCCAACCCCTCGGCCGTGTCCACCAGCGCCGGCGTGTTGCCCGGGACCATCGGGTGGTCGAGCACCACCGGCAACTCCGCGCCCTCGGCACGGATGCGCTCGTCCGCCAACCGGCGGTGCGGCGGCCGGTAACGCGGCCAAGGCGCGGGGTCGGGGGTGGTTGAGGGTGAAGCCATCGCAGAGATGCAGCATCGGCCGACACAGCCGAACACCCGCACAGTCTAACGGTCGAACGTCACAAACCGCGGAAAGGGACAGATGCGACGACGGCGTGCGGGTTTCTCCTTCCTGACGGCCGCCGGGGCGTTACATTGCCACGGTGCCCGGCGTACGGAGACGCCGCGGCCCCCGGCGTGCCGCCCCCGAGCCCGCGATGAACTGGCAACTCCTGGCCGAAGGCTTGATCGTGCTCGCCGTGGCGATGGTCTTCGGCGCCATCGCCGAACGCTTCAAGCAGAGCGCGATTGTGGGGTTCATGCTCGCCGGCGTCGTCGTCGGACCCGCCTTCACCGAGATCATCGCCAACCGCGACGACAACATCGTCGCCATCGCCTCGCTGGGCGTCACGCTGCTGATGTTCACCATCGGCCTGGAGTTCTCCTGGAGCAAGCTCAAACGCCTGGGCCTGCGCGCCGTCGTCGCCGGGGCGCTGCAGATCGGGCTCACCCTCGGGCTCGCCACGCTGCTGGTCTGGCTGTTCGGCATGGGGATCAAGGCGGGCGTCGCCGTAGGCGCCGCGGTGGCGATGTCCTCGACCGGCGTGGTCATGCCCGCGCTCGCCCGCGCCGGCGACGTCGACTCCACGCACGGCCGGTTCGACCTGGGCATCCTCCTGGTCCAGGACGCGGCGGTTGTGCCCGCCATCCTCGTCGTCGGCGCGCTCGGCGGAGAGGGCACCGTGCCCCAGGTCCTCGGCCAGACCGCGATCAGCTTCCTCATCGTCGCGGGGTTCATCGCGTTCTTTGCGCTGTTCAGCTATTACGTCCTGCCCGCGCTCGTGCGCTTCACCGCGCCCACGCACAACCGCGACATGCCCGCGCTCTTCGCCATCATCGCCTCCATGGGCGCGGCCTGGGCGGCGAACGTCTGCGGCCTCTCCCCGGCGCTGGGCGCCTTCATCGCCGCCGTCTTCCTGGGCGAGTCCGTCATCGCCACGCAACTCCGCGGCGACATCGGCGCGCTCAAAACGATCTTCGTCACGCTGTTCTTCGCAAGCATCGGCATGCTCGCCGACCCCGCGTGGATGTGGGACAACCTGGGGCTCGTGCTCGCCGCCACCGCGCTCGTGCTCGTGGGCAAGCCGGCCGTGGTCTACCTCGTCGGCAAGATCATGGGCCTCACGCACCGCGCGGCGCTCGCGGCGGGCGTATGCATGGGGCAGGTCGGCGTGTTCAGCTTCGTCCTCGCCCAGATCGCCCACACGCCGGCCACCCCCGAGTCCGAGCCGGTCATCGACGCGACGCTGTTCAACGTCGTCGTCAGCGTCGCGATCCTCACGCTGTTCGCCACGCCGTACCTGGTGCAGTTCGCGCCGACGCTGGGCATGAAGTACGAACGCCTGCTCCGCCGGCTGGGCTGGGTGAAGTCCGCGTCGCGCGAGGACGGCGCCAGCGGCAAAGATTTGTCGGGACACGTCATCGTCGTGGGGTTCGGGCCCGCGGGTCGGGCGGTGGCGGATCGGGCCTACGCCGCGGGCACGCCCGTGGTCGTCATCGACCTCAACCCCACGTCGGTCCTGGCCGCGCGCCGGGCCGGCATGCGCGCCTACGTCGGCGACGCCAGCAACCCCGACCTGCTCAAGCTCGTCAACCTCCCCGACGCCGAGGCCCTGGTCGTCACCCTTCCCGACCACCGCCTCACCGTTGGCGTCATCGTCGAGGCCAAGCTCATGGTCCCCAAACTCCGCGCCATCGCCCGCTCGCGCTACCACCGCTACGTCGATCTGCTCGAGGCCGCCGGCGCCGACGTCATCGTCGACGAAGAAGCCAACGTCGGCGACCGCATGGCCGAAGCCCTGCCCCTGTCCGAACGCCTCGTCACCGCCCGCGACGCAGACGGAGACGTGCTCAAAG
Source organism: Phycisphaerae bacterium (assembly GCA_030432595.1). GTDB lineage: Bacteria > Planctomycetota > Phycisphaerae > Phycisphaerales > Phycisphaeraceae > CAZIXN01. The sequence continues at coordinate 37,082 of JAUIGU010000015.1, forward strand.
AAAAACAAAGCAAAGACGCGATCGCGGTGGGGTGAGCATGTGGTCTGGGTTTCTGCGCACGCTTGGCCCGGTACTTCGCCGCGGCTTCTTGACCCGCGGGTAAAATGAATCAAGCGAGTGAAGGGCGTGGCCTCCGCGTGGGTGCCAGGTGGGTGAGGGGTCTGGTTCCTTAATCACGAATTGCCGTGTGGCCTTGGACGCGGGTGGGTCGAAATGGATTTCGACGCCACGCCGTCTCCCGCCGGGATCGCCCGAGTGAGTCCCATCCGAAGCGCGGTGACGGCGGGCTGAAAAGCCGACGCCGGCCGGGGGTCTGTGGATCGTGACGACGGTCCCGCCCCGGAGTCTCTAACCCATTGTGCGTCGCGCCATCGCGTGCGACGGGTGGGTGGGGGTCACGGCGTTCTGTGACAAGTGAATCCGAGGGGCGTTGTCGTCCCCATAACCGTCCGTGTCTTATTGCACGGACAGCCGGAACCGGGCCGGTTCCGGACCGGGAGCCGCCGGCTCCCGGCTGCGGCGCGAAGTATGTGTTTCCTTCCCTCCCTTTCAGGGAGGGATTCAAGGGAGGGTGGGGCGTGCGCGGAAACACGGCGTAGAGAATTGAAGTGATGGCGAGGTTCGACCCTCACGCCGGCAGGGAGAGGGGGTAAAACAAAGCCCCGCAAGCGCTTGCGGGGCTACGGCGTGCGTTTACGTTCCTGTTCACTTGCCCCGGCTCACACCAGCGCCGCTTCGACGCGCTGCTCCATCTGTTCGACCTGGGCTCGGAACGAAGGTTCTTCTTCGACCTTGCCCTCGATCTTCTGCACCGAGTGCATGACGGTGGTGTGGTCGCGCCCGCCGAAGTGCCCGCCGATCTCTTCGAGCGAGAGGTTGGTCTTCTGCCGGGCGAGGAACATGCACACCTGCCGCGGCTCGGTGATGGACTTGTGCCGGCGGCGGGACTGGAGCTCGGCGGTCTTGACGTTGTAGAAGTCGGTGACGACGTCGATGATCCGCTGTAGCGTCACCCGGCCGGACGGCTCGACGCCCGGGTCGCCCATCGCCTTGCGCGCGAGCGCCGCGGTCATCGGCTGGCCGAGGAAGTCCGCGTGGGCGGAGACGGTGCAGATCGCGCCCTCCAGCTCGCGGACGTTGTGCTCGAATCGTTTCGCGAGGTACGCCGCCACCTCGTCGGGCACCTCCAGGCCCTGCAGCGCCGCCTTGGCGCGGACGATGGCGACGCGCGTCTCGTAGCTGGGCTTGTTCACCTGCGCGATCACGCCCCAGTTGAACCGCGAGACCAGCCGGTCGGTCAGCCCCGGGATCTCGCCGGGCGGGGCGTCGGAGCTGAGCACGATCTGCTTGGACTGCTGGTGCAGCTCGTTGAAGGTGTGGAAGAACTCTTCCTGGCTGCGTTCTTTTTCCGAGAGGAAGTGGATGTCGTCGACGACGAGCATGTCGGCGTCGCGGTAGTGGTGCCGGAACGCGGCGAAGTCCCCGCCCCGCACGCACTCGAGGAATTGGTTGGTGAATTTTTCGCAGGAGACGTAGACGATATTGAACGCGGGGTTGCCGTCGAGGATGCGCAGGCAGATGGCTTGGAGGAGGTGGGTCTTGCCCAGCCCGACGCCGCCGTGGATGAACAGCGGGTTGTACGCCTTGGCCGGCCGATCGGCGACCGCCTGGGCGAGCGCGAACGCCAGCTCGTTGTTGGGCCCCTCGATGAACTGCTCGAAGCTGTAGTCGGGCTGCAGGACCAGGTCGTCGCTGAGGACGGTGGCGCCGGCGCGCGAGTCGCCGTTGCGTTCGGCCGGCGTCGCCTCGGGGCCGGGCTCGTCGCCGTGCACGAAGCGCACCGTCACGAGCTTGCCGGTGCTCTGCTGCGCGGCTTCTTTGAACTGTTCGCGGCAGCGGCTCTGCAAGTACGCCTGCTGCACCGCCGTCTCCGTGCGGATGTCCAGCAGGCCGCCGTCGAACTTGTCCGGCTCCAACTGCTCGAACCACTGCCGGCAGATCGGGCCGTGCTTGGCTCGCAGGTAGCCCATGATGTCGCGCCACAGCGCGTCGTCGAGTCGGGGCATCGTGTTGAGAAGGCCGCCACGGCCTGGTGGGGTTTGGTAAAAAAACACCGCGGCGCGATCCTTCGCGCCACGCCGACGTCACGGCGAAACCACCCGGCCGGATCGAACACGTCAACCGCGTTCCATCGGCCTGGGGGATCGAACCACGCGTGCCTGACGCACGCCTCGACCCGCGTCACGTTTCACTCCGCCGCAACCTTCGCAAACTAAGGCGGCGCTTCGCCCGTGTCAATGCCTTGACTTTTCCGGCCGATACTGTCTCAGTGCGCCGCGCCCCGCACGCGAAATAATCGCGCTTGACACGCCATGAATCCCGCGCCCCTGATCATCTTCGACGACGGCCACGCCGACCTGGGCCCGCTCACGGACCTGCGCCCCGTGTTCGCGCTGCGCAACGGCGTGAAAAACAACCGCGAGCGCATCGAAGGCGCGCTCCAACAAACGGCCGATGCGCTGGTCGTGCCCGAAGAACTCGCCGATCTCCAGCGGCAGCGGGAATCCGACGCCGCGGTCAACCCCGGCACGCTCGACGCGTTCACGCAAGCCGACGCCGTGTTGGTCGTCAACGGCCGGTGGACCGCGACCGACACGGCGTTGCTCGACCGGATCATGTCGCTGCCGATCAACCACGGCATTCAACAGGGGAATCGTGTGCTGGCCGCACACTTGGACGCGGACCACGCTGACGCATGGCTCGGACGGTCAACGGCTGAGATGCCAGCCGATGTTCGTTTCACCGATGCAAGCGATGCGGCGTTGGTGTCGCAGCCGTGGCATCTGCTCGACCACCTCGAAAACACGCTGCGCTTCGACCTTCAGCAATGCGGTCTTCCGTGGGCCGACGGTGATGAGCTTGCGACACACGGCGTCACCGTGGTCGGCGACCATCCCGTGATGATTCACCGCGGCGCGGCGCTTCACCCACAGGTCGTAATCAACACAACGCTCGGGCCGGTCGCGATCGACGAAGGCGCGGCCGTGCAGCCGTTCACCGTGATCGAAGGTCCGGGTTACGTCGGGCCTCACGCCGAGCTCGCGGCGCACACCGCGCTGCGGGCGTTCACGGTGGTGGGCGCGAACTGCAAAGTCGGCGGCGAGGTCAAGGCGTCGATCCTCGGCGACTACACCAACAAGGCCCACTACGGGTACCTCGGCAACGCCGTGGTCGGGCGGTGGTGCAACCTGGGTGCGGGCACGACCGCGTCGAACCTCAAGAACACCTACGGCCACGTCCGCATGCAACTCCACGCCGACGCAGACCCCGAGGACACCGGCCGGCAGTTTCAAGGCCCAGTGGTCGGCGATTACGTCCGCACCGCGATCGGCACGCTGCTGCCGACCGGCGCGTGCGTGGGCACGGGGTCGTGCCTGGTGGCGTCGGGGTTCGTGTCCAAGCATGTGCCGGCGATGACGTTCCTGACCGACGCGGGTCCGGGGCCGATGGACCTCGACGCGTTTTTCACGACGGCCGACCGCATGATGTGCCGGCGCAACGGCACGCTCAGCAACGCCGCGAAGCAGCGCTTCCGCGACCTGTGCGGGTGAGCGGGTGGTGCCGCGCGACATGCGGGGCCACCTGGTCCTTTCAGTATTGCGTGGGACGCCATACGCCCCAGCTTGACTTGCCCAAGCACGGGCAGGACGGGACATCACTTAGTTTCCTAAAGCAAGCCCGGAGATGGCCATCTCCGGGCTATAACCAAGACCCGTCCATACGTCTGCATCTTCTGATGAATCCCCTTACATCTGGTGCTGGGTCTCGTCGCGAATTCGGGAGGCCCGAATCTGCGATTCGAGGGGCAATACCCACGACAATCGTGCGTTAGGCGGATACAGTGGGTTCCCCGAATCGGCCGGTTGTTCTGAGCCGGCTCGGGGTGGGGCGAGCGAGACGTGGGTGGGCCGAGGGTGGGAGGTGGCCCGGGCCGGCCGTTGCCACTGACTCGGAACGAGCATGACGCGGCGTGTTTGGTGCGACGCCGCATCGCGAAGGGACCGGGCCCGTCTTGGATGTGTTGTGGTGATTCAGTCCTCGTCAGTCGCGGATGCTGATTCGGGTCCGGCCGGGAACGGTGCGGGCGGGCTCGGCGCTGCGCTGGGCCGGGTGCGGCTGGGTCAGCTGCTGATCGAAGACGGGGTGCTGGAAGCGGTCGAGCTGGACCGGGCGCTCGAGGCGCAGGACGCCGACCGGGGCGGCGCGTCGGCCATGAACGGCGACCGGCCGGCGCGGCTGGGCGAGGTGGTGCTGCGGCTGGGGTTGGCCGAGCCGACGGCGGTGCGGCGGGCGTTGTGCCGGCAGCGGGGGATCGATTTCGTGGATGTGGCGGAGGTGACGCCCGAGTCGGCGGCATTGAAGCTCTTGTCGCCGGAAGTGGTGACGAAACACACGGTCTTGCCGCTATCGGTGGTTGAGGGTGAGGGCGGGGCGTTGACACTGGCGATGGCGGACCCGCTGGACGCGTCGGTGCGGGAGGTGGTGCGGGCGGTGACGGGTCGGCCGGTGTCGGCGCGGCTGGCGGAGGCGGCGGCGCTGCGCGACGCGATCGGCCGGCACTACGGCTCGCAGGCCGAGCGCATGATCGCGGACCTGGCCGGCGCGGATGCGCAGGGCGCGGCGTCGATCGACGAGGCCGCCGGCGATCTGGAAGCGCATCTCCAGGAACTCGCGGCCGAGCCGACGGTCGTGAACCTCGTGAACCTGTTGATCCTCGAAGCGATCCAGGCGCGGGCGAGTGACGTGCACGTCGAGCCGTTCGAGCACCAGTTGCGGGTGAAGTACCGGATAGATGGTTTGCTGCACGAGGTGAAGCCGCCGCCCAAGCACCTGCAGGACGCGATCACGTCACGCATCAAGATCATGGCGGGGATGAACATCGCCGAGCGCTTCGTGCCGCAGGACGGGCACATCGACATGAAGACCCCGGGCGGGAAGGTGGACCTGCGCGTGGCGACGGCGCCGACGGTGTACGGGGAGTCGGTGGTGCTGCGCATCCTCGACGCGACGGCGGCGCTGTACACGCTCGATCACCTGGGGATGGACAAACCCCGCCTGGACAGCCTGAAGAACCTGCTCGAGTTCCCGCACGGCGTGGTGCTGGTCACCGGGCCCACGGGCAGCGGCAAGACGACCACGCTCTACGCGGCGCTGCAGCACATCTTCAGCCCGGCGCTGAAGATCATCACGATCGAAGACCCGGTGGAGTACCGCCTCGACGGCGTGAACCAGATCCCGGTGAACCGCAAGCGCGGGCTGACCTTCGCGGACGGGCTGCGGGCGATCCTCCGGCAGGACCCCGACGTGGTGATGATCGGCGAGATCCGCGACCGCGAGACGGCGGACATCGCGATCCGTGCGGCGCTGACGGGGCACCTGGTGTTCTCGACGCTGCACACCAACGACGCGGCGGGCGCGGTGACGCGGCTGACGGACATGGGCGTCGAGCCGTTCCTGATCGCGTCTTCGTTGCGGGGCGTGCTCGCCCAGCGGCTGGTGCGGAAGGTGTGCCCTGAGTGTCGGCGGGAGATGGTGCCGGACGAGGCGCTGATTCGACGGATGGGGCACCGCGCGGAGGAGACGCGCAACGGCAGCGCGACGTGGTACGAGGGCGCGGGCTGCCGGGTCTGCCGGAACGTGGGGTACCGCGGGCGGATGGGCGTGTTCGAGCTGTTGGTGGTGGACGACGCGGTGCGCAGCGCGATCAATCGGCGGGAAGACGCGGGCTCGGTGCGCAAGGCGTTGGGGGCGGAGCACGTGACCATGTCCGAGGACGGCTACCGTAAGGCGGCGCAGGGGCAGACGACGCTGGACGAGGTGCTGCGCGTCACGCACGAGTGAGGGTGAGCGACACGGGAGACGCCCACGCCGTGACGGCGTGGGCTTCGGGTGGCTGCATCGGGTTTGGTTGTTTTCACAAGAAGGGGTGGGCGGCGACGGGAAAGGAAGCGTCGAGGGTTGCCTCAGTTTGCGTACAAGGCCTTGACCCGGGACGGGGCGGCGCGGGACGGGAGCGTCTCGGCGGCGTCGCGCGCGGCGGCGGTGTCGCTGCTGGCCGAGCGCGGCGAGTTCGTGACGGAGATGATCGAGGCGGCGGCGGGGGGGGTGCGGGGTGACCAGAAGGGTGGAGGGGATACCAAGGGTTTCGAGAAGGCATCCGGGGCTTCGCGGGGCTCAGCCCACGGCTTAAAGGGTTTCAGTTTGCGCAGCGGGGTCAGTGCGCGGCAGCGGGTGGCGCTGCTGCGGCAGGTGTCGGTGGCGCTGGAGGCGGGGCTGACGCTGGTGGCGGCGCTGCGGGTGGTGGCGGATCAGGCCGGCACGCCGGCGTTGAAAACGATGGTGGAGGGGTTGATCGAGGACGTGCAGCGCGGCGAGGCGTTGTCCGAGGCGATGCGTCGGGCGGGGTACGGGAAAGTGTTCAACGTGATGCAGGTCAGCATGGTCCGCGCGGGCGAGGCGGCGGGCGTGCTGGACGAGGTGATGGCGTCGTTGGCGAGTTTCGCGGAGCGGGACCTGGCGGTGCGGGAGAAGCTGCGGTCGGCGGCGATCTACCCGGTGATCGTGCTGGTGCTGGCGTTGATCTCGATCGTGATCATTTTGACGTTCATCCTGCCGAGCATCATGGAGTCGCTGGAGGACACGGGCGCGGCGTTGCCTTTGCCGACGGTGATTTTGATGACCTCGAGCGATTTTTTACGCAGCCCGGCGGGGATCGGCGCGGCGCTGGCGGCGGTGCTGGGCGTGGTGTTGTTCTGGCGATGGAAGAACACGCCCGAGGGCCGGCTCTCGGTGGACGGGTGGAAGTTGAAGGTGCCGGTGCTGGGCACGGCGCTGCGGCGGGTGGCGGTGGCACGGTTCGCGCGGGTGCTGGGCACGCTGACGGGCGCGGGGATCGGGATCGTGGAGGCGATGAAGATCGTGCGTGACACGCTGGGCAACGAGGTGCTGGCGCGTCGGGTGGACCACGCGGCCGAGGAGATCGTGCGCGGCCGAAGCATCGCTGAGCCGCTGGGGGAGGACGGCATGTTCCCGCAGCTGCTGGTGCAGGTCGTGTCGATGGGCGAGCGCACGGGCAAGCTGGATGCGCTCTTGATGCAGTTGGCGGACACGTACGAGCGCGAGACGGAGGTCGCGCTGGCGCGGGTGATGTCGGTGTTGCCGGCGGTGTTGATCCTTTGTTTGGCGGTGGTGGTGGCGTTTATTCTGGCGGCGGCGCTGCTGCCGTTGGTGAACATGAGTTTGAGCGGGTGAGTCGGTGGTTTCCGATTGTTGATTGATGATTTCCGATTTTTGATTTGGGAGCACGGTGATGCAACGCAAAGACACACAACACAAACCGCGACCGGCTGGAGATCGACAGAAGGTGCGGCGTCGCAGCTTCCGGGGGCGGGGTTTTACGCTGATCGAGGTGATGGTGGTGGTGATCGTGATCGGGATTCTGGCGGCGCTGATTGCGCCACGGTTCCTGGGTCGTGCGGAGCAGGCGAAGGCCGGCGTCGCGCGGAGCAACATCAAGCAGATCGAGTCGGAGATCAACATGTTCCAGCTCGACTACGGCCGGTACCCCGAGTCGCTGGACGAGCTGGTGACGCAGCCGCCGGACGTGCCGGACGACAAGTGGATGGCGCCGAACCTCAAGGCGAGCGACCTCGAAGACCCGTGGAACAACCCGTACGTGTACCGGTACCCGGGCAACCACGGGGTGTACGACCTGCTGAGCACGGGGGCGGACGGCGTCGAGGGCGGCGAGGGCGACGGGGCGGACGTGACGAGTTGGGAGTGATCTGGGATTGATGCGCGGACGTGATCACACGCTGGATGTTGGTTGTTTGAATGCCCGGAGACGGCCGTCTCCGGGCTTTTGGGGGTGCTGCGCGGAACGGGGGTCGCGTCACGCGCGTGGGTTCACGCTTCTTGAGGTGATGGTGGTGATCATTGTCGCGGGGGTGTTGACGGCGATGATCGTGCCGACGATCGCGGACCGGCGGGACAAGGCGCGGCTGCGTTCGGCGTCGCAGCAGTTGTGGCAGGCGGCGCGGTACACGCAGCAGCGCGCGGTGCTGCGTGGCGTGGACCACCGGCTGGTGTTGCTTCCGACGGGCGAGGGCTTGCCCGGCGACGGCGAAGGGCCCGGGTACCGCATCGAGTTTGTCGACGACGAGGGGGAGCAGGGGTACGGCGTGGTGCGCAGCGGCGCGTACCGGCCGAGCCGGCTGCCCGAGGGCGTGGCGCTGGTGTCGGTGGAGATCCCCGGCGCCGAGCCGGGCGTGGGCGCGGAACAGATCATCCGCTTCACCGCGGCGGGCCGGGCGGACGCGGCGGCGGTCGTGCTGGCGGCGGCGGGGCGGGAGGAGATGCACTCGGTGCTGGTTTCGCCGAACTCGGGCCGGGTGGAACGCGTCGAACTGCCGGTGGCGACGCCCCCCAACGACCGGGAGGACCTGGATGGCTGAGCGGAGCGACAACGTGGAATTGGTGGGTGTTCGGGCAAAGCCTCGCAAGCGGTTGCGAGGCGATGGGGGCGGGTTGCGCGATGGGCGTAGGTTGCGTGGCTTCACGATCATCGAGTGTTTGTTGGCGGGGATGATCCTCGCGGCGTTCTCGGCGGTGCTCGCGCGGGGGATCGCGCAGGCCAGCACCGCGGTCGCCCGCGCCGACGATGAACGGCTGGCGGCGCAGTACCTCGACGAGGTGCTCACGCGGATCGACCTCATCGGCCCGGCCGAGCTGAACTACGCCGGCCCGACGTCGGGCGTGCTAGACGAGCGGTTCTCGTGGGAAGCGACGATCACGCAGGAAGACCTTTCGTCGCTGTACCTCGTGGACGTGACGATCCGTTGGACGACGCCGCGCGGCGTGCGTTCCGTGGCCGGGCACACGTACCTGATGGACCCGCCGGGCTGGCGGAACACCGGGCTGCGCTGGGAAGATCTGGAGGTGCCCGGTGTTTGACGCGCGGGACCTCCGACACGTTGGGCGCGCGGGCCGTTGGCCCGCGGCTAACCGCGCCACCTGCGCGTTTACGTTGATTGAGATGATGGTGGTGGTGTCGCTGATCGGGATCGTGGTGGCGGGCGGCGCGGCGATGATCGCGCAGGCGGGCAAGATGCGCCAGCGCACCGAGAGCGCCTCGACGCTGGACGCCGACGCGTACGCGGCGCTGGACGCCGTGGTGTTCGCGCTGCGCAACACGCACCGGCCGCGCGGCGCGGATGCGCAGAACGGCTGGTGGGTCTTCGAGGGCGCGGACGAAACGCTGGACGGCCGGCCCGCCGACCGGCTGCGCTTCTTCACGGTGGACCACCGCCCGGTCCGTCCGGATCAGCCCGAGGGCGACGTGCGCGAGGTCGCGTTCTCGCTGGAGCCCGGCGACGGCCCGGGCGGCCTTCCGTACCTGCGCCGGCGGACGGACCCGACGCTGCAGGTGGTGGAGACGTTGCTGGGCGGCGGGGGCGTGGCGGACCGCGTGGCGGAGAACGTGATCGCGTTCGACATCGAGTACTTCGACGGCCTGATGTGGCAGATCGAGTGGCCGGCGTCGTTGCAGCAGGTGCCGACAGCGGTGCGCGTCCGCGTCGCGGTCAGCCAGGTCGGCGACGGGACGACGTCCCCGCGGGTCGTTTCCCATTCACGGCTGATCCACCTGCCGCACTGGCCGACGCTGCGCGACGACACGGGCGTGGCGACCGAGGGCACGGAAGACCAAGACGGCGGCGACGCGGGGGGTGGCGCGTGAGGTGTACGGCGTCCGACGCTCACCGCAGGCATCGCCGACGCGGCGCCGTGCTGATCGTGGTGCTATGGCTGTTGATGGTGCTGGGGTTTGTGGTGCTGGGGCTGAACCGTTCGACGCAGTTGTTGCAGGCGCGGTCGCGCGGGGCGTTGGCGCAGGTGCAGGCCCGGTGGGTGGCGCGGGCCGGCGTCGAGCGGGCGTTCGAGCGGCTGGACTATGACCTGACCGCGTACGACTGGTCGGGCGACGAGTGGTACGACGACCCGGGGATGTTCGACGCGGTCGAGTTGGCGGACGGCTTCATGTTCTGGGTCACGGCGCCGGTGAAGGAAGGCGACCCCGACGACGCGGCGCGGTTCGGGCTGGACGACGAGTCGTCGCGCATGACCGTCAACGCGTACGGCAACGCGGCGCTCACACGCCTGCTCGAGAACCTCAACAGCGAGGCCAACGCGCAAACGATCATCGACTGGCGTGACGGCAACAGCGACCAGCCGCCCGGCGGCGCGGAGGCGACGTACTACGCGGACCTGCGCTACCCCTACGACATCGCCAATGCCCCGTTCCGCACGCACCGCGAGCTGATGCTGGTCAAGGGGATCACGCCCGAGCTGTTCTTCGGCGAGGACACGAACCGCAACGGCCGACTCGACTTCAACGAAAACGACGGCGACCGCCTCGCCCCCGCGGACGACAGCGACGGCACGCTGAACCGCGGGCTGGCCGGCGTGACCAGCGTGTACGCCTACCGGCTCAACCAGACGATGACCGGCACGCCGCCGCTGCAGTTCGACAACATCAACGCGTCGCAGTTGCAGACGCGTTTTTTCTTCTCCGACGCCCTGGCCGAAGCCGCGGCGGACCGCATGGAGGGTCAGGACGACATCTTCCGCCTGGTCGGGCTGCGCGGCAACGGCGAGGCGGAGGACGGCGAGATCGACGAGATCGATTTCGAGTGGGTCGCGAACCACTACGAAGACTTCACCGACGAGGAGGACGAGGTGATCGCCGGCCGGGTGAACATCAACACGGCGCGGCGGGCGGTGCTCGAAGCGCTGCCGCAGTTGCCGGACGAGGCGGTGAGCGACATCCTGGCGGCCCGGGAGCAGGGCACGGGGTTCACGCGCATCGGCGGGCTGTTCACGAGCAACATCCTGGACGAGGACGAGTTCCGCCGGGTGGCCCCGCGGGTGACGGTGCGTTCCAATGTGTTCCGGGTGCTCAGCCGGGGCGTCGCGCCCGGCGGCGGGTCGGTGACCGTCGAAGCGGTGATCGACCGCGGCGGGACGCGCCCGGTAGTCCTTTACTGGCATGAGAGGTAAGGCGTTGCGGATCGGACGGAAACATCACGGCTCGACGGACGGCGTGCTGGGCCTGGCCCACGCCGCCGGCGCGTGGGCGCTGGTCGCGCTCGAAGGGCGCGACGACGATGCGCCGCGCGAGGTGCACCACGCCCGCGCCGACGCGGGCTACGACGCGCTCGACACGGTGTGGGCGCGGCTGACGTCGGGGCTGGACGAACGGCAGAAGCGCTGGCCGATCGCGCTGGCGCTGCCGACGGGGCGCACTCTGCACCGCCGGATCGAACTGCCCGACGCGGACGCGGAGACCACGGCGCAGCTGGTGGCGGTGCGGGCGGAGGCGTGGCTGCCCGGGCACGGCGGCGAGGTGTTGTACGGGTGGGAAGGCCCCGACGAGCGCGGTGCCGCCGGCCGCGCGCCCGGGCGGTGGGTCACGGCCGTGCCGCGCGACGCGGTCGCGCCGGTCGAAGCGGCGCTAAGCCGGCTGGGCGGCGCAGCGGGCGTGTTGTCGTACGCGGCGTCGGACGCCACGGCTTGGTCAGCCGGGCTGGACGCGCGGGGGACGACGCTGCTGGTCGCGCCGGGCGCGACGCAGACGGCGGCGGTGTTGACCGACGGTTCGCGGCTGCTGGCCGTGGCGAACGTGGACGGCACGCCGACCGAATCACCGTCGGTCTGGCTCGCCGACCTGGAGGACGCGCTGCTGACGATGCGTGGCGAGCCGGGCGTGGGCGGCAACGGGGCCTGGCCGGTGACGTGGGCGGGCGCCGGGGTGAACGACCGCGAGACGGGCGCGTGGGCCGAGGCATTGGGGTTGCGTCATCTGAAAGTTGTGAACGCCTCGCCGGATCAATGCCTGGCGCGGGGCGCGGCGCGGGCGGCGCTTGGCGCGACGTGGCCGACGGTGGTGATGGACGACCCCGCGGCGCGGAACGCGGTCAAGCCGGTCTCGGTGAAGGCGTGGGTCGCGGCGGGCGTGGCGTTGGCGGCGGCGCTGGGCTTGTGGGCGTGGAGCGACTTGAACGCGGCCGCGGCGATCGAGGCGGCGCGGGACCAGCACCCCACGCTGCGGCAAGAGCAGGCCGAGCTCACCCGGCAACTGAGTCTGTACGAGTTCCTTGAGAAGCGCCCGCCGACCGTGTTGGCCATGCTCGACGAGTTCACCGACAAGGCGAGCGGCTTCAACTTCAAGGTCATGCACTACGACGCGGACGGCGACCTGGAGCTGACCGGCGTGCTCAACTCGGCGAACGCGATCGGCACGTTCGTCTCCGAGCTTTCGCAGATGCGCACGCTCGACTCAGCGCAGCTCCGCAGCCAGAAGAACGAAGGCCGGGACCAGGTGGCTTACGAGATCGTGGCCAAGCCGTCGACGCGGTTCTTCGAGGCGTTCGTGCCGGCGCCCCGCCCCGCGGCGCAGGCCGACGCGGGGGACACGAAGTCGGACCCGGAGGACGGGGCGTCGGTGGCCGCGAACGCGGGCGAGCCGGCACTCCCGACGGCGCAATCGACGCCCGACGCCGCGGCATCTGAAGATGAGCCGGACGCCCCGAGCGAAACGGTGGAGACCGCCGTGACGTCAAGCCCCGCCGCCACGCCCGCGTCGGCCGAACCCGCGGGCACGGCGTCCGCGCCCACGATTCAGTTTGATGGCGAATTGAATCTTCAGAACGGCGAGCTGAGTTTGCAGGGCGGGGAGTTGAACTTTCAGGAAGGCGAACTGAGTCTCCCGAACGGAGTGGCACCGTGACGACCCGTGAGAAACGCACCGTGTTCATCGGGCTGGGCGTGGTCGTCGTGGCCGTGCTGCTCAACCTCGTGCTGCGCCCGGGCCTGGACGCGTGGCAGGCGGCGCGCGGCACGATCGCGCAACACGAACTACAGCTTGAAAACCTCGAAGGCCAACTCGCCGATCGCGACATCAAGCGCCGGCAACTCGCACAGAAGTACGGCCCGGCGGTGTCGAAACCGCTGGTGACCGTGTCCGAAGCGCGCGTCGCGTTCCCCGAGGCGGTGCAGAACGCGCTGAAGCGCGGCGGCCTGGGCGTCTCGACGGTGACGCTGCAGAACGTGCGGCGGGTGCGCGAGGTGCCGGGCGTATCGTTGGTGTCGTTGCGCGTCGAGGGCGGCACGCAGGGCAAGCAACTGGCGGACGTGCTCGCGTCGCTGCGGGCCAGCGAGGTGCTCGCGCTGGTGGAGGACCTGCGGATCGAGCGCGGCGACGGCGGCGGGCCCGACGGCGCGCCGTACACGCTGAGCTTCGTGCTCTCGACGCCGGCCTTGACGGAGGACACACCATGAACCGCAAGCTCCCCCCCTGGACCGGCCGGGCGTTGCACGTGGCGCTGTGCGTCGCCGCGGCGGCGGTGGTGTTGCTGTCGGGGACGCGCTGGCTGTCCGCCGGCCAGGCCGAGTCCCGGCTGGACGACGTGACCGCGCGGCTGACGGACGACGTCGAAACCTCGGACCCCGACGCGGCAGCGAACGCGGAAAACGATGACGCCAACACCCCCGGTGCCGAAGACGGGCCGGGCGAGCGTCGTGAGCGCCGTGGGCGGCGCGGCGGTCGGGACGGCGGCGACGCCGGCGGGCTGCCCGACGACGACCCGGGCAAGGCCGCCGCCCAGCGCATCAACGAGCGCTACGCGTTCCACTCCCGGCCGCCGGAGCGCTTCCGCGAGATCCGCGGCGTGCTGGGCGACCAGGTGTTGTTCACGCACGGCGGCGCCAAGGGCGTGGGCGAGAGCTTTGACGGTGCCGAGGTGATCGAGGTCGGCGGCGACTGGGTCAAACTCAAACACAACGACGAAGAGATCATCGTCGGCGTCACCGGCGGGCAAGGCAGCTACGGCAACGCCCCGCGGCGGCCCCGACGCGACCGCACCGACAACCAGGAACCCGACGCGGGCCCCGCCGTGGCCCAGGAAGCACCGGCGGAAACGCCCCGCGCCCGGTCGGGCCAGATCACCCGCGATGACATCGACCTGTCCAAGATCGCCGCCAAGTTCGGCGTGCCGCTCGAGATGCTCGAAGAGCGGTTTAACGCCATGTCGGACGACGAGTTCGCGCGTAGCCTCGAAGAGGCCGGCGACGAGGTCTACGAGTTTCTCAAAGACTGATCCCCGCGGGCGACCGCGGGCTTCCCCTTTCGGAGTTGCATCTTGCTTAGTTTCACCACGACGACTGGTTCCCGGCCACGCTGGTTCATCGCGACGCTCGCCGCGGCCCTGTGGTTGCTGGTGGTCGCGCCGGGTTTGCGCGCCGACGAGGGCGACGTGGCGGCTGCGCCCCCGAACGCCGAATCGCCGGATACACCGGACGAAAACGCCGACGGCGAAGGAGAGGCGGCGGGCGAGGAAGGCGAAGACGCCGAGGACGAGCTCGTCTCCGTCTCCTTCAACGACGCGCGGCTGAACGAGGTCGCGCGGTTCTTCATGGAGCGGCTCAACAAGCCGGTGCTCATCGACAACGAGGTCAACGACACGAAGATCTCGATCATGTCCCGCGACAAGATGACCGAGGCCGAGGCGTTCGAGCTGATCGGCACGGCGTTGCGGCAGCAGGGCGTGTTCATGGTCGAGAACGCGCGCGACCTGCAGTTCGTTCCGGTCGAACAGATCGGCAAGATCAACCGCCGGCTCGTGCCCGCCGACCAGGCCGTCGACACCGTCGAGAACCAGGCCGAGGTCGTCGACAAGGTGTTCCAGCTCAAGCACTACAACGCCGAACGCATGCGCGAGGTCATCACGCCGATGCTGCCGGAGTATGCGATCGTGCTGTCGGACCCCAACACCGGCCGGCTCATCGTCACCGACGCCGCCGCCAACCTCCGCCGCATCGAGGACACCATCGCGCGCCTCGACGTTCCCCAGGCCAACCAGACCGTCGAGAAGATCATCCCCATCAAGCACGGCGACGCCAGCGAGATCGTCTCCATGCTGCGCATCATCATCGCCGGCTCGATCGGCGAGGACGCCGAGGCCCTCATCCAGGGCAACAACCGCAACAACCGGAACCGCCGCAACCAGCAGGACTCCGGACCCAACCTCATCTTCGTCGAGCGCGACGACGCCCCGATCCTGCTCCAGCCCGACCTGACGCGCAACTGGATCATCGCCGTCGCGCCGCCGGCGATCATGGCCCTGATCGAACGCTGGATAGATGAACTCGACGTCGAGAAGCAGGAGCAGGACCCGTACCTGCTCATCGACATCAAACACGCAGACATCACCGAGGTCGCGCAGCAGCTCACCGAGGCCGTCGCCGCCATGCCCGAGGACGACGTCCGCAATACCGTCCGCATCATCCCGTTCCCCAAGTCCGGGCAGCTCCTGGTGTACGGCTCGCAGCGCGGGCGCAACCTGGTCCGCTCCCTGCTCAACCAGCTCGATGTCGAGTCGTCACGCTACCGCATCATCGAGGAGATCCCGCTCAAACACGACTCGGCCGAGAACGTGAAAAACAAGATCGACGAGCTGTTTGGCGAGGGCTCCTCGTCGGGCTCGGGCTTCCCGTACTACATCTACACCAGCCGTCGACCCAACAACGTTGAGGAGGACGTGAAAGTCACCGCCGACACGCAGCGCAACAGCGTGACGATCATGACCGACCCGGGGCGGATGCAGCGGATCAAGGAGCTGATCGCCGAACAGTGGGACCTGCCCATCGATCTGGAGGCGGTGAAGCCGAAGGTCTACGAGCTGGACTACATCGACCCGGTGCAGCTGCAGACCGTGCTCGAGGAGATGTTCAACACCACCACCACGCGGACGACCGGCGATTGGTTCGACCAGACGACCGAGTCGAGCAACCCGGTTGGTCGGCTGTTCGGGCAGTTCAGTTTCCAGGCGCTGCGCGGCTCGAACAAGCTGATCGTGTCGAGCCAGAGCCAGGCGAACTACGTGGTGATCGACCGGCTGATCGAGGACCTGGACCGCCCGCAGGTCGCGGGCCTGCCGGTGGTGATCGAGCTCAAGCACGCCAACGCGGAGGACCTTGCCGAGCAGCTCAACGCGATGTTCAGCGAGCCGAACACCCCCGCGTCGATCCGCCGGACGCCGCGCGGGCTCAGCGACGCGCTGCGCAACGCCGCGTCCAGCCGCAGCGCCCAGAACAACAACCAGGGCAACAACAACAACCAGGGCCCCGGCGGCGGCGGCGGCAACAACAACCAGGGCGGCGACCCGAACCTGCTCAACTTCTGGTGGTCGCAGTCCAACCCGCCCGCCGACGAACAGCCCATCTCCAGCCTGATCGGCAAGCCGCGCTTCGTGCCCATCAGCCGACGCAACGCGCTGGCCTTCCTCGCGCCTAACGCCTACAACGAGCCGCTCACCGACCTGATCAACCGGCTCGACCAGCCGGGCTCGCAGGTCATGATCCGCGCCGTCATCACCGAGATCGAGCACAACGACGAGACCACCCTGGGCGTCCGCCTCGCCTCCGACCCGTCCATCCTCAGCGACTCGCGCCTGGGCGACCAGGCCATCGGCGGCTCGGCGAACGCGACCTTTTCCGAGGTGTTCGGCAGCGGGCGCGGCACGTTCGACGCCGGGCTCAACCTCAACGTCCTGCTCCAACTGCTCATCCGCGAGTTCAACCTCCAGATCATCAACGAGCCCCGGCTCTACACCGCCGACAACCAGGAGGCCCACTTCTTCGACGGCCAGGACGTCCCCGTCATCACCGGCGACCAGTCCAGCCGGCAGGACGCCGACACCTTCAACCGCCAGTTCGACTACCAGTCGGTCGGGACCCGGCTGCACGTCCGGCCGCACATCACCGAGTCCGGCGAGATCGACCTGGAGATCAACCTCGAGCTCTCGCGCATCGAGTCCAACGACACGGTGTTCGGCAACTTCATCTTCAACCGCCGCGAGACCACCACGCACGTCACCCTTAACGACGGGCAGACCGTCGTGATCTCCGGCATCGTCCGGCAGGAAGACTTCGACGACGTACGCAAGCTGCCGCTGCTGGGCGACATCCCGCTGGTCGGCGGGCTGTTTCGTTCGACCGACAAGGGCGTGCGCAACCGCGAGGTGATCGCGTTCATCACGCCGGTCATCGTCAACCCCGCCACCGCCGAGGCCGAAGCGATCAGCGACCGCAACCGGGCGTGGCTGGACGAGATCCGCGGCAGCATGGACACCGACGGCGAAGACACCACGACCACACCCGAGCGCGACCCGCTCAAGCCCGGCACCGTCGAGCCGCAGGAACACGACCCACCACAGGATCAGGGCGTCGATACCGACGACGGCGACCTGGAAGCAGCGGACGGCGAAGCCGCGATGTCCGACGCCGACGCGGAACCCGAGGACGCCGTGGAACGCACGCCGGCCGGCGCCGTGGAGCGGATGTGACGCGGTGTCGATCATGTTGTCGAAGTCATTCGTTGAGTTTCTCGTAGCCGCAGCCCAACGGGCTGCGCGCCGCGTGGCGTGCGCGCGGTCCGTTGGACCGCGTCTATGGGGATCATTCTGCTTCTTGGTGCTTATTGCGGGTTGTCGATCCGGGCCGTCGCAGCCGTGGGGAGAGCAACCGGTGGAAGCGGTCGCCATTGAAGCGCCCGACACCTCTGGGTCCAACGCGGCGATCCCGCCCGGGTGGTCCGGCGCGGTGACGGCGGTGGGCGCGGTGCATTCGGCGGTGCCGCACGGCGGCGCGGAGTTGCCGGTGGTCTCGCCGGACGGCCGGTGGATCGCGTACTTCGACCACGCGGACGAGACGGTGCGCCCGACGTCCGATTCGCTGATCTCGGGGCGCGGGTTGGAGGGCGTGTCGCTGTGGGTGCGTCGGCTCGACGAGGCCGGCGGCGCGCGGCCGGCGGCGCTGGAGGGCGCGTGCTGGCCGAGTTGGGCGGGGGATGCGTCGGCGCTTTTTTTCGTGACCTACGACGCGTCGGGGCGGTGCTACCTCGGGCGGTTCGACGTGGCCAGCGGGGCGGTGCAGCGCAAGGCGGTCGGGCTGCGGCACATGCTTCAGGCCGCGGCGAACCACGACGGGTCGGCGGTGGCGGTGGTGGGCTACGCGAACGTGCCGGACCAGTCCGCGGTGTTCGTGGTGGACTGGGCGGCGGCGGCTGTGGAGCCCGTGCCGGCGGTGGGCGTCGGGGCGCAGGTGTGCCCGGCGTGGGCGTCGGGGCGCGACCTGTTGTTTGTCGCGTTGGCGGACGCGGACGGCGAAGGCGAGACGGGGACGGCGTCGCTCTGCCGGTGGCGGGCGGGCGCACCGACGAACGGGCCGCCGCGGGTCGTGTCGACTTTGGAACTGCCCACGCGGATGGCCGAGGCGGTGGCGATGCAGCAGGGGTTGCCGACGATGTTCAGCCCCGACCGCGGCGCGTGGATGGCGCGCGACGCGTACGGGGTGACGCGCATCGTGGAGCTGGCGTCCGCGGGGGCGGTGCCGCTGCCCGGCGACGCCGCGGCGGCCGCGTGGTGGGACCCGCCGTGGGTCGTGGTCGGCACCGCGAACAAGCTCGAACTGATCGACACGGATCCGTCGGTGTACCTGTCGGCCGACATCGACCGCGCCGCGCCGCTGCCGGTGCGATTGCGTCTGCTGTCCGGGCGCTGGGCACCGCGCTTGGCCGACCCGCAGCGCGGCACGATGGTCCTGGTCGGCCAGGGTGAAGACCCCGACCGGCTGGCGGTGTATCAGTTGTGGGTGGTCGTCGCAGACGAGTGACTTGGCCGTGCGGTAGGGGCACGATTCATCGAGCCCGAGTGTTATGCATCCCTTCTATCTCGTTTGCTGAGACGCCGTGCGTCGCAGCTAAGAGACAGAAGAGATGAATCCTGCTTAAACGTGGCCGGAAGCGCCACGCCGTCGTTCACTACGGCTTCCGCAGTTCGATCTCGAAACGGTACGTGTGCGGCTCGCTCCACTTGCCGAGTTGTTCGCCGCGCGCCCGCCAACGGAATAGCGAGTTGCGGATCGGCGAGTCGAACATCACCGACCCGGTCGGCGTGACGAACCCTGCGTCCAACACCGTGCCGTCGGTGTCGAACGTGATCTTGACCACGGGGTTGCGCGGGATCGTCGTCAAGAGCGCCGTGACCGCGATGTCCGGGCGCGACGGCACCACCTCCAGCCCTTCCGAGACTTCGACAGCGCCAGCCTCAAGCACGTTCACCGAGACCAGGTCCGCCGGGTCCGCGTCGGCGTCGCCGCGCGGCGCGGACGTCGGCTGCACCGGGCGCGGGTCGTCCGTCTCCGGCACGGCCGCGACCGACGGCGACGTCTCCGGTGGCGCGGCGTCCGTGCCGTCCGCGTCGGTGTCGTCGTTCGTCGTCTCGGTCGGTGCCGGCGCATCCGGTGGTTCCGGCGGCGTGGCTGCGTCGCCCTCGCCCGGATCTTCCGCGTCGGTCGGGCTCGGCAACATCGCCAGACCCTGCGCAGCTTTTTCCAGCCAGGCCGTCGCGGCCTCCATCAACTCCGGTGGTAGCGCCGCTTCGGCGGCTTCGTTCGCCTCCGTTGCTTCGTCCGCCTCGGCGGTTGGGTCGGCGCTCGGCGGTGACGGCGCGACCGGCGGGGTCGGCAGCGCCTCGGCGTCGGCCGGCCGCAGCGGCGCGTCCGGCGTCGGGTCCACCGCGGACTGCACGGCCGGCTGAATCGTCCGGCTCTCGGGCGCCTGCAACGCCTCGAACGCCTCGTGGCTGATCCACGCCACCGTCAACCGCGTCGGCGCATCGTCCCGTCCCAGGTGCGGGGTCACGGGGTCGCTGGCGGATTCGCGCAACTCCACCGGCACCGCTTTGATGTTGTTGTGTTCGCGGTCGCCTTCTTCAACGTTTTGGTTCGCGTCGGCCACAAACAGCAGAAACCATTCCCTTACCGGCGGCATGTTCGCCCACCACTCGGCGGGCACTTCGACGTCTCGCTTTGCTTCGTACGACTCGCCTGCCCCGAGCCGGCGTAAGGCATCGACCTGAACAAGGCTTAGGTCGTCATCACTCAACGCTCGGTCGTCCGACAGCCAGACCGCGTCGGACCACCACGGCGCCGGCGCGATGACGGACGCCGACGCGGCCCCGCGGTTCAACACCTCGAAACGCAACGAAAACGGCGTCCCCACGATCAACCGCTGCGGCGTCCACACCCGGCCCACAATCAGGTCCGCCGTCGATGTCGCGGGTGTCGCAGACTCCGAATCCGGCTTGAACCCCTCCGCCACCACGCCCGACGGCGACGCCAGCACCGCCGCGCCCCACGGCAGCAGCAGCGCGTGCAACACCAATGCCACGATCAGGGCCGACAACAACGCCGGGATGCCGCGCGAATCCTTCATGTTGCTCCGCGTTCAAGGCGCCGCGGGCGGGCCCACGATCGAGACGCGCGTCAGACCCGCCGTTTCGACCTTCTGCAGCAGCGACCACAGCACCGGCGCGCGGTCGACGGCGGTGATGCCGTCTTCACCCACGCCCGCCTGCGCCAACGCCACGAACAGCGTCGGCCCGGACCGGTCCGACGCCAGCGCGTCCAGCACCGCCGGCAGCGCGTCGGCTGAGAGCGCCTCGCCGTTGTACGTCATCGCGCCGTCGGCCTCGATGCGTAGCACGTGCTCGACCGCACCGGAGGGGCCGCCCGTCCCCGCCACCGGGGAGAGTTCCACGTCTAATGCGTCCGCCCGCACCATCACCGCCATCGCGTAGATGAAAAACGTCAGCAGCAGGAACACCACGTCCAGCAGCGGCATCAACTCAAGCCGCGGCTCGGCCACGGCGCGACGCAGGCGGATCGGCGTGCTCACCCCCACATCTTACGCCGACGCGAAACCACGACGAAGGCTCCCGCCGCCGCCACCACCACGCCCGGTTCGGGCAACGCGCCCGGCGAAAACCCCGGCGACGCATTGTCCCCCCAGTTCTGCAACACGGCGTCGAGCTCGGCCTGATCCACGATCCCCTCTTCGGGCCGTTGGCTCACCCAGCCCGCCGACACCAACTCAAACGGCACGCCCCAGTTCTGCAGGATCAGGTCCAGGTCCTCCTGCTCGACGTCGCCGCTGGCGTTGTAGTCCCCGTCGATCACGACGATCGGCTCGTCCAGCCCGAGCTCCAGCGTGTAGACCTGCACCGCATCCAGCGTCCCCGACACCCGCAAAAAGTACGACCCCGTCTCGAGTACCAGGCCCGTGACCGCCTCGTCGGCGTGGGCCACCGCCCCGTCGGACACGGCGATCGGGTTGCCGGCGGCGTCCAGCACCTCGAGCACCAGGTCGTTGAGCGACGACGCGTCGAGCGGAGACTGCTCACCGTTCTGCGGCCCGACGTTGTAGGTCGGCCCGACCTGCGAAAGCGACACGTCCAGGACGGAGATCGCGTCGAGCACGTCGAACGCGTACACGTCGGTGTCGTTCAGGCCGTCGATGCTGACGAAGTCGGTTTGGAAAGGTTCGATCCGTGTCGCGTCGTCGGCGTCGGTGCCGACGGCCCAGCCGGCGCCGTTGCCGAGGGCGACGGCGGGGAGCGCGTCGGAGACCGTGTCGTTGCCGCCGTTTTTCTCGAGCGCGTCGCCGTAGTTGCGGTGCAGCGCGAGCAGGTCGTCGAACTGCGGGCCTTCGAACGCGGTGCTGACGAACGGCTCCATGAGCTGGCTGGAGTTGTTGGACTCGACGTGGCGGAACCCCAGGCCGTGGCCGGCCTCGTGCATGAGCACGTTGCGCAGGCGCAGCGCGTTGCTGAAGGTGCTGCCGAAGAACACCGAATTGTCGGTGTCGATGACCATGTCCCCGCCGCTGGGGAAGTAGTTGTAGGCGAGGGTGTTGCTGCCCGACGAGCCGTCAACGGGGTGCCCGCCGATGCGCACGTCCGGCCGGACGCCCAGGAAGCCCAGGGTGCTGGGGTTGATCGTGCCGTTGAGGGTGAGTCCGTCGTCGTTGGGTTCGTAGACGTAGGTCACGCCGCTGAGCGCTGCGAGCCGACCGAACGCCGACTCGAAGTAGCCGAACCACGCGCGTTGGGTCAGGTCGGAGCCTCCCGTGGAATCGTTGTCGAACAGGTCGTCGAGGAAGTTGATCAGCTCGCTGCCGGCGTTCGGCTCGCCGGCGGCGCCGTTGATCGTGGTCCCGTCGTTGATGAAGCCCCAGGTCAGCGTGATCGGCGAGCCCTGATTGCCGGTATTGAAGCCGTCGGTCGCGGTGAAGCTCCACCGGGCCGCCACCTCGAAGTTGCCCGCCTGTTGCTGGGCCTGCTGCGTGCGGTTGTTCGGGAACATCCCGCCGCCGTCGATCCGCGTCAACGCCGCCGCCTGACAGGAAACGCAGCCCGCGCCGTGGTCGTGGTGGTGATGGTGGGTGTGGGTCGCCGAAGTGTTCACCCCGGGCTCGACGGTCCTCGCGGCGTGGCCGGGCAATGTCGCCACGACGAGCCCCAGGCAAAACCACAGCGCCGCCACCCCGCGGGTCCACCGCCTCGCCCCGCCGTCTGGTTCGTGCTCACTCATCCGCGGTCTGCCGTGTGCGCCGACGTGAAACCTGCCATGGGCCGGTCAAAACCGGCCCCCGAAGCATACCCCCGGTGATCGGATTCGCGAACCCTTCGCCGCCACAATGAAGGCAAAACCCGGGATTTCGGCCTGCGCACACGCCGCGGCGTCAGTCGCGCACCGACTCCCACGCCGCCGCCACCGCCTCGGGCGCCACGTCGTCCCGGATCGCCACCGCCCCGACCTTCGTGGGCAGCACCAGCCGCAGCCGGCCCGCCTGCACCTTCTTGTCGTGGCCCATCGTCTTCATCAGCATCGCCGTGGGCGCGAGCACGCCCGACGTCGGCAGCCCGACCCGCGTCAGCGCGTCCCGCACGCGTGCCACCACCGAGCTGTCGCACATGCCCAATTCCGCCGCGAGCGTCGCCGCGGCGACCATGCCGATCGCCACCGCCTCGCCGTGCTTGTACTGCCCGCCGAACTTGCTCGTCGCCTCGATCGCGTGCGCGAACGTGTGGCCGTAGTTCAGGTGCGCCCGCTCGCCGCGCTCGCGCTCGTCGGCCATGACCACCGCCGCCTTGATCCGCACGTTGCGCTCGACCAACTCCACCAACGCCGGCGTCTCGAGCGCCGCGATCTGCTCCGCGTGCGCCACAATCCAATCGAACAGCGACGCGTCACGGATCACGCCGTGCTTGATGCACTCCGCCAACCCGCACCGCAGCTCGCGCTCCGGCAGCGTGCTCAAAACCGACACGTCCGCGACCACCAAATCCGGCTGCCAGAACGAGCCGATCAGGTTCTTGCCCTGCGGCATGTTCACGCCGGTCTTGCCGCCCACCGACGCATCGACCATCGCCAGCAGACTCGTCGGGCACTGCACGAACGGCACGCCGCGCAAATACGTCGCCGCCACAAACCCGCCCACGTCGCCACAGATCCCCCCGCCCAGCGTCACCACCGGGTGCCCGCGTTCCAGCTTCGCGTCCAGCAGCAGCGTGTACAGCGTGTTCACCGTGCCGAGCGTCTTTTTCTTCTCGCTCACCGGCATGACCGCGACGGTCGTGTCCAGGCCCTGCGCCTGCATCGCCTTGGCGACCGCCCGGCCGTGGTGCGGCTCGACGCCCTCGTCGGTGATCAGCGCCGCCCGCCCGCCGTCCTTCACCGAAGGCACCGCCGCACGGATGCGCTCGCCGATCGTTTCCAGTACGCCCGCTTCGACCTGGATCGCGTAACGGTGCCCGGGCAGTTCGAGGTCAACCACAGCCATCGCCGGAGCATAACGCACCGCCGTGGTCACTCCGTCCGGTCGCGCCGGTCAAGCGCGTCCAACGCCGAGGCCGCATCGTCGGGCAGGTCGATGTCGTCACGTTCCTCGTCTTCCTCCCGCGTTTCCCGTCTCGACGATTCCCGCGCCCCGCGCTGCCGGGCCACCACGCCCTGCCCCGACCACATCCGCCCCAAACGCCACCACAACCACAGCGCCACCAGCACGAACGCCGCCAACCCCACAACCGGCCAACCGACCACCGCCGATCCCGACCCCGCGCGCTCCACCACCACCGCCGACTTCGCCACCACCACCGGGTAGCGCTGCGAATACCCGTGCGCGTCTTCGTCGTCCCACCAACCCAGGAACCGTCCGACCAACCGGACCCGCCGGCCCTCGACCGATGCGCCCACGGCGTCGTCGGGATCAAAAAACCACACGACCACCGGCAACGCGTCGGCAACCGGCTCAGCGTCACCGTCCGATCCGTTCGAACCCGTGGTTGCCGTTCCGCCAGCTTCGCCCAGCGTCACGACCACGCCCCACTCCGTGACTGCGTCGCCCCACGGTGGTTGCGGCCGAACCAGCGCAATCCGTCGCCGACGACCGGCATCCACCCCCTCGATCAGCAATGCCTGCCCCCGGTGGGTCTTGGGGTGATCCCTGATTTGTTCCCAATCCGGAACCACCGCTCCTGCGTCGTCACCCGCGTCCCACGCTGCGACGTCGGCGAGCAGCGCGTACAACGCCGGCTGGTCCGGGTGCAACCCGTCGAGGTAGCTGTCCGCCTGACGCTGCGCAGCCTCCGGCAACGGCGCGACGGTCAGCACCCACAAACCCAACATCGCCCACACGTTGAACACGCCATGATCCTATAAACATTCGCACAACCCCTTAGCGCACCGCCGGTACCGGGGCCCTACAATCGCGGCAACATGAGCGAGACCCCCCGACGTTTCTCGTCCGGCAACTCCGGCCGGCGACCCAGCCACCGCCCGCAGCGCGGCGGCCACCGCCCGTACGGTTCGCGCGGCGGGGGCGGCGGACGGGGCGGCGGGCGCGGACGCAAACCCGAACTGCCCATGCTCCTGGGCGAGCCCTCGCCGTCCCTGGCGAAGATCAACGAGATGAACATGGTCAAGCTCGAGGCGAAGATCGCTTCGCTCGCCGCCGACCGCGTCCACCTGGTCGCCAAGGCCGAGAAACTCAAAGCCGCCGACCCGCCCAAGCCCGACAAGCTGCGCGACACCGAGAAGCTGATCGAGCGCCTCGACGCGCTCAAGGCCGCCGCCGAAGAACGCCTCAAGGGCAAGGCCGAACGCAAGGCGCTGCGCGAAGCCGGGAAGCTTTAACACAAACGAAAACCCATTCATGACGGGTGCCACGGTCGCTTGCGACCGTGTTTTCTATGGCTTGGAGCGCATTGCGAGATGGATGCGTTGTTAGAGCGTCTTGCATCATTCCTGCCCGTACCCGCAGGCGTGGAAGTCGTTGCGGCACTCGTCGGGCCGGAGTTGCTCGGCCGCGATCAGTGACTTTCTTAAACGACAGCTTCAACTTCTTGAGCACCCGGGGCACCGTCGACTCCACGACGTGGGGCCGAGCTTGCCTTGCAGTTCACGCAGCGTCACGCCCGTGTTCGCAGCCGCAGCGTGTTCAGGTCGGCGTCGGTGAGTTTGACGTGACCCTTGGCCCCGGTGCGGTCGGGCGCGATGGGCTTGCCCGCCGCGACGCGGTCACGCAGCCGACGCACGGTGCGTTCGTCGATCTCGAACTGCCACCGCCATCCGTGGCCTCCTGTCCAAAACCCCATCATGACACGCGGGCGGAAAGAGCGCAAATGGCTCTAGCAGGCATTCATCTCGCGATGCGATCGAAACAAGGCTCTCACGCGGCGAGCTTGCCGCCCAAACGCTGCGCCGCCCGGTAGCCGGGGTTGATCGCGAGCGCGGCGGTGGCTTCTTCGAGGGCTTCGTCGGTCCGGCGCGAGGCGTCGAGCAACACCGCGTGGTGGAAATGAACGTCCGCCCGGCCGGGGTAGCGTTCCGTGGTCAGGCGCAGCGTATCGACCGCCTCGGCCAGCACAACGTCGAGCGGTGACGTTTCTGCTTCCGGTCCCGCCGTTTGTACGGTGTCCGAGCCCGGCTCGGCGTATGCGGCCGGCGCCAGGTCCAGCCACTGTGCGGCGATCTGTTCGCGCCGCTGAGCCCGGCTGGTCTGCCCGCGCAGCATACGGTCGGTCTTGCGCATCAGCGTTTCGCGCTGCGCCCGGGTGGCGCACACGAGCAGGCCCGCCCAGCCGCGCGGGTAGGACGAAGCATCCGCCCGCGCGGCCCGCCACCAGGCATGGCCCGCGCGGACCGCGCGGCCACGCCGCATCCACTGCACCGCCAGCAGCGACCAGGCCTCCCGCGCCACGCCGCCGCGCCCGCCGCCGCGGACCGCCGCCTCGTGGAGCCGGTCTTCCGCGCGGGTCAGTTCGCTCATCTCCACCGCGAGCGCGCCGGCCTCGACGAGCAGCCACGCGGCGTCGCATTCTTCCTGAAGCAGTGCGGCGTAGTGACGCTCAGCCTCGAGCAGCCGGCCGGCGCGGCGGCAGAGCCGCGCGGCCTGCAGGCGTTCGTCGTCCCCGACCTTGCCCAACGCGTCGGCCGCGCGCGACGGCGCGTCCTCGGCCAGCAGGCCCGAGAGCGCCCGGGCGCAGATGCGGTCCTGCGGGTCGAGGTCGCAGATCAGCGTGAGCGACTCGATCGCCTCGGCGGCGCGGCCGTCCTTGAGTTGGAGGGCCGCGAGCGAGCGGAGGATGCCCAGGTCCTGCGGGGCCAGGTCGGCGAGGGTTTCGAACTGCTTGATCGCCAGCGCAGTCTTGCCGAGCTGCGCCAGGGCCGAGGCGCGCATGAGCGTGGTGTCGAGGCGCGGCGGAACTTGATCCTGGTCGGCCTGGCCGTATTGGTCGTGGGCGTCGATCGCGCGGAGCGTGTCCTGAGGTTGTCGCGGCATCATGTGCGCGCGGGCCTCGAGCAGCCGCGCCTCGGCGTGGCCGGGGTCCAGGTGCAGCGCCGCGTCGAGTTGGGTCTGCGCTTCGTTCACGTCGTACGCACGCAGCGCGAACTCGGCACGGTCCAGCGCCTCGCGGATGCGCTGCGTCTTCGTGGTCGCAAAGGATGACGTGGCGTTCATGCCGCCCTCCGGTGGGTTTGCGGGTCGGCGGGGTCGGCTTCGCGACGCTTGAGCGCGTCGGCGATGTCGCGGTACCCCGGGTGCTTCTCGTGGACGCGGGCCAGCACGTCTCGGGCCGGCTCGCCGGCGGCCTCGTCGTCGGGGACCCAGCTGAGGATCATGGCCAGCGTGGCGCAGTACGGGTCGATCTTCAGGCCGCGGTGCGCCCACCGGCGGGCCTCGTCTTCATCACCGACCAGCTGGGCCAACTGGGCCAACGCCCGGCAGACCGAAAGCGCCTGATCGGCGTGGCGTTCGGTGCGGGCGGCCAGACGCAGCAGCGCCGCCCGCAGCCGCGCGATCCCGCCCGTGCTCGGCCGCTGCCGCTGGGCGAACACCAGCGACGGAATGATTTCCATCCGAGCCTGCAACGCCTCCGCGAGCTCTTCGGCCTGGCCCGCAGATTGTGCCGGCAACGCCGCGACGCCCGGGGCATCGCTCACCGCCAGCCAGCGCCCCACCGCGCTGTCCTTGCCGAAGCGGTGATGCAGCAGACGCGTCATGGTGGCCGCCTCTTCGTTCCGGCCCAGCAGGGTGTCGAGGGCGATGATGGCCTGTTTTTCTTCGACGCTGAAGCGCTGCTCTTCCAGGTCGCCGGTCGCCCACGTCGCGCGGGCGCCGCGCAGGTCGCCGCGCTGGGCCCGCAACGACGCGAGCAGAACGCGCGCCGCGGGTGTCGCGTCTTCACCGCGGCACCAGTCGCTCAGTTCGAGCTCGGCGGCGGAGGCGCGGCCCGTCCGGCACCAGCGGTGCAGCCGGGCGAGGCGGTCATTGGGCGAGGTTTCGATCCGGCTCATCGGGTCTCTCCGTCGGGCCTCGCCTGCGCTCCCACAGACGTAAGGCCACGCCCGGAGCATCGGCCGATCCGGTCGCGCGGTTCAGTCCGACCCTGCCGATTGTGCGGCCCCGGCTCCGATAAAGACGCTTGAGCCAAACCCGGATGCCCCGGCCCCGGTGGCCTTCACGCCGGCGACAGCACCAGGTGGTCACGGTGCACCACCGCCTTGTACCCCGGGCGCCCCAGCAGTTTCGTGAACTCGCTGCTGCGCTTTCCGGCGATCAGGCGCAGCTCCTGCCCGGCGTAGTTGCTCAGCCCCCGGCCGATCTCCTTGCCCGACGCGTCGCGGATCAGCAGCACGTCGCCGCGTTCGAAGCGTCCGGTCATCGCCGTGATGCCCGACGCGAGCAGGCTCTTGCCCTTGTCGCGCAGGGCCTTGGCCGCACCGTCGTCCACGGTCACCGTGCCGGCCGGGCGTACCGTCAGCCCGATCCACCGCTGCCGCGAGTCGAGCTTCCGCGGCGCGGGCGCGAACACCGTGCCCAGCTTCTCGCCGGCGAGCAGCCGCAGCACCACATCCTTCTCCTTGCCCGACGCCACGACCGCGACCTCGCCGGCCTCGGTCACCACCCGCGCCGCTTCGAGCTTGCTGCCCATCCCGCCGCGCCCCCAGCCGCTGCGCTCCGCCCGGACCTGGCCCAACGCGCCGACCACGTCGTCCACCCGGTCCACGACCGCGCCGTCGTCGCCGAGCAGGCCGTCCACCACCGTGAGCATGATCAATGCGTCCGCCCGCAGCGCGTTGGTCGTCAAACCCGCGAGCAGGTCGTTGTCACCGAAACGCAGCTCCTCGACCGCGACCGTGTCGTTCTCGTTGAGGATCGGCACGCAGTCCATCTCGTGCAGCCGCGTCACGCAGTTGCGGATGTTAAGGAACCGGACGCGGTCGTCGAAATCGCTGCGCGTCAGCAGCACCTGGCCCACGCCCAGCTTCCGCCGCGCAAACGCGGTGTGCCACGCCGTCATCAAGCGCCGCTGACCCACCGCCGCCACGGCCTGGGCGTCCGCCACGTCGGTCGGGCGCTGCGTCAAACCCAGCTCGACGCACCCCGCCCCGATCGCGCCGCTGCTGACCAGCGTCACCTCCACCCCGCGCTGCCGGAGCTTGTGCACCTGCCCCGCGACGTTGCCGATGAAACGCGTGTCCAGCCCGACGCACGCCTTGCCGTCGCGCGAGACCTCCTTGGTCAGCAGCTGCGTGCCGATCTTCACGACCACCCGTTGCGCGGCGGTCAACACGTCTTGTCGGATCGGGGTCGAGGGCATGGGGCAGGAGAACAGTAGATCAGGAAAGCAGTAGAACCGTAAATCGAGGCATCATCATCGTGGCGGCGGGGCGGTCCAACTGTGTGTGAACATACTCCAACATTTACTGCTCTACTGCTCTCTTGCTCTTTTGTTCTAACACGTTCAACACCATCTCCGCGTGCTTCCGTGTCGAGCCCTGCCGCGAGCGGATCACCTCGACGCCCGCGGCCGCTAACTCGTCACACACCGCTCGGTTGTGCAGCAACTCACGCACCGCGCCGCACGGGTCGTCGGTCACCACCAGCCCGCCCGCCTTTTCCAGCGCCGCCACCACCTCCGCGAAGTCGCTGTGCCACGGCCCGATCAGCGTCGGCTTGCCCAACCCCACGGGTTCCATCGGGTCGCTGCCGTACAGCGCCCCCGTGAAGCTCCGCCCCACCACGCACACGTCCGCCAACGCGTACGCCCGCCGCAACTCCCCGATCGTGTCCAGCAAAAACACCCTGATCTCCCCACCTCGTTCCTGAAGCCTACGGACTTCGTCCGTGGGTTGCCCCGTGTGCTCCGTACGCCGCACACACCCCACCCCCAACCCTGCGCACACCCTCGCCACCTCGTCAAACCACTCCGGCTTCCGCGGCGCGAGCAAGAGCTGCGCTCCCTCCGTCTCCATCACCCCGCGCAGCCCCTCGATCAACAACCGCTCCTCGCCCGGCGCCGTCGACCCCGCCACCACCAGCGGCCGACCGCGATCAATCCCCAGCTCCCGCGCCAGCTCATCCGCACCTGCCACGGCTTCCGCCGGCTCGATCTTCGCCGTGTCCCACTTCATCGTGTCCAGCACCGCCACGCGTTCTTCCGGCGTACCCAGCGCCACGAACCGCTCCGCGTACGCCTCCGTCTGCACCCCTGCCGCCGTGATCCGCGCGAACGACCGACGCACCAACCCACGCACCTTCATGTACCGCTTGAACGACCGCGCGCTCAGCCGACCGTTCACCACCACGAACGGAACCCCGCGCCGCTCACACTCTTCCACAAAGTTCGGCCAAACCTCCAACTCCGCGCTCACCACCACGTCCGGCCGCACCGCGTCCAGAAACCGCCGCACACAAAACGAAAAATCCAACGGCCACCGCACCACCCCCGGAAGTGTGTTTTCATTGTCTCCACCATTCAAGCCGGATGCTGAGCGCAGCGAAGCGTCGGATCGATCCTTCACACCTTCCCCGTACAACCCCACCGCCCGCGCAAACCCCGTGTTCGTCGTCGACGCCACCACCACCTCCACGCCCTCCGTCTCCAGCGCCGCCACCAACCCGCGCACCAGATTCACCTCCCCCACCGACACCCCGTGCACCAACACCCGCCCCCACCCACGGCTCCGGGATTCATTTCCTGCGTTTCTTGCGTTTTCTGTTTTTCTTGCGTTATCCGCGTTCCCCAACCGCCCGCCCCAGTCCGTCCGCCACTTCCCCGTCCGCCACAGCTTCCACCCCCACACCGGCGCGCTGACGCCCAGCCCCAACCCGTACACCACGTCCCGACCTAGCGCCGCCAGTCCCATGAGCAAAGCATCCTAACCCGCACCCACAGCTCACACCCACACCCGCATCGCAACCGCGCGCACCACCGCCCACGAATCACCTCAACCTCCACCCAAAGCCCGGGGACGGCCGTCCCCGGGCTTTAATCCCCGTATCATCCGCCGACTATGCCCGAGACCGACACGAACACGTTTTACGTCACGACGCCCATCTACTACGTCAACGACAAGCCCCACCTGGGCCATGTCTACACGACCACCGTCGCCGACGTCGTCGCCCGCTACCACCGGCTCAAGGGCGACGACACCTTCTTCCTCACCGGCGTCGACGAGCACGCCGCCAAGGTCTCCGACAAGGCCGCCGAGCACGGGCTCACCCCGCAGGCATGGGCGGACCAGAACGCCGCCGCGTTCAAGGAAACCTTTGACAAGCTGGATTTGCAGTACGACGACTTCGTCCGCACCAGTTCCGACCACCACAAAGCCAAGGTCACCGAGTACGTCGCCGCGCTGCTCAAGTCTGGCGACGTCTACGAGGGCGAGTACACCGGCTGGTACGACGCCGGCCAGGAAGAATACGTCCCCGAAAACAAGGCCAAGGACAACGACTACAAGTCCGAGGTCAACGGCAAACCGCTGGTCAAGAAGGCCGAGAAGAACTACTTCTTCAAACTCAGCGCCTACCGCGACGAACTGCTCGCCCACTTCGAGAAACATCCCGAGTTTGTTCAGCCGGACGCACGTCGCAACGAGATCGTCAACCGCATCAAGGAAGCCCAGGACGTGCCCATCTCGCGCACGGGTTCCGGCGGCTGGGGCATCCCGGTGCCGGGCGACGAGGAGCAGACGATCTACGTCTGGATCGATGCGCTCTTCAACTACCTGACGTACGTCGACATGGACGGCCGACGCCATTACTGGCAGAGCGGCGCGACGCACTTCATCGCCAAGGATATTTTGTGGTTCCACGCCGCGATCTGGCCGGCGCTGCTGCTCGCGCTACGCAAGTGCGAAGGCTTCTCCGATTGGCACGGCCT
This sequence comes from Phycisphaerae bacterium, assembly GCA_030432595.1. Lineage (GTDB taxonomy): Bacteria > Planctomycetota > Phycisphaerae > Phycisphaerales > Phycisphaeraceae > CAZIXN01. The sequence continues at coordinate 68,767 of JAUIGU010000015.1, forward strand.
CGGCGAACTCGCGCTCCCGAAACAGGTGTACTCGCACTCCTACTGGGTCAGCGAGTCCGGCGAGAAGATGAGCAAGTCGCTGGGCAACTTCCTCGACCCCGCCGCCATCGACAACTACGTCGCCGAGTTCGGCCTCGACGCCCTGCGCTACTTCCTCGCCACCCGCGGGCCTTTAGGAACCACGGATAGCGCGTTCAGCCCCGACCTGTTCATCGAGACGTACAACGCCGACCTGGCGAACACGTTCGGGAACTCCGCTTCGCGGGTGAGCAACATGATCGGTAAATATTTTGGCGGTTTTGCGCCCGATCACACCGCCACCATTTTTGCAGAAATCGATTCGGACGCGATCTTGGACGAATCCGTGGCACAGGCGGCGTTAGTTGTAGCATCGCGCAACTTTGAGAAATGTGTACTGGATTTTGCTTCGCATGCGGGGATGCTTTGTGTCAGTACGGTTGACCGACACATCGAGCAGACTGCTCCGTTCAAACTTGCCAAAGACGAATCGAAGCTCCCCGAGGTCGGCACGATTCTCTACAACTGTGCCGAGGCGTTGCGGATTGCGTCGGTTTTGTTGTGGCCGTTTATCCCGCACAAGGTGGAGGACTTCTGGCGGCGGATCGGCTGCGGGCACTACGCCGAGGCGCTGGCGGACCACGGCCACGGCGACCTGGACGCGTGGGTACAGTGGGGGCAACTCAAGCCCGGCACGCCCATCGAAAAGGGCGACCCGCTGTTTCCGCGGTACCAGGTCGAGAAGAAGTAGGCAGATTCACCGCAGAGGACGCGGAGGGCCGCAGAGATGAAGGCAGAGGATGAAGAACTCACGCGGCGGATCATCGGGGCGGCAATTGAGGTGCACCGGGCACTCGGGCCCGGTTTGCTTGAATCGGCTTACGAGGTGTGTCTACAGCATGAGTTGGTGAGGGCGGGTCTGGCCGTCTTGCGTCAGGTCGAACTGCCGATCCGTTATGAGGATGTCATGCTTGATGCGGGGTATCGCCTGGACCTGTTGGTTGAGGACCGGGTCGTGATTGAGTTGAAGGCGGTCGAAAAGGTGCTGCCGATCCACGAAGCCCAGCTCATCACCTATCTCAAACTCTCTGGTCACCCGATCGGTCTTCTCATCAACTTCAATGTGACGAAGCTTGTCGATGGCGTCACCCGTCGTGTGATGAATTACTGAATCTCAAGGTTATTCTTGTTACTTTCTCTGCGGCCCTCCGCGTCCTCTGCGGTGCAACATGCTTCACTCCACCGGCATCACGCCGCCGCGGGGTTGGGTGACGCGGATGCGGTCGCGGTCGAGGTTCCAGGAGATGGCCTCGGCTTCGAGGGTGGCGTTGCGGTCGTCGGTGTCGTAGACGCGGACGAGCCGGCCGGGCAGGGCTTCGAGGTGGACGTTGCGGTCGGCGGCGGCGTAGATGAGTTGGTCGGCGAGGATGCGGCGGGTGGTCTGCTCGACGCGGACGCGGCCGTCGATCTGGACGCGGCGGAGTTCGGGGTCGGCGACCATTTCCGATTGCCGATTTGAGATTTCAGATTGGTTGAGCAGTGCGGCGAGGGGTTGGGTTTCGGTGAGGTCGGCGGTGAGTTGGTCACCAAAGAGGCGGACCTTGGGTTCGCCGTCGAGGGGGTCGTGGAGCATGCCGACGCTGCCGTGCATGGTGAGGTCGTTGGTGTGGAGGTTGACGCGGAGGGCGTTGGTCCATTGGAAGAAGGTGACGCCCTGGCCGGAGAGTTGGAGGGGGTTGGCGTTTTGATCCGGGGCTTGGTCGCGTGGCGTGTCGGCGGCTGGTTTCAGTTCTTCCGGGGCGCGGTGGTCTTCGAGGTACATCTGGCCCGGGCCGGTGACGGCGATGCGTTGGGCGTCGGGCTGGTCGGGCTGGTTCTCGAGGAACAGGTCGGGGCCGCGCACGACCAGGCGGGTGGCGGGCTCGCCGAGGTTGTTCAAGTCGGGGGTCTGGGCGGCGAAGACGACGACGGCGTCGGGCGTGTCGGGGTCGGGCGTGGCGTGGGCGGTGCGGAGTTGGAAGTTCAGGTCCGGGCTGAGCGGGGTCTGGGGCCTGGGGCTTGAGGGTTGGTCTGCATTCGGCTCGGCCTCCGTGGGCACGAAGGTGAGGTCGAGGCGGTGGGCGTCGAGGCGGGTGGATTCGGTGGGGGAGACGGAGGACGCCTTGACCTGGCCGAGCGCGGCGGCGGTGCCGGCGTGGCCGTCGTAGTCGAGTTGTTGGGACCAGTTGACGGTGAGGGTGTTGTCGTCGGCGCCGCGGGCGACGAGTTGGCCGGGGCCCTGGGCGCGCAGGGCCTGGTCGGGTTCGCTGAAGGCGAGTTGCAGTGCGTGGAGGTCGGCGTCGGGGGTCTGCACGCGGGCGGGGTCGGCGTCGTCGCCGGCGAGAGTGAGCGTGCCGAGCTGGGGTTTGGCGACGAGTTGGTGGCCGGTGAGGGTGGTGGTGCGCGACGGAAGGTCGCGCGGTGCGTCGGGCGCGTCGTGGTCGTCGGGCGTTTCAGTGGTGTGGACGGTGACGTGGCCGGTGGCGGTGAGGGTGTCGAGGGTGAGGTTGGGGGGGGAGGCGTTGTTGTCGTTGTCGTCGGCGTGATCCGGGGCTTCGTCGCGTGGCTCCTCAGCCCACGGCTTAAGGGTTTGGTTGGCGGGGGAGTGTTGTGCGAGTTGGGCGATGAGTTCGTCGGCCTGGAGGGATTGGCCGGGCTGTTGGGCGTGGACCTGGCGGCGGGCGGTGAGCGTGGTGGGAACGGTTCGGCCCCGGTCGTCGGTGGTCAGGTCGACAACGAGGACCTGCGTCGTCAGGTCGAGTTGTTCATCGTCGGCCTGCCCGCGGGCGAGGGCGCGGACGTCGCCGTGGAACGCGGCGCGGCGGAGTTCGGTGTGCCGTGCGTCCGCGGGCATGTCGGGGTCGGGCGGGGCGAAGTCGAGGCGCAGGCGTTGGGCGAAGGTGATGTCGAGCGGTGGGGCGGTGGTTGAGGCGGGTGTGCCGGGTTGATCCGACGCTTCGTCGCGTTGCTCTTCCGCATTCGGATTGAGGTTGAAGTCGGCGGAGACGTAGGCGGTGAGTCGGCCGGGGCCCACGACGTTGGCCATGTTGCGCTGCGGCATCACGGCGAGGCGGACGCCGGTGAGCTGGCCCTGCGCCGGGTCGCGCAGCTCGAAGGGGCGCTGCGTCGAGCCCTGCGCCTCGACCCGGCGGGAGGCGGTGAAGTAGCGGAGTTCGTCGGCGGCGACGGTGGTGCGCGCGTCGGGGCCACCGGACGACGTTTCGGATTGCGAGGCTTCGTTGTTCGAGGTTTCGCCCGAGGCGAATGCTTCGGACCGGGCGCTGAGTGTCGCGGGCTGACCGAGCAGCGCGAGGATGGCGTCGTCGGTTTGTTCAAGGTCGCGCGGCGGCTGGTCGAGCGGCGTGACCTGCAGCGGGCCGGCCCAGGTGATGCGCACGTCGTCGTCGTGCGGTCGGAACAGCGAGCGGGAGCGGAGCGTCGGCAGGGCGGGCGCAGTGTCGGTCGCGGTGGACGGGTCTGTGGACGCTTGCGCGAGGGCGGACCCACGGACAGAGTCCGTGGGCTTCTTAGAGGCCTGATCGTGAGATTGTGTATCGCGTCGCGCTTCGGTCGGCGGATCGGGTTCGTCGTCGGTGAAGGCGAAGTAGGCGTGCAGCGCGTCGCCAAGCAGTTCCGCTTCGTCACGCCCGACGCGGACCACGACGTCGTCACGGAACTCGGCCCGGTAGAACTGGGCCGGTGTCGGTTCACCGCCTTCGTCCGTGCGTTCGTTGTCGGCAGGCGGCGGGGCGGTGGAAGCCTCGACTGATTCCGATTGCGTCGGTTGCTCGTTGTTCGACGGCGCGGATGAAACCCCGGGCTCTTCAATGTCAGAAACGGTGCCGGTCGGTGCAACGGTGCCGGCCTTTTCTTCCGGCCGACGGATGCGCAGCATCTCGCCCGACGCGATCACCATCGACTCGATGCGGCGGTCGGCGGTGTTGTAGGTCAGGTCGAGGTTCTCACCGGTGAACTCGGCGTCGGGCCCGGTGAGCAGGACCGGCCCCGCGCTGACCAGCCGGCCGATGTCGCGGTCGAAGTTGGTCTGCTCGTCGAGGAACAGGCGGACGGCGATCTGGTCGTCGGTGGCGTCGGGCAGTTCGCCCTCGCGGACGTTTTCGTAGAACGTGACCACGACGTCGCGGTCGAAGCTGCCGCGCTGCGGGTCGCTGCCGGGGTGGTAGAACGTGCCGCTGGGCGCCTCGATGACCAGCAGCCGGCCGTCGGCGAAGTAGAGCTCGGCCCGCGGCTGGGTGAAGTCCGAGAGGTAGTTCGCGCGCGGGTCGAAGGACTCGAAGGAGAAGACCTGCACACGGTCGCCGTCGACGCTGCGGAATTGGCCGCGCTCGACGTGTTCGAGCGGGCTGTCGTCGGGGTCGGCCGGGCCGAGGAACAACTCGTCGGGTGGGCGGAGCTGCGGCGCGGCGAGGTCGTCGTCGACCGCGACCTCCGCGGGGCCGCCGGCGAGCCAGGCGACGGCGAAGATGCCGGCCGCGAGCAGCACCGCGCCGATGACGAACAGGCCGGGTCGGGTCATCGCGCCAGTGTCGGCGGGCTGAACCGCGGTGGCAAATGCGGCGGTCCCGACGCCCCCGCGCGGTCGTGAACGCGTGCGTCTCGAACAGGCCCGAACACGCGATGAACACCCCGCGGCGGCAGGCGGCTATATTCGGGTGTCTGGCTTTCGTGCGTGCAAAGCGCCCCACGGCCGACGCATACCGGAAGCGAAACCCCACCGCCGCCAGCCCCGATCAGGGAGGACCGCCATGCCCGCCGCCACCGACAATTTCAGCAAGGTCTTCAAAGCCTACGACGTCCGCGCCGTCTACCCCGACCCGCTCAACGAAGAGCTCGGCAAGAAGATCGGCTACGGCGTCGGCAAGTTCATGTTCGACAACAACGGCGGCAAGGGCACGGTCGTCGTCTCGCGCGACCACCGCCCGGCCGCGCCGTCGATGGCCGAGGCGCTGATTAAGGGCATCCGCGCCGCGGGCATGGACGTCGTGGACCTGGGGCGTTGCGACACCTCGATGCAGTACTTCGCCGTGCCGCACTTCGATGCAGCCGGCGGCGTGCAGTGCACCGCGTCCCACAACCCCATCAAGTACATCGGCTACAAGGTCTCCGGCCCGGGCGCTCGGCCCATCGGTCGCGACACCGGCCTGGCCGAGATCCAGAAGATCGCCGAGGGCGTGGACAAGCTCCCCCAAGCCACCGGCGGTTATGAGCAAAAAGACATCTGGGACGACTACCGCAAGCACATCCTCGGGTTCATGACCAAGGAGCTCGGCCGGCCGATCAAGCTCTATGTCGATTGCTGCAACGGCATGGGCACGACGCTGCTGGAAAAAGTCTTCAAGGGCGTGCCCAACCTCGAGATCACCGCGATCAACGACACGTACACGGATGACTGGGCCCACGAGCCCAACCCGCTCGTCGCCGAGAACATGATCCCGACCGTGGAAGGCGTACGGAAGACCGGGGCCGACCTGGGCGCGTGCTTCGACGGCGACGCGGACCGCTGCATGCTCGTGGACGACCAGGGCAACGCCTGCGGCTGCGACCACCTGACCGCGTGGCTGGCGGCGCACTTCGTCGCGCAGTCCGCGACCGACCCGGCCGCCGAGACGCCGACCACGATCGTCTACGACCTGCGCTCCTCCAAGGCCGTCGAAGAAACCATCAAACAACTCGGTGCCAAGCCCGCCATGAGCAAGGTCGGGCACGTCAACATGAAGGCCCTGCTCCGCGAGACCGGCGGCGTCTTCGGCGGCGAACTCTCCGGCCACTTCTACTTCCGCAATAACAGTTACGCCGATTCGGGCGCGATCACCCTCGCCGCGGCGCTGTCCGTCCTGGGGCAGAGCGACCAGAAGCTCTCCGAACTCATCGCCCCGTTCCGCAAGTACCCGCAGTCCGGCGAGATCAACTTCGAGAACGAGGACAAGCAGGGCACGATGGACATGCTCGAGGGCAAGTTCAAGGCCGACGCCACCGAGATCCTCCACCTCGACGGCGTGAGCATCGACTGCTGGGATACGAAGGGCTACTGGTTCAACGTCCGTGCCAGCAACACCGAGCCGTTGCTGCGCCTCAACGCGGAGGCGAAGGACCAGGCCACGCTCGACGAGCTGCTCGAAACGATCAAGCCCAAGCTGGGGAAGGTGGCGGAGGGGCACTAAGCCTCATCGTCGTTCGAATCGATCGAATCGCGGGCCTCTCCCGGCAAACTGGCGGATTGGTTTTTGTTCGCGCTCGACGCGTACTCGCCGAGGCGGATCAACGCCTCGCGCGTGGCGTTGTCGATGATCAGGTTCCGGACGATGTCGGTGCTTTGCGATTTCGAGCTTCCGTCGGAGTCCACGAACACATGAGCGCTGCGGATCGTTACGAAATGAACTTCCGAAGAGGGGTCGGAAGAAAGCACCGTCAATTGAGTGAACGACATCTCCGTGTCGTCGGCGGGTTGTAACCGCAGCAACGGTTCCCAGTCTCCGCCGAGCAGGCGTTCGCGCAGTGAGCGTTGTTGATCCGGGTCCAAGGCCTTGAACGACGGCAACACATGGCCCTGATTGGCCCATGACTGTTGCGTTTCGTCAAACGGCATCCTGGCGACGGCCTTGGCCGGGTACACCGTCGCGAACCCGATGATGATCGTCGCCTCAATCACCCAGACGCCGTACAGCATCCAGCCCCGGACCATGAGGTCGGACGACAAACCCCAGACGCCGTCTTCCGCGAGAACCGGCGCGAGGTCGGTATAGATCACGCTGGGTGACAGCACGATCACCTCGTAATCCGAAAGCGCGAAAACCCATCCCACCCACGCCGCGTGCAGCGATAGCAGACCCGCCGTCAGGCCACACATTGTGACGACTGTGGTGTTTCGAACTTTCATCGCCACCGACAGCTTCAGCGTCAGCCAACCGATCAAGAACCCGAGGCCGCAGGTGCCGATGAAATTGACGTAGATCAAGGGGATCAGCAGGACCAGTACGCCGTAGACGGCTCCGGCTAACGCCCCGACCAGACCGGTCACAAGGACGATCGCAAGAGGAGCCGGCAACGGGAAGCGTCCCGAATGGCAATAAGTGCTTCCGACCGTGTGATCCATGGGGGCCTCCGGATTGAGTTCGATTTGTTTTAGTTGACGATTTCCAACGCGTAAAGCGCTTTTGATGCCAAATTCTTTCAGCACGCTTTATGATTCAGTAATGAGCGAAGCGGACGAAATGCTGGAGTCGTTGCGGCAGGCGTTGGCGCTGTCGCCGGACAACGCGGTGCTGCGGCGGCAGGTCGCGTCGATGCTGATGAGCCGCGGCCGGTGGTCCGACGCCGAGGACGTGCTGCGCGAGGGCGTGCGTCAACCCCACGCCGACGCGGGGCTGCAACTGCTGCTCGCAAGGTGCTTCGAATCGCAGGGCAAGGCGTCCGAGGCGCTCGTGCTGGCCGAGGCGCTCGCCGAACCGGCCGCCGGAAAAACGCTGGACCCGAAACAACTCATCGAGCTGGCCCGCGTGCTGGTCAAGGGTGGCAACACGGAGCGGGCCTCGTCGGTCTACCGCCGCGCGATCGACGCCGACCCGAACGTCGCGGACGAACAACTCGGCGAGGCTGTGGGTGTGGGCAAGTTCCGCGAGTCCGACGACCCGCCGTTCGATGACGACGACATCCCGTTCGGCGACGACGAGGATGACGACGTCGACGAGTTCGGGCGCGTGCGTCAACGCGTTGACGGCGGGTTCGGCAGCCCGGTCGAGATGGAAAAGCCCGGCGTGAACTTCGAGGACGTCGGCGGCATGGACGCGCTCAAGGAAGAAATCCGCATCAAGATCATCGCCCCGCTCGAAAACGCCGAGCTGTTCAAGGCCTACGGCAAGGCGGTCGGCGGCGGCATCCTCATGTACGGCCCGCCCGGCTGCGGCAAGACCCACCTCGCCCGCGCCACCGCCGGCCAGATCAACGCCGGCTTCATCAACGTCGGCATCCACGACGTGCTCGACATGTACATCGGGCAGAGCGAGCAGAAGCTGCACGCCCTGTTCCAGTACGCCAGGCAGCACAGCCCGTGCGTGCTCTTCTTCGACGAGGTCGATGCGCTGGGCGCAAAGCGCACCGACATGCGCGGCAGCGCCGGTCGGCAGGTCATCAATCAGTTTCTTGCCGAGCTGGACGGCGTGAAGGACTCCAACGACGGCCTGCTGATCCTCGCGGCGACCAACGCGCCGTGGCACCTGGACTCCGCGTTCCGCCGGCCGGGGCGGTTTGACCGCGTGCTGTTCGTCCCGCCGCCCGACGAGGTGAGCGCCGCCGAGATCCTGCGGGTGCAGCTCAAGGACAAGCCGCAGCAGGCCGTCGACCACGCCGCGGTTGCGAAGAAGTGCAAGCGGTTCAGCGGCGCCGACCTCAAGGCCGTGGTCGACCAGGCCGTCGAAGCCAAGCTTCGCGAAGCGATGAAGACCGGCACCCCCAGCCCGCTCACCACCAAAGACCTCGCCAAAGCCGTCAAAGGCGTCAAACCCTCGACCCTGGAATGGTTCGCCACCGCGAAGAACCACGCGCTGTACGCGAACGAGGCGGGGGTGTACGACGACGTGATCGAGTATCTGAAGATGAAGTGATGCCAAGTATTGATCGCGCCATCGCTGCTCTGGAACTTGAGCGTTTTGAAGACGCGCGGCGTGAGGCTGCGGCGGCTGTTTCACGATCGTCCGACGACCCGACTGCTCGCTACGTGCTGGCCAGAGCGTTGCTAGGTCTGGATCGATTAGACGAGGCTGAGCCGCTGGCGGCGTCGTTGATTGCCGAGGAACCGGACCGCACGGACTGGTTGTATCTGCTGGGAAGGATCCGAAGGGCTCGGGGCGGGCGGGATGATCTGCGTTCGGCTGAAGCGTTGTTCAGGCGTGCGATGACGCTTCGACCTGACGAGGCCGAATCGGCGTTAGGCCTTGCGGATTGCTACATCGCCCGCGGCGCCTTTCGTCAGGCGGTGGCTCTGTTGCATCAGCAACTTGCCCGGCACCCAGACGATCCATTCATTCACCAACAACTTTCGCGTGCTCAGTTATTGGCAGGTGACGGGCATGGGGCTGCGGCGAGCGCGCAGGTGTCTTTGTATGACCAGCCAGACGACGCCACGACACACTTACTGAAAGGTGTTGCGTGTTACAGGAAGAGTGAGTATCACGCGGCAGAGAAGCATCTCCGCGAAGCGTTGCGCCTCGATCCTAGCAACACGGATGTCGGCGGAGTATTGGTGGATGCGTGCCGGAGACAGAACGGTGTATATCGTGCGTTGGCTGGCGTGCTGGGAGCATTCGGGTCGATCCCAGGTGCCTTACGCTGGCCCCTCGTGCTCGTGCTGGTCTTGACCGGGATGATCGGCTTGGTCATCTTCCCCCTGCTGTTGTTGCTGATCGTGCGCTGGTTGCTAAACCGTCGCTTGCGTCGAGACCCGATACTGGCGTCGGTGATGAATTGAACGTTTCTATGAAGCGTTTGGCCGTAACACTATGAGCAGTTTCGCCCGACATCGTCCAAATGATGCGGAAGCATGTTTCCGCCGGGCGGAACACTTCTTGGACCACGGTCAATTCGACCGGGCGGATCGCGAGTTGATGCAGCGGTTGTCGATCGACCCCAATGATGCGCGGGCGTTGGCGATGCTGGGGTTGTGCCGGGTGCGGCGGGAGCGGTATCCGGAGGGGCGGGAGTTGCTGCAGCGAGCGGTGGGGCTGGCGCCGGAGGAGGCGTATGTGCACTACTGGCTGGGGGTGGCGACGGCGGCGGACCCGTTCCACGCGCCGCGTAGCCGGCCGCGCTGGTGGGCGGGCGAGTGGGGGCCGTGGAAGGCGCGGCTGCGGGATGCGGTCGGGCACGTCGAGTCGGCGTTAGCGCTGGAGCCGAACACGCCGGCGTTCCACGCGTTTCTGTCGCGTTTGCAGATGGAGATGGGCGCGCTGCCGGCGGCGGAGGACGCGGCGCGGCGGGGGCTGGCGGTGGACGCGGACGACACGGACTGTGCCGAGGCGTTGACGGCGGTGCTGGAGCGGCGCGGCCGGCTGCACCACGCGGAGTTGGTGTCGCGGCGAGGGCTGAGTGCTTCGCCGGACGATGCGGAGATGCACCGGGCGCGGGGTTGGTTGTGTCTGCGGCGCGGCGAGGCGGCTCAAGCGACCGAACACTTCCGCACGGCGCTGCGGATCGCGCCCGGCGACGAGAGCGGTCGGCTGGGCCTGATCGAGGCGACGCGGGCGCGGTGGGTGCCGCTGCGGCCGTTGGCGGCGGCGATGCGTTGGCTGGACAACCTTCAGTACCGGCCGCGGCTGCGTTGGGGGTTGGCGTTTGCCGCGGCGGGCGTGGGCGCATTGTTGGGCGGTTTGCTGGCGGGCGCGACCGGCGCGGCGCTCGGACCGTCGATCGGCATGGGCGCGGCGGCGGCGTGGTTGGCTGCGGTGTGTGCGCCGCTGGGGGCGCTGTTGTTGGGCGCGGTGATGAACGGGATGCTGCTGTTCAACGCTGATGCGCGGTTCGTGTTGGCGCCGCGCGACCGGGCGTTGACGGTGCTCTGCGTCGGTGGTGTGGTGTGGGCGTTGAGTTTGTCGCTGGCGTACTGGTGGGGCGTCGGGACGGGGTGGGTGCGGGGCCTCGGTGTCGCTGGTCTGGCGCTGGGCGCGGTGGCCGGGGTGGTGGCGGCACCCAAGGCGCGCCGGCCGGTGGCGTGGGGGTTGCTGGTCGCGGGGGTGGGTCTGGCGGGCGCGGGTTGGTGGGTGATGTCGTGGCCGTCGACGGCGGTGCGCCACGGCGCGATGGGGTGGTTGGTGTTGCTGAGCTTCATGCCATTGGTCTGGGCGGCGCGTCCGGAGTTTGGGGGGCAATAGTGGGTGATTGGGGTGCGGGGTAGCATGCCCACCATGTCGCCGCACACCGCCCGGGCCGAGCTCTTGCTGCAGCAGCGGCGCTACGACCTGGCGGAGCAGTCGCTGGGCGCGGCGTTGGCGACCGACCCCGAGGACGGTTACGCGCACGCGCTTCTGGGTGTGTGTTATCTGGATACGGATCGGCTGCCGCAGGCGCGGGAAGCGCTCGGCAAGGCGGTGACGCTGCTGCCCGGTGAGGCGATGCCGCACCACTGCCTGGGATTGCTCGCGCTGCGCGAACACCGGCACGGCGAGGCCCGCGCCGCGGCGGACGAAGCGGTCCGGCTCGAGCCCGAGTCGCCGGGACACCACGCGCTGAGGGCGCAGATCGAAGCGTCGGCGCAGAAGTGGGCCGACGCGTTGCGATGGGCGGACCGTGGCCTGGCGCTCGACGGCGAAGACACAACCTGTTTGAACCTGCGCGGCCTGGCGTTGACCCATCTGGGCCGGCAGTCCGACGCAACGGAGACGCTCGGAGACGCGTTGCGGCACTCGCCGGATGACCCGTTGGCGCACACCTCGCGCGGCTACCAGATGTTGCACGCGAACCAACCGAAGGATGCACTCGAGCACTTCCGGGAGGCGCTGCGGCTGGAGCCGGGGTTTGAGCCGGCCAAGCTCGGACTGATCGAAGCGCTCAAGGCGAAGAATCCGCTATACCGACTGTTGCTCGCGTTCTTTCTGTGGATGGCGCGGCTGTCGCCGGGTGTCCGCGTCGGCGTGCTGGTCGGCGGTTACGTGCTGTTCAGGGTCGCGATCGGGTGGCGGGCGGCGCAGCCGGGCATGGGGATGGTGCTGACGCCGGTGATCGTGGCGTACATCGTGTTCGCCGTGCTGACGTGGATCGCGGTGCCGGCGACGGACCTGCTGCTGCGCTTGAGCAGGTACGGGCGGCACGCGCTGCCGCCAAGCCGTCGCCGGGCGAGCACCGTGTTCGGTCTTTTGCTGCTGCTTCCGTTTGTCGTGTTCGCGGGCGGCATCGCGGTGTTGTCGATGCTGCCGATGGAGTCGGGAGGCGAACTGTTCGAACGCACGACCACGGCGGTGGGGGTGTACAGCGTGTTCGCGGCGTTATTGTTGTTGCCCGCGGCGGGCGTGTTGACACGGGTGGACCACTTCCGGTTTTCCCTGTACGCGAAGGTGTTGGCCGGGCTATACGGCATCTGGCTTCTGGGCTTCGGTCTCGCGTTCATCGGCCACGCGGCGGAGGGCTCGGTCTTGACGGTGCTCCAGTTTGGATTGATCGGGGCGATTTGGTTCCTTGCGCTATCGGGGACGCAGCCGACGTCGCGATAGGTTGCGGTACATTGCACGCACCTTTCAGGAGCCTTGCCGATGACCCCGCAGGACGTGCTCGATCTATTCAAGTCCGGCCACGCCGAGTTCCTCGACTGCCGGTTCATGGACTTCCCGGGGCTGTGGCAACACACGACCTACCCCGCGTCGGACATCAATACCGAGACGCTCGAGCACGGGTTCGGGTTCGACGGCTCGTCGATCCGCGGTTGGCAGGCGATCAATGAGTCGGACATGCTGCTGGTCCCGGACTGCGCGACGGCGCGGATGGACCCGTTCATGCAGCGGCCGACGCTGGCGGTGATCTGCGACATCAAGGACCCGGTAACGCGGAAGACGTACAGCCGGGACCCGCGCTCGATCGCCAAGAAGGCCGAGGCGTATTTGAAGGACACGGGCGTCGCGGACACGGCGTACTTCGGGCCGGAACTGGAGTTCTTCATTTTCGATCGCGTGCGTTACGACCAGCGGATCAACACCGCGTTCTACGAGGTGGACTCCGAGGAAGGTCTGTGGAACCGCGGCAGCGACTCGCCCGTGAACCGCGGCAACCAGATCCGCCGGCGGGAGGGCTACTTCCCCTGCCCGCCGATGGACACGATGCACGACCTGCGCGGCGAGATGGCGGCGGTGATGGAAGAGCTCGGCCTGCGCGTCGAGTGCCACCACCACGAGGTCGCCACCGGCGGGCAGGCGGAGATCGACCTTCGTTACGACCGCCTGCTGGCGATGAGCGACAAGTGCATGTTCTACAAGTACGTCGTCAAGCGCGTCGCCGACGCGCACGGCAAGGTGGCGACGTTCATGCCCAAGCCGCTTTATCGGGACAACGGCAGCGGCATGCACGTGCACTTCTCGCTGTGGAACGGCGACGAGCCGCTGTTCGGCGGCCGGCACTACGCGGGCTTGTCGCAGACGGCGTTGTGGGCGATCGGCGGCATCCTCAAGCACGCGCCGTCGCTGCTGGCGTTCACGAACCCGACCACGAACAGCTACAAACGTCTCGTCCCGGGGTACGAAGCGCCCACGTCGCTGGTGTACAGCTCGCGCAACCGCTCGGCGGCGATCCGCATCCCGATGTACCAGCAGAACGCCGCGACCAAGCGGCTCGAGTTCCGCTGCCCGGACCCCTCGGCCAACCCGTACCTCGCCTTCTCCGCAATGCTCATGGCTGCGCTCGACGGCATCGAGAAGAAGCTCGACCCCGGCGACCCGGTGGACGTCGATCTTTATGACCTGCCCACCGAGCAGCGTGAGACGATTGCGAAAGCGCCGGTGGACCTGCACGCGGCGCTGCGAGCGCTCGAGGCGGACCACGACTACCTGCTCGCGGGCGACGTGTTCACCGAGGACGTGATCCACTACTGGATCGCTTATAAGGAAGAGAACGAGGTCGCGGCGCTGCGCAGTCGGCCGCACCCGGTGGAGTTCTGCATGTACTTCGATACGTGAGCCCGCGTGCGCGGGGGCGTCCGGACTTGAGAAGCGTGGGCGCGACGGCGGTGGATTATCCGGACGCCGCGCCATTCGGCGCGGACGGGGCGTCTCGGGGGTCTGGTGAAAAGTCATCAAAAAAACGGGGTGGCGACTTAAGCGCGGGCGGTGCCGGGTCGATGTGCCTGATGCCGGCGATCCGGGTGTTCCGGATGGCGCGAGGCCGACCCGTGGGGGTTACGGGTTCCGCGTCAAGGCCGCAGGACGGATGGACGGGCGACGTTGCCCGCCGCGAGCAAGTGATCCGGTGCGTCACGCCAGGGATTGGCGGCTTACCCCGGAAGGAACAGGACAGACTTCGTTTGGGAGGTCAATTCAGATGAGTCGGATCAACACCAATGTGAGTTCCTTGATTTCCCAGCGGATCCTCGGGCAGCAGAACCGCTTGCTCACGGGCTCGCTGGAACGCCTGAGCACCGGTCTGCGGATCAACCGCGGTGCCGATGACCCGGCCGGCCTGATCGCCTCCGAAGCGCTGCGCAGCCAGAAGGCGTCCATCGGCGCCGCCATCGGCAACGCGGAACGCGCCGAGCAGGTGGTCAACGTCGCCGAGGGCGGCCTGCAGGAAGTGAACGCCCTGCTGCTCGAGGTCCAGAGCCTCGTGGGTCAGTCCGCCAACGACGCGGGCCTGTCCGACGACGAAAAGGCCGCGAATCAGCTGCAGGTCGACTCGATCCTGCAGACCATCGACCGCATCGCGGCGACCACCAGCTTCCAGGGCACCAAGCTGCTCAACGGCACCTACGACTTCCAGCTCACCGGCCAGGCGACGACCGTCGACGACGTCCGCGTCAACGCCGCGAAGATCGCCTTCGGCGACACCCGTGATGTCGAAGTGCTCGTCACGCAGTCCGCCCAGCACGCGGGCCTGTACCTCTCGGCCGGCGGTGCGCTGGACCTCACCGACGCTTCGTCGCTGTTCACCATCGACGTCGCCGGCACCGACGGTTCGCGTCAGTTCACCTTCGGTTCGGGCACCGCCCTGGCCGACATCACCGACGCCATCAACACGTTCACCGATGTGACCGGCGTCTCCGCCGCGACCTCGGGCACGGGCATCGTGCTCAAGAGCACCGGGTTCGGCGAGAGCGAGTTCGTCTCGGTCACCATCACCGACGACGCGGGCCAGGCCGGTGCCGTTCACGTCCTCTCGACGACCAACGAAGACGTCGCCGCGACCGCCGGCTCCACCGCGTTCTCGGCGGCCAACAGCACGATCCGTGACGAGGGCCAGGACGTCGGCGCCGTGATCAACGGCGTGCAGGCCACCGCGGACGGCAAGACCGCCCGCATCGCCACCGACTTCCTCGACGTCGAACTCGACCTGACCGACGCCGGTGCTACGGCGCTGGGCGCCATCTCCGCCGTGACCATCAACGGCGGCGGGGCCAACTTCAACCTCGGCCCCAACGTCGACATCGGCAACCAGGTCTCGATCGGCATCGGCAACGTCGCCGCCCGCAACCTGGGCACCGACGGCAACGGGTTCCTCAACGCCCTCGCCTCCGGCAAGAGCAGCAACGTGATCGACGGCGACTTGACCGCCGCCCAGAAGATCGTCAACGACGCGATCGGGCAGGTCTCCAGCCTCCGCGGCCGCCTCGGCGCGTTCCAGAAGAACACCGTCGGCGCGACCATCCGCTCGCTGGGCGTCGCGCTGGAGAACACCTCCGCCGCCGAGTCCGCCATCCGTGACACGGACTTCGCCGCCGAGACCGCCGAGCTCACCCGGGCTCAGATCCTCCAGCAGGCCGCGACCAACGTCCTGGGCATCGCCAACAGCCAGCCGCAGTCGGCCCTGGCTCTGCTCTAAACCGCAGGTCCCACACAACCTCAACCATGAGCCCCCGCCCACTTCGGCGGGGGCTTTTTTTTGCGCCCCACTAGGCTGTGCCCATGCGCATGCTCCTCCAACGCGTCACCCACGCCGGCGTGGTCGTCGACGACCAGACCGTCGGCGAGATCGGGCGCGGCTACCTCGTCCTGCTCGGAGTGGCGCACGGGGACACGCCCGCCGACGCCGACAAGCTCTGCGACAAGCTCGTGAACCTCCGCCTGTTCCCCGACGACCGCGGACGCTTCGACCGCTCGTTACTGGACGTCGAAGGCGGCGTGTTGCTCGTCTCACAGTTCACGCTCATGGGTGACGCGCGGAAAGGCCGGCGGCCCAGTTTCACCGACGCCGCTCACCCGGACCAGGCGGCACCGCTGTGCGACCACGCCGCCCGGACCCTTCGGGACCTCGGCGTCGCGCGCGTCGAGACCGGCGTCTTTGGTGCTGACATGAAGGTCTCGCTCTGCAACGACGGCCCGGTGACGCTGATGCTGGACACGGCCGCGATGTGAGCCCGCGGTGTCGCTCGGCGGCGTGTCGCTCGCGGCGCGCGGTCGGGCCACCTGAGGTGGCGTATGCTGTCCGTTTGGCGCGGCGTTGCCCGTCGCGCTTCGGGAGCCTCCGCTGGTGATGCACGACCGACGCTACCTCATCCCGTTCCGGGCGACGCTGCTGCCGCAGATCTTCACGGACGTGCTGGTGATCGGCGGGGGCGTGGCGGGGCTGCGGACCGGGCTGGCCGCGGCCGGCGAGGGCGCCGCCGCGGACCCGGACGTGATCGTCGTCGCTAAGGGCACGCTCGAGCAGAGCAACACGTTCTGGGCGCAGGGCGGGATCGCCGCGGTGGTCGATGAGGCCGACAGCGTCGAGGACCACGTGTCCGACACCCTCACCGCCGGGGCGGGGCTGTGCGATCCCGACGTGGTCCGCCGCGTGGTCGAGGGCGGCTGCGCCGCGGTCGCCGAGTTGGCGGCGTGGGGCATGCCGTTCGACCGCGCCGGGGCGCACGGCGCGACCGGCGGCGCCCTGGAGGGCGTGGCCTTGGGACGCGAGGGCGGGCACAGCCACTTCCGCATCCTCCACAGCGACGGCGACGCGACCGGCCAGGCCCTGGCCTACACGCTCGGCCAGCGCGTCCTCGAAACGCCCAACCTCCGGTTCTTCACCGAGTGTTTCGTGCTGGACCTGATCACCACCGACACCGAAACGCCCCGCGTCCTGGGCGCCATCACGCACCACCCCAAGTTCGGGCTGCAGGTGATCTGGTCGTCCGCGACTGTGCTGGCCACCGGCGGCAGCGGGCAGGTCTACCGCGAAAGCACCAACCCCAACGTCGCGACCGGCGACGGTATCGCCATGGCCTGGCGCGCCGGCGCCGAGTTGCAGGACATGGCGTTCGTGCAGTTCCACCCCACGACCCTTTACATCGCCGGCGCGTCGCGCTCGCTCATCACCGAGGCCGTCCGCGGCGAGGGCGCGCACCTCATCGACCGCGACGGCCACCGCTTCATGCCCGACTATGACGAACGCGCCGAGCTCGCGCCGCGCGACATCGTCTCCCGCAGCATCCTCGCCCAGATGGCCAAGACCGGGCACACCCACGCCTACCTCGACGTCAGCCCCATCGGCACCGCCCGCTTCACCGAACGCTTCCCCGGCATCGCCGCCATGCTCGCCAAGTTCGACATCGACCCCGGCGACCCCATCCCCGTCCACCCCTCCGCCCACTACATGATCGGCGGCGTCCGCGTCGATGAACAGGGCCGGACCTCGTTGCCCGGCCTGTGGGCCTGCGGCGAAGGCGCGTGCAGCGGACTCCACGGCGCCAACCGCCTGGCAAGCAACTCGCTGCTTGAAGGCCTGGTCCTCGGAAAACAAGTTGGGCAGCAACTCCGGCAAACCCTCGCGACTAACGGTGCCGGCAACGGCCCGCAACGCGTCAAGGTCGTCAGCGACATCCGCCCGTCCGACCGCAGCGAACTCGACCTCGCCGACGTCCGCTCCTCGCTGCGCAGCGTCATGTGGCGGCACGTCGGCATCGAGCGCGAGGGCGACCGGCTGAAAGAAGTCGAAGAGATGTTCGCCTTCTGGGCCCGGTACACCATGGACAAGATCTTCGACGAACGCGCCGGCTGGGAGGTGCAGAACCTGCTGACCGTCGGCACGCTCATCACCCGCGCCGCCATGTGGCGCACCGAAAGCCGCGGCACCCACACGCGCACCGACTACCCCCAGTCCGACGACGCCTTCGCTGTCCACGACGTGTGGAAGCGCAGCGAGGGCTCACCGACCACACGTCCCGTCATCGAATCGTCATTGGCCTGATCGCGCTGATCACTCAGTCGGCCAAACCCGTCCGCATATCGCGAAGCTCGTTCGCCGTGCGCTCCAGCCGGGCGGCGCCGGTCATGTGCGGCGTGTAGTCCTCCATGATCAGCGGCACCTCCCGGTCCAGCGCGGTCAGCAGCTTCAGCCATTGCGGCATGTAGAGGTCGCTCTCGCGGATCGAGCAGAACTGCCCGACCATCGGTCGGAACCCCGCTTCGTCCGCCGGCCCCGGCAAACGCCGCGCCCCGCCGACGTGCGCGTGGTCCAGGTACTCGCCTAACGCCGAGATCGCCACGTGCGCCGCCGTCTGACCCTCCTTCGCCAGGTTCGGCAGGTCGAGGATCACCCCCAGGATGTCCGGCGGGAACCGCTTGAGCAGATGCCGCGCCAGCCCGGCCGAGCACGCGAACTGCCCCTGGTGGATCTCGATCACCAGCTTGACGGGCCCGGCGTCGTGCGCGATCTGCAACGCGTTTTTGAACCGCGCCACCAGCTCGTCGCGGTATTTCGTGAAGTCGAAGAGGTCTTGGCCTTCCCACCCCGCCGGGCTGAACCGGACGCGCGACGCCCCCGCCGCCACCGCGCCGCGCACCGCCAGGTCGATCTCGTCGTCGCTGCTTTCGGTGTTGAGGCTGGGCACCGTCCCGAACGGGATCATCCCCGCGGTGTCGAGCCGGGCCTTGAGCTTGGGCCCTTCCTCGAGCAGACGCTGCGGCGTCAGGTCGAAACGGTGGTTGCCCCAGTTGCTGTAAGGCTCCTCGCGCTGCTCATCGGTGATGACGCGCGGGCGGAACACGTAGTGCGTCACCCCCAGGCTCCGGCACAGGCGGATCTGTTCTTCGAAGTTCAGCTCCGGCAGCATGACCGCCGTCACGCCCAGGGGCAGTCGCGGGTGCGGTGGGCGGAGGTCTTCCTCGTGGCGGAGCATCGGAGGGGCAATGTAGTCCCACGCCCGGCCGCCTGCGCGAAGTGACGTACACCCTTGGCGGTGGATTCACGCCACCCGCTTTCGTTCGTTCCCGTCTCCGAAGTCGGCCAAGAGGCTTCCCCAGTTTCCCAGCCTTACACCCGCGAGTGGTATACTTTGGCTGCCCGTGGAGGGGCGGTTTTTCGGTGTGTGGCCGACGCGACCGCCACCGAGCCGGCCACCCCGTCGGCAAGATCACGCAGACCCCGTCATTACGAATCCATCAGGAAAGCCCATGGCGACCAGTTACGGCGCACTGTGCACCGACTTCTACATCAACGCCAAGCTCGCGGTGAAGATGGACATGCCGTCCGAACGCGAGACGGTGCTGCACTTCTTCGACCGCGTCCGCAAGAGCGTGCCGGCCATGAACCGCTTCCGCCGGTACGACGGCGAGCTCGCGCTCGAGTCCTCGCGCGCCGACGCCGAGTACCGCTGGCTCGCGCTGCGCCGGCACTGCCTGCGGACCGGGCACGTCAACCCCGAGACCATGGAACTCGCGGCCGACTACCACCGGTTGATGCTCGAGCTCGCGCCGTTCCACCTCACGCTCAGCCCGCTCGACGTGGACTATCTCGAAGTGCTTTTCGGCTTCGATCTGGAGTGCGAGGAGCGCGACCACGACGATGTGGTGTTTGAAGCGCTCCTGGGCGAGACGCCGCTGGGCGACCTGGTGCGCCCACAACCCGGGCAGGTCTCCAAGGTGCTCGACGTCCAGCCCGTGCTGGGCATGCAGCTCGACGACTCCGGGCAGACCCAGGCGTATTACGAAGTCAAAACCCGCCCACGCAACCGCCGCGGCAAGGCCTCGCGCAACGGCGAGCCGATCTCGCTGTTCCTCACCGTCCGCAAGTACGGCCCGGTCGATGACCTCAAGGACCTGGGCGACTGGTACACCACGCTCGCAAACAAGTGCGACACCCTCTGCACCGACCGCCTCGTGCCCGACCTGCTCACGCCGATCTCTCGGCTGATCACATCGGGCAGCGCGTAAGCCAACCCGACGGATGTATCCGTCGGTGACGCGTCCAGGTGTCGTTCGCAAAAACGTTGTTCACTGGGTCAGCCGCGTTGCAACGCAACGCGCGCCCCTCGACAATCCGCAGACGTGCCGAACGACCCCCTCCACGTCCTCGTCCTCGCCGGCGGCCCCGACCGCGAACGCGACGTGTCGCTCATGTCCGGCCGGACCGTCGTGGACGCGTTGCGACAGGCCGGCCACCGCGTAAGTGAGGGCGACCTCCAGCCCGACGACACTGCGGCGCTCGATGCCTTCATCGAATCCGGCGGCGACGTGGTCTTCCCCGCGCTGCACGGCCCGTGGGGC
This sequence comes from Phycisphaerae bacterium, assembly GCA_030432595.1. Lineage (GTDB taxonomy): Bacteria > Planctomycetota > Phycisphaerae > Phycisphaerales > Phycisphaeraceae > CAZIXN01. The sequence continues at coordinate 88,992 of JAUIGU010000015.1, forward strand.
GAGGGCGGCCCGGCACAGGAACTGCTTTTATCCAAGCGCGTCCCATTCGTCGGCTGCATGCCGAGCGCCGCCGCGCTGTGCATGGACAAAGCAAAGACCAAGCAGGCATTGTCGGCTCGCAACGCGCCCACGCCGGACTCCGAACTCGTCGAGTCTGCCGCCCGACCCACGCTCGCGCCGCCAGTGGTGATTAAACCCGTGTCCGACGGATCGAGCATCGACCTGGCGATCTGCCCCGACGCCGCGACGCTTGAAACGCGCTGGGCCAAGCTTTCCCGACGCCACAAGATGCTGTTGGTCGAGCGCTTCGTCGCCGGCAAGGAAGTCACCGTCGGCTGGCTCGACGGTCGTGCGTTGCCGCCGATCTGGATCCAGCCCGCCACCGCGTTCTACGACTACGACGCCAAGTACGACCGCGACGACACGCGCTACGCCTTCGACCTCGACGAACCCCCGGAAGTGGTGCAACGCCTGGCCGAACTCACCGAACGCGCCTGCACCGCGCTGGATGTCCGGCACCTCGCCCGGGCAGACTTCATCCTCGACGCCGACCACAGGCCCTGGCTGCTCGAAGTCAACACCATGCCCGGCTTCACGTCCCACTCCCTCCTGCCCATGGCCGCGCGGCACGCGGGGATCGACACGCCGCAGCTTTGCGACCGACTTGTGCGGATGGCGCTGCGGGACGGGTGAGACCTGATGCTCGCCGTGGCCGGCCCGTGCCCGCAAAGTTTGTTGGGTGACGCGGGAACATTCCGAACCGACCGCCGGTTGAGCGACCGCCGCCAGGCCGGCAAGACAGAAACCACTCGAACGGGGCCCGCATGAACCTGATCGCCCGCTACACCCGATGGCTCCACACGCAGTGGCCGGCCGGGCAACCCGAGACGCTGCCGGTCGTCCGCGAAGGCGGCGCGACCAACGTGCCCGGGCTCTACGTCGTTGGCGACCTGTCGGGCGTGCCGCTGCTCAAGCTCTCCGTGAACGCCGGCACCCGCGTCGTCCGCCGCATCCACGGCGAACTTCAAGGCCGAGGCGGCAAGGCGTCCGAATCCGACGCGGACATCCTCGACGTCGCGATCATCGGCGGCGGCACGGCCGGGTTCGCCGCAGCCAAGGAAGCCGAAAAACTCGGGCTGCGGTACCTGGTCTTCGAGGCCTCCGAGCCGTTCTCGACGATCGTCAACTTCCCCAAAGAAAAGCCGATCTACAAGTACCCCACGGACATGGGCGTGGACGGCGACCTCGATTTCCACGACAAGTCCGACGTCAAGGAAGGCCTGCTCGAAGACCTGCGCGAGCAGACCGTGGATCAAGGTTTGAAGTATGTGCACGGGCGGGCGTCGCACGTCGAGCGCGACGGCAAGCTGTTTGAAGTCGTCCTCCCCGACCCCGCGTCGGAACCGGATGGCGTCGACCTCGGCGAAGCGTCCTTTGCGCTGGGGGCCGAGCGCGTCAAGGCCCGCCGCGTCGTCGTCGCCATCGGGCGCTCAGGGAACTACCGCAAGCTCGGCGTGCCCGGCGAAGACAAGGCCCACAAGGTCTTCAACCGCCTGCACGATCCCAAAGACTTCGCCGGTCAGAACGTGCTCGTCGTCGGCGGCGGCGACAGCGCGCTGGAAGCCGCGGTCGCGTTGGTCGAGGCCGGTGCCGACGTCACGCTGTCGTACCGCAAGGACGAGTTCAACCGCCCCAAACCCGAGAACCAGGAGAAGATTCAACAACTCACGGAGCGTGACGGAAAACTCGGATTGGTCATGTCTTCCAACGTCTCCGAGATCCGCGACACCGAAGTCGATCTCGACAACAAGGACGGCGAGAAGAAAACGCTCAACAACGACGC
>JAUIGU010000058.1 GCA_030432595.1 Phycisphaerae bacterium
GCGGGACCGCCGTCACGATCCGCAGCCCCCCGGCCGGCGTCGGTTTTTCAACCCGCCGTCACCGCGTTTCGGATGGGGCTCACTCGGGGGGTTCCGGCGGGAGACGGCGTGCGATTGGAATCCATTCCAACCCACCCGCGTCCAAGGCCACACGACATTTCGTGATTAAGGAACTCAAGCCCTCACCCACCTGGCACCCACGCGGAGGCCACGCTCCACTCTCGCCACCATTATTTTACCCGCCCATCGATCCGCCGTCGGATAAGTTGAGGTCAAAGCGCGCGCAGATTCACGAGATTGTTTTCGGCGTATTTCAACAGACTTCCTGCTTGCTCAGAGATACCGTTCACAAACCGAGGAGTTTCGGATAATGTGTGCTCGTGTGCTTGAGGAACAGTTAATTCAAGCAGCGAGTCATGCATGACGGTTCTGGCGAGACGGCTGGCAGGAGGATCTTGATGGTTTTAGCGCATCTCGTACGGATGGTCTCGAATCCTGGTTTCGGTCGTGGTCGTGTGCAAAATGACGGGTTTGGTGCCGCACAACGGCCGGCGATCTGGGCCGCTTTGTTTTCACTTTATTCCGTCCTGGCAAGCGATGCCTTTGCATTGAACTCGTCAAGGGTTCCCAAAGGCGTCGATTATCTTGCCGCACACGACCTCACGACCGGAGCAGGCATAGGAGTCGGCGTGATTGAACTCGGTGGGCGGAACGCAAGTCAGAATGGAATCAATTTCCCGTACTTTCATGGGCAAGACCAATTGAAAGCGCAGTTTGATTTCAATGACACAGTGCCGCCACTCATGGCCGACCCCGCCTTATCGACCGGCAGTGATGACCATGCGACACTTGTCAGTGACGTGATTCTGAGCAAGCACCCGGTGTACCGCGGCGTCGCGCCTGACGCCGACCTGTACTTGGCTTCGGGCGGGAACTCCCGCTGGCTCCTGCTGGGGGCGACGGACTGGTTGTCCCGTGAGTACGGGGTACATATTTTCAATCACAGCACAACGAGTTTGTCACAGCAGCCCGCTTGGGACATCGACTGGTTGACTACTCATCTCGACACTCTGCACATTATTGCGGCCGGAAACAGTGCGCAGTACGACTCGCCCGTTCGTGGTCACGCGTTGAGCTACAACGGCTTGACCGTAGGCGGGATCTACTGGGATAAACAAACACGGTGGAACGCCAGCACCTTTGAAACGCAGAACACGGGCCGCAACAAACCAGACCTGATTGCATCGGCCACGATCGGTAACGGTCCGTCCAGTGAGCCACGGCTCTATATGTACGGAACAAGCTTCGCGGCACCGCACGCAGTGGGCGTGGCTGCGCTCCTGGCGAGCGAAGGTTTAACGGTTGGTACAGGCGAACCGAGAAATCGTATGGCTCAACGCGCGATCATGATGAATTCGGCGCGGAAGCGATTCATCAATGCCTACAACGAACTGGATGCCACGTTCTCAGTCATCAAAGATTATGGACCTACGGCCGGTTTTCTGGAGAGTGGCGCTCCAGTCTCGCACGACAGCGATTACCTCATTGGTCGGAATCTGCGAGTGGGCGCATCGTCAACCCTCGACGACGCCACGGACGATTGGACGCCGTCCGCCTGGTCCACAGACGCCAGCGGCGTGCTGTCGGTCGTTGCGCCGCTCGACGACGAACTGGGAACAGGCATGCTCGATGCCCACCGCGCGCTGATCCAGCATCAAGGCGGACACCAGGAGCACGACGGTGTGAACTCGAGTGGCGTCTCAGCCATCGGCTGGCACCGCGGGAGTTTGGCGGGGGTATCGGATCCGGATCGTTTTACGTTCGCGCCCAGGCTTGACCCGCGCTCCTTCATTACTGCCACGCTCGTCTGGGAAATCGAGACCGTGGAAGAGAATGTGGAAGGCGGTACCGTTGGGGTGGTTGACTACCAAGATCAGTATCGATGGGGTGAACTGCCTAACTTTGAACTGTCGATCTTCCGAGGCGACGATCTGGTTGCCGAATCGATCGGGACGCTTGACACGGTGGAACACCTGCATATCCCGGTAGACGGAGGCGGAGAAGATTACTCGCTTGTGGTTGATCTATTGGGACAGGAACAAGATGTGCGCAACTACGCGATTGCCTGGTGGGCCTCTGCGCACCTTGCCGGCGATTACAATAACAACGGCCAGGTCGAGCAAGGGGACCTCGATTTGGTGTTGCAGAATTGGGGAATCGATACCGAATCCAATGGCATCCCTGCCGCTTGGATCAGCAGCCTTCCCACCGGCCTAGTCGATCAGGCGGAGTTGGACAGCGTACTCACAAACTGGGGCTCAACGTCGGCACCAAACTTTCGCGGGTTATACGTGCCCGAGCCTGTTGTGCTGGTTGTATTCGCTCCTGCTCTGGCGGTATTGAGGCGCGCGGCTGCGCAATAGCGCAATAGAACGTAGTGTTCAGAGAGCCCGCTACGGATCGCCCCGAGACGAGAGGTGGTTGGTCGCATCGCGGTATGATTGTTCGTCATGACCGCCCTTTTCTACTGGCTTTCCAACCTCGGTCCGACGAATCCGATGGTGCGGCGGATTGTGTACGGGGGGTCGCGGCGGGTGCGGGATTTTTTGATTCGGGTGGGGTACCTCGGGGTCCTGGTGGGGCTGGTGGTGTTCACGATGCTCACCGGCGGGGCGATGGGCGGGTCGGTGTCGATGAGCGAGCTGGCCAAGGCGGGGTCGGCGGTGTTTGCGGTGATCGCGTACGGGCAGGTGATCGGGGTGTGTCTGCTGGCGCCGCTGTTCATGGCCGGGGCGATCGCGTCGGAGCAGTCGGGGAAGACGTACGACATCTTGCTGACGACGCCGATGTCGAATTTGCAGGTGGTGCTGGGGTCGTTGTTGGGGCGTTTGTTCTTTGTGTTGACGTTGTTGGCGTCGGGGCTGCCGTTGTTTGCGGTGCTGCTGGTGTTCGGCGGGGTGCGGGGCGGCGCGGTGGTGGAGGCGTTTTTGGTGGCGGCGTGCACGGCGGTGCTGGTGGGCGCGGTGGCGGTGACGCTGAGCGTGCTGCGGGCGGGCGGGCGGAAGGCGGTGTTCGCGTTCGTGATCGGCATTGCCGGTTTGTTGGTGGCGGGGTACGCGCTGGACGTGCTTTTGCTGCGGGCGCTGGACCCGTCGCCTTACACGACGTGGCTGACGCCGTTGCACCCGCTGCTGGTGTTGGAGAGCTCGATCCGGACGGTGAGCTACGGCCCGCCGCCGGCGGAAGTGGTGAGCGCGTGGTTAGGCGAGGCGGCGGTGTTGCGGGGGGTGCGGGGGTGGTGGTTGGCGCAGCCGTTTGAGGCGTTCGTGACGTGGACGCTGGGGCTGAGCGTGGTGTTGCTGGTGGGGTGTTCGTTGTTCGTGCGTCGGCTGGGTCAGGGCGCGGGGGCGCTGCCGGGGTGGTTGTTGTGGGTGTTGCGTTTGAACCCGGGCGAGCGGATGCGGGCGCACCGGCTGGTGTCGGGCAACCCGATCGCGTGGCGGGAGGCGAACACGCGGGGCCAGGTGGCGAGCGGGATTTTGGCGCGGTGGGGGTTCGTGGCGCTGGCGTGGGGCGGGGCGGCGTGGCTGTTGTGGGGGTTCCATCGGGGGACGCTGCCGGAGCTGCCGACGAGCACGGGCGGATCGCGCGGGGCGGTGGCGGCGCAGGTGGAGACGCTGCACGCGTTGTTGTCGGTGTTGCTGCTGTTGGAGGTGGCGGTGATCGTGCTGGTGGCGATCTATATGAGCGCGGGGTGCGTGAGCCGGGAGCGGGAGGACGGGACGCTGGACATCATGCTGACGACGCCGGTGACGCCGAAGCAGTACATCTGGGGGAAGCTGCGGGGGCTGGTGCGTTTCCTGGCGTTGTTGATCGCGGCGCCGGTGGGGACGTTGCTGCTGGTGGGCGGGTACATGGCACTGGGTTGGTACGGCGGGGCGTGGGACGGGACGTACGCGTTCGCGTGGAACGCGGCGCCGGGCGGGGTGTCGTCGTACGGCGGGGGTCCGTCGGGTGGCGGGGCGATGGTGACGGACGCGTGGGTGGTGTTGCCGGAAGCGGGGTTGTTGTTGGGGTTGATGCTGGTGCCGTTCCTGGCGCTGTGCGTGATGGCGGGGATGACGTGGAGTTTGAAGGCGAAGACGGTGATCGGCGCGGTGGTGCCGACGGTGTTGTTGTTGGGCGGGCTGGCGGCGGTGCTTGGGCTTTGCGGTTTGGCGAGCGCGGCGAAGATGTCGGTGGTGGGCCCGGTGCTGAACGCGTTGTCGCCGGCGACGAGCGTGCCGATGCTGCTGGACCCGTACGGCCAGGCGGCGGGTTTTGCGTCGGACCCGCTGGTGGGCCGGGTGGCGTTGTGGTCGGGCGGGGTGCTGGCGGCGGTGGTGTACGGAATGATCGTGTACGGGCTGATCGCGATGCGGGTGAAGGACTTCGACCAGACGGTGCGGAAGCTGAGCGGGACGGGGTGAACCGCCGGACGGGGTGCGGCGCAAGATCGGGGGATTCAAGCGTGCGGTAGCGTAGTCTGGCCGGCGCGGTGCGCGATCATCGCGTTGGCGGCGCCGATCGCGCCGTTGAAGTAGACCGCCATCAGCACCAGGTTCACCAGGCCCAGCAGGATGCCCACGAAGGGCAGGACCGAGGCGACGGCGATCACGCAGATCGTCATCGCCAGGCCCTCGGACGCGCGGCGGGGCGCGATGCCCAGCGCGTCGGCGGCGCGGTTGTGGTCACACGCCCAGCCCCAGTACGCCTGGAAGACCCAGTAGAAATTGAAGAACGGGATGAAGAGGAAGCCCACGGCCTTGCCCGGCGTGGTCCGCGCGTACTGCGGCGGCAGCGCGGCCCAGAGCTTGTAGACCAAAATGACCAGCATCACCACGCCCAGGATCGCCGGGAAAAACGAGCCGCACGACAGCAGCGCGCCGCCGATCTGCACGTCCTCGTCGCGGCTGCCGTACATCAACAACAGGCCCGGGATCGAAAGCAGCATCGAGAACGCGAACGCGCCGAACGTCACGCCCAGGAACACGGCCTTGGAGATGGGCTTTCCCGGCAATGACGGTGCGGCAAACGCGGCGGGTTGCGGCGGCGCGCCCGCATACGACGCCGGGCCCGAAGACGCCGCCTGCGGAGCCGCGCGCGGCGGCGCGGACACGGCCAACGCCGGTGCATCTGCGGACACCCGCCGGCGCCAGCCCAGCGACGCAATCAGCATCAGCGCCCAGATCAACGCGGAGAGCAAGCCCGACACGACCGCATGCACCCGCAGCCAGAACTCGAACAACTCCCAGTCGCCGCCGTAGTCGAACACCCGGCGTTGGTAGCTGCCCATCACGAACGGCAGCACGAGCCACGACACCAGCGCGAGCAGCGACGCCACCATCACGCACACCGCCGGCCCCGGGCACCGCCGGATGAACACCACCGCCCAGATCAGCCCGGCCAGGTGCACCAGGTACAGCGGCGCCGCGCCCAGGAACATCCACAGCCGCATCGGATCGCCTTCGTCAAACATGAACATGCACAGGACTCCCACGGGGACGGGCCACGAATCGCCGAGCGGCGTTGAGACAGAACGCGGGACATGCAGAACGACACACCGCGTGCCGTCCACGGTAACGTTGGGCCGACGTGGCCACAAGGTCAACGCAACCGCACGGCGACCGCTACCCCAATGATGCGTCTGATTTGCGCTAAGCGCACGAGGTACGTCACGCCGCCGACGAAACCGCGAGGAAGGCGAACACCACCAACGCAATCGGCACAAAGACCAGCAGCCCGGCCAGGAACGCCGCGCCCAGCGCCCGCCACGCCGAGAACCCGTGCACCTCGCCGATCATCTTGAGTCCGCAAACGACGATCCAGACGCCCAGCGTGATCTCGACGATGCCGCTGAACATGAGGAACGCCGCGAACTCTGGCCGGCCGTCGAGCGAAGGCATCTCTTCGGTGAACAGCTCCCGGCCGAACAACGCCAACTGCGGGATCCAGATCAGCGCCGCGACGCAGCTCATGTACGCGGTCCAGCCCAGCGCGTAGCGCACGCGTTCGGCGTCGGCCTGGCCGCCCAGCCAGCGACCGGTCACGGAGATCAGCCAACCCGACAGCGCGTAGCTGATCAGCCCGCCGAGGCTGCCGCCGACCACCGCGCCGGCAATCAGCACGCCCAGTTCCATCTCGTCGCCGGCGTTACGCATCGACGCACGGCCCAGCGCGTCGAACACCCCCGCGATCGCCACGAACACCAGCAACAACCCCTCGGGTTTGGTCGCGACGACGTGCCGGATCGCCGCCCGCGGCCGCGTCCACACCGCGAGGTACGGGTTGACGTCCTCGGCCGGCGGGTCTTCCCACGGTTCATGCTGAGCTTGGAAGGGCCACGCGTCCGGCCGCTCTTGGTACGAATTCATGGCGACAGAATACGGCAAGCGCAGCGCCGTCAATGCAAACGAGCATCCCTAAAAAGACAACGATAGGATCGGCGGTGTGACTGCGGAGCGCTGTGACCAGGTGTTGAGAGTCGTGCGACGCGACCGCGGATGTCATCCGCGGCTTTGTTAAAAGTGCTCGGACACCGCCCGCGTGTTATTCGTCGCCTTTGGGTGGTGACGGTTCACCGCGGGAGATCGCTTCCCACACCGCGTCGGCCTTCGCCTCGAGCGCTTGGGCGTCCGCGTTCCACGGCTCCCGCGTGTCGGTCAGCCAGGTGCGGTAGAACACCATCAGTCGGTCGTTTTGGATGACAAACGCTTCGGGGTCGACTTCGACTTTCTGTCCGTCGGCCATCGCGTAGGCGCACCAGCCGCCGTAGGCCGGGGTGTACCGGCCGGGGTCCTGGCGGAACGCGGCGCGGTGCTCCGGCGAAACGAAGCGGTAGGTCACCCCCAGGTGCGTGGCGGCGAGGTCTTCGTGGCCCCGCGCGGGCTCGCCGCCGCCCTCGGGGAAGTAGGCGACGGGGTCGTAACCCTCCAGCGCGAGGCGGTCGCCGTCGAGGTTGCGGGTGGGTTGCTCGGCATCTTTCGCGTTCGGTATCGCGCTCGGCCCGGATGTGCAGCCGGTCAGCGTGAACAGAGAAAGCGATATGAGCAAGCCAAGGTTTGGTGGAGTTTTCATCGGTTTCTGCCGAGCGTCGAAAGGCATCGATCAAGGGTGTAATCATCTCACCGACGAAATGTTCCCCGAAAGCTCGATGCAGGTTTTAAAGCTTTGCGTTCATCCTAGTGCCGTACCGACCCGGCGCATGTTCTACAATCCCGTGATGATGCTCTGGCAGCCGCCGATCCCCGACAAGTACGTGACGATGCCCGACCGCGAGGTCGCCGCCGCGATCAAGCAGCGCAAGGCCGAGCTGGCGGGCGAGGTGGTGATCCTCGGGCACCACTACCAGCGCGACGACGTGATCGCCCACGCAGACTTCACCGGCGACAGCTTCAAGCTCAGCCAACTCGCGGCCGAACGCGTACGCAGCGTGGGCGCAAAGCACGTCGTGTTCTGCGGTGTGCACTTCATGGCCGAGACGGCGGACGTGCTCACCGACGAGGGCGTGGCCGTGATCCTGCCGGACATGGGCGCCGGGTGCAGCATGGCGGACATGGCCGACTACGACCAGACCGTTGACGCGTGGGAGCAGCTCACCGCGCTCTACGCTCGGCACGAGAAAAACGTCCGCATCATCCCGGTGTGCTACATGAACTCCAGCGCCGCGATCAAGGCCTTCGTCGGGCAGCACGGCGGCGCGGTGTGCACCTCCAGCAACTGCGACAAAGTCTTCGACTGGGCGCTCGCGGGCGGCGAAGAGGCGTTGGACACTTCCGGGGGCGAAGAGGTCAAGATCCTCTTCATCCCCGACCAGCACCTGGGCCGCAACACCGCGGCCGACGCGGGCTTCCGCCCCGACCGCCCGCTGGACGCGACGGGCCTGCCGCCGGCCGACGCGCAGATGTGCGTGTGGGACCCGCGCTCCCGCGACGAGCTCGGCGGCGCCCCGGAAGAAGCACTGCTCGACTCGGCCTTCATCCTCTGGAAGGGGCACTGCTCGGTCCACAAGCTGTTCCGCCCCGAACACGTCGACGACATCCGGGCGCAGTGGCCCGACGTGACGGTGATCGCGCACCCCGAGTGCAGCTACGAGGTCTGCCGCAAGGCCGACCTGACCGGCAGCACCGAGGGCATCATCAAAGCCTTGGAAAGCGCGGAGCCCGGAAGTCGTTGGGCCATCGCGACGGAGGTGCACCTGGTGCAACGCCTCTGCGATCAGGCGGCCAAGCGCGGCGTCACCGCGCGCATCCTGTCGGAGTGCCAGTGCCTGTGCACGACGATGATCCGCATCGACCCGCCGCACCTGCTGTGGGTGCTGGACGAGCTCGCGGCGGGCAACGTGGTCAACCGCGTCAGCGTCCACCCCGACGCCCGCCACTGGTCACGCGTGTCACTCAACCGCATGCTCGAGATCACCGGCGCTGCGCCGCTGTCCGACGAAACAGCGCGGGTGAATGAAGATGCGTTGATTGATTGAGGCTCCACAAACCTCACTTTTGGCGACGCGGCGCGCACGCCGTTGGCGTGAGGCTTTAAAGCCATCTTAAAGCATCACATGCCAATGCGGTGCCCGAGCCAAGCCCGCGCGGGAGGACTCGAACCTCCGACCTGCCGCTTAGAAGGCGGCTGCTCTATCCGGCTGAGCTACGCGCGGTTCGGGATGAATCCGACAGTGTACGGGGTCGCCGGGGCGCGGCCGGGCCGGGGCGGGCGGTGGCGGCTATCGTGACGCGTTCGGATGATTGAGATTCTGCCGAGGCCGCACCATGACGCTTGAACCTGACGAAACACACCCCCCCGTCGCGATTGTCACCGGGGCGGGGTCGGGCGTGGGGCGGGCGACGGCGGTGCGGCTGGCGGCGGCCGGTTACGCGGTGGTGCTGGTGGGGCGCACGCCGGCGACGCTGCAGGCGACGGCGGGGATCATCGCCGACGACGGCCGGGCCGTGCCCACGCCGCGCGTCGTGCCGGCCGACGTGGGCGATCCGGAAGCGGCGGCGGACATGGTGCGCATCGCGGCGGAACACTTCGGCCGGGTGGACGCGCTGGCGAACGTCGCGGGGTCGGCGCCGCTGCAACCGATCCCGCAGATCACGGACGATGCGCTGGAGCAATGCCTGGCGGTGAACTTCAAGTCGGTGGTGTATCTGACGCGCGCGGTGTGGCCGGTGTTTGTCGAGCAAGGCGGCGGCGTGGTGGTGAACGTTTCGTCGTTGGCGAGCCTGGACCCGTTCACCGGTTTCAACATCTACGGCGCGGCCAAGGCGGGCGTGAACACGTTTACCAAGGCCACCGCCGACGAGGGGAAACGGCACGGCATCCGGGCGTACGCGATCACGCCCGGGGCGATCGAGACGGGGATGCTGCGGGCGCTGTTTTCGGAGAAGCTGATCCCGGCAGATCAGGCGGCCTCGCCGGACGAAGTGGCGGCGTTGATCGAGACGCTGATGGTGAATCCGGGCGGGCACGCATCCGGCGCGGTCCTGCCGGTCGCCTCGCCGGCGTAACGAAGACGTGAAGCTGGGGGATTCGGATAAGGGGCGTTGTTGGCAACGCTCAGGGAAAACCCAATTTCGGTAAACTTCTTTCAAATCGCGGTTTGCGTGGTATCTTTGATGGATCGTGAAAGACCTTCCGGCGGGAATCTGCGCTCAATCATTTTTCGCCTACGCGGTTGGAGTTGAGGGATGAAGATCGGTACATCGCTATTAGGTCTGCTTGTCGCGGGTGTGGTGTCCGGCGGCGCGCACGCCTCGATCCTGTCGCTGGACACGGTGATTGAGTTCAGCGCGGGCACGCCGCCGACGGGCCCGATCCCGTGGATGGACGTCACGATCGACGACGGCAACACGCCCGGGTCGGTGACGCTCAGCATCAGCAACACCAACCTGGTCGGGACCGAGTTCGTGTCGGAACTCGTGCTGAACCTCGACCCGGCACTGGACCCGATGGACCTGGTGTTCTCGACGCCGACGAAGACCGGGACGTTCGGGGACCCGGTCGTGTCGCTGGGAACCAACGCGTTCTCGGGCGGCCCGGGCGGCGACTTCGACATCCTGATCGACTTCCCGCAGCCCAACCCGCAGCGTTTCGGGGCCGGCGAATCGGTCGAGTACACGATCACGGGCATCGCGACGCTCGTGGCCGACGACTTCGACTTCTTGAGCGTGCCCGGGGGTCAGGGCTCGTATCAGATCGCCGCGCACGTCCAGAGCATCAACGGCAGCGACAGCGGCTGGGTGGCGACGCCCGAGCCCGGCTCGGTGATCGCGCTGCTCGGAGCCGGGGCCATTCTGCTGCGTCGCCGTCACGGCTGATACAGACGCCGTTCCAACAACGCTTCACCGCATCGTCCCGCCCGCCGTGCCCCTGACCGGGTGCGGCGGTCGTCGTTTAGGATCGGGGGCATGATCCGCCCCGCCGACCCGCCGTTGCCGACCTTTGAGTTCCGTTTCGTCGACCGCTGGGCGGCGCTCCCCGACACGCCGGCCGGGCGCAACCGCGGGCAGACGCACGGCGTCGAGGTGCTGCCCGACGGGCGCATCGTGGTGTTCCGGCAGGACGTGCCGGGCGTGTTGTTCTTCGGCCGCGACGGGAGTCTTCTCGACGGCCGGGGTGAGCGCTTCGTCGGCGCACACGGCATGTCGCTGACGACGCACGACGGCGCGCCCGCGTTTTGGCTGGTCGATGAACTGAGCTGCGAGGTGGTGAAGACCACGCTTGAGGGCGAGACGATCCTCCGCCTCGAACCCCCGCCGATCGACGCCCGGCCCGACGGGAGGTACACCCCGACCTGGGCCGACCAGGACCCGCACACCGGCGACATCTGGGTCGGCGACGGCTACGGCGGCTCGGCGGTCCACCGCTACGACGGCGACGGGCACTACTACACGCCGATCACCGAACTGACCGGGCAGCGACTGCGCTCGCCGCACGGCCTGCGCTTCGGGCCCGACGGGCACCTCTGGCTGACCGACCGGGAGAACCACCGCGTGCTGGTGCTCGACGCGGCGGGCGAGGTCGTGCGCGAATCGAGCCGGGCGTGCCACAGCCCGTGCAGCTTTGCTTTCCACGACGGGCACGCGTACGTCGCCGAGTTGTTCGGCGGGCTGAAGGTGCTGGATATGGAACTGAACGTTGTCGCCGACCTGTTCCAGAACCCGTGGATGGCGCCCGACCCGGGCTGGGAAGACCGCGAGCAGTGGGTCTGGCCCATGGAACAGACCGAGCAGGGCTACCCCAACGTCGCCGGCACCGACCGGTACGACGCGACGTGCTTCAACAGCCCGCACGGCATCGCGGTCGATCCCGAGTCGGGCGATGTCTACGTCGCCGAGTGGATGCGCGGCGGGCGGGTGGTGAAACTCGAAAAACACGTGTCGGCGTGATGTTTAGCGGGAGGCCCGAAGGGTCCCGCTTCTGACCGTAATCCCACACGCCACGCGGGACGCTGCGCGTCACCCGCTAAACGTCTGCAGGCGGCGGGGGATTCGGCGCCGTCATTCGATACCGACGACTTCGACGCCGAGGATCTCGGCACCCCACGCCTTCACGGCGTCGTCGGGCCCGGCGACGACGTGGGTCACGCACGCCCCCGCGCGCGACTGCGGGCCGCGCCCGACGACGATGCACGGGTCGTGGTACTCCATCTCGCCGAAGCTGGTGCCCGGGAACGCGTCGCCGTCGTCGTTGTAGGCCTGCAGGCAGTCGCCGCCGAGGACGGGGCCTTCGATCTCGCCCTTTTCGAGCTGACGGTGCCGGGGGTCGTCGCGCGGCAGGTCGCAGTACGGCTCGCCGGGCTGTGGGGCGAAGATGCGGACGATCAATGAAGAATGATCGCCATTAAGTCGGCGGTAGTACCCCATGCGCCCCAACGTATGCTCGGGCTTGATGCCCATCTTGATCCGGCGTTGCCCGTCGATGAAGAACTTGACGCAGCGGTCTTCGACGACGACGTGCTTGTCGCCGAACGGGTCGTAGTAGCTGCGGACTTCATCGCTTTCGAGATGCTTGGTCACCGGGCAGATGAGCGTGCCGGTGGGCGGGACTTGGAGGATGGACCAAGCACCCCCGACAAACTGTTCGCTCGCGCCTCGGTAGTTGAAGAGGTGCTGTGTCGAAAAACTCAGGCATGAGAGATCGCTCGCTCGATTCGCCGACTCGGGCGCTTCGCATGGAGACCATGACCGATCCACCTGAACGGTGCCGGATGATTGATCGATTTGGCTCGCCAACCGAATGTCGTGACAAGCGAGATGAATCCCCACGCCGGGCGACGAGTGGACTGTTTGATATGCACCCGGATCAATCGCCGCCGGCGTCGCCGCCGTCCCTTTCGGGTCGCGCAGCGCCTCGTCCAGATTCGGCCAGAAGTACGCGACCTCCGGGGCGATCCACAGCCGGTCGCCGCCGGTGACCTTGCCGTCGGGCGTGGCGTCGGTGTGGAAGATCAGGTTGTGGTCCACCCCCGGCAGCTCGACGCCCAGGACGCGGGCCCCGTGCTCGGCCACCAGGAGCCGGCCGTCGCCGGCTTCGAGGACGTGCGGCCGCTGGCCCTCCGCCTCCAAACGCTTGCGCAGCTCGTCAAACCAGGTCATCCGGGGAATGTAGCAGAGGCCTGGGCCCGGCCGGGTACGGGCCCCAACGCGGCCACATCGCCGCCCCGCCGCCCGATTCGGGGCTGTTTCGCCCGGCGGCGACCCGGACGCAGCGGGCCCTGTCCCAAGAATGTTAGGAATCCGTGGCTTGGGGCCAACCCCCACGGAAACGGCGATTTGCCCGTGGATTCTCCGCCCTTGTCTCTTGTGGCCGCGGGGCCGACCTGCTACAATCTGGGCAAGCTCGGCGGTTGCCGCGCTGGATTCGATTCCGGTTTCATCGTTTTTTGCGCCCGCTCTCGAGGAGAAAATGGACTATGAGGGGACTCACAGAGTTTCGTAAGTCGGGATGGCTGGTCGCCGGTGTTGCGGCCGCGGCTTTCCTCGGCTCGTCGTATGTCTCGGCGGCCGTCTCGTACCCCGGCCCGTACGTGGGCGCGGACGTGACCTACTCCGATCTCGTCGAAGCCAGCGCCGACCCGGTCAACGACCCCGAGCCGCTGTACGGCGAGCCCGAGATCGCCGGCGGCAACAAGCTCGACTTTGACCCGTCCTCGAACGCCTTCGCCTCGTACTCCCCGCCGCCGGATTCGACCGACGGTGCCCTGACCTTCCTGGTCAGCTCGAACAGCAACGCAATCATCCCGACGCTGCAGATCTCCGAAGGCGGCGACTACCAGTTCCTCGGCACCGTCAGTGGCGGCGAAGCCGTCGCGGCGAACCTGACCGTCCGCATCCTCGACGCCGTCACCGAGAACCTCATCACTCTGGAAACCGCGACGTTCGTCGATGTTTTCGACACGGTGCCGAACCAAGGCGGCTTCTGGAACAACAACCTCACCCTCGACCTCACCAGCTACGGCCTGACCGAGTTCAAGGTCCAGATCGACAACACCCTGCAGGCCTCCGGCAGCGGCAGCGCCTCGTCGTTCATCCGCAAGAAGGAATTCATGGTGGACGTGCCTGAGCCCGGCATGGCGGCCCTGGTCTTCGCGGGTGCGTCGCTCATGCTTGTCGGCCGCCGACGCAGCGCCTGAACCACAGGCAGCCAAACAACCCCAATCAAACCGCCCGGCCTTCAAACGCCGGGCGGTTTTTCTTTGGCTTCGCCCCCTCGCGACTGTGTATACCTCAACACGGCTCGGGGCCTGCCGAAAGTCAGCCCCCTCCCCTGGCCCGCCCACGAAAAAACCCTGCCGGAGCAGGGTGTATGGAGTGGGCCGTACTGGACTTGAACCAGTGACCTCCTCGATGTCAACGAGGCGCGCTAGCCAGCTGCGCCAACGGCCCATCACGGCGTCTGCCGAGCCGAGCAGTATAGGGGCCTGCGGGGTGGACGCCAAGCCGGGCCGCATTTGGGTAGTGTCCTAATTCGGATCAGACTTTTTTGGGCCGGGGGGCAATCTTGCATCTAGAGCAGCTTTGCTGCATTGACCCACTTTTGCTTCGTTCATATTGTTGTGGGCATGAGCGGGAGCCC
>JAUIGU010000016.1 GCA_030432595.1 Phycisphaerae bacterium
GATGCGGCCCTCGAAGAGCTCGCCGGGGTAGGCCTCGGTCTCGAAGCGGACGCTCTGTCCGTAGCGCAGCCAGGCCAGGTCGCTCTCGTAGGCTTCGAGGTAGACCCAGACGAAGCTCAGGTCGGCGATCTTGTAGATCGGGCTGCCGGTCTGGACGTACATGCCCTCTTGGGCGTTTTTGTGAACGACGACCCCGCCCATCGGGGCGTTAATAGTGACTTGGTTGGAGGCAGAGCCGCGTTTTTCGATCTCGGCCACTTGCTCCTTGGTCAGCCCCCAGAGCAGTAGCCGTTCCCGGGCGGCTTCGAGCGTGGCTGTGGTCGCTTCACGCACCGAGCCAATGCTGCTGCGTCCGATTTGGTCAACCGCTCGCCGTGCCTGGATGAGTACCTCCTGAGCTTCAAGCAGCTCCGGGCTGTAGAGCTCCACCATGTGGTCGCCTTCATTGACGGCAACTCCGGTGTAATCAACAAAGAGGCGGTCGATCCGGCCACCAACCCAAGCGGTGATGTATTTCAGACGAGTCTCGTCGTAAGTGATCTTGCCGACCATGCGGATCTCGGCCTCAACGAAACGGCGTTCTACCGGGCTTGTTTCGATCTGCATCAGTGCGGCTGCCGCAGGACTGACCGACATGGAGCGCATACCCAACGCATCGCCCATGTTGCTGGCGGGAATGAGGTCCATCGCGCAAATGGGGCAGAGCCCAGGCTTAGGCTGACGAATCTGGGGGTGCATCGAACACGTCCATTCAGTCGGCGCCGACTCGGCGTCGTGGTCGTGTTCGGACATGCCTTTCACGCTGTCGGTTGTCGCTTGGTCGTTTGGGCCTCCGCCCCGGGAGAGGAAACCCAAACCAAAGGCAGCTAGCACCAAGAGAGCAAGCAGCCAGGGTCGATTAAGCAGTTTCGCGGTTCGTTGTCGCAGTGCGGTGGTCATGGCGTATGGTTCTCCCCGGTTTGGTTTGATGGTTTTTCGTTTTGTGCTTGCTGGGCAGGTAATCCACCGGTCAGCAGTTCGATCTGCGCGCGGCGAATCGCTTGGTCGGCCTGGGCACGCGCGTCTTGAATCTGAAACTCCAAGAGCACGCGCTCGGCGTCGATGAGATCGGTGAAGCTTGCGGTGTTTCCCTGAAAAGCGGTCAGCGTTGCGCCGAGCGACTCCTCGGCCTTGGGCAGCAGGGTGTTGCGGTAGAGGTCTACCTTGCGAACCGCGTCTTCATATTGAAACAAAGCGAGTTCAAGCTCCGCCTTGAGTGCGTTCTCCCGGTCAACACGTTGTTTGGTGGCCGAACCAAAACGCGACAATGCTTCACCTACCACCGCGTCGTTCTTTTCCGCCCAAATGGGCAGGGTGACGGAGACGCCAACGGAGAGAATGTCGTCGCTCTCGTCAGGCGCGTTGCTAAACGGCGAAGTCCCCACGTCGGTGTAGTCGACGCCGAGCGTGAAGTCGGGGTAGCGGTCGGTCTTGGCCAAGTCGATGCCCGTGCGATTACGGGCCACCTCGTGTTGCAGAGCATGCAGCTCGGGATTTGCGGCTAGAAGCAGGCGTTGTAACTCATCGCGTCCGAGCTGAAGTGGATCAGTTGCCGGCAAGACCACCCCAGGCACGGCGGCGTGTGCTGGGCGATTGAGCAAGGCGTTGAGTCGGCTCCGCAGAGGAGGCTCCAAGGCTTCGGCGCTTAGCAATCGGTCTTCAAGACGCCCCAACTCGACTTGGGCACGGATGACGTCGGCCGAATCGGCGTTACCGGCCCGAAAGCTCGTCCTCGCCACTTCTTCAAGGTGTTTCACGAGATCGCGGTTCTCCCGGACAATCTCAGTTGCGGCAGACTGATAGGCGTACTCCGCGTATGCGGCGATCACTTGATAGGTGACTAAAAGGCGTTGCTGCTCAAAGCGTGCCTGCATTGTGCGGGCGGCCTCAACCGCCATTTCACCCTTGAGGTCAAGCTCTCCAAACCAAGGAAACGCTTGAGAAAGGCCAAGCATGTTCTCTTGGGGGCCGGTGCGAGTCTCCACGTTTTCGATGAAGTAGCGGTAGTTGAAGCGCGGGTCGGGCAGGGTGCGTGCCTGCGGGATTTCTTCGAGCGCGGTCCGCCATCGATTGAATGCCGCCTCAAGCCCCGCGTTGTTGAGTAACGCATAGGCGACGTAATCATCGAGGGTTGGCTTCTCAGGTAGTTGGGCTATCAGCTCAACCTTTTCCTGAGACTCATTTCCACGAGATGTGGAACTCACCGACTGGCGACTTCCCGCCTGTTGAGCCGCGGCATCGAGGCGTTCATACGCTTCAAACGCTTGTCGCTCCTGGCGAGTAGCGCAGCCCGCGACGGTCAACATCAAGCCGACAGCAATAAGAGCGCCAGCCCGTTTTACCTCTCTCTCATTCAATAACCAAGATGCTTTTACCATGTGAAATACCCCTCACCAAAAACAAGCGTGCCCCCGAAGTGACCGGTGGCACCGACCAGAATCACCGCGATGGCCAGGTTGATACGAAACGCTCGGCACGATCCCCCGTAGTCCATTCCCCAGGCGTGCCAAGCAAGTGCGACAGACCAAACAGCCGTGGCGACCCCCAGCCAGCGGTGCACCGAAAGCGTTGTTGCCATCGATTCGGGCTGGGTGCCGTACGCGGCGTTAAGCCAGCCTACTACCGCGGCCGCAACAGCACTTGCCGCCCCGATGTAGATCATGAAGTAAACCCCAGTGTGTAGCCGCGGCCAGCCCTTGATCGCGTGTATGCCTTCAGCCAGCGCTGCGGCCACCAGCAAGGCGATCGGGAAGTGAACGATGAGCGGATGCAGGCGGCCAATCCACGACAGCGATCGGCCCACGAACCCGCGGTCCGTCGCCGGGGCGTGGTCAGTGGCGTGGTCGTGTGTGTGTGCACCACCACCGGGAGGTTCACCTCCCGCACTCAAAGGCGTATCCGATTGATTGGCGGCTGACACCTCGTCAACCTCACGCCCGTGATCGTCGTGAACATGACCGTGTTCATCTATTGAGGAAGTTGCCGATGGCAGATTGCCCGTAAATTCTGCCGGGTTCGCTTCAAACTGTCGCCGACAGCGTTGACAACAGAAATACACGCGCCGGCCCTCGAAGTCGGTGTAGATCTCACGATCGACTGTTTCGCTAGGGGTGACCGGACACATCAAATTGCCGGGGTCAACCTCGGCCAACGCATACCCTGGTGGCAGAGCAACCGCTACAAGCGATAGCAGCAAGAGCGCCAACAGATGAATGTTTGGGGTCGCGGGTCTTTTCATCTGGAGTGTCCTCACTGGTGGTTGTGACGATGCCCGTCGTGTTCGTCGTCGCCGGAAGGTCGGCGTTCAGCATCGAGCACGCTGAGAAAGCCAACAGGGTCGTCTATCAGTTGTCCCTCGCAGCCAGCACAGCACAGACGTACCAGCCGATTGGCGATCACCACATTCACCGGCTCTCCCATCGACCCCAGTTCGAGCTTGGAGACCGGGCAGGTCTTAAGCGGGTAGTTCTCGACTTGTTTCGCGGCTACGGCTTCGTTGAGCTTCTTGAGATACGCATCGGGGTTTTTCAGGAAGTCCCCGCGGCACCCTTTACAGCAGAAACGCACCAAGCGGTTGCGGTAGACGAAATCGACCGGCTCGTCGCCGAGTGGTTCGTTGCTGACCACGCAGGTCTGAGTTGGGTAGTGCTCAAGTTGGTCGGCGACCATCTGTGGGTCGAGCGCCGTGATGAACTTGGCGGGTGCTTCCAGAAAGGCGGCGTGGTTCGCTTCGTTCGCGAAACGTAGCTTGCGGCCTTCGTGCGTGACACGCACTTGCTTGCCCAACTCAGGTAGGGTCTCTCCGGTAACGGGGTCGGTTTTTAGGTAGTAAGGGTCGTCGAGTTTGGCGTGCTCCACGGCAGCGGCGTCTTGCCCACCGTGGGTATGGTCATGACCTTCGTGGTCGTGGCCCGAGTGTTGCTGGGCGTTTACTAGCGGCGCAGCTCCAAGGATCAGCGCAAGACAAATGAGGGTATATGAGAAGTATCGGCTCATAACGAAACCTCCAAAACATGGGTTATTAAGGTGTATTCACGACATACCGTGTGCGTGACGCCGAGCGTCAAGCACAGAACAGCTAAGACGCCAAGAACGTTTGGCGGCTAACCAGAGATGGAGGTATCAGCTAGATGCGCAGCACGCAGAGAAGGGATAGACGGGTGCGTGCCGCTGGACCCGGGGGTTCGCCCGAGTACCACACACTCGACAACATCTCTTGCGAGAAAGCCAAGCGAGTCGATGCCCACTGAGTCAACGCAAGTGAGGGGAGTTCGACAGGAGCATTGACTTTGATTTCCAGTGAGGTCGTCTGCGCGATCAGCGTCTGTTCACAGTCGCAGTCGTCCGAATGGCCGGGCTGCTCATCGGAATTACGATCAGAGTTGCTATTGGACTCTTCGGGACACTTGCCACAAGGTGAAGACGACGGGGCGGTCTCGGCGGTTTCTACGCTGGCAAAGGCCATGGCTCCAGTGCAGCAGCACATCACGGGTGCGAGTAGCACCGCGAAGGCAAGCAGGGGAGAAAGTAGAAGTCGAGACGAACGCATAGTTACGATTTTATCACAGGTATCTGATGAAGAACAAGCATTTGCTTTCTCGACTCACTCAAAAGGCAATCTCTTCGGCAATTTCGGCCAAAACCTCGGGACTTGTCTGCCCCATAACACAAAGCCAGCGATCTGCTTCACTTCGCATCACCATGGTGATGCCGTTGGCCCGATGGACCACGTACGTCTGGTTGCCGAAGTTCAACTCGTCACCCTCGGGTGAGCGGAGGTCGGCGCCCCGCGCTACAGCGATCGTGGCTAGTTGCCCCTTGTGTTCGACCACAGCGCAGGTAAGCATCTTGCCCGCGTGCTCGTGTAGGCAGCATGATTGAAGGTTGCCGGGAAGTTGTGGCAGGGCGACAAAGTCGGATGATTGTTCTGCGAGGATGCGGTTGGCTTCCTCAATTGTTGAAACTTCCAAATGCGGGGTGAAACCGTGAGTCACATCAAAGTGAATCTCCGCGAGGCCGGACGGCGCAGCCATGGCCGAAGCTCCGCTGAATTGCAGTACCACGAATGCCACCGAACCGAGGATCAACATTGCGGCGGCAAAGCCGATGAGTGGTCGCGACCACAGCATCAGCCAACCCGTGGGAGTTTTCGTGGGGCCGACCTCGTCGTGGAGCGCGGCCTCAAGACGGTTTTCGAGGTGAGAGGTATCGATTGGCCGAGTAGCGAGTTTGGCCAACCGCTCCGAAGTCACCTGATCCAGTAGGTCTTGGTTCGGTGTCTGATTCATGCTGGCTGTTCCTTGGCGTCGATCCACCCGCGTTTGAGCGCTCGCTCAAAGAGTCGGTCTCGGAGCATGGCCCGGCCACGGTGGGACCTGCTCTTGATTGTTCCCACCGCCACGTCCAAGGCCGCGGCTGCGTCAGCGTGGTCCATCTGCTCGACGTCCACCAACAGGAGCGTCCACCGCATGTCGTCGGGGAGTCCTCGCAGTGCATCGATCACCGTCTCGTCTTCAAAACGGCTCATCAATTCTTCGGGCTGGGACCAGCGTCCGTCAAACTGCCCGCCGAGTGTATTACTCCTGTCCGCCATCTCGACCCCTTCTTGGTCAATCGAAAGCTTAAGTGGACGTTGCTGCTCGGCCCGTAGCCAGTCGATGTGGGTGCGACGCAGAATTGTGAGCAGCCACGCCTTGATGTTGCTGCCACTGCGGTAGGAGTGGATGGCTCGTGCAGCTTTGATCATCGTTTCTTGTGCGAGATCCTCGGCTTGGGCGGCGTTACCGGTCAGGCACTGAGCTGCACGCAAGACCACCGGCATCAGCGGCCAGGCGACGCGCTTAAACCGCTCCGCCTCGGCGGCTTGTATGGGGCCGACACGCATGCTCATCACTTATCTAAACGAAGTCTGTAAGGCGTCAGGTTCCATGGACCTAGACATTTTGGAAAATTTCGGGTTGAGCCAACGCCGCCCCATCAAAGCTAGAACGAGCCGAATCCATGTCGAAGTTTCTGGCGATGGTGTGGAGCGAATGAGCGAGTGGCCACTTGGGAGGGAGACGACGCTGGGTGCCTGAAAATACGCAGGATCTGGTTTTTCCAGCCACAAACGTCAGATTTTGTGTTTTTGTATTGACATATATCAGTATTTGACAATAAAACAACACATGGCCTCGACTGACCCCACCACCGAAATTCTCCGCATGGCGAAACAAGCCGGCGTGATCCGACGCCGCGATGTGACCGAACGGGGCATCCACCCTGAGTATCTGCGGCGACTTGTGGCTGCCAGAGAACTGGAGCGAGTCAGCCGGGGCATCTACTGCCTGGCCGAGGCCGAGGTCACCGAGCACCACCTGCTGGCCGTCGTGGCCGGACGCATCCCCGAGGGCGTGGTCTGCCTGCTCTCGGCGCTGCGCTTTCATGAACTGGGCACCCAGAGCCCCGGCCGGGTCTGGGTGGCCCTGGACCGCCGGGCCGCCAAACCTCAACTCACCGAACCCCGGGTCCACATAGTGAGATTCTCGGGTGCCGCGCTCACGCAAGGGGTTCAGACTCACCGCCTCGAAGGTGTCACGGTAAAGGTTTACTGCCCTGCAAAGACCGTGGCGGATTGCTTCAAATACCGCAACAAGACCGGATTGGACGTCGCGCTAGAGAGCCTTAAATCGGCACTGCATACACGGAAAGCAAGCATCGACGAGCTGCTCCGCTACGCCGACATCTGCCGCGTCCGCAAGGTCATGCAGCCTTACCTGAATGCTTTGGTATGACCGACTGATCCGCCCACGATTAGAAACGACCTGTTTTTCAGAGCGATCATGTTAATACCGTGCGCTTACGCAGACGGACGCAACTACGAATCACCTTGACGCGAGCGGATGAAGGCGAGGTACTCAAGAAGCTGCTTCTCTTCTTTATCGGTGAGTTCATGGCCTGCGAAGGCATTAGGCCGAGCTTTGCCCGCTTTTTTTCTGCCGGCCGAACGCAGCACGCCGGAAGCAGGGCTTGTTGACGCGGCGAGGTATCCAGCCTTCTCCATCAACGTTTCGTAAGCAACGCCGTAGGCCTCGGCTAGGGCGTGGAGAACGTTGGGAGAGGGGCGGGCGATCTTCCCGTTTTCGACCTGCGAGAGATACGCGTTTGAAACCCGCTTTTCGGTGGCCGCCTCGACATCACGAAGACTGAGCCCGTGTGAGCTGCGCAGCGTTGCCAAGTAAGCCCCCAAACCTTGTGGCTCCCTCGATTCTATTGCCGTAGTCATGAAAATCACCTCCTGAATGCAGCTTTCTAAGGCTCAATAGTACGCTTGCTTGCTAATTTAGTCAAGCATTGCTCGATCTATGCTTGACATACTTAGCAGTGCTTGATACCGTGCCTCTAAGTGCGGATGGCAATGTGGCCGCCCGCGTTTGATCCATGCAATCGGAGTGCAGCTATGACCAATTCAACGACCGCTTGTGCAGCTTCTCCCAAATGGCGGGCCCTTGTGGACGACACCGCCATTCCGGCCCCCCGGCAAAAGGTTTCGGTGCAGGTCATCAAAAACCAGAGTGGCATCGGGGAGGAATTCGCCCTCGTCCGCGACCACAACTCACCTCACGATGTGGTCCTCGATGACGAGGCAGAGATTGATTTGTCGGAGGGCAACGTGTTCTATCGGGTGCGTCGCTGTGACCTACAGCCGCGGGATCGGTGCGATGCTCCAGCCAAGCTCGCGCTCTTTCTCGACGATCGTGCCGAGGTCACACTACGCCGAACACAGACGGGAACTCAGGTGCTCCAGCTTTTCGGGGCCCCCAAACACACCACGCTGGTTCGAGACCACGAAAGCCCGCACGACGAGGTTATTGAGGCGGAGGAGTCCGTCGACTTCTCCGATGGCCCGGTGTTTATCACTCGGTCGGTTGAGGCAGCGTTGCGTATCACCATCAACGCCCAGGTCTTCACAGAAACCGACGGCGTTAAACCGGAGATGACGGGCAACCAGATCGCTGCTCTCGTCTATCCGGAAAAGCCCGGCCAAACCCGCATCTGGCTCACCTCCGACGGAAACCGCGAGGTGGGCCAGCACGAAGTTCTCCACATCAAAGGGTGCGAATCGTTTGACGTGGTGCGACAGGGCGTAACCGGAGGGTTCGAACGCTCACGTGTAGAGCGTGAGCTAGACGGGCTGCGGGAAGGCGGGGCGAGTGTCACCTTTCACGACCAACCTCCGGCCGTGGTTTACCACGACGTTGCGGTCGCCGACGGTGGGCCAATTAATGAAACCGATGTTTTGGTGGTCGTGCCTGGGGCGTACCCCGGTCAGATGCTTGACGGCGCCTACCTGCCGGATCGCTCCCCGCTTCTCGGACGAGTCAAAGGAGCCCCTCAGCAGAAGCTAATCAACGCACTTGGTCGCAGTTGGCGACTGGTTAGTTACCACCCGCACACCAACGGCGTGGGGCCGGCGTGGGACCCCACCCGACACGGTTTTCACACCTACTTGGGGGAGGTGATGTCATGGCTACGCGATCTGAACTGATCAAGGAAACACCACTAATCGAGTGCCACGAAACCACCGGCCTGTTTCGCATCCGCGAGAGTGACCTGGAGCAGTTCTGCGGACATCTATTTCAGCGCTACCCCGAGCGCGAGTGGGGAAGCTTCTTTCGCTTCGGCTTTCGTCGCACAAGCCGCGGGATCGCACTCTCTTTTGTCTCTCCACTACTGCCCGAACCGGGCGACCTGGACCGACAATCGGGACTGACTCGGTTTGACGCGGCTTACGCTCGCCGAGCGTTTCACGCCGCCGCGAGCGATGACGGGCTTGGCCTCGGAGTGGCCCATTCTCATCCTGAGGGCTGCCGCACGTCACCAAGCCTGCTTGACAATGACATGGACACGTATTTTTCCAAGCAGGTGGAGTCATATACCGGCGGGCGGCCTTACGCGAGTCTGATTTTCTCTTCGAACGCCAAAGGGGAACTGAGCTTCTCCGGTCGAGTGTATGACCGCGGTAGCTGGTTTGGCGTGAGGGACCTCGTCACCGTAGGCGATCGTGTCCGACGAATCCGCTCTCAACTTGTATCCGACACCAATAAGCACGGGACCGGCGAAACGGCAATCACCAACGGGAGGCTTCGGTCGCTCATGGGTGACGCCTCGGCAGCACGGCTAGCGGACGCCACGGTAGGGGTGATTGGCTGTAGCGGGACAGGTTCGCCGGCCGTCGAGGTGCTTGCACGGGCTGGGGTCGGCTCTTTCGTTTTGGTTGATCCGGAACGCCTCAGCGTATCCAACCTCGAACGCCTTCACGGGAGCCACTTCGAGCACCTTCGCCTCGACCCGAAACCCTACAAGGTGGAACTGATGCGTTCGATGATCCGCCGGATCAACCCCGCCGCCCACGTGGTTAGCTTGGTCGGCAACGTCCTGCACGAAAACGTCATCGACAGGCTTGTTTACGCGGACATCGTTCTTGGCTGCACCGACTCGATGCACGGTCGCGTCGCGCTTGATGAGCTCGCCCGGAATTACTTGGTGGCGTCTATCGATGTCGGAGTGCGTATGGGAGGGCGATGCGGCCGAATTGATGAGCAAGTGATCGAACACGCTCTGTACGGGCCGACGCACCCGTGTCTTTTTTGCCGTAAAAAAGTTGACGCTCAACGGCTGGCCTACGAGTTGATGCCCGACACTGAGCGCCACGAACGCGAAGCCCAGGCGGAAGCGGCGCGGGAGTGCGGCATCGACGGGGATCAGTATTGGCAGGGAAGGCCTCGCGAACTCCACACGGTCGGCTACCTCACGACGGTAGCGGGCGCGATGGCGGCAGGCTATGCCGAGGGAGTACTCACGGGCACGTTTTCGCCCCCGCACCCAGAACATCAGTTCGACTTCGCAACACCCCGCTTCGGGGTCGTCTCGCCACCCCTGAAAGCTCGCGAAAGCTGCGGGTGTTTGGCTCGCATGGGCTGGGGAGATGCCGCACGGCCGCACACCAATTTGGCCGCTCCGCCTCATTTCGGGCGACGCGCTGTAGAGCTTGGGGAGTAGGACCATGCTTCTCACACATGGACCAATATCGCCGGTTGACGGTTTGTTCGAATCAGGTGTAAGATGCGACCGCAATCGAACATACAGCGGTATACTCCCTTTAAATCATGATTATTTTGTGTTCGATTCTGACGAAGGTAAATACGTGAGTCGAACAAAACGCTTAGAGGCCTGGCTTCCCAAAATCACCGAGGCCGGCCTGTCCGGAGACCCCCGGAAGCTCGAATTGGTCGTCGTTCGGGCAATACGCGTCCTCAAAAGCGATCTTCCCGAGGTCAGCAAACAACTGGGTTCGCTGCTCTCGGAACACGCAGCAAACCCGGGGGCACTGCGCCGTGGGCGCACCAGCCCCCCTCCGGTGGACTCCGACGAGGGGCTTTCGCTCGTTCGCGCGGAGGACGTGGACGATGCCCCGACACCGGTGATGCCGAAGCGGGTGTCCAACTGCGTCGACCAGTTCATCACGGAGCGACGCGAGGCGAAGCGTTTGCTTGCTGAAGGGTTTCTTCCGCCGGGCTCGTTGCTGCTGACCGGATCTCCGGGAACGGGCAAGACCATGCTCTCGCGGTGGGTGGCGCAGCAGCTCGGCTTGCCGTTCATCACGCTCGACCTGGCAACTTCGATTTCGAGTTTCCTGGGCAAGACCGGCTTCAACCTTCGCCGGTCGCTTGATTACGCCCGCTCCCATCCCTGCGTCCTGCTCTTGGACGAGTTCGACGCCATCGCGAAGCGCCGAGATGACGACACCGAGATCGGTGAGCTGAAGCGGATTGTGAATGTGCTACTCAAAGAACTTGAGGACTGGCCGCTGAACTCGGTGTTGATCGCGGCCACCAACCACCCGGAGCTTTTAGACCGTGCGGTGGAACGCCGCTTTGACCTCACCTTAGAGCTGCCGCTGCCGGAAGAAAAAGAGCGGGAGAAAATCCTCCGTTTCGCGGCGGGCAGGTTCGCCGAGGAGCTTCCTCCGTCGATGTTACCCGCCATCGCCAGTTCTTTGGACGGGGCGAGTGGCTCGGATTGCAATTCGCTAGTCACCGCGGCCGTGCGTCGACATCTTTCGGGCGGAGTCGAATTCACTCGCTGTTTGATTGATGCATTTCGCGCTCAATCTGCAAACAAACTCGGTGGGAAAAATTTGGGTGAGCTAATTCGCGGTCTCCAAGCCGGAAACGGTACGCAATATAAGGTGCGTGAACTCGCCGAACTCTTCGGCCGAAGCCCATCGACGATTCAACATCATTTGAAGAAGGGGGAGAAGTCCAATGGCAAGTAATCAGCGGCGCCTGATTCTCGGCAACGGTGAGGCCTACGTTCAGCGATTTGAGAAGAAGTTCAACGCGAGACCTCCGGTACCTCCCCGAACGTTTGACGAAGCTCGCGCACTGCTCAAGGCCGCAATCAATACCTCACTAGATGCGTTTGAGAACCTCGACGCAACGAAGAAGATCGAAGACGAAGCGGTCTTCTGCCTTCGCTTGCACCCCGACGTGACGGCGAAGAGTTACAGCCCCGAAGCGATCTTCAGCAAAGTGCCGGAACTGAGAAGCATTGGTTCGCGAATTTACCGCGTCGGGGCCGAGGAGGTGGCTCAGACCAAGCGTGTGAAGAAACAGGTCGGTGATGGTGCTGAGCGCTTTGATGCACGGATGCTCTTCGTGCAGAGCTCGCCGGATGGGTTTCGGCGACTTGACCGATTTTTAGACCTACGCGAGTCTCAACAGACCAAAGAGTTTCGTCGCGAGATTTGTCGAGTGGAGAACCTAGATGTGCTCCGGGCCGAGGAACAGCTTGTCGGTTTCGGAGACCGCTGGAAAGAGGGGCGCGTCGAGTTGGTGATCCATCCGTTCCGCACTACGGATGAAGCACAGCAAGAGTTTCTGTTTGAGCTCTTCGACCAGGCTGGCATTGACCGAGAGACCGCCACGGTCCGTCCGTATGCGGGCGGACCGACGTTTGTCTCCTGCCGGGCATCTAAGGCGGCGTTAGGCCGGCTAGCCGGAGCCAATCCGTTGCGTTCGGCTCACCCGCTGCGATTCGGCGGGCTCAAGAAGCTTCGCAACGCCCCCAAAGCCAACGGACCCAAGCCGCCAAGTTCGACCACCCGGTCAACGATCAAGGTCGGAGTTTTCGATGGGGGCATCGACCCTTTTGCGCCGCTGCTTCGCGGCCACGCCGAAGAAGATGAGGAGTTGTCAATCGGCACGCCCGCCGAACTTGACTACTTAGAGCACGGAACCGCGGTAGCGGGTGCGGTGCTTCACGGTTCATTGACCAGCTACGGCCCGAAGGATCGGCTTCCCACACCGCCGGTTTATGTTGTGAGCTTCCGCGTGTTTCCCGCCTCAAACCCGGATGACGTGGATCTGTACGAGGCAATCGACCTGGTCGAGAACGCGGTACCGTCGCGTCCAGATATTAAGGTGTTCAATCTGAGCTTCGGCCCGGAAGGCCCCATTGATGATGACCCGGTGTCTCGCTTTACCTACGTGCTGGATTCGCTTGCGGTTGCTCACAAGGTGACGTTTTGTGTGGCGGTAGGAAATGACGGCGATGTGGAGGGTGAGTCCCGAATTCAGTCGCCCTCCGACCTCGTACACGGACTCGGTGTTGGTGCGTACACCCTTGAAGGAGATCGCGTTGTTCACGCGGACTACTCCTGCCACGGCCCGGGGCGGGAGTGCGGCAAGATCAAACCCGACGTCACGGCGTTTGGCGGCTGCGAGGTTCGTCCCACGCATCTTGTTTCCGTGGACCCCAACCAAAAGGTATTGGATTGGGGGACAAGCTACGCAGCACCGATTGCGTCGGCACTGACCGCACAAGCAGCCGAATCCTTCGAGCGAAGCTCCGCGTTGCTTGGCAGAGCCCTGATGGTTCACACAGCGAGCCATCCGGACGGAGATCCTGACCATCTGCTGGGACACGGGGTGATCGAAAGGAGCATCGATGAGGTGCTCTTGTGTGACGAGCACAGCGTGACCGTTGTGTTTCAGGGCGGCTTGGTACCGAAGCAGGTGGTCAGGCTCCCGATCCCGTGGACCGGAAAGCAAGAAGTGTCGGGGACGGTTGATATCACCTGGACGATCGCAGCGCTCTCGGGTATCGACCCCAGTCATCCGGGCGACTACACCTCCTGCTGCCTCGAAGACACCTTTTACCCCAACGAGAGCAAGTTCAGGTTTAGCGCCCCGTCGGACTGGACGGGCCGCCCGAAGCAGCGGATTCTCCACGTTGAAAAAGACAAGGACGAAGCCGAGTCCCTGATCGCGCAGGGCTGGAAATGCTCACATACACCAGTCTCCGACTCCGGAAATCAGTACCGCGACGAGTTGAGCCGCCGGAAGCTCGACTGCAAATGGGAATCGATCGTGCGGCGCTACAAGCCCAATAAGCCAGGGAAGGGAATCGAGCGCCCGTTTCTGACGCTACACGCGATCGGGAGAAACGGGGCCTCCCAACGCTTCGACTACGCCGTGGCGGTAACGCTTCGGGCGAAGACCTTTAGCGGCGACCTGTACACGGTCGTCCGAAACGAGTTCCCCGCACTCGCCCCAATTCGGCTACGAACTGAGGCCGAGACGCGTATTCAGATTGCATGAGTCTGCACGCGTAATGAAAGCAGAATTTGGCTGTACGTGTCGTTTGCTCATCGCTAGATGCGAAACCTGTGTGCCCTCAATGTGCCCTCAAAACGGGTCTCAAGACGGTAAAAAACCGTGCAAAGAGAGTAACGATTCGAGATTTCGCAAGTCTCGCACAGGAAGCGATTTAGATCGTAAATACAGCTCTCTCAAAATCTTACATATTAGGGTCCGATCCAATCCCGCCCTCTCCGCTTTTGTGATCGATGCCGTGTGGCCGCGTCATCCACGCGGCGTGAATGGCTCGTCCGGGTGCTTGGGGAAGCTCGCGCCGGCGCACCAAGGCATCACGAAACGGCAACGCGACAAAGCCGCCTACGGAGGCGGCGGTCGAACACATACAAACGGGTGCCTTTGAAAGCCGCCGAGACCAACGGCGGCTTGATCAGGCAGACCACTTGCAAGCGCGGAGTTCAACTTTCGGGCGGCGCGAGCACCGAGCGATCGTTGGGCGGTGCGGCTTCATTGATACCGGTTTAGATTCTCTCGCTTGCCCATTTTCAATCCGGTGGCCGGGCGGATATTGCATTGAGATAAACGTTGCGGGGTGGACGCAGTCGTGCATTGTTATTACGGATCCCGCGAGACCGTTATGTGCCGTCTTTAGCTTGTTGACCAGCACGGGTGCAGATTACGGGAAAGTCCTCGGCATCCGGGCCGCTGATGTCGCGGCCGTTGGAAAACCCGCAAATGGGGCTTCCGGTTGGGGCAGCCGGGTGTTACATTTGTACGGCGTTGTCCGGTCGCTGTGAATTCCGGGCCGTACGACTTTTCGTTTTTAGTCTCGCTTAAAGAGAAAGAGAAGGAACAAGACCATGTGGGAGGCGATCCAACCGAGCCGGACGAACGTTGTGTTTTGCGCGGCCCTTGCGGCGGGGACGGCGGGCGTGCTGGCCGGTTTGCCGGCGGCGGGCCAAACGGTGACCTGGGACAACGCGGCCGCGGGGCTTTGGCAGACGGACGCGAACTGGGACACGGGGGCGCAACCCAACAGCACGACGGTGGACGCGGTGATCCTGAACCCGGTGACGGCGTCGGTGCCGGTGGTGGTGACGCTGGGGCCGAACCTGACGCGGGACGTGGGCACGCTGACGATCAACGACACGGGCGTCGCGGCCAAGCACGAGCTGGTGGTGGCGAACAACTCGTTCCTCGATATCAACGGGGACGTGACCAACTTCGGCACGATCACGCTCAACGCGACGGCCAACCCCACCCGGCTGCGGGTGCAGAGCACCAACGCGACGCTGTCGGGCACGGGCATCTTGCGGATGCTGGAAACCGGCGGCTCGGCCTCGATCGACGATGTCGGGACGTCCACGCTGACGCAGTCGGCCGGGCACACGATTGCCGGCTCCGGGGCGATTGGCGTGAACTCGCTGGGGGTCATCAATCAGGGCCTGATCGAC
The DNA here is from genome assembly GCA_030432595.1 of Phycisphaerae bacterium. Taxonomy (GTDB): domain Bacteria; phylum Planctomycetota; class Phycisphaerae; order Phycisphaerales; family Phycisphaeraceae; genus CAZIXN01. Next base: position 15,134 of record JAUIGU010000016.1, read on the forward strand.
GCGGACATTACCGGCGGCGTGTTGACCATCGACCCGCCCAACAACGCGACGGCGTTTATGAACACGGGAACGCTGCGCGCCAGCAACGGCGGCATCCTGCGCATCACCGGCAGCTTCGGCGGCGGCGTGGACAACACCGGCGGCAACATCGGCGCCTTCGGCGCGGGCTCGATGGTGGAATTGACCGGCACGGTCACCGTCACCGGCGGCGTGCTGACCACCGACGCGACCAGTCAGTTCATCGTGCCGTTGAACAACTCGGCCAACCTCATCGACACGACGCTCGCGCTCAACAGCGTCTTCAACCTGTCGAACAACACGGACCTGAACATCGTGACCGCGTTGTCCAACCAGGGCACGATCACGCTCAGCCCCGTGTCCAGCGAGGTGGATTTCGGGATCTCCGGCGATGTCCTGCTCAACGGCGGGGGCACGATCGTCATGAACGCGGGCACGGCCGGCGGCTTTTCGGGGATCTCCGACAACGGCGGGACCGGACAGAACATTCTGACCAACGTGAACAACACCATCCGCGGGGCCGGCCAGATCGGGCAGAACGGTATGGGCCTGGTCAATCAGACAAACGGTGTCGTCGACGCCGACGTCACCGGCCAAACCCTGGTGTTGGATCCCGACGGCACCAACGGCTTCACCAACCAGGGCACGTTCCGCGCCTCCAACGGCGGCACGTTGCAACTGACCGGCGTGTTCGGCGGCGGGTTCGACAACGCGGGCGGCGACATCATCGCCGACGGCGTCGGGTCGGTGGTCCGGCTGACCAACGGCGTTTTTGTCACCGCCGGCGAGTTCATCGGCACCAACGGCGGAGCGATCGAAACCGCCGCGGGCCAGACGTCGACCCTCGTCGATACCAAACTCAGCAGCGGGACGCACAACGTCGAGAACAACGCCGACCTGAACCTTGTGGGTGTCTATTCCAACCAGGGCACGGTCTCGCTCAACCCCGGGGCCAACGAGTCGGACCTGGGCATCTCCGGCGACGTCACGCTCGAAGGCGGCGGCACCATCGCCATGAATGTCGGCACCGGCGGCCTCGCCGCGATCTCCGACAACGGCGGCACCGGGCAGAACATCCTGACCAACGTGAACAACACCCTCCGCGGGGCCGGCCAGATCGGGCAAAACAATATGGGCCTGGTTAACCAGGCAAACGGTCTGGTCAACGCGGACCTGGCCGGGCAGTCGCTGGTGCTGGACCCCGGCAGCAGCGTGGCCTTCACGAACCAAGGCGTCTTCCGCGCGTCCAACGGCGGCGTGCTGGTGCTGACCGGTTCCTTTGGCGGCGACTTCGACAACACCGGCGGCGTTATCGAGGCCACGGGCGCCGGCTCCGAGGTGCAGTTCGTCTCCACGGGTGCCAACCTGGCCAACGGTACGCTGCGTGCCACGGGCGGCGGCACCGTCCGGGTCAACGCCAGCCAGAGGGCCAACTTCACCGATGTCGACTTCACCGCCGGCACCCTCAACGTCGACGACAACGCCACGCTGAACCTCATCGGCACGTTCACCAACAACGGCACGGTCAGCCTCAACTCTGACGCGAACATCCCGGACCTGGGCATCATCGGCGACGTCACGCTCGACGGCGGCGGCACGATCCTGCTGAACCGGACCGGCACCAACTTCCCCTCGATCTCCGACAACGGAGGCACCGGGCAGAACCGGCTGTACAACATCGACAACACCATCCGCGGGACGGGGTTTGTCGGCCAGAACAACATGTCCCTGACCAACCGCGCCGGCGGCAGCATTATCGCCGACGTCGTGGGCGCGACGCTCAACATCGACCCGGGCGCTTCGTCGGCCGACGCACAGACCGGCGTGATCAATGAGGGTCTCATGCGGGCCGCCACTGGCTCGACGCTGTTCCTCAACGGCGTGTTCAACGGCGGCTTCGAGAACGCCGCGGGCGGCACGATCGACGTGCAGGCCGGCGGCACCCTCGACCTGTCGGGCCAGCTCGTGCATCGGCAAGGCGCGACGATCAATCAGGCCGGCGCGTTCAACGTGCTCAACGGCGGCAACTTCATCAACGAGGCCGACGACTACAGCCCCGGCGCTTCGCCCGGCCTGGTCAGCGTCGCCAACGGCGCTGCGTTCACCAACACGGCGGCGGGCACGGTGCTCTTCGAGATCAACGACGACACCACGCCCGGCATCGACTTCGACACCATCCGCGGCGACGGCACGTTCAACCTCGCCGGCACCCTCGACATCGCGCTCAACTTCACCCCCAACTTCTACGAGTCCATCGAATTGATCCTCGACACGTCGGGCCGCGACGTCAACGGCACCTTCGACCAGCTCGGGTTCGACCCGATCGTCGGCGTCGGCGAAGCGCTGGCGATCACCTACCGGGCGAACACGTTCAACCAGGTCGACGCGGTGCTGCTCACCCGTGCATTGCCCGGCGACGCCAACCTGTCGGGGCAGGTCGAGCAGGGCGACCTCGACGCCGTCCTCCAGAACTGGGGCAGCACGAGCAACGTGTCCTGGGGCACGGGCGACATGTCCGGCAACGGGCAGGTCGAGCAGGCCGACCTGGACCTGGTCCTCCAGAACTGGGGCGACACGCTCGCCCCGGACTTCGGCAACTTCACCGGTGCGCCGGTGCCCGAGCCCGTGACGGGGGCGCTGCTGGGCCTGGGCCTGCTGGGCCTGCGTCGGCGTCGCGCGTAAACCGGCAGGCCGGACCAGCCCACGCAACCCGCCCACCTTCGCGCCGAGGCGAAACGCCTCGGCGCTTTTCTTATACGGCCGAGCGAATCCTCGCCAAAACCGATGATTTTGCAAGGATTCGACGCCCGGCAATGTACGATCTGAGTTCCATGGACGCTGCTCCACGGCGGTCCGCCCGGTGCCCGAGCAGGCGATGTCCATCTCGGCACGGTCCATCTCCAACGCAGGCAACCCGGTTGCCGGAAGGGAAAGAGCGATGAGGAAGCGAGCAGAGAAGACGCGGGTGGTTCGTGCGTGCGCGTGGTGTGGGCTGGCGGGTTCGGTGCTGGCGCTCGCCGGCACGCCGGGCTGGGGCCAGCAGGCGTACTTCTCGTTCGAGGGCGACTTCCCCACGACCGGCGGCGACCAGCACGACTTCTTCTTTACGCTGGCCAACGACCAGGCGGCCACGCCGGGCATGTTCTTGCGCACCTACGCGGGCAGCGGCGGCACCAACCTCGCCGGCGACACGATCCCCAACGGGCCGATCGACCCGATCCTCGAGCTGTTCACCGCCGGCGGCGTGTCGGTCACCTCCGATGACGACAGCTTCGTGCTCGACTCGCAGATCGACTTCACGTCCGCCACCGACGGCGGCGCGCTGCCCGACCCGCTGACCGCCGGCGACTACCGGCTCAACCACCTCACGTTCGGCAACGACGACGCCGGCCCCTGGGCCCTGGACCTCGCCGGGCCCGCCGGCAACCTCACGCTCACCGGCGCTTCCCCGGTCGGCGGCAGCACGGTCACCTCGCTCAAGCTGGGCACCATCGACACCGGCATGGGCACCGACGCCGCGACGTTCAACAACGCCGGCAACCTCACCCTCACCGGCCCGCTCGTCGTCGCGCAGACCGGCAACGCCGTGCTCACCCATTCGGCCGGCACGCTCGTCGTCAACGGCAGCACCACCGTCAACGCCGGCGGCACGCTCAACGCCCCCAACACCGACAGCCTCTTCACCGACGGACCGATCAACGTCAACGGTGGCACCCTCAACCGTGGCAACGCGGTGGCCACCTACAACGTCGCAACCCAGGTCGACAACGGTGGCAGCATTGTGGGTGACCTGACGTTCATCGGCAGATCAGCCGGCTTCACCGGTGACGTCACCGTCACCGGTACCGGCTCATCCATGACCGCCAACGGCGGCGGCCTGCGCGTCGGCGAGTTCGGCAACGGCATTCTCACCGTCGAGGTCGGCGGCACCCTCACCACCGCCAACGCCACCGTCGCCACCTTCGCCGGCTCCACCGGCAGCCTCACCGTCGCCGACGCCAACACCACCTGGACCAACAACGGCCCGCTCTTCGTCGGCGGCAGCTTCTCCGACCCCGGCGGCACCGGCACCGTCCTGATCGCCAACGGCGCGACCGCCACCCATCACGGCACCACCACCGTCTACGCCCCCGGCACGATCATCCTCAACTCCGGCGGCGTCTTCAATGCTCAAGGCGACGTCAACGTTCTCGGCGGCACCATCAACAGCGCCGGGGCGTCGGGTAACGGCAACCTCCTGAACCTTGCGGCCGGCCGAACGCTCACGGCCTCGGCCGACGCTCAGCTCGTGTTCGCCGGCGACTACGACCTGACCGGCGGCGCGACCGTGCAACTCACCGACGGCGCGGACTTGTCGGTCGGCAGTGACCTGGACATCGGCAACGCCGGGGCCGGCACGGTCATCGTCGACGGGCCGGGCACCACGCTCAACGTCGGCCCCGGCTTCTCCAGCGTCGGGCTCACCAGCAACGGCAACGGAACCCTGACGGTCCGCAACGGTGCCTCGGCCAGCTTCAACGGCGAGCTCAACGTCGCCACCGGTGCCAACGGCGTCGGCAACGTCGGCGTCGAATCCGGGGCCGACCTCACGCTCAACAGTCAACTGCTGCTGGCTCACGAGAACGCCAACGCGACCGCCGGCACCCTCACCGTCAACGGCATCGGCTCCACCGTCACCCAAAACGGCGGCAGCGGGATCGACATCGGTCGATCGGCCGGCCCCACCGGCACGCTACACATCGCCGACGGCGGCGTCTTCACCACCGGCACCGGGACCGCCACCGTCCACGCCACCGGGACGGTCAAGATCGATACCCAGGTCAACGCGAATGGTGTCATCAACTCCGCGCAACTCGTCCTCAACGGCGACCTGGTCGTCGAGGCCGGCGCGCTCGTGACCGCCGACGCCGGGCAGATCGTGGCCGGCACCACGCCCGGGGCGACCTTCATCAATCGCGGCACGTTCCGCCCCCGCTCGGTCTCGGCCGAGGACGAGGGCGCCGGCCAATCGACCATCAGCGGGCCGGCGGTCTCCGTGCCGTTCGTCCAGGAGGCCGGCGGCACCTTCGAGATCGGCCCGGCCGCCGGCGAGGGCTTCTTCATCCCGTCGCTCACCAAGCTTTTCCTCGACGCCGACTACACCCTGGCCGGCGAGCTGCGCCTCATCGCCGACCGCACCGGCGACCCGCTCACCGACCTCGGCTTCATGACGCCGTACGCATTCTTCCCCGAGGAACTGATCACTAACTCCGGCCCCGACCCCACCCGCACCGGCGTCTTCGACACCGTCACCGGCCACATCCTCGGCGACGGCACCGCGCTCGCCATCCGCTACGACGGCGCGCATGTCAACGCCCGGCGCGTGCTCTACGGCGACGGCAACCTCTCGGGCCAGATCGAGCAGGCCGACCTCGACGCCGTCCTCCAGAACTGGGGCAAGAGCAACCTCAACGGCAACAACGACGACGTGTCCTGGGTCACCGGTGACTTCAACGGCAACGGCCAAGTCGAACAGGGCGACCTCGACGCCGTGCTCCAGAACTGGGGCAGCACGACGGCCCCGGACTTCACAGGCTACGAGGTGGTCGCGGTGCCCGAGCCGGGCGGGTTGGCGGCGGTTCTAGCCGGTTACCTCTTGGCAATCCGGCGTCGGCGGTGAATACTGTGGGTATGGAATCGGACCGAAACCTCCGAGCGTGCGCGATGCGGTCGCGGCGAGCCTTGCGCGGCGTCGCGGCGGCCGCCGTCGCGGGCGTCGTCATGGGGCCGCATGGATCGGCAGAGGCGGAGCCCACCCTGCCGGACCTGGTCTCCCACGCGAGCGTGCCGCTGAACTACATGTACGGCGGGTTCTTCGACACGACGTCCGAGCCCGGACGCGTGCTCTACCGCTTCAACACCGCGATCACGAACCTCGGTGACGGGCCGTTCGAGATCTTCGAGATCACCGACGAGACCGCGCAGACCCAAGAGGTGTTTCAGAACCTCTACGACAGCGACGGCAGCTTCGAATACGTTTCGATGGGCACGTTCCCGCTGACCGATTCGCCGTTCGGGCACCTGCACCTCGCGGCGCTGGCGCAGTACAACCTGCGCGAGGTGCTGCCGGACGAGGGCGCGGGGCCGGGCGTCGGCGGCGTGGTCGCGTCGTTCGCCAAGACCTCGCACGCGGTGGTGGATTCGGTCGCGATCGACAACTCGCTACCCAACGCACCGTCCTTCCCGGTGTACCGCAACGTCAACATCAACCCGCTGGGCATCTCGGTGGGCTACGCCGACCTGTACAGCACGACCATCCCCACGCAACGCATCGACGTGACCGGCATCGCGTCCGGGCAGTACTGGCTCGAAGTCACCGTCGATCCGCTGGGCTACGTTCAGGAAACCGACGACACCAACAACACGACGCGCATCCTCGTGGACTTGGCCGTCCCCGTGGGGGCCGCGACCGTGCCGGGCGACTACGACAACTCCGGCCAGGTCGATCAGGGCGACCTGGACCTGGTGCTCCAGAACTGGGGCCTGGACGTGGACGCCACGGCGATCCCCAACGCGTGGGTGAACGACCGCCCGGACGGGCTCGTGGACCAGGCCGAACTGGACGGAGTGCTTTCTAACTGGGGCGACGCGCTGGCCCCAGAGTTCGGCGGCGCGGCGGTGCCGGAACCGGTGGGCGTGGGTTTGCTGGCGGGCCTGGGCGCGGCCCGTCGGAAACGGACCGTGATCGCCCCGACAAATGAATAAGCCCACGGATTGAATCCGTGGGCTTGGGTAAGGAACAAACTCAGAGGGTTCGACCGGTCAGTCCTTCGATTCTTCCGTCGACTCGGCGTCGTTGGCTTGGGCTTCCGTCGCTTCGGATTCGGTCTCCGGCGGGTCTGCCACGGCCGTCGAGGTTTCGGCTTCGTCGGCCTTGGTTTCCTCGGCGTCGTCCGCCTTGCCCTCGCCCTTGCGGCGCTTGGCGGCGAAGTCCATGCGGCGGTTGGCCTTCTCACGGCGGCGGGAGAACTTTCCGCCGACCTGCGGGCCGTCCTCGTCGCCGACCAGTTGCAGCACGACCAGGTCCGCGCCGTCGCCGATGCGGTGCTTGCCGAGCTTGATGATGCGGGTGTACCCGCCGTCGCGTTCGGCGTAACGCGGGGCGATGTCGTCGAAGAGGTGCTTGGTGATGCGCGGGGCGGACTTAAGTTCACCGTACTTGTTGCGTTCGACGCCGTCGGCCTCTTCGTCGGGGATGTTCCACTTGTCGCCGCCGAGCTTGGCGATGACGCGGCGGCGCGAAGCAAGGTCGCCCTTCTTGGCCGCCGAGATCAGCTTCTCGACGAACGGCTGGACGGACTTGGCCTTGGGCAGGGTCGTGGTGATCTGCCCGTGGGTGAACAGCGACACCGCCATGTTGCGGAACATGGCGATGCGGTGGTTGGTCTTGCGGCCGAGCGTCCGGCCGTACACGCGGTGTCTCATGATGGTTTCCTTTCTTGACGTGAACCGTGCCGAGAGACGTTGGCAGGGTTCGGCCACTCGCCCCTGTGCGCGCACCGCGTTGCGGTGCGGCTATCGAGGCGGCAATTCCCGCGACGCGCGGGTCGGGCAACGAAGGCCCGGAGCGATTGATGAGTGATGATCTCTGATTGCTGATTGAAGGCATCCGCCTTCCGCATTCATCAATCATCTCTCATCAATCAGCAAATCCGATTCACGCTTCCTGCTGCAGTTCCGCGGGCAGGTCCATGCCCAGTTCCAGGTTCAGGTCGGCGAGCTTGCGCTTCACCTCACGGAGGCTGGTCTTGCCGAAGCTGCGGACCTTGAGCAGGTCGGCCTCGGTCAGGCTGACCAGGTCGGAGACCGTCATCAGCTTGGCAGACTCGAGGCAGTTGCTCGCCCGCACGGACAGGTCCAGCTCGGACATGGGCATCTGCAGCTTGCGGATCAGTTCCTCGTCGACCTTCGCGGCGGCGGCGGCGTCTTCCGAGGCGACCTCGCTGCCCAGCTCGAAGTACTGCACGAACGGGTTGAGGTGCTTGCGGAGGATCTTCGCGGCCTCGACCACGGCCATCTCGGGCGAGACCGTGCCGTTGGTCCAGACCTCGAGGGTCAGCTTGTCGTAGTTGGTCTTCTGACCGACGCGGGTGTTCTCGACCTTGTAGCGGACGCGGGTGACCGGCGAGAAGATCGCGTCGACGGGGATGAGGCCGACCTCCTGCTCGGCGTTGGCGTCGTACTGCTCGGAGGCAGGGACGTAGCCACGGCCCTTCTCGACGACGAACTCCATGTCGAAGTCGACCTGTTTGGTCAGCGTCGCGAGGACGAGGTCCTTGTTGTGGATGGTCACGGACGTGTCGGCCTCGATCAGGTCGCACGACACCTCGCCCGGGCCCTCGGCCTGGAGGCGCATGGGCTTGGACTCCTCGCTCTCGAGCGAGACGACCATGGACTTGACCTTGAGGATGATGTCGGTGACGTCTTCCATCACGCCCTCGAGGGACGTGAACTCGTGGGGCGCGCCCTTGATCTTGACGCCGGTGACGGCGGCGCCTTCGAGCGAGGAAAGCAGGATACGGCGCAGCGCGTTGCCGACCGTCGTGCCGAAGCCGCGCTCGAAGGGTTCGCAGGAGAATTTGCCGTAGGTGTCGGTGGCCGTCTCTTGGTCGATGACGACGCGGTGGGGAAGTTCGAGGCCACGCCAGCGGATACGCATGGTGAGGGTTCCTTTGTTGCCGCGGTTCCGGGGGAGGAAAGGCCGGGATTCACGCTCTTGACTCGGCGGCGCGGCACCGTCGAGCGTGGCTTCTGTTCCCGGCCAAGGGGTAGCTATTTCAGATTGCAGATTTGAGATTTCAGATTTGAAGAAACGGCAGGGTTCAGACAATCTGAAATCTGCAATCTCCGATCTGAAATCGATTCACACGCGGCGCTTCTTGGGCGGGCGGCATCCGTTGTGGGGGATGGGCGTGTGGTCTTCGATGGCGGTGATCTTCAGGCCGGCGGCCTGGAGGGCGGTGACGGCGGACTCGCGGCCCGAGCCGGCGCCGCGGACGCGGACCTCGAGCTCGGCCATGCCGAACTTCTTGGCCTTCTGGCCGGCCTCTTCGGCGGCGCGGGTGGCGGCGAAGGGCGTGCTCTTGCGCGAGCCCTTGAAGCCGATCTGCCCGGCCGAGCTCTGGCAGAGCGTCTCGCCGTTGACGTCGGTGATGGTGATGAGGGTGTTGTTGAACGTCGCCTTGACGTGGGCGATGCCACGGCTGACGTTCTTGCGGACCTTGCGTTGCTTCTTGGCCATGGTGGTTTCCTGAAGTTGAGCACCGCCGTGATACCGGCGGCTTGCTTCGGGGGTGTGGGGGTTCGTTAACGGTCTGAGTTGGAGAAACGCGATGAATCGCGTCGTTTCGTGATCGCGGTGCGATCGGACGCTGGCGCGTCCAGTGCCGGCTGCGCCGTCACTTCATGCCCTTGACGCCCTTCTTGCCGGCGACGGTCTTCTTGCGGCCCTTGCGGGTGCGGGCGTTGGTCTGGGTGCGCTGGCCGCGCGTGGGCAGGCCGCGGCGGTGGCGGTCGCCGCGGTAGCTGCGGATGTCACGCAGGCGGGCGATGTTCTGCTGGACCTGGCGGCGCAGGGCGCCCTCGATCAGGTAGCCGCCTTCGAGGATGCCGGCGATCTGGGCGAGCTGGTCCTCGGTGAGCGTGTGGGCGCGGGCCTGGGGGTCCAGGTCGGCCTTCTTGCAGATGTCCTCCGCGAACTTGGGGCCCACGCCGTAGATGTAGCGCAGGGCGATGCGGAGGGGTTTGTTGTCCGGGATTTCGGTGCCGACGATACGGGGCATGGTGGGACCTCGGGGAAGTTGATGCGGTTCCGCTTTCCCTCACGTTGGGGGCGGGAACCTGGCTTCGGGGGACGGGGAGGGTTCGGGGGAAAACGCGATGAATCGCGTCGTTTCGTCTTCGCGTTGTGATCGAACGCTTCGCGTTCAGTGCCGCGGTCGCGTCACTTCTTCACGCCGCGCTTGATCTTGGCCTTTCCTTGGCGGGCCTTGAACTTGGGGTTGGTCTTGCAGATGACGTAGATACGCCCGCGGCGGCGGACGACCTGGCAGTCTTCGGAGCGGGCCTTGAGGGTGCCGATGGAGCTGACGCACTTCATGGTTGGTCTCGTGGGACCCGGACCTTTGCTTCGCTCGGGTCCGGCTTAAAAAGGGTGAAATACTTCCGGGGGTCAGTGGCGGTAGGTGATGCGGCCCTTGGTCAGGTCGTAGGGGCTGATCTCGACGGCGACGCGGTCGCCCGGGAGGATGCGGATGTAGTGCTTGCGCATCCGGCCGGAGATGGTCGCGATGATCTCGTGGTCGTTCTCCAGCTTGACGCGGAACATCGCGCTGGGGAGCGACTCGGTGACCTCACCGTCGAATTGGAGCATGTCTTCTTTGGGCATCGATTCCTTTTGGGAATCCGGGGCTTCGCGTTGCTCAGCCCTCGGCTTGGTGGTTCAGGTTCCGGGGGTCAGTTGCCGTCGGTCAGGATTTCGCAGCCGTCGGCGGTGACGGCGAGGGTGTGTTCGTAGTGGGCCGAGGGTTGCCCGTCGAGCGTGACGACGGTCCATTTGTCGCTGAGGGTCCGGACATCCTTGGTGCCCAGGTTGCACATGGGTTCGACGGCCAGGGTCATGCCTTCGCGGAGGTGGATGTCGTGGCGGATGAGGTCGCGGTTGACGAAGTTGGGGACCTTGGGGTCCTGGTGCATGGTGTCGCCGATCCCGTGTCCGACGAAGTCGCGGACGACGCCGTAGCCCTTGGCTTCCGCGTAGTTCTGCATCAGGCGGGCGACCTGGCTCCACTTGCGGCCGGGCTTGATGTTCTCGATGGCGATCTGCAGGACGTGCTCGGTGTCTTCGCAGAGCTGGCGGGTCTTGGGGGCGACGTTGCCGACGAGGATGGTCGTCGCGGCGTCGCCGCACCAGCCGTCGAGTTGGACCCCGCAGTCGATGCCGACGATGTCGCCGTCCTTGAGGGCGTACCCGTTGGCGATGCCGTGGACCACCACGTCGTTGACCGAGATGCAGAGGCAGCCTGGGAAGCCCTCGCCGGGCTTGTAGGTCGGGTAGTGGCGGAACAGCCCGATGGCACCCTTTTCATCGATCAGTTGTTGCGCCGCGTCGTCGATCTCCTTGGTGGTGGTGCCGGGGGTGGCCATGTCCCGGCATAAGTCGTGTACCTGTTTGACGATGCGGCCGGCCGCGCGCATCTTCTTGATCTGGTCCCGCGTCTTGATCTTGATCGCCATGGCTGTGCCGTCCATCGGCCCGGAAGCCTCTTGGGGACTCCGAGCGTGGTCCGCTCAGCCGGACCGCGAATCATATCCAAGCCCCCCCGCCGCTGCAAACGCGGGGTCGGGTTTTGTCCGTCTCTGCGGCCGCACCCGCGCGGGTGTGGCTGTGGCCCCCCGTTCGATGCGCCTCAGGTGTGGCGGGCGCCGCGGATCTTGGGTCCGCCGCCGCCGCTGCCCCCGCCGCCCAGGAAGCCCTGGTAGTTCCGCATCATCAGCTGCGCCTCGATCCGCTGGACGAAGTCGAGCATCACGCTCACCGCGATCAGCAGGCCCGTGCCGCCCAGGAACTGCGTCACTAGGAACGGGATCTCGAACATGCCCGACACGATCGTGGGGATCACCGCGATGATCGCCAGGAACCCCGCCCCGACGTAGGTGATCCGCTCCATCACGGTTTCGAGGTACTCGGCCGTGCGCGGCCCGGGACGCAGGCCCGGGATGAACGCGCCGTTGTTCCGCAACTGCTCGGCGACCTCGTTGGGCTGGAACTGCACCGTCGTCCAGAAGTACGCGAAGAAGTAGATCAGCCCGATGTAGATCAGTGCGTACAGGATGCCGGTCATGTTGGCGAACTGTTCCTGGAGCACCCCGAAGACGTAGATGACGCCCGACAGGAACGTGCCCGGGTCCTCGATCGTGTTCATGTACGACCCGACCCAGTTGAACAGCAGCGACGGGAAGATCATCAGCGAACTGGCAAAGATGATCGGCATGACGCCGCCGTGGTTCACCCGCAAGGGCAGGTAGGACTTCTGGCCGCCGTACACCTTGTTGCCCTTGGCGGTCTTGGCCTGCTGGATCGGGATGCGGCGCTGGCCCTGGGTGATGATGATGGCGCCGGCAGTGACGATGATGAACGAGGCGAGCAGGAACAGCACCGTGTCCGGGCCGTACTGCCCGCCGCCGCGGACATCGAACCCGCCGGCGATGATGCCGATGGCGTTGGGGATCGACGCGATGATGCCCGCCGTGATGATCAGCGAGATGCCGTTGCCGATACCGTACTTGTCGATCTGCTCGCCGAGCCACATCAGGAACACGGTGCCCGCCGTGAGCCCCAGGATGCCGCAGACCCAGAAGATCATGCTGCCGAAGCCGTGCAGGTAGTCGGCGTAGACCATGGGCTCGCTGCCCGAGGACATGAATCGCAGCCAGAACACCGCCTGGATGAGCGACAGGCCGACCGTGGCGTAACGCGTGTATTCCTGGATGCGTTGCCGGCCGGCGGGGCCTTCTTTCTGCAGCTTTTTCAGGCCTTCGCTGACGCTGGCGAGCAGTTGGAAGATGATCGCCGCGGAGATGTACGGCATGATCCCCAGACCGAAAATCGTGCTCTGACCCAGCGAGCCGCCGGTGAAGATGCCGACGAAGGTGATGAGGTTGCCCACGCCCGAGCCCTGCGAGTTCTCCGCCCAAGACTGCAGCGCCGCCTGATCGACGCCGGGCAACGGGATGAACGACCCGATGCGGTAGATGCCCAGCATCGCGATGGTGAACAAGAGCTTATTGCGGAGCTCTTTGATCTTCCAGATGTTGAAGAAGGCCTGGAGCATGAGTGGGTATTTCCGAATGCTGATTGCCGATTTCCGAATGTAACGGAACGCGGCGCGCTTCCGAGCGGTCTCCAATCGTCAATCGGCAATCCTCACTCGGCAACGGCCGCGCTGCCGCCGGCCTTCTCGATCTTTTCCTTCGCGCTGCCGGAGAACGCGGCGGCGGTGACGGTGAGCTTCTTGGACAGCTCGCCCGAGCCCAGGACCTTGACGTCGGACTTGGCCGAGCGGATCAGGCCCAGCTTGGCCAGCGCGTCGGCGTCGACGGTGGCGCCGTCGTCGAAGCGGGCGTCGAGGTCCTGAAGGTTGACGATCTCGAAGTGCTTCTTGAAGTAGGCGTTGGTAAAGCCGACCTTGGGGAAGCGCTTGAAGAACGGGATGCGGCCGCCCTCGTGCGGGTTGGAGTTGCCCGAGCGCGAGCCGAAGCCCTTGTGGCCGCGGCCGGCGGTCTTACCCTTGCCCGAGCCGGGGCCCCGGCCGATGCGCTTGCGACGCTTGTGGGCGCCGACTTTCTCGGTGACTTCGTGGATCATCATGGCGGTGTGCCTCGGGGGCGGCGTGGGGGGAGACGCCGACTTCAAAATAGGTGCGTGCGGGGTGCGTTCGCGGGAAAAACCCGCGGGGATTACTCGGACTTGGGGGCTTCGCCGCCGCTGCCATCGCCGGCGGGCGCGGAACCTTCGCTCGTTGCGTCGGCCGGCGGGTCGGCCACGGCGGTGGCGCTGTCGCCGCCTTCGGCCGGCGCGTCGGCGGGCTTGCTGTCGCGACGGGCCTCGGGCTTGCCGCCCCGACCGCCGCCACCGCGACGACCGCCGCGCGACTTCTTCGCGGCTTCGTCCTTCTCGTTGGTCGGGGCCTTGGCCTTCTTGGTCGGGCCGGCGTCCTCGGCCTCGGTCATGTACCGCTTGTTGGCTTCGAGGACCTCGTCCACCACCGACTTCTCGATGGTCACGCCGCGCAGCTCGGCGATCTGCTCGCGGGTGCGGAGCTGCTCGAGGGCGTCGAGCACGGCGCGGCAGAGGTTGATCTTGTTGGTCGAGCCGTACGCCTTGGTCAGGCAGTCCTTGATGCCGGCCATCTCGAGAACGGCGCGGACGGTGCCGCCGGCGATGACGCCCGTGCCGGGCGCCGCGGGGATGAGGCGGACGGACGACGCACAGAACTTGCCCTGCACCTCGTGGGGGACGGTGCCGCCCAGCCGGTGGATGGCGATCATGTTCTTGCGGGCGTCTTTCTGGGCCTTCTCGATGCCGACCGGGACGCCACGGCCCTTGCCGTAGCCGATGCCGACCTTGCCGTCGCGGTCGCCGACGACCACGAGCGCGGCGAAGGACAGCCGCCGGCCGCCCTTGACCGTGGTCGAGGTGCGGTTGATGGCGACGGTGGTCGATTCGAGTTGGTTTCCGTCGAGGAGTTCAGGCATGGTGCAATCTCGTGTAATACCGCCGACGGCGTCGGCGAGAAACGGCGGACACCGTCCGCCGCTTTATTCAGCTCAGAACTTCAGTCCGCCTTCACGGGCGGCGTCGGCGAGGGCTTTGACCCGGCCGTGGTACTTGAACCCGTTGCGGTCGAAGCAAACCGTTTCGATGCCGGCGGCCTTGGCCTTCTCGGCGATCGCGGTGCCGACCTGCTTGGCGGCGTCGATGTTGCCGCCCTTGCCGATCTTGCTCGACACCGTGCTGGCCGAGGCGAGCGTCTTGCCGTCGTGGTCGTTGACCACCTGGGCGTAGACGTGCTTGCTGCTGCGGAACACGGTCAGACGCGGCTGCTCGGCCGTGCCGTACAGGCGCTTGCGCAGCCCGATCTTGCGGCGGCGGCGGCGGAGGGTTTTGAGTTTGTTGGCTTCCATGGGGAACCTCGGGGAGACGGCGGCCACCGGCCACCGCTTTATAGATGCGGGTTACTTCGCGAAGGCCTTGCCTTGCTTGCGGAGGATCTTCTCGTCGATGTAGCGGATGCCCTTGCCGTTGTAGGGCTCGGGCTTGCGCTGGGCGCGGATGGCGGCGGCGGTCTGGCCGACGAGTTGCTTGTCGAAGCCCGACACCTTGATGCGGACGCCGGCCACTTCGCAGGTCACGCCGTCGGGGATGGCGACGCTGCGGGTGTCCGCAAAACCAACCTTCAGGTCGATCTGCTTCGCACCCTTCATCTGCGCGGTGTAGCCGACGCCGGCAACCTCGAGTTCCTTGACGTAGCCCTTGGTGACGCCCTCGACCATGTTGGCGATGAGCGAGCGGGTCAGGCCGTGCATTGCGCGGGCGGTCTTGCTGTCGTTCTTGCGGGTGACGACGACGGTGTCGTCTTCAAGCGCGACCTCGACCTCGGGGCGGTGCGAGAAGGTGAGCGTGCCGAGCTTGCCGGCCACCTGCACAGTGTTGCCGTTGAGGGTGACCTTGGCGCCGTCGGTGACGGGGACGGGTTTTTTGCCGATGCGGGACATAGTGGCTGCTTTCAGGCGGGGCCTTAAATGGCAGGTTGGAAAATCAAGGAAAGCGGAGCGGAAACTTCCGGGGGTTACTCCACGGTGCAGAGCAGTTCGCCGCCGACGTTCTTCTCGCGGCACTGGCGGTCGGAAAGCACGCCCTGGGGCGTGGTGAGGATGGCGACGCCCAGGCCGGCCAGCGGGCGCGGCAGGTCCTTGACCTTGGTGTACACGCGGCAGCCGGGCTTGGACTCGCGGCGGAGGACGTGGAAGAGCTTCTCGCCGTTGGGGCCGTACTTCAGCGACACCTTGAGGACACCCTGCTTGCCGTCGTCGACGACCTCGTGGCCGTTGATGTAGCCCTCGTGCTGGAGCGCGTCGGCGATGCCGCGGCAGACCTTGGAGTTGCGGCAGTCGACGGTCTCCGCGCCGTTGCGGGCGGCGTTGCGGATCCGGGTGAGCATGTCGGCGATGGGGTCGCTGATGGCCATGTTCGTGTTCGCGTGGGGTTCGGGCGGCGTGTCGCCGCGGTGTTTCAGTCGGGACGGCGATCTCGTGACCGCCGGGGATGTCGGGATGGATACTTCCGGGGCGTTACCAGGAGGCCTTCTTCATGCCGGGGATCTTGCCCTCGAGCGCGAGCTCGCGGAGCATGATGCGGCTGATCTTGAACTTGCGGTAGACGCCGCGCGTCCGGCCGGTCAGAGCGCACATGTTGCGGAGGCGCGTCGGGCTTGCGTCGCGCGGGAGCTGCTGGAGCGCCGCGTAGTCGCCGGCCTTCTTGAGGGCGTGGCGCCGGTCGGCGTATTTGTCGACCGTCTTCTGGATGCGGTCCATGCGGGTCTTGGTGGATTTGGAAGCCATGGTGTTCTTTCGGGTGCGTCGGGGAAAACGCGATGAATCGCGTCGTTTCGTGCGCGGCTCAGGCGGCCTGCTTCTTCTCGCGTTTGATGAAGGGGAAGCCCAGTTCGGTCATCGCCTGCTTGGTCAGGTCGTTGGTGGAGTTCTTCCAGACCAGCGTGATGTGCATGCCGAACGTGTGCTGGGCGTTGGTCATGTCGACCTCGGGGAAGATGCCCTGCTCGGTCACGCCGAACGAGAAGTTGCCGCGGCCGTCGAAGCTGGTGTCCTTGATGCCGCGGAAGTCCTTGATGCGGGGGATGGCCAGGGAGATCAGGCGGTCGAGGAACTCCCACATGCGGTCGCCGCGGAGGGTGACGCGGGCCGAGGTCTCGTAGCCCTCGCGGACCTTGAAGTTCGCGACGGACTTGCGGGCCTTGACGGCGACGGCCTTCTGACCGGCGATGAGCGCGAGGTCCTGCAGAACCTGCTCCTTGACCGCGGGGCGGACCTTCGTGCCGTCCAGGTACTTGCCCATGCCCGAGGAGATGACGATCTTCTCGAGGCGCGGCAGCGCGAGGCGGTTCTTCGTGCCGGCCGCCTCGCCCAGCTTGGGCAGGACGTCGTCGGCGAACTGTTGTTTGAGGCGGGGAGTCATGGTTCGTGTCTCACGGAACCGCCGATGCCATCGGCGGCTTTGTATTGATGGTTACTTCGCGGCCTTTCGCAGGGTGTCGCCGAGCTGCTCGCCGGTGGTGGCGGCGACGCGGACCTTGTTGCCCTTCTTGTCGGTGGTGAAGCGCACGCGGGTGGCTTTGCCGTGGCCGTCGACGGGGCTGACGTTGGAGATGTGGATGGGCATCTCCACGCTGGTCATGCCGCCCTGGGGGTTGGCCTCGCTGCGGCGGACGTGCTTGGCCTGGATGTTCACGCCCTCGACGACGACGCGCTCGGCGGCGGGGTTGTCGCGGTCGGTGACCACGCGCAGCACCTTGCCGGTCCGGCCCTTGTCGCGGCCGGCGGTGACTTTCACGGTGTCGCCTTTGCGGATGTGTCGGGCTGCCATATCAAACCACCTCCGAAGCGAGGGACACGATCTTCATGTAGTTGTTCTCGCGCAGCTCGCGGGCGACGGCGCCGAAGATGCGCGTGCCCCGCGGGTTGCCGTCGTCGTTGATCAGGACGATGGCGTTGCGGTCGAACTTCACGAGGCTGCCGTCCTTGCGGCGGACGGGGTAGTTGGTGCGGACGACGACGCCCTTGACGATCATGCCCGTCTTCATGTCGCTGCCGGGCAGCGACTTCTTGACCGAGCAGACGACCTTGTCGCCGATCGTCGCGGTGGGCCGGCTGGACTTGCGGGCGGCGGTCTTCTTGCCCAGCACGCGGATCACGTACGCCACCTTGGCGCCGCTGTTGTCCGCGACATCGACTCGGGATTCTTGCTGGATCATGGTGGGTCTCTTTGACCCGGACCTTCGCGTCGCTCGGGTCCGGCTAGCGGAAAAACGTTCCGGGGGGTTAGTCGGCGATCTGGTCGGCCGGGGCGGGGGCGGATTCGACGACGCGGACGAGTCGCCAGCTCTTGGTCTTGCTGAGCTTGCGGCACGAGCCGATCTGCACGCGGTCGCCCAGCTTGGAGGCGTTCTGGTCGTCGTGTACCTGGAACTTCTGGCTGCGGCGGAGGTACTTGCCGTACTTGGGGTGCTTGGCCTGGTAGGCGACCTCGACGGTGCGCGTCTTGTCGCGCTTGTCGGAGGTGACGACGCCGACCTTGGTGCCCAGCAGCGGGCGGGACGATTTGGAGTTGCTGTCGCTCATGGTTCTTGCCTTAGTCAGCGGCCTGGGCGCGGCGGCGCTGTTCGGTGAGGGTGCGGGCGATGTCGCGCTTGAGCGCCTTGAACTGGCTGGGCTTTTCGATCTTCTCGGTGACCGCGGCGGAACGCAGGTCGAACAACTCCTTGCGGAGCTGCTTGCTCGTCTCGGCCAGGTCTTCGTCGCTCTTTTTGAGCAGGTCTTGCTGGAAGTTGCGGGACTTCATGGTGGGGTCTCTGAAATAATCAGGCGTGGCGGCGGGTGACGAAGCGGCACTTGAACGGCATCTTGTGCGCGACGCGGGCGAAGGCCGCCTTGGCCATCGACTCCGGCACGCCGGCGATCTCGTACACGATCGTGCCGGGCTTCACGACGGCGCACCAGTACTCGGGCTCGGCCTTGCCCTTGCCCATACGCGTCTCGAGCGGCTTCTTGCTGATCGGCTTGTCCGGGAAGACGCGGACGAACAGCTTGCCTTCGCGTGAGGCGTACTGGCGGGCGGCGATGCGGCCGGCCTCGATCTGGCGGGCGGTGAGCCAGCCGCCTTCGAGGAGCTGCAGGCCGTACTCGCCGAACGACACCTTGTTGCCGCGCGTGGCGTTGCCTTTGTTGGTCCCGCGCTGCTGCTTGCGGAACTTGACTCGTTTGGGCATCAGGGGCATCAGTCAACCTCGATCAAAAGTCGAAAGTAAAAAGTCAAAAGTCGAAAGTGGCGAGCATCCGGATGCCGAGGGCGAAGGACTTTCGACCTTCGACTTTCGGCTTTCGCCTCCCCGGCTTAGCGCCGGCCGCGGCTGCGGGGGCGGGCGCCGGCGGCGCGGGACTCGATTTCGCCTTCCTTCAGTTCTTCGTGCAGGCCGTTGTAGATCCACACCTTCACGCCGATCGTGCCGTAGGTCGTGCGGGAGATCGCGAAGCCGTAGTCCACGTTCGCCTGCAGGGTCTGCAGCGGGATGGCGCCCAGCCGAACCTCTTCCGAGCGGGACATCTCGTGGCCACCCAGACGACCCGAGAGCATGACCTTCACGCCCTTGGCGCCGGCGGTCATCGCGGCCTCGGCCTTCATCTTCATGACTCGGCGGAAGCTGGCCCGCTTGGCGAGCTGCTCGGCGATCGACTCGCAGACGAGCTGCGCATCCGCGTCGGGATTCGGAACCTCGACGCAGGTGATCGACACGTTGCGGCCGGTCAGGTGCTGCAGCTCCGCGGTCAGGCGGTCGACCTCGGCGCCCTTGGGCCCGATGACCAGGCCCGGGCGGGCGGTCTTGACGATGATCTTCAGCTCTTCACGCGTGCGCTCGATGTGGATGTCGGAGACGGCCGCAAACGGGGGCTTGCGGTTGAGCTCCTTGTCCAGGAAACGGCGGATCTTGAAGTCTTCCACCAGCAGCTCGCCGTACAGCGCTTTGGGCGCGTACCAGCGGCTCTTGTGGGCCTCGGTGATGCCGACGCGGAAGCCGAAGGGGTGAACTTTTTGTCCCATGGTGTGGGTCTCGCTTCGGGGGGCCGCCGAAGAATCGACGGCGTGTTCAAAATCAGATCAGGCCACGTCTACGCTGACGGTAATGTGGCTCGTGCGCTTGAGGATCGGGTGGGCGCGGCCGCGGTCCTTGGGCTGGAACCGCTTGATGGTCGGGCCGGAGTCGACGCGGGCATCGGTGACGATCAGCCGGCGGGTGTCGGCTTCGCGCTGGTCCGCGTTGGCGTAGGCGGCGTGCAGCGCGTTCTTGACGAACACGGCCGCGCGCTTCTTGCTCAGCTCCAGGATCGTGACCGCCTCGCCGTAGGGCTTGTTGCGGATCAGGTTGATCACCGGGCGCACCTTCAGCGGGCTGATGCGGGCCATGCGGTGGGTGTTGGTGTAGGGCATGATCGGGCTCGTGGCTGGCTATTCCGAGGCTTGGTCCGGGGCGTGATCCGACGCTTCGTCGCGCTGCTCCTCAGCATTCGGCTAAAACAGTTGCGACCGAATCATCAGGTGCGGCCGGCGGCGCGTTGGGCCTTGGTGCCGGTGGTGTGGCTGCGGAACGAACGGGTCGGGGAGAACTCGCCGAGCTTGTGCCCGACCATGTCCTCGGTGACGAAGACGTTGTTGAACACCTTGCCGTTGTGGACCAGGAAGGTGTGGCCGACGAACTCGGGCACGATGGTGCAGGCGCGGGCCCAGGTCTTGATGGGCGAGCGCTTGTCCATCTGCGTCAACTGCTCGACCTTGCGGTAGAGCTTGAGATCGACGAAGGGGCCTTTTTTCAAGCTGCGTGACATATCAAAGTCTCCCGAAGTCCACGTTCACTGAACGTGGGCTTCCGTTCATTCAATTACTTCAGTTTCAACTGCCCGTAGCGCTTGCTGACGCGGCGGCGGATGATGCGTTTGTTCGAGGCCTTGCCGGGCTGGCGGGTACGGCCGCCCTTGGCGAGGGTGCCCGAGCGCTGGGCCGGCGGGCGGTTGCCGGAGCTCTTGTTGTCGCCGCCGCCCATCGGGTGCTCGTGGTGGTTCTTGGCCATGCCGCGGGTGTGCGGACGCTTGCCGAGGTGGCGGGACTTGCCGGCCTTGCCGAGCGTGACCTTGTTGTGGTCGGTGTTGCCGACCTGCCCGATGGTCGCGCGGCACTCGATGCTGACCTGGCGCACTTCGCCGGAGGGGAAAGTCAGCGTGGCCCACTTGCCCTCGCGGTTGGTCAGGCGGGCGTAGGTCCCGGCCGACCGGCACATCTGGCCGCCGCGACCCGGCTGCAGCTCCACGCAGTGCACGTTCAGGCCCGTGGGGATGAACTTGAGCAGCATCGCGTTGCCGGGCTTGGGCTCGGCGCGGTCGGAGGCGGAGACGACGGTGTCGCCGTCGGTCAGCCCGACCGGGGCGAGGATGTATCGCAGCTCGCCGTCGTCGTGCTTGATCAGGGCGATGTTGGCCGAGCGGTTGGGGTCGTACTCAATGCCGACGACGGTGGCGACCGAGTCGAACTTCTTGCGCGACCAGTCGATGCGGCGGTAGCGCTTCTTGTTGCCGCCGCCGCGCCCGAGCACGGTGAGCTTGCCCTGGTTGTTGCGGCCGGACTTCTTGTTGTTCTTGAGCAACAAGGTCTTCTCGGGGCGCGTCTTGGTGACCTCGGAGTAGAGGTTCACCGAGGCGTTGCGCCGGCCGGGCGAGGTTCGCTTGTAGGTGCGGGTGGCCATGGTGCGTCTTCCATTTAGCCCCCGGCGAGTCGCCGGGGGCACCCCCGGGTCATTGACCCGGGGCTAAATAAAAATCAGAACAAATCGATCCGGTCGTCGCCGTGCAGCTGCACGGTCGCCTTCTTCCAGTCGGGCGTGCGGGCCTGGCCCCAGCGGGTGCGGCGGTACTTGCCCTTGCGGATGTTCGTCGCGACCGACGCGACGCGCACGTTGTACAGCTGCTCAATGGCGGCCTTGATCTGCTTCTTGTCGGCCCGCTTGTCGACCTCGAAGGACACGCGGTTGCGGTCGCTGGACTCCCACGCGGCCTTCTCAGTGATCAGCGGGCGCTTGATGATGTAGGTGGCGTCGAGCATCACGCGGCCTCCTTCTTAGCCTTCGTGTCGGCCTTGGGTTTCGAGGCCGGGGCGTTGTTCACGAACTTCTCGAGGTACGCCTCGAACGCGTCCTTGTGGGCCACGACGTAGCGATGGTTGAGCAGGTCGAAGGCGTGCAGCCGGTCGATCTGCGTCACCGACACCGAGTCGAGGTTGCGGGCCGACTTGGCCTCGGCCGAGCGGACGTCGGCCAGCGCGACCAGCGCGGTGCGGTCCACGCCCAGGGCGCTCAGCAGGGCCGCGAAGGCCTTGGTCGAGGGCGAATCGTTGGCCGGGGCATCGACGAGCTTGATCTCGCCGTCCACCGCCTTGGCCAGCAGCGCGTTGCGGTTGGCGAGCTGCCGCATCTTGCGGGGCATGTCCTGGTTCCAGGAGTGCCGGCGCTTGGGGATGCCGTGGCCGCCGCCGCGGAGGATGTTGGCCTTCTTGTCGCCGCGGCGGGCGTTGCCGGTGCCCTTCTGCTTGTAGAGCTTGCGGGTCGAGCCACGGACGTCGCTGCGCGACTTGGTGACCTGGTTGACCGGGCGCTTGTTTGCGTGGGTGCGGACGAACGCCTGCTTGAGCAGCGCGTGACGCACCTCGCCGCCGAGCTTCGCCTCGTCGATGGAGACGCTGCCGGTCTGCTTGCCGTCGGTGCTGTAAACGGGGATCTCAATCATCGTGAAGTCTCACGGTTTTCGTGCGAATCGGAAGCCCCTCAGGACGCGTTGACGATGGCCACCTTGCGTTTCCACAGCCGGCGGGCGGTGCGGAGGAACAGCAGCGAACCGTTGGCGCCGGGGACGGGGCCCTTGACCATGATCAGGTTGCGCTCTTCGTCGATCTTGACCACGGGCAGGTTGCGGAGGGTGACGCGTTCGTCGCCCATGTGCCCAGACATACGGATGCCCTTCTTGGGCTTGCCGGTGCCGAGGTTCGACGACCGACCGCCGACCGAGCCGGGCGAGCGGTGCTTGCGCTCCACGCCGTGCGACGCCTCTTGGCCTTTGAAGTTGTGACGCTTCATCGAACCCTGGAAGCCTTTGCCCTTGCTGGTGCCGACCACGTCTACATAAGGCACATCTTTGAGGTCGGCGACGGTGACCGTTCCGCCGAGCTCGTGCTCGCCGGCGGCGTCAAGCCGGACCTCGCGGTGGAACCGCTTGGGCGTCGTGCCGGCCTTGGCGTCGTGGCCGATCACCGGGAACGTCGAGTTGCGGCCCTTGACGTCTTCGAAGCCGAGCTGGATCGCGTCGTAGCCGTCCGTCTCTTCGTTCTTGACCTGGGTGATGACGCAGGGCCCGGCCTGGATGACGGTGACGGGCTGGTCCGTGCCGTCTTCGTTGAACAGGCGGGTCATGCCGACCTTGCGGCCGAGGATGCCGGTCTGCGGGATGTCGTCGACTTTGCTGGCCATGCTGGCTTGACTCCGGTGGTTTCGCCGGGGGTGGCGGGGTCGTGTGCCTGAGGGTTGCCCAACCCAACGGGTCGGACGGTGTTGGCACAGGTACCCTGCCGGGTCGTGCGCTGACTTGCCTTGGGCTTGGAACCTTCCGCGTGGCTCTTAGATGAGCCGGGAAGGCAGCCGGGCAGTCTCAGGCAGAGGACCGGGCCCCTGTTTGATTCCGGTTGGACCGACGGGGAACCGTTCCCCTGACTCGGGTCCCCGGAGTTTGTGGCTCCGGGAAAACGCGATGAATCGCGTCGTTGCGTTGCCGCGTACGCGGCGAGGCGTGACTTGGTCAGGCCTTGATCTTCACGAACACGCCGGCGGGAACGACGAGGCGGTTGAGGGCCTCGACGGTGCGGGCGTTGGGTTCCTTGATGTCGATGATCCGCTTGTGGGTGCGGATCTCGAACTGCTCGCGGGACTTCTTGTCGATGAACGGGCTGCGGAGCACGGTGTAGCGCTCGATGCGCGTGGGCAGCGGCACCGGGCCGGACACGCGGGCGTTGGTCCGCTTGGCGTGGTCCACGATGTCGCGGGCCGACGCGTCCAGCGCCTGGTGGTCGTAGGCCTCCATACGGATTCGGATCTTGCCGCCGGTCATGCGTCTTGCCGCCCTGCTCTTGCCCCGCGTAAACCACGCGGAACAAAGTACTTTCGTAAAAACTCCCCGAACGGCTCGGAGAGGCGAGTCGCGTAGTGTACAAAGCCTCCAAAGGCTGTCAAATGGGGAAGTAGTCAGGAGTCAGGAGCAAGTAGACAGGAGAAAAACGAGGTCACGGCAAGCGTCAGCCGAGCCCGCATTTCCGACTACTGACTACTGACCTACTGGCTACTTCATCCAACTTGCCCCGCCTCCGCCAGCACGGACTCGGCCACATAGATCGGCACGTCGTGGTCCGCCCCCAGGGCCAGCGCGTCGGACGGCCGGGAATCGACCTCCACGGCGTCGCCGGTCTGCCGGCTCCGCAGCACCAGCCGGGCGAAAAACGTGTGGTCGCGCAGCTCGTGAATGACCACCGCGTCGAGTTCGTACCCGAGCGAATCGATCACATCCGACAAAAGCTCGTGCGTCTGCGGGCGGATCGGCACCTGGCCCATCAGCCGACGTTCGATCGCCGCCGCCTCGGTGAGCCCGATGACGATCGGAAACGTGCG
Organism: Phycisphaerae bacterium; assembly: GCA_030432595.1. GTDB lineage: Bacteria > Planctomycetota > Phycisphaerae > Phycisphaerales > Phycisphaeraceae > CAZIXN01. Next base: position 39,241 of record JAUIGU010000016.1, read on the forward strand.
AGGCTGCCCGTCCACGGGTTCGACCTCACGCAGCTCGACGTGGTGCGCGTCCTCAGTCTCGCGGATCACCACCCGCGACAGCTCCATCTGCACCGTGCCGCCATCCATACGACCGTCTCCCGGGGAACATCAAACGCTCGGGACTCAGACGTTCCCGCGCGTCGGTGGGTTCGGCCCGGCCGGCTCCCTCAGACGCCGACGCGGACCACCGCATGATAACTGCCATCGTGGGCGTTTTCGCCGGTCCCGCCGGGCAAAAGTTGCGATTCCGCGACCACCTCCACCCCGCCCAGCCCGCGCCGCTTCGCCAGGTCCACGGCCCACGCGGCCTGATCCCCGTTTTCCTCCGCATCCACGGAACACGTGCTGTAGACCAACACGCCGCCGGGCGCGATCAGCCCCAGTGCCCGGTCGATGATCTCCCGCTGGATCTCGACCAAACTTCCGAGGCGATCCGGGTTCCACCGGTATCGAGCCTCGGGCCGGCGGGCCAGCACGCCCGTGTTGCTGCACGGTACGTCGAGCAGGATCAGGTCGAACCGCTCGTCGCCGCGCGGCTGCCAGACGCCGAGTTCCCGACCCGCCTTGGCTTGCAACGCTTCGCGCAGCGTGAACAGGTCGGCCCGCCGGGCGTGGTCGGGGTCCCACGCGACCACGCGGGCGTCCGGGTGCGTGACCAGCAGCTGCCGCGTCTTCGTGCCCCGACCGGCACAGAGGTCCAGGATGAATCCGGGCTTGAATCCATCCGTCGCGGCAACGGCCCGCGTCGACGCAGGGTCCTGCACACGACGCAACGGGTCCGCATCCAGCCACGCGGACAACTCGGCCATCGAACCGCCCCACCGCGTCGATGCGTTCTGCTCGTCCACCGCAAAAACACTCGGCACCCGTAACCCGGACTGCAACATCGATTGTGCCGCGGCTTCACCGTGTTCTTCCACCCAACGCCGAACCAGCGGCCGCGGGTGGCTCGTCGCGACCGAGAGATGCCGGACGAGGTTCGACGTGTCGGGCAACACGGCCTGCGTCAGGCGCAACGCGTGGCCGGCCGCATCAGGGATCGTGTCGGTCGAGGGCTGCCACACGACGTTTTCAGCGCGACCCGCGTCGTGGTCTTCTTCGCGTGGTTCGCCCTTCAATTCCGCAATCCGCCGCAGCAGCGCGTTGACCAGGCCGACCGCCTTGAGCCGGTTCATCGCCCGGCAGGCCTCGACGGTTTCGTCGATCACCGCGAACGCCGGCGAATCGAAGAACAACAGCTCTGCCGCGCCCACCAGCAGCGCCGCCTGCACCGGCGGCTCGAACTTCTCGACCGGGTTGCGGCTGCCCGCGTTGAGCAGGAACGTCAGCGTCAGCCACCGCTGCAACACCGTGCGGTGCAGCGCCACCGCCTTGCCGCGCTGCTCCGCCGCCCCCGGAAGTCTGGACATCTGCGCGAGGTAGGGCTCGAGGGTGTCCGCCGGGATGTCGGGGTACGCCACGACCGCGTCGTGGATCGCGGCGATCGCCGCGCGGCGGGCGTTGGTCGGATCGATCACGGGCGGATCGTACCGAACTGTGAGAGAAGCACGACCGACGCAATGGGAATATCACAATCTGACTTAGCTGCGTTGCCACGCAACGCAGCGCACCAACGCCACAGCACCGCATTGCGTGGCAATGCGGCTAACACGAGGAATCAAAACAAACTCGCCCTCACTCTTCCGCCGTCGGCTGCCACGCCGGGTCCAGCGCCTTGCGCACCTCGTCCATGAACTGGTCGACCTTGAACGGCTTGAACAGCACGCCCGCCAGGCCGTCCTGCGAGGCGCGGACGATGGAGTGGTGCGGGTCGTAGCCGAAGCCGGTCATCAGCAGGACGGGCATGCCGTCGGTGCAGCGCTGGGCGGCGGCGTAGACCTCGTAGCCGTTGCGATGCGGCATCTTGATGTCGGAGATGACCATGTCGAACGCGGGCGGCTTCTGCTCCAGCAGCGTGCATGCGTCGTAGCCGTCCTTGGCGACCGTGACGTCGCAGCCGTACTTGCCCAGCACGTCGCGCATCACCTTGCGGATGCTCGGCTCGTCGTCGGCGACCAGGATGCGTTTGCCGGCCAGGGCCTCGTCGGTCGCGTTCTCCTCCACGTCGTCGCAGCCGATCACGCGGTTGGGCCCGGCCTTCACGTCGTCGATGGCGCCGCGGATCTTCTCGACGTATCCCGTGATGCGGTCCAGCCGCTGCCGCATCGCGTCGTTGCCGATGTATTCCTCGCGGAGCGTCTCGGCCTCGGCGATGATGTCGTTCAGCGGGGCCGACATCTCCGCCACCACCGAGTCCGTGATCAACGTCGAGGTGTTGTATCGCTCGACCACGAGCAGGTCGAGGATGTTCAGCGCCAGCGCGACGTAGCGCCCGAAGATCTCGGCGAACTGCCGGTCGTCCTCGTTGAACGCGCCGATGTCTTCGCTCTCGATGTTGTAGACGCCCACCACCTCGCCGAACAGGTTCAGCGGCACGGTCAACGAGCTCTTGGAGTGGTGCAGGCCCAGGACGTAGCGCGGGTCCTTCTCGACGTCGTGGCAGATGTAGCTGCGCCCGGTGGCCGCCACATAGCCGGAGATGCCGTTGCCCTCGGGCTGGGCGTACAGATCGATCTCCAACGCGTCCGGCGGCAAACCCTCGGCGATGACGACCTCGAGCTTGTTGCTGCGCTTGTCGAGCAGGCGGATCGCGAAGTGGTCGAAGTGCATCAGCTCCTTGCTGAAGCCGATGATCTTGTCCTGCAGGAGCTTGAGCCGTTCGGCGGGCCGGAGCTTGGAGACGGCGTCGTTGTCGATGCGGGCCAGCTCCCGGCCCGAAGCGTCGATGGCGTCGATCTTGGCCTGGAGGCGCCGGCCCGAGGTCGCGTCCCAGACCACGCCGACCACCTGCTGCACCTTGCCGTCTTCGCCGACTACGGGCGAGCAGATGATCTCGTAGTAGTGGTCGCCGTCCTGATAGGTGAACTTCTTGCTGCGGGCCTGGGTGGCCGAGGCGGACCCGACCGCGCCGGCCTGGTTGTTGAAGATCGACATCGCCTGCCGGCAGATGCGCTTGATGTGCTCGGTGGTCTCGGCGTTGAACGAGCGCATCCGGCGGTTGGCCCAGGTCATGCGGGCCTCGCCGTCGACGACGCACACGCCCTCGCCGATGGTGTTGAGCACCAGCGACGCCTTCTCGCCGACCAGCGCACGTTCGAGCGGCAGGTAGTCGCCGGCATCGGCAAAGACCGCGTGGAACTGCTCGTTGCGCAAAAGGTCCGCGGCCTCTTCCGGCGAGGACGCCAGCCGGACATCGAACAGCCCGGACAACGCGTCGGCGACGTCGCGCGCCGGGGCGATCCTGCCCTCGAAAATCAGGACACGCTTCAAAGGGGCAGTCATCAGCAGGCCAGCCTCGATCGGCCGCGATCACGAACCGCGGCGGGACACCTCCATGTTATCCCTCATCGGGCGACGGCCGACCGGTACTGGAGCCCCACACCGTCCGAAAACGCGCAAAAGACGGCTCAGTGCCGCCGCGAGAGCACCGCGGCCGCCAGATCGCAGAGGCGACGCCGCGCCGCAGAGTCCGGCAACTCGGCGATGAGTCGGCCGCGGGCGTCGTCGATCAACGCCGTCGCGGCCTCCCGGGCGCTCTCGATCGCCCCCGATGCCGCCACCGCCCGGCGGATCGCCTCGGGGTCCGAGCCCGCCGCGGCCCCGGCGCACTGCGACAGCGCCACCGCCCGGCTCGGGCCGTCCAGCCCCGCCACCCAGCGGATCAGCGGCAGCGTCATCTTGCCCTTGGCTAGGTCGCGCCCCAGCGACTTGCCGACCGTCGCCTCGTCGCCGACCAGGTCGAGCACGTCATCGATGATCTGGAACGCGATGCCGACCTTCTCGCCGAACGCCGCGAGCGCCGCGCCGGTGGTGCCGTCCGCCGGCTGCCCGAGCAACGTCGCCGACAGCGAACAGCACGCGCCCGTGAGCGACGCGGTCTTGCGGCGGATGATCTCGAAGTACGTCCGCTCGGTGATCTCGAAGTCGTGGCGGTGCGAGAGCTGGAGCAGTTCGCCTTCGCAGACCGTGTTGGTCGTTGCGGCCACCGCCCGGGCCAGCGTCGGCTCGTCCAACGCACAGCAGAGGTGGTACGCGTGGCTGATCAGGTAGTCGCCGAGCATCACCGCCGCCTCGTTGCCGTGCAGGCGGTTCACCGTGGCACCGCGCCGGCGGACGTCGGCCTCGTCAAGCACATCGTCGTGCACCAGCGTGGACATGTGCACCATCTCGAACACCGTCGCCAGCACCACCACGCGCTCGAGCGTTTCGGAATCGTCCAGCGCCGCCTCATTGACCGCCAGGGCCGAGAGCACCGCCAGCATCGGACGCAGCATCTTGCCCCGGTACCGCTCGACGTGGCCGGCTAAATCGTTGACGCAGGGCAGGTCGCTGGCCAGCTCGGCCCCGAAGCACCGCTCGACCTGATCCAGACATTCCCGCAGGCGGGCGTCCAGGGCGTGCTGCGGCTCGTACGTCGGGTCAGAAGTGAGAATCATGGGCGGGTCACGCGTGGCGTACCGCCATTTAAGCCGATAGACCCGAAAAACGCCATCCGGGCGTCCTTAATCCGTTGACATTCGCAGAACCGCGGTGATAGTTTCCGCAGTTGAGAGGCCGCCGCGACGGCCCCAAACCTCGAACGACCGCCCCAACCGGGCCTCCCCGCACTTGTCTTCAGGGTCATGGCCGACCAACCCCTCGAAAACCACGAGAACTTCGACTCGACCATCGGCCGCGTCGTGGTCGAGCGCGGCCTCGCCACCGCCCAGGAAGTCCAGAAGGTCAAGGACAAGATCGTCGGCCTCGTCGGCGAGAGCGACACCAAGGGCAAGTCGCTGGGCCTGATGCTCGTCGAGGACGGCGTCATCACCCAGTCCCAGCTCGAACGCCTCCGCCCCGAGACCGACGGCAAGCCCGGCCAGCAGATCCCCGGGTACCAGATCCTCAAAAAGCTCGGCGCCGGCGCGATGGCCACCGTCTACAAGGCCCGGCAGCTCTCGCTGGACCGCATCGTCGCCATCAAGGTGCTCCCGCAGAAGTACACCAAGAACCAGGACTTCGTGGACCGCTTCTACGCCGAGGGCCGCGCCGCCGCGAAGCTCAACCACCCCAACATCGTCCAGGCCTTCGACGTGAACCAGGCCGGCGAGTTCCACTACTTCGTCATGGAGTTCGTGGACGGCCGGACGGTGTTCGAAGACATCGCCAAGAAGGGCCGTTACGAAGAGGCCGACGCCGTCCGCGTCGCGATCGACGTCGCCAACGCGCTCAACCACGCCCACGACCGCGGCTTCATCCACCGTGACGTCAAGCCCAAGAACATCATGATCGCCGACGACTCGGGCCGCACCAAGCTCGCGGACATGGGCCTGGCCCGGGCGATCTCCGACCGCGAGGCCGCCGAGGCCGAGGCCGGCAAAGCCTACGGCACGCCGTACTACATCTCCCCCGAACAGATCCGCGGCGAGGTCGGCGTCGATTTCCGCGCCGACATCTACTCGCTGGGCGCGACGCTCTACCACATGGTCACGGGCCAGGTGCCCTACGACGGCCCGAACCCCTCGGCCGTCATGCGCAAGCACCTCAACGACACGCTCCTGCCCCCGGACCACATCAACCCCGACCTGTCCTCCGGCATCGCCGAGGTCGTCGAGGTCTGCATGGCCAAAGACCGCGACAAGCGCTACAACTCGACGTCCGACCTGCTCGAAGACCTCCAGGCCATCGAACGCGGCGAGCCGCCTTTGCAGGCCCGCAAGGTCTTCGACGTCAACGCGCTCTCGGCCCTGGGCAGCTCGTCCGGCGGGCCGGGCACCATGGACGTCGTCCCCGCCCCCAGCAAACCGTCCGAATCCGCCGGGCTGTGGTTCTGGGGCGCGGTTGCCGGCTGGATCGCCGTCCTGTTCCTCCTGATCATCCTGATCATCGTCGCGACCAACTGACCGGATCGCCCGGACGGGAATACGACCGCGTTCCGGCCGATTGACCCGGCATGGACACACCCCCGACCACGCCCTCCGCCCGGCCACGCCTCCGACAAGCGGTGGTCTTTGGCGCGTTGCTCGTCGCCGTCGCCGCGTTCGTCGCGACACGCGCCCCCGCCGGCACGGACGTGGTCCCCTGGCAGGACGACCTCGCCGCCGCCCGCGAACACAGCGCCCAAACCGGCCGGCCCGTGCTCATGTACTTCACCGCCGCGTGGTGCCCCGGCTGCCGCGCGATGTCGTCGCACGTCTTCGGCGATGAAGCGCTCGCCCAAGACCTCGGCCGCCGCGTCATCCCCGTCAAGATCGACCTCACCGACAGCAACCACCCCAACGGCGCCGTGGCCCAGCGATACAACGTGGCCGCCATCCCCACCCTGGTCCTGACCGACGCAACCGGCGACGAGTTCGCCCGCTACACCCAGGGCGCGATGCCCGACCGGTTCGCGTCCTGGATCGCCGAACACACCGAATCCCCCGCCCCACCCGACGCTCAACCCGGCCCCGCGCCCGTCGCCCTCGGCCCCGCCGGCGGGACCCGATAACCCGACCCGACCGCTCGCCCGCATTTACCGCAAACCTGTTGCGCCGGTCTGACCGATGCGCGTAACATCCGACAGACCGCCGGACGTCCGGCGGCCGCGTTCGCGACCCGTCCCCCGACTTCCATCAGGGCCCCACCATGACCGCCTCCCTCCAATCGCTCATCGACTGCGGCACCCGCCTCTGGCTCGACTCCGTCGACCCCGACGAGGTCGTCGCCAACAAACAACGCGGCATCACCGGCGCGACCTCCAACCCCATCATCATCGCCGGCCTCATCGAGACCGGCCGCTTCGATGACGACATCCAACACTTCATCGACCAGGACATGGACGACGAAGCCATCGCCTGGGCCATGACCGACAAACTCGTCGGCGACGCCCAGCAACAGTTCCACGACGTCTGGAAAAACTCCGCCGGCAACGACGGCTGGGTCTCCTTCGAACTCGACCCCCTGCTCGAAGACCCCGACAACGACCTGCCGCTCGACCAGAAGATCGCCCGCTACGTCGAGCTCGGCAAGCAGTGGTCCCAGGGCCACGACAACCGCATGATCAAGGTCCCCGCGACCGAGGCCGGCCTGGGCGCGCTCGAAGAACTCGCCGCCGCCGGCATCACCCTCAACGTCACCCTCATCTTCTCGCAACGCCAGTACGAACTCGCCCGCGACGCCGTCTGGAAAGGTCGGCAACGCTTCGGCCAACTCGACTCCTTCAAGAGCGTCTACTCCATCTTCATCAGCCGCGTCGACGTCTACACCAAGGACCACGCGTCCGACCTGTCCAAAGACGCCCAGGGCCTGATGGGCATCGTCAACGCCAAACGCATCGGCATCGACAACGCCAAGTTCTGGGCCGACAAAGGCCTCAAGCACGAGCAGGAAATGATCTTCGCCTCCACCGGCAAGAAGCTCGACTGGCAGCCCGAGGACTACTACGTCCAAGCCATGGCCGGCTCCGACATCCAGACCAACCCGCCCGAGACCAACGACGCCGTCGCCGGGATGGACAAGACCTACACCGCCCAATCGCGCGAGCTGCCCGCCCAAGCGATCCTCGACGAACTCGACAGCAAGGTGAACATCGAGCACCTCGAAGACACGCTCATGTCCGAAGGCACCGCCAAGTTCGCCAAGCCGCACAAGAAGCTGCTCGCCACCATCGCCGACAAACGCGCCGCCCTGGCGACAAGCTGACGGCAACCTAAAAACCGATTCCTCCCACAGCCCCGCAAACGCTTGCGGGGCTTTTTTTCGTGAGCGCAGATGAGTCTCACTGCAGCCGGGAGCCGGCGGCTCCCGGACCGGAACCGGCCCGGTTCCGGCTGTCCGTGCAAGAATCACGGACGATTGTGGGGACGACAACGCCCCTCGGATTCACTTGTGAAAGAACGCCGTGTGCGCCTCTGAGCGAGCCGGGGCGTGTCGCCCCGGATGCCGGACACCGGGCCGACACGGCCCGGCTCGCTTTGGACTCGCTGCGAAACAAACCCGGGGCGGGACCGTCGTCACGGTCCGCACGACCCCCGGCCGGCGTCGGTTTTTCAACCCGCCGTCACCGCGCTTCGGATGGGACTCACTCGGGGGGTTCCGGCGGGAGACGGCGTGTCGTCGGAATCCTTCCCGACCCACCCGCGTCCAAGGCCACACGGCAATTCGTGATTAAGAAACTCAAGCCCTCACCCACCTGGCACCCACGCGGAGGCCACGCCCTTCGTCTGCACTTACATTTTACCCGCGCTTCGATCCGCGGCCGGGGAAGTACCGGGCAAAACCTGCGCAGAAAACGGACGCGCGCAGGTGCCACGGTCGCAAGCGACCGTGGCACCCAACAAATAAAGCGGCGGCCGGTGGCCGCCGTCTCGGCCCAACACCCACCGCAAAACAACGACCTCCGCGCCGAAGAAGACACGGCCGACACCGTCGGCCGCTTTATATCCATCACCGGCGCGTGAAACGCCGCACCAGCAGCGCGCCGCCCAGCGTCAACGCCAGCACGGCGCTCGTGGGTTCGGGGACGGGGTTGATGGTGGCTTCCATGTTGTCCAGCAGGAGCGTGACCTCGAGGCCGCGGTTGGCGAAGTCGGCGGTCCACAGGTAGCCGAACTCGATCGGCTGGGTGAAGTCCGGGTGCTCGCCGCTGCCGTCCAGGGCGACGAAGTTGTCGGCCCGCAGGTTCGACTGGCCCAGCGTGAGCCACTCCGCCCCCACCTCGGTCAGACTCGGCGTGTCGCGGCGCGGCTCGGCGACGAACAGCTCGCCCTGCCACACCGCCAGCGAGACGTCCACCCCCGGCGTGCCGTCCACCCGCACCGGCAGCACGTCGATCACATAATCCAGCGACGCGACCGGCCCCAGCTCCGCCGGGTCGTAGAAGAACTCGAAGTCCTCGCCGATGGGGTAGGCGACGACGGCGGTCTGCGGCGTCGACGCCGCCGGGGCCGAGAGCGACAGCTCCGCGCTGGGCGCCGGGTTGCCGGCGGTGGCGTTGAGCAGCTCCTGCACGACGACCGTGTCGTCGGGCTTGTTCTTCCCGCCCTTGCCGACCGACCCGCTGATCTTCTTGGCCATGGGGGTCCTCCTTGGGTGGAGGGCATTTTACCGCACGGCCCCGAAAACCCGGCTTATCGGGCAGTGCACGCCGGGTGATCCATTCGTGAAGTCGCGTTTCCGTTTGGATACGGGCCGTTCCCCCACGAATACGCCGTGTTTCCCTTTGTAACCGCGGCGTTTCCCCGAAGATATGCCGCGTTTCCCTTCGTTAACGGGGCGTTCCCCCTTCAATACGCGCCGTTCCCCACGGGATACGCAGCGTTCCCCTTCGCGACCGCCGCGTTTCCCTTCGCTTCGTATGCGTTTCCCTTCGAGTGCGCCGCGTTTCCCTTCGCCGCGTTGGGATTTCCCTGCGCGGCGTTTGCGTTTCCCTCCGCCTCGAAAACATTTCCCTACGCCGAAGAAACATTTCCCTACGCGCGGAAAACCTTTCCCATCGCGGAGAAAACAATTCCCGACGCGGCGTTCGGATTTCCCCACGGTCCGAAAACAGGTCGCGCAGTCCACGCGTCTGAGGCGCAGGGTGGGTCGAGCGCAGCGGACCCACCAACCCCGAAACTGATCGCGGTGGGTCCGCAAGCTTGACCCACCCTACTTGCTCAACGCTTTTTTTGACGAATTCTTCGCTGTACGTGTGGATTGAAGCTTTGACTTGACAGCCTTCGGCCGACGGATCTCAACGTCCAACGGCCAAGCCTTGGGTGCAATTTCGGCAAGTCTTTTCTGACGGTGTTCGATCTGTTTACCACCCCAGTCTTTATAATTTGCGATCCATTGCGAGGTCACAAACGAGCTATCCGCAAACACTTGACGCTTTGACTCAAAACCCGAGTTACCGATCTGGGAGTTGTCAACAGATGAGAGAAGAGCCAGATTTCCAAGGCGACTTTTCAGGGCCCGATGTTCCTCGACGTCAACATGTACCCACTCTTTTCCACGATTCAAAGGCAAAACATGCTCAACATTTACATCGTACTCGCTTTCACTCGGCTGCCACGCTACCTGATTTTTGTTCGCGTATCGCTCGATGCACACCAGCAAATATTTGATAAGATTACTCCGTGATACAGAAAGCGTCAAAAAGTCGGCTTCAAACTGCTTATTGTTGGGAAAATGCTTGACCATGACAGATTGAAGCGCCTTGGCATTCACAATTTTCTTTGACGCAATCGACATCGCCAAATCGCAATATACGCGTTCATAGGTGCCGCCCCGCAAACTTGTAACAATCACACGGACTACGCCGGAAAGGATCAAGCGAAATGCCTTTTCCGCCTCTGTTTTCGAGAATTTTTCATAGACCGACAATAAAAGAGGGCGCACTTGTTCCGCGCCTAAAACTTGGAAAGCCGAGAGAACACGCTTTGATTCTGCCGTCATTTCTGTACTTGACGCTGAGCCTGGACTAACTATATTCACATATTTCTTGGCAGCCGAAGCAATCTCTCGAGAAAACGCGACTGCTTTTGTTTTAGATGTCAATGAAGTTTTGATCTGTTCATACAAATGCTTTTCACGCGTTAACCCGTTTCGGGATGACCAGTGATGCCGGATGAAATCAACGATCATTGATTCATCGCCAACAGACTCGATCGCTCCAGACATAATCAACCAATTCCCACGAGATTCGTCAAGCCGATCTTCAGAAGAAGCAAATACCCTGTTCTTCAATAAATCAGAAATGGCCAAGTCAATGCCGCGGTCATTAAGGGTCTCGAAAATCACAAACGCATTTGAGTGCGATGGCACCTTGACCGCGATAACCTTCACTTTCGTAGACATGTATTCCAAGTAATCGATGAGCGCTGCAACTGAATTTGCGCCAGCCGCGTGAGCAAAAGATTCTACGTGGTAAAAAACTTCGTTATAAACGTCAATAATTCGGTTGTGCGATGGCCGTTCTGCGGCTCGGTCATAGGACGATTGCGAATAATTGATGATCGAGTCGCAATAAAAGCCGTGATCTGAATCATTAAGGGAAAGCCGTGGACGATTTTCGAGGCTTTTAGCATCTTTTTGAGCGATGTAGCTTTCTTGGATTACATTTGCTCTTTCTTCGTTGTTATCTTGGACCAGATAGTCCCGCACCGCCGCGGCAAACAAGATGAATGTTGCGAGCCGCTGTTGGCCATCAACTACCTCAAATGCATTTTCAAGCCCGCCCGTCGATTCGGCGCGTGACAGAACAACCGTACCCAAAAAGTAGTCTTGAGCTTTTTCAGAAAGTGCACCGCTTATGTCCGAACAAAATGCTCTCGCTTGTTCGGTGCCCCAAGCGTAGGAACGTTGATAGAGAGGCACCTTAAGACTATAGCGCTTAACCAATTCGCCCAAACCTACAGCTTCAAACTGAGTTTCCGATACATCGGGCATCTTGAATCGTCTCCGAAGAATATCACTCGTTCGACATGCTCAACAAAAACTCCGCGTTGGTTTTGTACTTGCCCAGTCTGGACTTGAGCAGTTCCATGGCTTCGACGACGTTCATGTCGGCGAGGACTTTGCGGAGGCGGTAGACGAGTTTGAGTTCCATGGCGTCCATGAGGAGCTCTTCGCGGCGGGTGCCGGAGGCGGCGATGTCGATGGCGGGGTAGACGCGCTTCTCGACGAGGCGGCGGTCGAGGTGGAGCTCGCTGTTGCCGGTGCCCTTGAACTCTTCGAAGATGATGTCGTCGGCCTTGGAGCCGGTGTCGACCAGGGCGGTGGCGAGGATGGTGAGGGAGCCGCCGTTTTCGATGGCGCGGGCGCTGCCGAAGAACTTCTTGGGGCGTTGGAGGGCGTTGGAGTCGAGGCCGCCGGTCATGATCTTGCCCGTATGGGGCATCTCGGCGTTGTAGGCGCGGGCCATGCGGGTGATGGAGTCCATGAGGATGACGACGTCGTGGCCGTACTCGACCATGCGGCGTGACTTCTCGATGACCATCTCGCAGACCTGGACGTGTCGGGTGGAGTTTTCGTCGAAGGTGGAGGCGACGACCTCGACGTCGTCGGGGGTGTGGGCCTTGAAGTCGGTGACCTCTTCGGGGCGTTCGTCGATGAGGAGGACGAAGACCTTGCACTTGGGGTAGTTCTTGATGACGGCGGTGGCCATCTTCTGGAGCAGGACGGTCTTGCCGGTGCGGGGCGGGGCGACGATGAGGCCGCGCTGTCCCTTGCCGACGGGGGTGACCAGGTCGACGATGCGCATCTCGATGTTGTCGTCCTCGCCGGGCGTCTCCATGACGAAGCGCTCGTAGGGGTGCAGCGGGGTGAGCTCGTCGAAGGGGAGGGTTTCGCTGAGCTTGCTGGGCTCGATGTGGTTGATGGCGTCGACGCGGAGGAGGGCGAAGTAGCGTTCGGACTCTTTGGGGGGCCGGATGGTGCCGTGGACGACGTGGCCGGGCTTGAGGCCGAAGCGTCGGATCTGGGAGGGGGAGACGTAGATGTCGTCGGCGGAGGCGAGGTAGGAGTTGTCGGGCGAGCGGAGGAAGCCGAAGCCGTCGGGGAGGACTTCGAGGACGCCGTCGCCGTACATGAGTCCGCGGGCGGCGGCGTGCTTGTTGAGGACGGCGGACTCGAGCTTGGGGCGTTTGAGCTTGTCCCAGTTCTTGATGCCGTCCTTGTCGGCGCGCTTGCGGAGGTCGGCGTCGGAGAGTTCCTGGAGGTCGCGGATGGTGAGGATGTCGTCGGGGTCGTGCTTGGCGTGGTCGTACTTGGCCTGCGTCTCGGAGTCGAGGTCCTCGTCGGAGGTGCCCCCGGAAGTACCGGACGATTTGGCTTTGGTGTCTTCGTCGGCGTCTTTGACGGCGGTGCCGGCCTTCTCGGCGTCGGCGGCTTCGCGGGCGGCCTGCTCGGCGGCTTCGTGCTCGGCGATGGCGGCCTCGGCGGCGGCGATGCCGGGGTCGGGCTTCTTGGGCGGGGCGCCCTTCTTGGGGGACTTCTTCTTGGAGCGCTTCTTCTTGGGGGCGGGGTTGTTCTGGGTGTCGGTGGACGCGGACGAGGAACGGGCCATGGAAAACACTCCGTGGTTTCGGCGTAGATGCCGGGGAAGGAGGCCGTACCGGGCCGGGGTGAAGCGGCGCGGCAGGGTGATGGTGGGTAGGGGAAGGGTGCGCGGGGTCGGGGGAAAGGGGTGCCGGGGTCCGCGTCAGCGCGGGCGTGGAAAGGTTTGCATGGGGGCGCGATTTCGAAGGTTCTGGAAGACGTGTTTGGGGGGTGCGGGGGTTTGCGTGGGCCGGGGTCGGCGGGACGCGGGACGCCGGGGAGGGCGTGGGGCAGGCGGTTTGGGATGGGGGCGTGGTTCGACGCGAGGCGGAGCGGCGAGGGCTCCGGGTGATCTTCCCCTGAGGCCGGCGGCGGCCCCGACGGGCGGGCCACGGACGCCGGCGGCGTCGATGCGTGGATGATAGCCGGGCGGGCGGGGTTGTGGGAGGCGGACCCGCGTTCAGGGAACGCGGGTTTCTAAATGGGGGCGGGCTTGCGGGTTACGGGCGTGGGCTTGTAGGTTAGGAATTGGGCGTGGGGACGGAATGAAGCTCAGGCGTCGAGCCAGCCCCATTGGGTGAGCAGGGCGTCGAGTTCGCGGGCGAGGTCTTCCGGGGGGCCGGCGTTGTCGAGCGTGGCGTCGGCGGCGGCGCGGCGGGTCTGGGGGTCGGCCTGATTCGCTTCGCGGGCGGCGAGTTGGGCGTCGGTCCAGCCGCGCGACGCGGCGAGGCGGGCGAGGCGGACGTCGCGCGGCGTGTCGAGGAAGAGGATGCGGTCGCACTGGTCGGCCAAACCGGCTTCGATGAGCAGCGGGCAGTCTTCGACGATGAAACGCACGTCGGGGTTTTCGGCGTACTGAAGGTGAAGCCGGTCGCGGCCCTCGGCGACGCGCGGGTGGACAATGGCTTCGAGGCGCTTCAGGGCGTCGGGGTCGTCGAAGACGAGGCGGGCGATGGCGCCGCGGTCGGGCGTGCCGTCGGGAAGAAACGCTTGGTCACCAAAGGCGGTGCGGAGTTCGTCGCGCACGGCGGGTTCGTCGAAGGCGGCGCGGGCGAGGGCGTCGGCGTCGATCACCCCCCCGCCGCGCGTGGCGAGGTGCGCGGCGGCGGCAGACTTGCCCGACCCGGGGTAGCCGGTGAGGCCGAGGACGGGTTTGCCTTGGACCGGGCCGATCTGGTTCGCGAAGTGCAGGGCGAGCACCCCGATCAGTTCTTCGACATCCGTGAGTTCTGAAAAGCCCTCGGCGTCTATCAGGATCGCCGGCGCGGGGAGGTCATTCCTGAAAAAGAGCACGGCGGGCCAGGCCACATCGAGTTCAGGCCACTCGCGTTCGGCGTCGTCACGGTGCAGAAACCGCACGGGCCAGGGCAACGACACGACGAATGCTCGCCACCGCTCTTTCTCCCGCAACGCGCCGTGCGTCAACTTGCACAGGTCGCACCGGTATGTCTCCGGCGACACCGCCTTGTGTGCCGCGTCGAACGCCCGATGAAGCAGACCGCTGTCGGCGTTGTACACGAAGACCAGCTCGGGCATGCTCAGAGTGTAATCATGGTGCGCGTGACATAGCCCGGAGGCGGCCGTCTCCGGGCTTTAGGTTGAATTCGTGCGTCGTTCGGCGTGGCCGTTCGTCACGGCCGCAGGTTCCGGGCGCCGATGGCGTCGCCGAAGGCGCGGACGAGCTGGTCGCGGTCGATGCCGTAGTCTTCGCGCAGGGCTTGTTGCCAGTGCTTGCCGTCCTTGATGGCGTTGATGAAGTCGCGGTAACGCGTCGGGCTCTGGCGGATCATGAACGCGCACAGCTCGCTGGCGACGGGGTACTGCCAGCCCTGGATGTGCGGCAGGTCGAGCATGCCCTGGAGCGAATCGAGCTGGCGGAGTCGGCGGCGCATGTACTCGGCCTGCTGGGCCCAGTCGCTCTCGCCGAAGCCGCGGCTGTCGACCAGCTTGTAGGCGATGTGCTCGGCCAGGCCCTCGTTGATCCACGACGGGATGAACGGGTGCGAGCGGTAGCGGTGGACGAACGCGTGCACGGATTCGTGGACCAGCACGTGCGCGAAGTTGAGCGTGTTTTCCTGGCGGTAGAACGCGACGACGCAGAACCCGTCGCCGCGGCTGTGGCACACGCCGGCCGTGCCCATCGCCGGGAAGCCGAGCGTCTGGGCGCAGTACTGGAAGTAGTCGGTCTGCCGGGAGAAGACGTAGATCGCGCACTTGCCGCGGAAGATGTTCTGGCCGGCCGGCAGGTCGAAGGTCTCGAGCAGGCGGTCGTACATCTCGTCGAGCAAACCCGCCCAGCGCCGCGCCTCGGCCGGGGGCAGGTCGGTGAACAGCAGGAAGTTGTCGTCCTCGTAGGTCCGCAGGCGCACGCCCATCTGCTCGGTGGCTTCGTCCGCTTCCTTCTTCAGCGCTTCCACGCTTTCGGCCATGAGCTCGGGCGACAACTCGCCCCAGAACTGGGTCTGGATGTCGCCGACGACCTGAGGGCCGTGCGCCGCGTCTTCGTCATGGGGCGCGGCGTGGTCGTCGCCTTCACCGTCGTCGGGTTCCAGACCGGCGTCGTCGGGGGCGTTTTCATCCACCGTGTCGGGCCCGGGCGCGTCGTCGGTTTCGGGCTCAGGGGCGGCGTCGGCCCAGGTCACGGCTTCGCCGTCGCGCAGGCGCTGGGCGAGGTCTTCCAGCGTCGGGTCGGCTCCAAGGGCGCGGCCGAGCGCCTTTTCGCCGGAGATGCGCCCGCCGTCGCGCGGGTAGATCTGTGCGGCCAACTCGAACCAGCCGCGCGCATCGTCGTCGGCCAACAGCTTGTCCTGCACCCACAACACCCGGTCGGGCGCAAGGTCGTCCCACGGGACCAGCGCGATCTCGTCGCCACGCGGCGAACGCACCTCGAACCCCTCGGCGTCCCGCGAGATGATCCAACCCATGACCCGCTCGTCGTCCAACGTCTTGACCGCGATGCGCACCGGCGGGTCGACCGTGACCCCGACGGCCGCCGACGCACCGCCGGCGAAGACCAGACACAGGCTCAGGACCACGCACCCAAACGCCGACCTCTGCCGGCGCGGTTGCTGCATGGAGATTCCGGTGCGTGTCGTCATGTCGTGCCTCCCGGTCAACCACGTTGGGAACATGCGGTGAATCCCCTTCTCCAAATCCGTGCGATGCGGAAATAGCGGGCCTCACGACACATCGTACCGGGCCTGCGCCTTATCCCGATGCAGAAACCCTTGGTCTTAGCCCGGCCCGTCCACGAACGCCCAGCACGCACGGTGAGCGTATCGCAAAACAAACGTCTAAAGCCCGGGGACGGCTGTCCCCGGGCTTTGCGACACCGATCGCCCCACCCCCGGTACGATCCTGCCATGCCTTCCGGGCCCAATCCCAACGCCTGGCGGAACTGGTACCACGCGGTCGGCAGCACCTACGGCACGTGGCTGCGCGGCGATCCGCGTGGCTTCCGCACCTACCGACACCGCCAACACGTCGAAGGCGACTACCGAACGCCGCCACCGCCGGGCGTGTATGCGGCGCTCTTCGAACAGTCCAAAAAAACACTGAAGCATCCGCCCACCACCCTCAACCCGCGCCAGCGTCGGCTTGTGTGCACAGCCATGGCCGAGCGGCTGCAAGACAACGAGGTTGAACTCGTCGCTCTGGCCATCGCATCCAACCATTTCCATGCGCTCGCCCGATTCCCGGTGCTGACGGCAGACCAAAAAAGGCGGCTCCGATCTGTGCTGATTCAGGACGGGCGCGATCCGACGCCGCGCCATTTACTCGGACTGGCGCGCAAACACGCGTCACACCAACTTGCAGAAGCCGGCCTCATGCCGCCCGGCCCGGTGTGGGCGGCAAGGCCCAAGCTCGAACCCATCCGTGATCGCCAACACCAGATCAACACCGCGCGGTACATCCACGCGCACGTTGAACAGGGCGCGGCGGTGTGGTGGAAGGGCCAAGTTCTTTGAAACAGCAAAGCCCGGGGACGGCCGTCCCCGGGCTTTAGGTTAAAACGAATGGGCGGCGTGCCTTAGCGGTAGAACTCGATGATGAGGTTCATGTTCACGTCGAACGGGACCTGGTCCGGGGTCGGCGTGCCGTTGACCTTGGCGGTCAGGGTCGAGGGGTCGAAGCCCAGCCATTCGGGGACCTCGTGGCCCGGGAGGCTCTCCATGTTCTCGCGGATGAGCTTCTTGGCGTTCTCTTTCTTGATGGTGATCTCGTCGCCGACGCTGACGCGGTAGCTGGCGATGTCGACCTTCTTGCCGTTCACGAGGATGTGCCCGTGGGCGACGATTTGGCGGGCGGCCCAGATCGAGCGTGCCCAGCCGAGCCGGCGGATGACGTTGTCGAGGCGCAGCTCGAGGAGTTGGAGCAGGACGACGCCGGTGTTGCCCTTGGTGTGGCCCGCCTCGTCGAGGAGCCGGCGGAACTGCTTCTCGAGCACGTTGTAGTGGTAGCGGAGCTTCTGCTTTTCGTTGAGGCGGACGCCGTAGTCGCGCAGCCGCCGCCCGCGGAAGCCGTGGACGCCCGGGGGGTTGAGCTGGCGCTTGGTGGTGTGCTTGGGGAGGTCGGCGATGGGCACGCCGACGCGGCGGGAGAGCTTGACCTTCGGGCCGGTGTAGTTGGCCATGTTGTTCTTACGCCCGCGGTTTCCCGGGGACGCCCTTCTTGGTGCTCGGCCGTGGCTACGGCTCCGCGGTTCCAGCAAAGTTCAGGCCCACGGCGGGCCTGCAGCGAGCCGAGCATTATGGACAAAACCACGTCAAAGGGCAAATCGGTCACACCTCACCAGAATGATATTTCCAACACCTGCTTGAAGCGTCGCCAGACCCCGGCCCGGTAGCTCGAATCGACTCTAGGCTTGTGCCAAAGGAGTATGTAGGGAGTGCCAAGTATCAGGATGAGTACGCGGATGATCAACTCAATCAACGCGCCGAATCCGGAACCGATGTCTGGCATTGCAACATTTTAAGGGCGACCTCAATAAAAAAAGCCCGCCGCGGCCGAAGCCGCGACGAGCCTTCCGGGGGGCGGGGGAGGATTGGGGGTGTTTCGTCGTGTGGGTCGGAGTCTCGGTCTGTTGTGGCCGGCCGCGGCGTTGCGGGGTGACCTTGGGTTCATAACGGGCTCAGGTTCGGCGGGGTCACGCGATGCGGGCGGCGTGGACGGATTCGGGGGTCAGCGTCTTGAGGCCGCGCACGATGTAGGCGGTCACGCCCAGCCCGGCCAGCGCCGGCAGTGTTGCCAGCCACGCGCGTTCGGCGGGGACCGTGAGCAGGACGGCTCCGCACGACAAGGCCAGCGTCGCCCACATGCCGATCAGGGCGTGGCGCTTCGCGGGGCGCGTCAGGCCGCGCAGCTCGACGATGTCGTGGACCGCGTGCCCGGCCGGGCCCTGCCGATACACCCAGCGGCGCAGCACCGGGCAGGCCTTGCCCGCCAGCAGCACGGCCAGCAGCCAGAACACAGTCGTCGGCAGGACCGGCACAAAGACGCCGACCCAGCCGACCGCGAAACACACCGCCGCTAACGCCGCGAGGCACCAACGCGCGAACCGGCCCGCCGCCGCGGGGCAGCGCGTTGGGGGTTCGGAGGTTGAGCGGGGCGCGGGGGTCATTGTGTGTTGAAAACAAAGCGGGTCAAATCACGGCGGGCGTGCTGAGCAGTCGCATGTTTGTCGGAGGGGTTCGGACGGCTCCGTGCAGGTCGTGCGGCCTTTCGGCTTGGCCCGGGAAAGACTCGCCACCGCGCGGGGCGGCAGCGAGCCCGGGGAGAGAGTTTGCGGGCCGGCGGAGGGGTCAGTGCCGGCCCGGGAGGTCGAAGCGGTCGAGGTCCATGACCTTGCTCCACGCGGCGACGAAATCGTGGACGAAGTGGGCTTGGCCGTCGTCGCAGGCGTAGACCTCGGCCAGGGCCCGCAATTGCGAGTTGCTGCCGAAGACCAGATCGACGCGGGTGGCGGTCCACTTGGTCTTGCCGGTCGCGCGGTCCTGGCCCTCGAAGAGCTTGCCGTCGTCGATGGCCTGCCACTCGGTTCCAAGGTCGCAGAGGTTGCGGAAGAAGTCGTTGGTGAGCGTGCCGGGCTTGTCGGTGAGGACGCCGTGCTTGCTGCTGCCGGTGTTGGCGTTGAGGACGCGCATCCCGCCGACGAGCACGGTCATCTCCGGGGCGGTGAGCGTGAGCAGCGCGGCACGGTCCACGAGCAGCTCTTCGGGCGAGCGTGGGTCGTCGCCGCCGGCGAAGTTGCGGAAGCCGTCGCACTTCGGTTCGAGCACGGCGAAGGAATCGACGTCGGTCTGCTCGTCGGTCGCGTCGGTCCGGCCCGGGCTAAAGGGCACGGTGACGTCGTGGCCCGCATCCTTGGCGGCCTTCTCGATCGCGGCGCACCCGCCGAGGACGATCAGGTCGGCGAGCGATACGTGCTTATCTGCATCACGGTCGGCGTTGAACTGCTTCTGGATCGCTTCGAGCTTGTCGAGGATGCCGCTCAGCTCGGCCGGGTTGTTCACCGCCCAGAACTTCTGCGGCGCGAGGCGGATGCGGGCGCCGTTGGCGCCGCCGCGCTTGTCGGAGTCGCGGAAGGTGGACGCCGAGGCCCACGCGGTGTTGACGAGTTGCCCGACGGTGAGGCCGCACGAAAGCAGCTTCGTCTTGAGCGACGCGATGTCGCCGTCGTCGAGGGTCGGGCCGTTCGACGCCGGGACGGGGTCCTGCCAGATCTGCGGCTCGCTCGGCACCATCGAGCCCAGGCCGCGGTTGTACGGCCCCATGTCGCGGTGCGTCAGTTTGAACCAGGCCTTCGCGAACGCGTCGGCGAACTGGTCGGGGTTTTCGTGGTAGTGCTTGGAGATCTCCGCGTAGGCCGGGTCCACCTTGAGGGCCATGTCGGCGGTGGTCATCATCGGCGCGTGACGCTTGGCGGGGTTGTGGGCGTCGGGGACGGTGTCTTTCGCCTCGGGGTTTTTCGGCGTCCACTGGTGCGCACCGGCGGGGCTTTTGGTGAGCTCCCAGTCGTAGCCGAGCAGCACGTCGAAGTAGCTCACGTCCCACTTCGTCGGGGTGGGCGTCCACGCACCCTCGATGCCGGAGGTGATGGTGTCCTCGCCGTGGCCGGTGCCGAAGCGGTTCTTCCAGCCCAGGCCCATCTCAGTGATGTCGGCGGCCTCGGGCTCGCGATCGACGTACTCGTCCGGCGGCGCCGCGCCATGGCACTTGCCGAAGGTGTGGCCGCCGGCGGTGAGCGCGACGGTCTCTTCGTCGTTCATGGCCATGCGGGCGAAGGTCTCACGGATGTCGCGGGCAGAGCCGAGCGGGTCGGGGTTGCCGTTCGGGCCTTCGGGGTTGACGTAGATGAGCCCCATCTGCACCGCGCCCAGCGGGTCGTCGAGCTGGCGGTCGCCGGTGTAGCGCTCGTCGCCGAGCCAAGTGGTTTCGGGGCCCCAGTAGATGTCTTCCTCGGGTTCCCAGACGTCTTCGCGGCCGCCGGCGAAGCCGAAGGGCTTGAGGCCCATGGATTCGAGCGCGGCGTTGCCGGCCAGGATCATGAGGTCGGCCCAGGAGAGCTTGCGGCCGTACTTCTGCTTGATGGGCCAGAGCAGGCGGCGGGCCTTGTCGAGGTTCGCGTTGTCGGGCCAGGAGTTCAGCGGCGCGAAGCGCTGCGTGCCGGAGGTTGCGCCGCCGCGTCCGTCGGCGATGCGGTAGGTGCCGGCGGAGTGCCACGCCATGCGGATGAAGAACGGGCCGTAGTGCCCGTAGTCGGCGGGCCACCAGTCCTGCGAGTCGGTCATCAGGGCGATCAGTTCCTGGTTCAGCGCCTTGAGATCGATGGTCAGGAATTCTTTCGCGTAGTCGAAGCCGCCGCCCATCGGGTTGATCTGGGGCGCGTCGCGGTTGAGCACCTTGAGGTTGAGCTGGTTCGGCCACCAGTGGCGGTTGGCGGTGCTGCCGGTGGCCATGTGCTTGGCCGGCCCGTGCATGACGGGGCAGCGCTTCACGGCGTCGGACATGTCGGCAAGGACGGCTTCGGGCATGGCGGGTTCCCCTTGGGATCGGTCGGAGCGGGCGGTCGGAGCGATGAGTGGCGGGAAGTATGGCCTCGGCATGGTCATTAAGCAAAGTGATTAAACCGATAGAGACCATTGATAGAATCAATACCCATGAATGTCCGCGACTTCGAGTACGTCCTGGCGCTGGGCACGACCGGGCAGTTCGCCAAGGCCGCGCGGCGCTGCCGGGTGAGCCAGCCCACGCTGAGCACGCAGGTCGCCAAGCTCGAGGCGGAGCTGGGCGTGCGGCTGTTCGAGCGCGGCCCGGGCGGCGTGAGCCCGACGCCGGCCGGGCAGCGTGTGATCGCGCGGGCACGCACGGTGCTGGACGCGATCGACGCGCTCAAGGCCGAGGCCCACGGGCAGGGGCAACGCTGGGTCGGGCCGCTGCGGCTGGGCGCGATCCCCACGGCCGGGCCGTACCTCATGCCGCACGTGCTGCCGGTCCTGCGGAAGTCGCAGCCCGAGGCGCAGTGGCTGATCCGCGAGGGGCAGACCCACGACCTGCTCGAACGCCTCACCGCGTCGGACCTGGACGCCGCGATCGTCTCGCCGCCACTGAACGCGGGCAACATCAGCACGGCCGCGATCTTTGAAGAGCCTTTTGTATTCGCCGCACCGGCCGGTCATCCAATGGCCAAGCGCACGCCCGTTCGGCTGGCCGACCTGAGCGACACCCCGATGCTGCTGCTCGAAGAGGGGCACTGCCTGCGGTCACAGACACTCGACGTGTGCAGCGCGGCGCCGCAGCGCGACGAGCCTTTCCAGGCGAGCAGCCTCGAGAGCCTCCGGCACATGGTGATGGCGGGCATCGGCGTCACGCTGCTGCCCCGCCTCGCGACCGTGGGCCCGTACGCGCAGCTCACCCGCTTCCCGATCCGTCGATTCGTCAAGCCCGAGCCGACGCGCACACTGGTGCTTGCGTGGCGGCGCAGCTTCCCGCGCGGCGAGCTGCTGCGCGGCATGGCCAACGACATGGGCGATGCGTTGCGGGCGGTGTTGAAACGCAATAACGCGAAAAAGAAGACCTGAACTTCGTCAATCGGTGTATGCCGATCGGGTCAATCGAAACATCGTTGTGTGGGTGCCACGGTCGCAAGCGACCGTGGCACCCAATCATTGCACCGACCGAAACTCACCCTTCCGCAGAAGGTGCTGTGTCTGTTTCATCGTCCGGCAATTCGAGCACGAAGCGATACAGCGCACACGCGATGACGCCGCCGGTGAGGGGTCCGACCCAGTAGACCCAGGTCTGCCCGATGACGGCCGCGTCGCCGGAGAGCATCGCGCTGCCCAGGTGTCTCGCCGGGTTCATCGCCGCGCCGGTGAGTGGGCCGCCGGCGAGGATGCCCATGACGACCGCCATGCCGATGTAGAGCGCCGCCGACGACTTGGGCGGGCGCTTGTCGAACCCGCAGCCGTAGATCATGAACACCAGAAAGAACGTGAGGATCACTTCGAGCAGGATCACCTTCGGGATCGTGATCACTTCGGGATCGAACGACGGCGTCCCCGCCGACAGCGCCGCGTACGGCGCATCGCCGAGCAGCGGGATCAGCAGCCCCGCCGCCGCGAACCCGGCCAGGAACTGCGCCGCGAGGTAGCCCGCCGCCAAGCCCGGCTTCATCTTCCCGACGGCCAGGAGCCCGATGGTCACCGACGGGTTGAAGTGGGCCGCGCTGATGTGCCCGACCGCCGCGATCATCACCGTGATGGTGACGCCGTGCGCGAGCGCGACGCCCAGCAGGGCCGCCTCCCACGAGCCCATGTGGTGGATGCCGAGGATCCCGACAAAGCACAACGCGAACGTCCCGAGGAACTCGGCGATGCACTTCTGGATCGGGGTGGCCATGCGGGGCTCCGGGGGCATCAACGGCCGGCAAACCCGGCAAGGTACCGGCCCGGCGTGAGCAACGCGTTACCGCGAACACCGCCCCGCTCGCTCGCTGAAAGGCGGCATCCATCGCCCCACCCACCGCGGAACCCAACCCGCGTCGATCCTCTGGAATTCCCGGATTCCACCGGTTTTGACCCGACATCGCGGCCGATCCGTGTCACAATGAAGGCATGGGAGAAAGATCCGGACAGCCCGTTAGGGCGTGGTCGGTGTTCCGCGTGTCGGCGTGCGTGGCCGCGACGCTGGCCGTGGTTTTGCTCGGCGGCTGCGCGACGCGGGACGTCCCCGTGGACACCGCCGTGATGGCTTACCCGCCGCAGTACGGCCGGTCGCTGGCGTTCGACGCCGGCGAGCCCACCCCGGCCGGCCCGCGCTGGTACGACGTCCGCAACGACGCGACGTACGAGGTCTTCGCCGGCTACGACAGCCCGCGCGAAACCGTCGTCGTGACGCGGGAGTGGGAGCGGCTGCGCGTGTACAACGGCCGGGTCCGCGACGATTCCCACACACGGACCTACCGCGAATCCGTGCGTCACTCCGTGCGGTAGCCGGCGGATCGGCGGGGTCCGGATGCCCCCTTCCGCGGGCTTTACAATCCCGGGCATGACCGCCCTCGACGCCCCGCCTGCTCAGCCCGCGACGACCAACCCCCAGAAAGCCACCGCCTTCGTCAACGCCCTGCGCGACCGGGTGCGCGGCGAAGTCATGACCCGCGAAGTTTTGCGCGGCATCCACGCCACCGACGCGTCCCACTACCAGATGATGCCGGTCGCGGTGTTCGTGCCCGTCGATGTGGACGACTGCATCAAGGGCATCAAGACCGCCCACCAGCACAAAGTCCCGATCACCCCGCGCGGCGGCGCGACGTCGCTGTCGGGCCAGACCTTCGGCAGCGGGCTCGTCATCGACGCGTCCAAGCACCTCAACAAGGTCCTCGAAGTCAACGAGGAACAGCGCTGGGCCCGCGTGCAGCCGGGACTGGTCCGTGACCAGCTCAACGCCAAGCTCAAGCCGCTGGGCCTGCACTTCGCGCCCGACCCGGCGACCAGCTCTCGCGCGACCATCGGCGGCATGGTCGGCAACAACACCTCGGGCACCCGCTCCATCGTCTACGGCAAGACGATCGATCACGTCTTCTCCTGCACGGTCGCGCTCATGGACGGCACGGTCGTCGAGTGCGGGCCCTGCGACGACGAAACGTGGCAGAAACGTGCGGCCGGCGAAGGTGTCGGGCATCGCGAGGCCGCGCTGTACCGCGGGGTCAAAGACCTCGTCAACCGCCACCAGGACGCCATCCGGCAGCGCTACCCCAAGGTGATGCGCCGCGTGTCGGGCTACAACCTCGACGAGTTTGTTGACGGCGCGGGCTACACCGGCACGATCGGGCCGCGCGGCGAATACAACGCCGGGCCGCGCACGTGGAACCTCTCGAACCTGATCGTCGGGGCCGAGGGCACGCTGGGGTTTCTGCTCGAAGCGAAGATCCGGCTCACCCCCCTGCCCAAGGCGACGGGCGCCTGCGTCATCCACTTCGACGACGACATCGATGCGCTGGACCACGTGCCGGCGATCAACGCGCACGGCCCGTCGGCGGTCGAGCTGCTCGACCGCTTGGTGCTGCGCGAGTCCAAGGTCAACCCATCGACGCGCGACATGTCCTGGTGGATCGAGGGCGACCCCGCGGCGGTGCTGATGTGTGAGTTCTTCGGCGAGCACGAGAACGAGGTCGAGAACAAGCTCCAGCAGTTCGTTGCCGACATGCAGGCCGCGGGCATCGGGTACGCCCACCCGCTGATGACGACCGCCGAGCAGCAGCGCGACATCTGGGAGCTGCGCAAGCTCGGGCTGGGTCTGATCAGCAACGTCAAGGGCCCGGTGAAGGGGCAGGCGTTCGTGGAGGACGCGTGTGTGCCGGTCGATGTGCTGGCCGAGTACATCAAGAAGCTCCGCGACAAGTGCCGGGAGCTGGAGATCGACACGTCGATGTACGCCCACGCATCGGTCGGCGTGATCCACTTCCGGCCGGCCGTGGACCTGCACCGCGACGACCACCGGCAAAAGATGAAGCAGATCGCCGACTACGCGTTCGACATGGTCGTGGGGTACGGCGGCGTCTTCGCGGGCGAGCACGGCGACGGGATGGTGCGCGGCGAGTTCATCCCGCGCTTCTTCGGCGAAGACCTCTACCAGGCGTTCCGCGAGCTCAAGCGCGTCTTCGACCCCGACAACCTCATGAACCCCGGCAAGCTCGTGGATGCGCCGTCGATGATCGATCCGGCGATCCTGCGTTACGGCGACAAGTACCGCGTCGCCGAGGTGCCCGCGCAGTATCACTACCGCGATCAAGGCGGGTTTAGGCTCGCGGTCGAGCAGTGCAACGGCGTGGGAGCTTGCCGGAAGCTGGGCAGCGGAACGATGTGCCCATCGTATATGGCGACGCTGGACGAGAAAGACACGACGCGTGGGCGGGCGAACGCGCTGCGGCTGGCGATGTCCGGGCAGTTGGGGCCAGACCATCTCGCGGTCACGGAAGCGCTCGCGTCGCAGGGGGTGGACGAGGTGATGGACCTGTGCCTGGCGTGCAAGGCGTGCAAGAGCGAGTGCCCTAACGCGGTGGACATGGCCAAGCTCAAGAGCGACGTGCTGCAGATGCGGCACGACCAGAAAGGCACGCCGCTGGGCTACCGGCTCATGGGGCGGATGCCCGACCAGGCAAGGAAGCTGGCCGGCCCGCTGGCCCGCGTCGCGGGCTGGTTCGAGAAGGTGCCCGGCTACCGCGCGCTGCTCGAAAAGTACGCGGGCATCGACCGGCGTCGCCCGCTGCCGGCGTTCGCGAATCAATCGCTGCGTTCGCGATTGCAGGGACGCGCGTCGGGGTTGGCGGGGTCGGGAAGCCGCGGCAAGGTCGTGCTGTTCGACGACACCTACGCGAGCTTCATGGAGACCGACGTGGGGCTCGCGGCGGTCGAGCTGCTCGAGGGCTGCGGGTACGAAGTGGTCCTCGCCGGCGCGGGCTGCTGCCAACGGACGCGGATGTCCAAGGGGCTCGTGCGTGAGGCCAAAGAGCACGGCGAGCAGACGCTGCGCAACCTCGACCGCTACGCGTCGCAGGGCCTGCCGATCCTGTGCCTCGAGCCCTCGTGCGCCTCGTCGCTGAAGGACGACCTGCCGGACCTGATCGACGACGAGCCGCTGGGCAAGCGCGTCTCGGCGCAGGTGAAGATGATCGACGTGTTCCTCGACGAGCAAGGCGTTGAACTCGAGTGCGACGCCGAGCAGGTGCTGTTGCACGGGCACTGCCACCAGAAGGCGATGTTCGGCACCGCCGCGATCAAACGCCTGTTCGCCAAGATGGACAAAACAACCTGCCACGAGGTCGATTCGGGCTGCTGCGGCATGGCGGGCTCGTTCGGCTACGAACACTACGACCTGTCCAAACAGATCGGCGAGTCGCGGCTGTTCCCCGCCGTGCGCGAAGCGGTCAAGGAAGGCAAGACGATCGTCGCCTGCGGCATCTCGTGCCGGCACCAGTTGCACGACTTCCTGGGCGTTGAAGCGAAGCACTGGGTGCAGGTTGTGCGGGCCAAGGCGTGAACGGGACGGTCCACCCACGGGTGTTGCGTGACGCGCGTTGCTGTGCTCTGATCGGCGGGCTTTGTCTGCTGGCTCTGGCGTTGCTCGCGGCGGGCTGCACCGGGCCGGGCAACCCCGCGTTTGACGTCACCGAGCCGCAGGCCCGCCGTGAACTCAAGCTGATGCGTGAGCAACCCGTCGCACTCGAGCGCCCGGTGCTCGTCCTCGGGCCGTTCATCGATCCGGGCATCTCGGTCGCGTGGCTTGAACACCGCCTTCAACGGACGCTGGGGCCCGAGGCGCTCGTGATCGGGCAGGGCTTCACGCTGTTCGACAGTTGGGACCGCTGCGCCGAGAAGGCCGTGGCCGCCGTAGACGAAGCGCATCCCAATGACGACCCTGCCTTCACGACCGAGGTCGATGTGATCGGGTTCTCGATGGGCGGGTTGGTCGCGCGGCACGCCGCCGCGCCGCGCGGGGACGGTGAACGCCGACTGAAGATCGCCCGGCTGTTCACGATGGCCACGCCGCATCGGGGCGCGTGGCTCGCGGGCCTGCCGCCGATCAACGAGCAGATGCGCGGCATGCGGGCCGGCTCGGCGTTTCTGACCACCCTGCACGAACGCGAGGCCGAGACCGCCGACGACGATTACCCGGTCCTTGCGTACACGCGGTACTGGGACGAGACCGTCCGCTCCCCTAACGCGGCGCCCGACGGCGCGTTGCCTTTGTGGGTCCCCAACCCTCTGCTGTTCGGCCCGCACCCGTTCTCGTTCAACGACCCGCGCTTCCTCGCCGATATCTGCCGCCGGCTGCGCGGAGAAACGCCACTGGGTACGCCCGCGCCGCTGCCCGATTGATACCTCGCGCGCTCTTGCTTCACTTCGCCACGAACCGGTGGACTTCTTCCACGTTTTTCTTCGATCCGATCACCAGCGCGGTGCGGTCGTGGACGTCGTTGGGTTTGATTTCGAGGACGCGGTCCTTGCCGTTGGTTGCGAGGCCGCCGGCCTGTTCGGCGATGAAGGCGAGCGGGTTGGCCTCGTACATCAGGCGCAGCTTGCCGCCGGGCGCTTTGTTGGTCGGCGGGTAGAAGAACACGCCTCCCTTGATGAGGATGCGGTGGAAGTCGGCGACGAGCGAGCCGACGTAGCGTGAGCTGTAGACCGGGCTGTCCTGGAGCTTGACCCAGTCCAGGTAGCGGCGGTAGCCC
The DNA here is from genome assembly GCA_030432595.1 of Phycisphaerae bacterium. Lineage (GTDB taxonomy): Bacteria > Planctomycetota > Phycisphaerae > Phycisphaerales > Phycisphaeraceae > CAZIXN01. Next base: position 67,073 of record JAUIGU010000016.1, read on the forward strand.
TCCGGGAAGGTGTGGCTGTACGCCTCGTTCACTGAGTACTGCGGCGCGTGCACGGGCATCTTGATGTTGTCGCGGGTGAGCAGGTACGTGCCGAACTGCGGGTCGAGGGTGAACATGTCCACGCCGTGCCCGTCGGTGTAGACCAGCACGGTCGAGCTGCCGTAGAGCACGTAGCCCGCGGCGACCTGTTCGAGGCCGCTCTGCAGCACGCTCTGCGCCGCGCCCGGGATGTTGTGCGGGTTCTTGAAGACGGTGAAGATCGTGCCGACCGACACGTTGACATCGATGTTCGAGCTGCCGTCGAGGGGGTCGAACATGACGATGTAGCTGTCCTCGGCGGTGACTTCCTGGAGGACGCGGGGCTCGTTGTCTTCTTCGGAGGCGATGATGCCGACGTTGCCGCGGTAGCCGAGCGTCTTCTTAAGGGCGTCGTTGGCGAGGATGTCGAGGCGTTGGACGGTCTCGCCCTGGACGTTGGTGGTGCCGTGCTCGCCCCAGACGTCGATGAGCCCGGCGCGGCGGATGTAGCTGCCGATCATGCGGGTCGCGAGCGCGACGCCGGACATGAGCCAGGAGAACTGCCCGGACGCGCCGGCGTGGGTCGCCTGGCGCTGCTGGACGTGCTGGGTAAAGGTGATGAACTCGCCGTCTTGCTTGATGGGCATGGTCGCTCCGCGTCGTAGGGCTGGCGCGGGACGAGTTTAGCGAGCGGAATTTTACCGATCCGGACCTGGGACGGCGGGCCGGCCTGAGGGCGGCTCGGTGGTTTGCGTTCGCGCGGCGACCGGGTTTCGGATCGTTCCGACCACGACATCGCAGAACCGCCCGCAGAGGTAGGCCTTGTTGAACGACGCGTTCATCGCGGCCATGGCGTTGCGCCCTTTCTCGGCAAACACGGCGTCGTCGGCGTCGGCGAGGTCGCTCAGCAGACTTTCCGCACCGTCCACGTCGCCGTGGTCGATGCGCCAGCCCGCGTCGTAATCGGTGATGATGTCGCCGATGTGGCACGCGGCGGGACCGAGGCCGAGCACCGGGCGCTGCACGCCGAGCACGCCGTAGACCTTGCAGGGGTGGACGATGCCGATCATGTCCTCGCCCATCGCGACCAGGTGCACGTCCGCGGCGGACAGCGAGTAACGCAGCATCTCGAGCGGTTGGTACGGCAGCGTGCGCACGTTGGCCAGGTTGTGCTCGGCAATGTAGTCGTCGATGCGCTGCTTGCCCAGGCCGCCGCCGATGAAAAGGAACACGAGGTCGGCGCGGTCACGGAGGCGTTGCGCGGTATCGAGGATCGTGTCCACCGGGTGCGCCGGCGAGATGTTGCCGGAGTACATGACCACGCGTTTGCCTTGCAGGCCGTGCTCGGTGCGGAAAGGGTTGTCGGCGTGCTCGACGGGTTCGAGGTGGTCGGCCAGGGGCCAGGGCGGCATGATCTCGAGCTTGTCGCCCAGTGGGACCTTGGCTTCGAGGCGGTCGCCCATGTAGCGGTCGAGCGTGACGGTCTTGGCGCTGTGGCGGAGCGTCGCCTTGATCATCGCGTCGAAGAGGCGGGCCTTCCACGAGGTCGGCGTGACCTTGCCCATCGCGATCATCTGGTCGGGGTTGATGTCCATCGCCCAGAACGTCACCGGCACCCGGCGGAAGAACCGGATGAACAGCGCCGCCATCGGCGCCATGGGCGGCGAGGTCGAGACCAGGATCGCGCCGAGGTTCCGCGTGAAGAGCGCCCGCAGCATGACCTGCAGCGTAAAGAGCATGCCGCCCACCAGGCGGATCGCGATCGAGCCCTTGCCGAACGAGGCGAAGGGCACGCGGCGGACTTCGACGCCGTCGAGCGTCTCGCGGTTCTTGAATTTGAGGGACGTGTCTTCGTAGCCACGGTTGGCGGCGTAGACCTTGACGCGGTGGCCGCGCTGTGCGAGTTCGACGGCGGCCTCGTGCATGTACTGCCCCACCGCCGCGGGGTCGGGCACGTACGTCTGGCTGATCACCAGCACGGTCGATGGCTTGTCGGGCGTGTCGTTCATCTCGCGCCTCGGGGGCGTGGCGGCCGGCTCAGCGGTGCTTGCCGAACACGACCTCGCGGACGCTGCCGCGGTGCTGCAGGTACCAGTCCACCGTGCGCTTCAGGCCTTCCTCGAGCTCAACCTGTGCCGACCAGTCCATCATCGCCTTGGCCTTGGACGTGTCCAGGCAGCGGCGCGGCTGGCCGTCCGGCTTGTCGGTGTCCCAATCGATCCGGCCTTCGAAGCCGACGATCTTTGCGATCAGCTCCATCAGGTCGCGGATCTTGATCTCCGAGCCCGTGCCCAGGTTGATCGGCGTGGGATCGTCGACGCGCTCGGTCGCGGCGAGGATGCCCTCGGCGGCGTCGTCCACGTAAAGGAACTCGCGCGACGCCTTGCCCGTGCCCCAGCAGACCACGGCCTCGGCGTTGTTCTCCTTCGCGTCCACGCACTTGCGGATCAGCGCCGGAATCACGTGCGACGTCACCAGGTCGAAGTTGTCGTGCGGGCCGTACAGGTTCACCGGCACGACCACCGCGCTGTTCATGCCGTACTCGGCCTTGTACGCCTCGAGCATCACGAACAGCGCCTTTTTCGCCACGCCGTACGGGGCGTTGGTCTCCTCGGGGTACCCGTCCCAGATGTCGTCTTCTTTGAACGGGACTTCGGTGTGCTTGGGGTAGGCGCACACGGTGCCGGTTTGCACGAACTTCTGGATGCCGCGCTTTCGGCCCTCGTCGATCAGGTGCAGGCCCATCGCCGCGTTGGCGAAGAAGAACCGCCCGGGATGGTCGCGGTTGGCGCCGATCCCGCCGACCTCGGCCGCGAGGTGGATCACCACGTCCGCGTTCGCGTCGTCGTACATCCGACGCACGGCGTTGAGGTCCGTCAGGTCGTACTCGCTGCGGCGCGGCACGAAGATCGCGTGCTCCGGCACGCCGCGCTGCCGCAACGCCTGGACCACGAAGTGCCCCAGAAAACCGGAGCCCCCGGTCACGATGATGCGGTGTTGCGTCAGGTCCATGCTGGGCATCGCTCTCTCCCCCGTCGGCCTGGGTCGCAGGCGTTCATTTCGTCAGGTCAGCACGTGCCCCGCATCGACCAGCGTCTTCTCGCGGGCGGCCAGCTCCATGTCGGAGTCGACCATCATCTCCACGAGCTGCTGGAAGCTCGTGCGCGGCACCCAGCCGAGCTTCTTCTTCGCCTTGCTCGGGTCGCCGAGCAGCAGTTCGACCTCGGCCGGGCGGAAGTACCGCGGGTCGATCTCGATGTAGTCCTCGTGGTTCAGCCCGGCGTAGCTGAAGGCCCGCTCGGCGAACTCGCGCACGCTCCACGTCTCGCCGGTCGCGACCACGTAGTCGTCCGGCTCGTCCTGCTGGAGCATCATCCACATCATCTCGACGTAGTCGCCGGCAAATCCCCAGTCGCGCTTGGCGTCCAGGTTGCCCAGGTACAGCTTGTCCTGCAACCCGTGCTTGATCCGGCCGACGGCGCGGGTGATCTTGCGGGTTACGAACGTCTCGCCGCGGCGCGGGCTCTCGTGGTTGAACAGGATGCCGCACGAGGCGTGCAGGTTGTACGACTCGCGGTAGTTCACCGTGATCCAGTGGGCGTAGACCTTCGCACACGCGTACGGGCTGCGCGGGTAGAATGGCGTGGTTTCCTTCTGCGGGGTCTCCACGACCTTGCCGTACTGCTCGGACGACGACGCCTGGTAGTAGCGGATCTGGTAGCCGCTGTCTTCCTGGAAGTCGCGGATGGCTTCGAGCAGTTTGAGCGCGCCCACGCCGTCGGCGTCGGCGGTGTAGACCGGCTGGTCGAAGCTCACGCGGACGTGGCTCTGCGCGCCCAAGTTGTAGACCTCGGTAGGCTTGACGTCGCGGACGATCTTGCTGAGGCAGTTGCCGTCGGTCAGGTCGCCGTAGTGCAGGTGCAGCCGGGCGCCGGCGTCGTGCGGGTCCTTGTAGATGTGCTCGATGCGGTCGGTGCCGAAGGTCGAGGACCGCCGCACGATGCCGTGCACGTCGTAGCCCTTACCCAGGAGGAACTCGGCAAGGTAGGAGCCGTCTTGGCCGGTGATGCCGGTGATCAGGGCGCGTTTGGCGTTCATGGCGATATCTCGGGCAGCTCCACACGGCGGATCGGTCGGCCAGCCACCCCATTGGCTTGGCGCAGGGTCGAAAAGATAGCACGTCCCGGGGGTTAGAACGCCCCGATTCCGTGAGGGGTTCGTAAATCGCCGCCGCCTTAGCCCGCCAAAGCCGTCGCAGCCCGCCTATCTTCCCCAACCCCGACCCGTACCGCCACCCCGACGGACCAAGCCCGATGCCTGCGAAGAAGACCTCCCGCAAAATGACCGCCCCCAAACCCGCCGCCACGCCCAGCCCCGACCTCCCCGCCGTCGGCACCAAGGCCCCGGCCTTCACCCTCGCCGACCAGGCTGGCACCAAGCACAAGCTCTCCGACTACCAGGGCCGGCACGTCGTCCTCTACTTCTACCCCAAGGACGACACCTCCGGCTGCACCGCCCAGGCCTGCCAGTTCCGCGACGATCTGCCCAAGTTCGAGAAGCTCGACGCCGTCGTGCTCGGCGTCAGCCCGCAGGACGAGAAGTCCAAAGCCAAGTTCGCCGGCAAGTACGACCTCAACTTCCCCGTCCTCGCCGACGACGACGCGAAGGTCTGCACCAAGTACGGCGTGTGGCAGGAGAAATCCATGTACGGCCGGAAGTACATGGGCGTCGTCCGCACCACGTTCCTCATCGACCCCAAAGGCAAGATCGTCGAACGCTGGGACAAGGTGAAGGTGCCGAAACATGCGGAGGACGTGATGAACGTATTAAAGACACATCAAGCCTGATCGGCAGCGCGCCGAGCCCGTCTTTTGCCCTTGTTTTTTCGCCGATGTCGCCTATTCTTAACCGCCATGAGGGCAGAGAAGGCTCGCGTTCTGGTGGGAAGACTCCTTGTTCTCGCGTCGGCGGCCCTGCCCGCGTCCGGCCAATGGCACGTCGCGTGGAACAGCGAACAGACGATCCCGGGAACGGTCGATGCCACCGCGGAGGTGATCCTCCCGCCCGTCTGGGCCGGCGAGGAACTGGTGACGTGGGTCCGCGACAACGACACCGGGTACCGCGGGCTGCTGGGCGTGCCGACGGTGCCGGCCGGCCCCGCCCGGATGCTGATGGCCACCGGCGACACCTTCGAATCCATCGACGGCTCGCTTCAGACGTTCGCCGGTTTCACCACCATCCCGGTGGGCAGTGACGACGGCCGCGTGGCGATCACCGGGTTCCACGCACCCACGCCCGGCGCCCCGAGCAGCGAGAACCTCGCCAGCGTCGTGCGGCTGGACCCGGGCAACGCGATGGCGGTCGCCGTCGCGCAGGAGGGTCAGTTGATGCCGACCGCCACTGGCCCGGACGCGCCGCTGAACGCGATCCCCATGCCGATCGGGTTCGACGGCGCGTCGCTCCGATTCATGGACTTCCCCGGCAGCACCGGGCGGGTGTTCGAAGCCGGGCCGGGACAAACACCGCAACTCATCGCCCAGACCGACCGATTCATCAGCGCCGCGCAGACCTCCGAGGGCCGAACGGTCATGATCGACGGCGCACTCAGCCTGCTCGAAACCGACGGCACGCGCCGCGAGTTGGTGGCGGGCGGCACGCCCTGGCCCGGCCAACCCGACAAGGCGATCATCGACATCCGTTCGTTCGCGTTCCGCAACAACACCGTGGCGTTCGTCGGTGCCACCAGCCTGAACTTCAACGATCCCAGCGCGGTCTTCCGGTACGACCTGGACACCGACACGCTGAGCATCGTGGCCGACGATTCCATCGTCCACCCCTGGCACGGGACCGCCGACTTCCGCAGCGGCGCGGTGGCCGTCGACGGCCTGGGCCGGATTTACTACTCCGCCGAGGTCTTCACCCACTGGGGCCTAACCGACGCACCGACGCGCGGCGAGGCGATCTTCCGCACCGGCAGCAGCGAACACGAACTGATGTTCGACAGCCGGTTTCACGCGGCCGGCGTCGATGAGGTGTTCTTCACAAACGACGGGCTTGTCGATCACCGTCTCGCGATCCAGGGCCTGGGCGACCTCAACCAGGCGCTCTGGGCCAACCTGATCGGCGGGTTTGCCCCGCAGGATTTCGACCGTGACCGCCAGATCGATGTGGACGACGTCGTCATCCTGCACGACGTGGCCCTGAGCAACGTCTCGACCGAAGGCATACCTGACAGCCCGATGGACATCGACGGTTCAGGCACGATCACCCTGAACGACTACCGACTGTTTGTTCAAAGCCTGAACCCGATCCCCGGCGACAGCAACTTCGATGACTTTGTGGACCAGGCCGACCTCGACGCGGTGCTGCTGAACTGGGGTGGCGGCCTCAACAGTATTGCGGAGGGGAACCTGGACCTCGAAGGCTTCGTCGATCAGGCCGACCTCGACGCCGTGCTGCTCAACTGGGGCAACGCGCGGGTTCCGAGCGAGGCGGAGCAACTCCCGGAGCCGGCGGCGGTGCTTTTCCTCGTCGCCGCCGTGTGGTGCGGACGCCGGGGGACCCACGGTCATAACTTGCCATAGGTTTCGCCGCGCGGCATTGCGGTAAACGAAGAACCCTCTGCGTCGGCGCTCGACCTTACGAATCCGATGCCGTCCCCACCCACGGAACCCCCTTGCCCGTATCCCGCCGCACCAGGATCGACAGCGCCCCGAGGTGTTGCGAGACGTGGCGGATGTTGTAGAGGTGGGCTTCGAGGCGGGAGAACTTCAGCCACTCGAAGCCCGGGGTGGACGCGAGGTCCTCGGCGGTTTCTGCTTCCAGGACGCGACGCGACTTGTCGCGGCAGTGATCGAAGTAGGTGTAGATGAACGGCTTGTCGTAGTGCGCCTTCTGCAACCCGCCGCCGATCTCCTCGTATTCCCCGAACACCTCGGCGTGCTCGCGGTGAAAGCCCTGTTGTTTGCCTTCATCGAGCGTGTGGCCCAGATAGATATCGGTGAAGAACAGCGTGTGGAACACGACCTGGTCGAAGGTCATGTCCACCACCCGGGACTCCCAGCGGTCGTCCGGGCACATCTCCACGCACGAACGCAGCATCCGCAGCGCCGCGGCGTACTGGTCGGCCAACACGTCGTTGATCAGGTCGGGCATGCAACACCTCCGAAGCGGTTCCGTGGATGGTAACTCCCGGGTCTAGACGCGATGACCGTGCCGGCACCGTGCGACTTTCTCGCATGCGAATGGCATTCAGTTGCACCCGAAAAACAAACGCGTAGCATGGTTTGGCCTGTTTCTTTTCAAGGACGAAAACCATGGCAAAGACCACCCCCGCCAAGAAGACCAAGCCCGCAACCAAATCGGGAAACAAGGCGGCCACCAAAGCCAAGCCAACCCCCAGAGCGAAGGCCAAGGCGGCCGACAACGTGCCCGAGCCCGCCGCAAAGCTGCCCGAGATCGTGCTGACGCTCACGCACGACCAGATCGCCGAGCGCGCCTACGGCGTGTGGGAAGCCCACCACAAAGCACCCGGCCGGGACTGCGACAACTGGTACGAAGCCGAGGACCAGCTGCGCGAAGAGCAACTGGTCGGATGACACGCCCGCCACGGCGCGCCCCTTCAGTTCAGTGGTTCAACCGCAACGCGCCGCCGGGCGTGAGGGTGTAGTTCGCGCCCAGCGGCAGCGGCCAGTAGTCCGGGCCGTGGGTGACGGGTAGTTTCCACGCGACCGGGAAGCCGTGCTTCTTGCCGAGCGCCGCGGTGATGCCGGCGAGGCTTTCGCGTTCGTCGAACTGCGGGCGGACAGGTTCCTTGTCAGGTTCGGGGTGGTTACTTGTCGGGCGGGTCTTGAACTTCGTCGAGGCGCTGTCTTCGCAGTCGTGGAAGCCGCCGAGGATCAGGGCCTTGACCCCGTCGAGCCCGCGGGCCTGATCGAGCTGCGTGAAGTACGCGTCGATCTTGTGGAAGCCCTCGCCGATGTCCTCGAATAACAGCATGGAACCCGCGACATCGTCGGGCGTCGGGGCGTACGCGGTGCCGGTGAGGTAGTTCCAGGTCGCGAGGTTGCCGCCGAGGACGGGGGCGTGGATGTCGTTGGTCGGCGGGTCGGTGAAGAACTCGAGTGTTGCGTCGCCGAACAAGTCGACGCTGCTTCCGGGGTCGCGCACGAGCGCGAAGGTGGCGTCGCGCTGATCGTTGGGCATCGTGACGAACGACGCGGTCGCGGGCATGTTTGCGTGCAGCGTGTCCCAGCCCCAGCGTGTGCGGGCATAGTGGTGCAGCACAGTCACGTCGGAGTACCCCACCAGCAGCTTCCGGGGCGGTGGGCCGTGCTGTTGCGTGAGCCGGTCGAGCAGGGGCAGCAGCCGCGTACAGCCGTACCCGCCGCGCGAGCACCACAGCACGTCGATGGCGGGGTCGGTCGCGAGGTCCCACAGCGCGCCGGCCCGCTGTTCGTCCGTGCCGGCATAAATGAAGTGCTGCGCGAGCGCCTGGTCGTGAACGGTGACACCGAAGCCCGCCGCTTCCAGCACTTCGACGCCCATCTCGAGCTCGATGCGCCCGATGGGCGAGGCGGGGGTGAAGATGCCGATGCTTGTGGCCATCACCGCATGATCGCCCATGCCGACCGTGCTCACAACTCACGGACGACGCGGGCGGGGTTGCCCACGGCCACGACGTTGGCGGGCAGGTCGCGCACCACCACCGCGCCCGCGCCGACGACCGTGTTCTCGCCGATGGTCACACCCGGGCAGACGATGACGCCGCCGCCGAGCCAGACGTTGTCGCCGAGGGTGATCGGGGAACCGCCCTCCCATTTGTCGCGGCGTGGCCCGGGCTCGACGGGGTGGGTCGCGGTGAGCAACTGAACGTTCGGGCCGATCTGCACGTCGTCGCCGATCTCGATGCGGGCGACGTCCAGAGCTACCAGCCCGAAGTTCACAAACGTCCGATCGCCGACGTGGGTCTGGTACCCGTAGTCGCAACGGAACGGCGGCCGAATCACCGTGTCCCGGCCGAAGCTCCCGAGTAACTCCCGAAACAACGTGTCACGCGACGTCTGGTCGGCGTAGGACGTGGCGTTGATGCGTTCGGTCAACTCGCAGGCCCGGAGGTGGTCGCGCAACAGCTCGCCGTTGTCAAAGATGTAGGGCAGTCCCGCCAGCATCCGTTCCCGGCTGCTGCGTCCGTCCGACTGATACGGCGACTTATCCGCGCCGCTCACGTGTACTGCTTCCGCTGCCGGGCCGTGGGGATGTTCAACTGCCCGCGGTACTTGGCGACCGTGCGCCTGGCGATATCAATGCCCTGCTTTTTCATCTCTTCGACCAGCGCATCGTCGGACAGCGGCTTGGACTTGTCCTCGGCGTCGATGACTTCCTTGAGCTTGGCCTGCACGGCCGTCCAGGACATCGACTCGCCCTCTTCGGTCTCGGTGCCGCCGGAGAAGAACATCCGCAGCGGCACGATCCCCCGCGGGGTCTGGAGGTATTTCTCGCTCACCGCCCGGCTGACCGTCGCGACGTGGATGCCGAGCTGGTCGGCGACGGTGGTCATGGGCAGCGGCCGCAGCGCCGCGTCGCCCTGCTCGAACCAGCCGCGCTGGTGCTCGACGACGACGCCGATGACGCGCAGCAGCGTGTTGCACCGCTGCTCGATGGCTTCCATCAGCCAGCGGGCGTTGCGCAGGTGCGTGCCGATGAACTCGCGGGTCTGTTTGTCCGCCTGCTTGTCCTTGAACATGTCCTCGTAGCCCGGGCTGATCTGCAGCGGCGGGATGCGGTTGTTCGTGAGCGCGGCGGTGTAGGTGTCCGAGTCCTCGTCGTACTCGATCACCGCGTCGGGCGTGATGGTCCGCACGTCGTCGTCGGCCAGCAGCTTGCCGGGGTGCGGGTGGAACTGGCGCAGCCCACGCACCGCCAACTGCACCGCCTCGATCGACAGGTCCAGCGCCTTGGCAATCCTGGGGTAGCGGTTGGCCTCGATGTCGCCGAGGTGGTCGGCGACGAGCCGGCGTTCGAGCGCGAGGGCGTCGGGGTCGGCGTCGAGGTCGTTGTCGAGCTTGGCGTCGATCTGCAGCAGCAGGCACTCGCGCAGGTCCCGCGCGGCCAGGCCCGGCGGCTCGAGGTAACGCTGCAGCCGGTCGATCACGGCGCTGAGTTGCTCGGGCGTCGTGCCCGGCGGCGCTTCTTCGAGCAGCGTCGCTTCGTCCGCCCGCAGGTAGCCGTCGCGGTCAATGAGCCCGATGACGCGCCGGCCGAGTTCGTCGGTGGCGTCGTCCACCTCGGCCATCCGCCACTGGTCGATGAGCTGCTCGTAGAGCGACGCGGTCCGCGCCGCGGTGTTGGCCATCGCGTCCAGCTTGCCGTCGCGCTCGCCGTCGTTGGCGCGGGCCCGGCGGAGCGCCGCATCGCCGCCGCCCTCGAAGTTGTTGTCGATCCAGCTCTCGCCGTACTGCTCGGTGAGGTTGCTGAGGCGTTCGAAGTCCTCGCCCGCCCCGCTGCCGTCGGTGTGGAGCTCGCGCTCGTTCTCGCGGTCGTCGCGGTCGCGCTGCTTGGCTTCGCGCGCGAGTTCGAGGTCGTCGGTCCCCGGCTCGGCCAGCTCGAGCGTCGGGTTGCTGGCCAGCTCCTGCTCGATGCGTTCCTCCAGCGCCGCGGTGGGCATCTGGAGGATCTCCATCGACTGGATCATCCGCGGGGCCAGCTTCATCTGCTGGCCCATCCGCATGTGTTGTCCGGCGTCGATGCGCATCAGGGGATTGCCGAATGAGGATGGCCGATTGCCGAACGACGGCAACTGCGAACCGGACCCGCACGGGTCGGCCCAGGATGAGAAATGGTATGCGATCCCCGTTTGGGCCGGATCAAGCACGGATTGAACGCAGATCAAACCTCGGCACTCGGCAATCCTCAATCGCACTCACTCGGCACTGATACGCCCCTTCACCGCATCGCTGATCACCGCCTTGCTCGCGGTCTGCAGCGTCTGCCCGACCGGCAACCCGCGCGCGAGGCGCGACACCTTCACCCCCGCCGCCGCCACCTTGTCCGCCAGGTAGAGCGCCGTGCCGTCGCCCTCGAGTGTCGGGTTGGTACCAAGGATGACTTCGTGGATCTCCGGCCAGTCGGGTTTGGACGCGTCGCGGCCGCGCTCGATCCGCCGCAGCAGCCCGTCCACGTTCAGGTCGCCCGGCCCGACCGCGTCCATCGGCGACAACCGCCCCATCAAGACGTGGTAACTCCCGCGGTACGCCCCGCTCTGCTCGATGCTCAAGACGTCCGTCGGCTGCTCGACGACCAACACCGTGCCGTGGTCGCGCTTGGCGTCGGTGACGATCCAGCACGGGTCGGTCTCGCTGACCATGCCCGTCACCGAACACACCACCAGCTTCTCCCGGAAGTCGCGGATCGCCTCGGCCAGCGCGAGCGTGTCGTTCGCGGGCTGCTTCAACAAGAAAAACGCGATGCGCTCGGCCGACCGCTTGCCCACCCCGGGCAGGGTTTCGAGTTGTTCGAGGAGTCGCTCGTAGGCAGGCGGTTTCATGGATTTCGGATTGAGGGTCGCCGATGGCCGAGTTTCGGATGACCGTTCAGCATAGCCCGCGCGGTGGCCGTACGCCCGTATCATGCCACCGCGAAAGGAACACTCGCCAACATGGAAATCGGCAATCGGCCATCCTCAATCGACGATCCCACCGTGTGCCTGTGCTTCCGCGTCAGCCAGCGGAAGATCGTGAACTACTGCCAGCGCGAAAAGCCGCCAGTCGCGTCGCTCATCAGCGAGTGCCTCTCGGCCGGCACGGGCTGCGGGTGGTGCGTGCCGTTCTTGAAGGACCTGCACAAGCAGTGCCGCGACGGCGTGGAAGACCCGGGCTTGAAGATCGATCCGACGGAGTACGCGGGGAAGCGGGCCAGCTACCGCGCGACGGGGAAACGGGCATGACGAAGCACCTGAACACGCACTGCAAGCGTCACTCGATCGTGATCCGCACTGCCGTCCTCGCGACGCTCCTTCTTTGCATGCTCGGCTGCGACGCGGTGAAGCTGGGCGACCCCGACGTGGAATACGCCCGCATCGAGCACGACCGCGCCGGGGAGCCGGTGTTCGTCGAGGGGCATTACAAGGGAAACAGCATCCGGAAACGCCAGCGCTACGAAGAACACCGGCAGGCCACGCGGCATCGGTATTGGGATGAGGTGTTGGACGTGCCGTCGGATACCCGATAGCAGATGCATGGAATGCCATAGCCTATTCCGCCCCGAGAGGAAACATCAAACATCACATATTGGGACAGTTTTGACCGCAACGGGCCTCTTGAGCTTGTTGGCCGTGCCGGCCTTTGTGTTTGTCGCATTCTTTGGCGCAATTGCAGTGGGCATACGGGGAGTTGGGGGATCATCTGGGCCCTCGCTCTCTGAAGACCCAATGATGTCTCTATACGAATGCACGCAGTTTCCGATTCCGCCAGACGTGTTCGCCGCGTTGGAGTTTGATCCGGTCGGTGCGGCATCGGCTGCCGCCGCCTGCAACGCACCGATCTGGTGCCTGGCTCTGTTTTTAAGTTTGCGGGTGATTGGTTGGATCGTGCGAACGAAGCCTAATCCGAGCCTCAACGAGCCGGCAGAATAGCGACGCGTGTGAATGTATTACGGTCGTTACTATGGTTTAATGCCCCCCCGCGTACTCATCCTCCGCACCGCCGGCACCAACTGTGATGCCGAGTTGGCCCACGCGTTCCGGCTCGCCGGGGCCGAGCCGGTGACGCTGCACCTCAACACGCTCATCGCCGACCCCGGGAAGCTGGAAGACTTCGACCTGATCGGGTTTCCGGGGGGGTTCAGCTACGGCGACGACATCGCGGCCGGGCGCATCCTCGCCAACCGGCTCAAGCACCACCTCTACGACGCGCTGCTGGCGGCGGTCGACCGCGGCGTGCCGATGATCGGGATCTGCAACGGTTTCCAGGTCTTGGTCAAGCTCGGGCTGCTGCCGGACCCGCACGGCGATACCCCAGAAAACCCAGGCGGCCCTTCCGGGGGCGGGCAACAAGTCGCCACGCTCGCGGACAACACCTCCGGGCGGTTCATCGACCGCTGGGTCGACGTGTCGGTGCCTGACGAGACGCGCTGCGTGTGGACGCGCGGCGACGACGCGGTCTTGCCTGACCATTCGCTGCCGATCGCGCACGGCGAGGGGCGCTTCATCGCCGACGACGCCGTGCTCGACCGGCTCGAAAACAACGGCCAGGTCGCACTGCGGTACACCGAAGACGTCAACGGCTCTGCCCGGAACATCGCCGGCGTCTGCGACCCGACGGGTCTGGTCTTCGGGCTCATGCCCCACCCCGAGCGTTTCGTCACCGCCACGCAACACCCCGCGTGGACCTCGATGGGCGAGGGCTTCCTCAACGAAACGACGCCCGGCCTGCGCTACTTCCACAACGCGGTCGCGGCCGTGCGTGCAAGGCAAAACGACGTCGCGACGGTTTAATCTGTCGTGTGTTGCGCGGCGGTGATGCGCTGTGCGTGGGTGTAGACGTTCATCCGGCCGTCGCGCACGAACCCGATCAGCGTCTGGTTGTTCTCGTGCGCGAACTCGACGGCCAGGCTCGACGGCGCCCCCACCGCCGCGACGACCGGCACGCCGCCGGCCAGCGCCTTCTGCACGATCTCGAACGAGACCCGCCCGCTCACCAGCAAAATGTTCTCGCTCAACGGCAACCAGCCGGCCCGCAGCGCGTGGCCGAGCACTTTGTCCACCGCGTTGTGCCGGCCGATGTCCTCCCGGGCCATGCGTAGACGGCCCGCGGCATCAAACAGACCCGCGGCATGCAGCCCGCCGGTCCGGCTGAAGGCGGCCTGCGCTTCGCGCAAGCGCGTCGGGAGGTCGAGGACCACGTCGGCCGGGACCCACAACGCGCTCGACACCGGTGGGAACCCGGCCCGCACCGCGTCGATGGTCGCCTTGCCGCACAGCCCACAGCTTGACGACGCGAACACGTGCCGGGTCAAACGCCGGGGGTCGAAGTCGCAATCGGCACGGAGAAACACGTTCACGATGTTGCCGTCCGTGTTGCCGGGCCGCCCGCAAGGCTCGACGGCGACCACATCGGAACCGTCACGGATCACGCCCTCGCTGAGCAGGAAGCCCGCAGCCAGTTCGGCGTCGTGGATCGCGCGGTCCGGACCCACGCTCGGCGTCCGCATCGTCACCGTGACCGCCCGTCCGCGCACGCGCACCTCCAAGGGCTCCTCGCCCGCCAGCTCGTCGGCGACCGCGCAAACGGCCCCGCCGGCCGCGTGTTTGGTGACCGTCGCGATCACTTCTGCTCCGCCAACGCGCGCAACCGCGGTCAATGCCTGCGTCACGATTCCTCCTTCCCCGCCGCGTGCAGCGTCACGGGGATCAGCTTCGACACGGGCGTGTTGCTGCCGTACGCAACCGCGCTCAGACTCACCAGCGGATTGAGTTCGGGGAAGTAGCCGGCCGCACACCCGCGCGGGATGTCGTACGCGACCACCCGGAAGTTCTCGACACGCCTGGTTGGCTCGTTTTCGTAGTGGCTCGAGATGTCGACGCGGTCGCCGTCGGCCAGCCCGCGCTCGCGGAGGTCGTCCGCGTGGGCGAACACGACCATGCGGTCGTCGGCGATGTCACGGTAGCGGTCGTTTAGGCCGTACACTGTCGTGTTGTACTGGTCGTGGCTGCGCAGCGTCATCAACCGGAGTTGCCCGGCCGGCAGCGTCTGATCGGGGATCGGCGAAACGACAAACGCGGCGCGGCGCTCGGCGTTGTTCCAGACCCGGTCGCGGGCGGCGTTGCCGAGGTAGAACCCGCCGGGCTCTTCGACGCGGGCGTTGAAGTCCGCAAAACCGGGCACAACGTCGGCGATGCCGTCGCGGATCAGGCGGTAGTCCCGGGCAAACTCCTCCCACGGCGTCTCATCTCCGGATCCGAACAATGCCCGGGCGAGCCGACACACGATCGCCGGCTCGCTGAGCAGGTGCTCCGACGCGGGCGCGTTCCGGCCGGCCGAGGCGTGGACGACCGACATCGAATCTTCGACGGTGATTTTCTGTGGGCCCGCCGCCGTCTCGTCGCGCTCGGCCCGCCCCAGGCACGGCAGGATCAACGCGTCCCGCCCCACCACCGTGTGCGAACGGTTCAGCTTGGTCGAGACGTGCACGGTCAGGCCGCAGTTCCGCAGCGCCGCGTAGGTGAGACCCGAGTCGGGCGTGGCCGCCGCGAAGTTGCCGCCCATTCCGACAAACACCTTCGCCCGGCCGTCGCGCATCGCCGCGATTGCGTGAACGACGTCGAAGCCGTGGTTTTGGGGCGGGTTGAACCCGAACACCTCGCCGAGCTTGTCGCTGAACGGCGGCGGCTTCTCGACGATGCCCATCGTGCGGTCGCCCTGTACGTTCGAGTGGCCACGCACCGGGCACGCGCCCGCGCCGGGTTTGCCGATCTGCCCGCGCATCAGCAGCAGGTTGACGACCATCTGGATCGTCGCGACGCCGTGCCGCTGTTGCGTCAGCCCCATCGCCCAGCACGCGATCACGCGGTCGGCGTTGAGAAACACGTCCGCGATCTCTCGCAACTGCGCCAAGCTCACGCCGGATTCCGATTCGATGCGCTCCCACGACTCGCGCCGCAAGTCCTCAGCAAACGCCTCGAAACCCGTCGTGTGCTCGTCGATGAACGCGCGGTCCAACACCGAACCCGCCCCGTCCGCGTTGGCCTCTTCCGCCTCCAGCACGAGCTTGCACAAACCCTTGAACAGCGCGAGGTCGCCGCCGATCACCGGTTGTACGAAGTGTGAGGCGATCGGCGTCGCGTTCCCCGTCAGTGTGGCGAGCTTGTGCTGCGGGTGCGTGAACGCCACGAGCCCCCGCTCCTTCAACGGGTTGACCGACACGATCTTGGCACCGCGCTGCGCAGCCTTCTGCAGCTCGGTCAGCATGCGCGGGTGGTTCGTGCCGGGGTTTTGCCCGATGACAAAGATCGCGTCGGCCGACTCGAAGTCTTCGAGCGTGACCGTGCCCTTGCCGATCCCGATGGATTGCGACAACGCGACGCCCGACGACTCGTGGCAGAGGTTCGAGCAGTCCGGGAAGTTGTTCGTGCCGAACTTCCGCCCCATGAGTTGATAGAGGAACGCCGCCTCGTTGCTCGTTCGGCCCGACGTGTAGAACACCGCCTCGTCAGGCGACGCCAAGGCCTTGAGCCTGTCCGCAATCAGCGCGAACGCGTCGTCCCACGACACCTCCAGATACCGATCCGTCGCCGCGTCGTACCGCATCGGGTGCGTCAGCCGGCCTTGGCTTTCCAGCCAGTGGTCGTCCTGGCCGTGCAGGAAGGACACCGTGTGCTCCGCGAAGAAATCCGGCCCGACCTTCTTCTTCGTCGACTCCCACGCGACCGCCTTGGCCCCGTTCTCGCAGAACTCGAACGCCGAGGTGTCTTTCGGTTCCGGCCAGGCACACCCCGGGCAGTCGAACCCGTCCGGCTGGTTCACCCGCAGCAGCGTCCGCGCGATCTGCAGTTTGCCGGCCTGCGCCGCTACGTGTTTGACGGTTGAAGCCAGTGCTCCGAGCCCGCCGGCCGCGTGTCGGGGCGTATTGGAGACGTTGGTTTGTGCCGCGTCCTTGCCCAACGGGGGTCTCCGGGCCGATACAGAGTCGATGGAGCATCCTACCCCGGCCCCTGCCGGCCCCGGGCACGCTCGACCGCGGCGGGTGACGGCCGGGTTTGGCCCTGTTATCCTTGTCGATTCCCCCCAGCCGACGGTCGGCTGACCCGGGGACCCACCCAGGCGGGGCAACGCGGCCCCGCGACCCGTTTCCACCGGCAGCGCTGCCGGGCGGGTACACCGTCACGCAGAAAGGACACCCCTCTTGGTTGACAAGAACCTCATCGCCACCCTCTCCGTTGAAGACGCCGAAGCCGAGGCCATGATCGCCGACGCCCTCGGCCAGGCCGTCGCCGACGGCGACATGGAGGGCCTGCTCGAAGACACCATCGGCGACTTCAAGCCGCAGTCCATCCTGACCGGCAAGATCATCGGCCACGCCGGCGACGACTTCCTCGTCGAGCTGGGCCTCAAGTCCGAGGGCATCCTCGACAAGAACGAGTTCGACGACCCCAAGTCCGTCGAGGTCGGCGACACCGTCGAGGTGCTGCTGGTAAACCTCGAGTCCGACGGCGGCACCGTCGAGATCTCCAAGCGCAAGGCCGACCGCATCCGCGGCTGGGAGAAGATCACCACCACCGCCCAGGAAGGCGACACCGTCTCGGGCAAGTGCATGCGGAAGATCAAGGGCGGCCTGCTCGTGGACATCGGCTACCCCGTGTTCCTCCCCGCGTCCCAGGTCGACATCCGCCGGCCGCACGACATCGGCGTGTTCATCGGCCAGACCATCGACGCCTCGATCCTCAAGATCGACGAAGAACGCCGCAACATCGTCATCTCCCGCCGCAAGCTCATCGAAGAAACCCGCGCCAAGCTCCGCGCCGACCTGCTCGACAAGATCAAGGTCGGCGACATCGTCGAGGGCCAGGTCAAGAACATCGCCGACTTCGGCGCCTTCGTCGATCTGGGCGGCATCGACGGCCTGCTGCACATCACCGACATGTCCTGGGGCCGGGTCAACCACCCCTCCGACATGGTCCGGATCGACGACAAGCTCGAGGTCAAGATCCTCAACATCGATTACGACAAGGAAAAGATCGCCCTGGGCCTCAAGCAGAAGGACAGCTCGCCCTGGGAAGACATCGGCAACAAGTACCCCGTCAACACCCGGCTCTCCGGCGAGGTCACCAACATCATGACCTACGGCGCCTTCGTGAAACTCGAAGACGGCGTCGAGGGCCTGGTCCACGTCTCCGAGATGTCCTGGACCAAGCGCATCAACCATCCTTCTGAATTGGTGTCCATCGGCGAAGAGGTCGAGGTCGTCGTCCTCGACATCAACAAGGACAAGCAGGAGATCAGCCTCGGCATGAAGCAGACCGAGGTCAACCCCTGGGAACTCGTCGCCGAGAAGTACCCGCCCGGCACCGTCGTCGAAGGCAAAGTCCGCAACCTCGCCAGCTACGGCGCGTTCATTGAGATCGAGCCGGGCATCGACGGCCTGCTCCACGTCTCCGACCTGTCGTGGACCAAGAAGATCGCTCACCCCAACGAGATGCTCAAGAAGGGCGACACCGTCAAGTGCCTCGTCCTCGAGGTCGACCAGAACAAGCAGCGCGTCGCGCTGGGCCTCAAGCAGATGGAAGAGGACCCCTGGTCCGAGGCCATCCCCTCGGCGTACCAGCCGGGCATGATCGTCGTGGGCAAGGTCACGAAGATCACCAACTTCGGCGTGTTCGTCGAGCTCGAAGACGACCTCGAAGGCCTGCTGCACATCTCCGAGCTGGCCGACCACAAGGTCGAGAACCCGCAGGACGTCGTGCAACAGGACCAGGAACTCGAGGTCAAGATCCTCCGCGTGGACCTGGACGAGCGGAAGATCGGCCTGTCGCTCAAGCGGGCGCAGTGGACGTCGGACCAGGAAGCCGCGGCCGACCGCAGCGAGTCCAAGTCCGGCGGCTCCGGCGGCGCCCCGACGGGCGGCGGCCTGGGCGGCCTCGGCGACGGCGGCGCCCTCGGCACCGACAAGATCACCTTCGGCGAAGGCGGCGCGAGTACGAACTGACGCCGCCCCACCCGCTTCAACTCAACCCACAAAAGCCCCGCCGCAAGGCGGGGTTTTTTACGTGCCGGTGCAGACGCGTCGAATGATGCGAGCCATGCTCCTCACGTCATCTATACCTCGGTGAGGTGTACCTTCAAACTTCATGCCCAGCCGCTTCAATGCTTGTCCGACTCCAACAGGTTTTTTCAACTGAAGTGTTTTCGCAAAATCTTTCTTTATGTTGTGGTGGCGATCCCTCATCGGCATCTGCAATTCGTGATACTTGCAGTCCTGCGAAAGTTGCTTGCGGTCATAATCACCCCAAGAGCAAAACAGACAATCCTCAAATTCTGTTTGCCAATCTATGAACTCCCTCAAAACATCAACGAACGGTGGCGCGGAATCAACTTGAGTTTGGGTGATACTCGTCAATTCCCTGCAAAAGTCAGTCAGAACTGGGTGACGAACAGGGTGAACAAAGGACTGATACTCGGACTCGACCTCGAAGGTACGAGCATTTTGAACCAATGCCCCGACTTCAATGATTTCCATCTCGTCACGGGGCACCGACCCATCGTTGGAACATGTTGATTCGAGATCAACGATCAGATACCTGCTTGAATTAATCTTCATATTCAATCACCAGCCACCAACTCAATCTGTTCTCCCCGGCACCATATTCGGGAACTCGTAGACGAAGCGCAGGAGCATCTCGGCGAAGCGGATGAGTTCGTTTGCGTCGTCGGGGGCCATGATCTTGATTTCGTGGCTGGCCTCGTTGGACTTGCGGCGCATGTGCTGGACCC
>JAUIGU010000017.1 GCA_030432595.1 Phycisphaerae bacterium
CGCCGGCGAGGACGGTGACCGGCGTCGGATTCGTCGAGGCCGAAATACGCGCCATGCGCATCAAGCCTTCGAGCATCCACGCCCGGCACCAGCCGGCAAGAAGAAGGGACGAACCCGCCATGCCGCCGGCCTGACCGCCGCGCGCCGAACCGCCGCCGAACCCGTCACGGGTGGCCTTGGTTGCGTCGAACTGGGGGGTCAGGAGCGTCATCAGGGTTCGCTTTCGTGAAACCGCAGGAACCAGACTTTGATTCCCGTCCGACAAACCCTATCGGGCGAACGCCGCTGCGCCAAGACCCGGTTTGCCCGTAGCCACAGGTTTTGGAGGTTTTGGGGATTGCTGGACTCCCCTCCCCCCGGGAGGGTGCCGAGCGCCGCGAGGCGGGGAGGGTGCTCGGGCGAGTCTTCTGGCACTCGACCGGTCGCTGACGCTCCCGGCTCTGATGAGGGTTCGCCCGCCCGTCAGAGCCGGGAGCGTCAGCGACCGGTGTGGTGTGTCACACCCGCCCCACCACCACCCGGTCGAGGGCTTCGTGGTCTTTGAGCACATCGACATCGCGCCAGCCGGCGTCGGCGGCTAGGCCACGCACGGTGTCGGCCTGCACCGCCGCGATCTCGAACGCGACGAGCCCGCCAGGGTTCAACACGCCCGCCGCGCCAGCGATCAGGGGGCGCAACAGGTCCAGCCCGTCCGCGCCGCCGCGCAGCGCGTGTGTCGGCTCGTGGTCTTTGACGTTGGGTTCAACATCGTCCCACTGCGCATCCGGGATGTACGGCGGGTTGCTCACCAGCACGTCGAACGTCTCGCCTTCGAGCGGCGCGAGCAGGTCACCCTGCTTGAACGCCACACGCTCGGCGACGCCGTGCTTCTCGGCGTTGCGCTGCGCGACGTCGAGCGCGGCCGCGTCGATGTCCGTGGCGACCGCGGTGGCGTTCGGCAACTGCTTGAGCAGGCTGACGACGATCGCGCCGCTGCCGGTGCCGACGTCGGCGAGTTGTAGTTCGTCCTTGTTTCGATCCTCGCCGCGGAGGGTTTGCAGCACGTGTTCGACGAGCGTCTCGGTGCTGGGCCGGGGAATCAAGACCGCGGGCGACACCTCAAAGTCCAGTGAAAAGAACGGCGCGTGGCCCACGAGGTAGTCCACGGGTTCTTGCTGCGTGGCACGTTTGACCAGTTCGCGCAGCGCATCACGCTCGGCAGGGTCGGCCGGGCGGTCGGGCTGCATGTAGAGCTTGAGGCGGTCGGTCTTGGTGACGTGGGCGAGAAGCATCTCGGCCTGGACGCGCGGTGACTCGAGGCCGTGCTTCTCGAAGTGCTGCGTGGTCCACTGCAACAGCCGCCGGGTCGTCCATGTCTCGGCGTCAACATTCATGCGGTGGGTGTAGCAGAAAAAACCGCCAAGTGCGGCTCAACTCTCCTCCCCTTGGGAGGGGTTGGGGGAGGGTGCCCGGGCGGAAGCGCGTGCGTGCCATGCATCAGAGTCCCCGATTCGCACGAGAGCGCAGTGAAAAAAGCTCAAGCCACCAGCACCCTGCCCCTCCCGGAGGGAGGGGAAAAAACAACCCGGCGTCGCTGCCGAAGCAACGTCGCCGGGCCGGTTCTCCCCTTCGCCCCGGGCCGTGCGGCGTGGACGCGCGGCCGGATCTTCCCGCGGAGGGGCGGAGTGTTTCGATCGTTCGTTTCGTTACGCGGCCTTGGCCACGCCGGGGTCCTTGTCGTCTGCGTCGTTGCCGCCGACCAGCCGGAGCTGCGCGGTCTGCACGCGTTGACGCTCGGCCTCCCAGGCCTCGACCAGAGCCTGCTGCGCCGCGACGACGCGGCGCACGCTGGCCCACTCGGCGTCGAGCTGCGTCCGGACGCCGGCCATGCGTTCGACCTCTTCCTGCAGCGCGTCGCGTTCGGCGTCGAGCGCTTCGTGCTGCTCGGCGATGGCGGCGGCGGCCTCGGCGAGCTTCTGCTCGACGTCGCGCTCGGCCTGCTCGCGCAGCGTCTTGGCCGACGCCTCGGCGGCGGCATTCTGTGTAGCAACCCACTCTTCGCACGCCAGCTTCTGCTTGGTCAGCGCGGCCTCTTCGCCGTCGCGATATTTCTCGAAGGTGGCCCGGTCGTGCTCGAGCTTCTCGCGGGCCGATTTCGTTTCGTCCAGTTCACGCTGGGCCTGGGCCTGCAGGGTCGCGGTCTGCTTCTCGGACGCGGCGAGCGCCTTGTCGCGTTTTTCCAACTCGGCCTGGAACTGCGCGAGCTTCTGCGAGGTCTCCGCGTGCCAGGTCTTCAGCGCGGCCAGCCGGGTCTCGAGTTCGGTGACCGCGTCGGCGGGGATGCCGCCGGGGACGAACCCGCCGGCGGTCGATTGGGGATTCGGGTCGGTCGTGTCGCGTTTGCTCATGGTCGTGTTCTCCCGGCGGCGCGGACGGACGCCACCGCCCATCCCATCGTCACGACCGGGCCACGACTTCACCTCCACCCAACCCGCACACACGGAAAAACTTGCCAGGCGCAAAGACGGTCCGTCTCGACTCCGTAACGCGTGTCCCCATCGACCAAGGCCCGATAGTGCTCGCTTTACGCCGCTTCGAGAACGCGCAGAGACGTTCAGAACGTCCCAAACAAATGATGGCCAAACATGAACCGGCCTGGTCACTAAGATAGAGCGCAGTGCGAGATAGATGCCTTTCAGCTGCGACGCGGTGCGTCGCAGCTA
The DNA here is from genome assembly GCA_030432595.1 of Phycisphaerae bacterium. Classification (GTDB taxonomy): domain Bacteria; phylum Planctomycetota; class Phycisphaerae; order Phycisphaerales; family Phycisphaeraceae; genus CAZIXN01. The sequence goes on from JAUIGU010000017.1 coordinate 2,703, forward strand.
AGTGACAGAAAGGATGCAAAACCCTCCATCTAAGCGACCAGGATAGCGCTGGAACCCCGGACACGATGGGAGGCGCGACTCTCTATTGAGGCAGCAACCCCAGCCAGCCCAGCCCCGCGCTCAGCCACAGCGGGATCGTGATGAGGCCGATCAGCGACGCCGCGAGCGTGACGCGCACGGCGGTGCCCGCGTCGCCGCCGTAGTGCCGGGCGAGCAGGACGGGGAACACGGCCGTGGGCATCGCCGCCTCGATGGCGATGACGCGTTGCAGCGACGCGTCGGCGCCGACCCGGCGGGCGCCGACCGCGACGGCGAGGAACGCCACGGGCAGCACGCCCAGCCGCAGCACGCAGCCGGCGGCCATGACGCCCCAGCCTTGCCGGAGGTCCGCCTTGCGGAGTTCGTCGGTGATGGTCGCGCCGATGAGCAGCAGCGCGGTGGGGATGGCGCACAGCCCGAGCATCTTCGCGGCGCCGCGCAGCGTGTCCGACACCAGCGCGGCCGCCGGCGCCGACTCGGGGTCCGGCAGCCCGACCGCGTTGATGACCAGCGCCGCGGCGATCGCGGCCAGCGGCATGTTCAGCACACGCTTCCACCAGCCTTTGACGAACGCGCCCGAGACAATGAGCACGCCCAGCGACCACATCGCCAGGTCCACGCCGACGTTGTGGACCAGCAGCACGCCCAGCGTCGCGTCGCGCTGCGGGTTGGCGTAGAGCGACTCGATCAGCGGGATCGGCACGTAGCCGTAGTTGAACATGCCGACCGCGACCGCGAACGTCCGCCGCGCGGCCGGCGTCTTGAGCCCCACCCAGGGCCCGCACGTCCACGCGAACAGCCCCGCGACGACAAAACCCAGCGTCGTCAACCCGAACCCCACCAGCGGCGGCAGCCAGACGTTGCGCGGGTCGTCGAGCGCCGGGTTCTCCAGCAGCACGTGCAGGATGAAGCCGGGGAACAGCACGTTGATCATCAGCTTCAGCAGCGTCGCGTCGGCCTCTTCGGTCAGCCAGCCGACGCGGCGCAGCACCGCACCCAGCGCGATGACGCCGAACACCGCGCCCACCGCCGAGAGAATGAGGGGCAAGGACCCGTCCACCGACGCAGCCTACCGGGCGGGGCGCTGGGCCGTCGCGGTGAAAGTGAAACCCGTGGCGCAAAAAGAAACCCACGGACACCGTCCGTGGGCTTCGCTTGTTTTGGATGGAGTGGATGCCGGGTTACGCGAGCGCGGCCTGAGCGGCGGCCAACCGCGCGATCGGCACGCGGAAGGGCGAGCAGGACACGTAGTTGAGCCCGACCTGGTGGCAGAACTTGATGGAGGCGGGGTCGCCGCCGTGCTCGCCGCAGATGCCCAGCTTGATGTTCTTGTTGACGGACTTGCCCTTCTGGACGCCCATGTCGACGAGCTGGCCGACGCCGGTGGTGTCAAGCGACTGGAACGGGTCCTTCTCGAGGATTTCCTGGGCGATGTAGTCGGGCAGGAAGGTGTTCACGTCGTCGCGGCTGTAGCCGAAGGTCATCTGCGTGAGATCGTTGGTGCCGAAGGAGAAGAAGTCGGCCTCGGTGGCGACCTCGTCGGCGGTGAGGGCCGCGCGGGGGATCTCGATCATGGTGCCGATGAGGATGTCGAGCTTGCCGGTGTACTTCTTCTTGGCCTTGACATCGGCGATGGTCTGCTCGGCGAGCTTGCGGAGGATGGCGAGCTCCTTCACGGTGCCCACGAGGGGGATCATGATCTCGGGCTTGGGGTCGAGGTTCTTCTTCTTGCAGTTGATGGCGGCCTCGGTGATGGCGGTGACCTGCATCACGAGGATCTCGGGGTAGGTGATGGAGAGGCGGCAGCCGCGGTGGCCGAGCATCGGGTTGGCCTCGTGGAGCATGAGCACGCGCTGCTTGACGTCGGCGGGCTTGACGCCGATGCGCTTGGCGAGCTCGCCCTGGCTCTTGGCGTCGTGGGGCACGAACTCGTGCAGCGGCGGGTCGAGCAGGCGGACGGTGACGGGCAGGCCCTTCATCGCTTTGAAGATGCCTTCGAAGTCCTTGCGCTGGTAGGGCAGGAGTTTCTTGAGCGCGGCCTCGCGGGCGGATTGGGTCTCGGCGAGGATCATCTCGCGCATCGCGAGGATGCGCTCGCCTTCGAAGAACATGTGCTCGGTGCGGCAGAGGCCGATGCCCTGCGCGCCGAATTCGCGAGCGCGCTTGGAGTCGGCCGGCGAGTCGGCGTTGGTGCGGATGCCGAGGGTGCGGTACTTGTCGGCCCACTTCATGACGGTGGCGAAGTCGCCCGAGAGTTTCGGTTCGACCGTGCCGAGCTCACCGGCGAAGACCTCGCCGGTGGAACCGTCGATCGAGAGCACGTCCTTGCGGGTGTAGGTCTTGCCGCCGACGGTGATCTTGCCGGCTTTTTCGTTGATGGCGATCTCGCCGGCGCCGGCGACGCAGCACTTGCCCCATCCACGGGCAACCACGGCGGCGTGCGAGGTCATGCCGCCGGTCGAGGTGAGGATGCCGGCGGCGGTGTGCATGCCGTCGACGTCTTCGGGAGAGGTTTCCTTGCGGACCAGCAGGACCTTCTCGCCGTTGTGCGAGCGTTCGACGGCTTCCTCGGCGGTGAAGGCGAGCTTGCCGAAGGCGGCGCCGGGCGAGGCGGGAAGCCCGACGCACAGCGGCGCGGCCTTCTTCTTGGCGGCGGGGTCGAACGAGGGCAGCAGGAGCTGCGTGAGGTCGTTGGCGGGGATGCGCTTGACCGCGGTCTTCTCGTCGATGAGTTTTTCCTTGACCATGTCGCAGGCGATCTTCACCGCGGCGGCACCGGTGCGCTTGCCGGTGCGGGTCTGGAGCATGAAGAACTTGCCCTTCTCGATGGTGAACTCGATGTCCTGCACGTCTTTGTAGTGCTTCTCGAGGACCTTCTTGATGTTCATCAGTTCGGCGTGGATCTTCTTGCCGATGGACTTGTCGGACTCGGCCTTCCAGGTCTTGGGCATGGTCTCGACGGGCAGCGGCGTGCGGATGCCGGCGACGACGTCTTCGCCCTGGGCGTTGATGAGGAACTCGCCGTAGAACTTGTTCTGGCCGGTCGAGGGGTCGCGGGTGAAGGCGACGCCGGTGCCGCAGTCGTCGCCCATGTTGCCGTAGGCCATGGTCTGGACGTTGACGGCAGTGCCGAGCAGGCCGGTCATCTCATTGATCTGGCGGTAGCGGATGGCGCGGGGCGTCATCCACGAGCTGAAGACGGCGGTGATGCCCAGCTCGAGCTGCTTCATCGGGTCCTGCGGGAAGGACTTGCCGGTCTCGCGCTTGATGACCTTCTTGTATTCATCACAGAGCTTGATGAGGCCGCGGACGTCGACGTCGGTGTCGAGCTTGACGCCCTGCTTGGCCTTGATCTTGTCGAACTGTTCTTCGAAGGCGTGGTGATCGACGCCCATGACCACGTCGCCGAACATGTTGAGGAGGCGGCGGTAGGCGTCGTAGGCGAAGCGTTCATTGCCGGTGGCGTTGGCGAGGCCGACGACGGACTCGTCGGTGAGCCCGAGGTTGAGGACGGTGTCCATCATGCCGGGCATGGACTGGGCGGCGCCGGAGCGGACGGAGACGAGCAGCGGGTTGTGGTTGTCGCCGAACTTCTTGCCGGTTTCTTTTTCGAGGGTTTTGATGGCGGCGTGGACCTGGTCCATCAAGCCCTTGGGCAGTTTGCGGCCTTGCTTGTAGTACTGGTCGCAGCACTCGGTGGTGCAGGTGAAGCCGGGCGGGACGGGCAGACCGATGGAGGTCATGTCGGCGAGGTTCGCGCCCTTGCCGCCGAGGAGTTCCTTCTGCTTGGTGTTGCCGTCGGTCTTGGTCTTACCGAAGTAGTAGACCATTTTGCCGGCCTTGCCTTTGGCGCCGGTGGACTTCTTGCTGGATTTCTTCTTGGTGGTCTTGGCCATGGCGGTTCTCGATTCCTCTAACGGGAGGGATGTGCGGGCGGGTCGCTTGCCGGGGGATCGGCGTTGGTCGGCTCCCATCGAGCCGAGATACGACGTGGCAGGCTGAGGCGTGCCGGGACGACAAGGGCCGGACACGTATGCGTGACCGCGGCAGAGGGGCTGCCGATGTCTCAGCGGAACGCTAGAGGATAGTGGCTGGCCGGGGCGATGCAACACGCACCGTCGGCCCGCCGGACCCGGGGGATTCAAGGGTTATCGATGGCTGGGTTTGGACACCGGGCCCGCGGGTCAGCGGACGGCGTTGAAGACGATGACCTGCCCGGTGTAGACCTCGTGGAACTCGCGCCAGGGCAGGGTGATCCGGCCGTCGACGGGGTCGATCAACCGCACGCCGAACTCGGTCACGCCCGCGATGACCACCATGTGCCGGCGGGTCGATTCGAATTGCAGCGCGGAGAGCATCGGGGCGCTGAGCGAGCGGATGTCCTCGGGGGGGACCTCGATCAGGTCGGCGGTCCAGGGCGTGCCGGCGAGCTTGACGTTCAGGCCGTCGAGCGCCCGGACCGTGGTCGATCCGGTGCCCGGGCGGGTGTGGGTGAGCCGGGCCATCTCGGCCTCGGTGGCGCGGATGCCCAGGTGGCGCAGCGCCGTCGCCGACGCGGCGGGCACGCAGGTGTAGTCCTGGCTCTGCATCACGTCTTCGGGCCCGGCGGACTGGCCCATGACGTAGGTCGGCGTCTGCTGCAGCATCCACAGCCCGCCGTTGACGAAGTAGACCGCGCCCAGCAGCATGGCCCAGGCGATGATCGCCCGCTGGCGGTTCAACTGGCTGCGCGCCCACGCCACGCCCAGGATCGTCATGAACACCGGCACGCTCGCCACGCCCTCGATCCGGGCCATCACCGACACCGGCAACACCTGCACCCCCACCGCCGGGTGACGCACCAGATACGTGAGCACCACCAGCAAGGTCGCCGCGAAGATCACCGTCCCCCGCGCCGCGGGCACCGAGTGCATCCCGAACCGGCGCCCGCACGTCCAGCCGAACGCCGAGAGCATGAGCATCAGCAGGAACCAGTTGACTTCGTCCACGCTTGCTCCCCGATCGGCGGGCCGACGCGCTGCCACGGGCTCCCGATCGCCCGACGTAGAGAGGTCGGCCGACGGGCGCGGGGACTGTGTTCGCGGCGGCGTGATAAGCCCCGGGCGGACCCGGGCCGGCTCCGACAACCGTCAAAACCGGACGGCCCGTTGTGGCCGGACCCGAACCCCCCGGCTCAATCCTCCAGCAACGCCGCGGGCACGGGCCGGAGCTTGCCGGCACGGTCGACGCAGGCGAGGGTGGTTTCGCCGGTGGCGAGCAGTTCTTTGCCGCGCAGGACGCGGTAGGTGTGTTCGATCTTGACGCCGACGGAACGGTGGGCGGTGACCTCGACCGTAAGCTCGTCGTCGTAGTAAGCGGGTTTGCGGAAACGGGTGCTGAGGCGGGCGACGACGAAGAGGACGCCGTCCTTTTCGAGTTGGGCGTAGACCGAGCCCTGTTGGCGGAGCAGCTCGGTGCGGGCGATCTCGAACCAGACGGCGTAGGCCGAGTGGTGCGCGACGTTCATCGGGTCGCACTCGTGGTAGCGGACGCGCAAGGGGACGGAGATCGTGAGCATGGGAAGTAGTCAGTAGTCAGGAGTTAGGAGCCGTGCCAAAGCGCGGATCGTTGATTTACCGTTCTCTCCTACTGTCTACTGACTCCTGGCTCCTGTCTACTGCAAAGAACAACGCCGCGGCACGGACCGCGGCGTTGCGTCGAGAGTCAATTGTTGACCGCCGAGATTACCGCACCTTGTAGCCTTCGCGCATCCACTGGTTGAAGGTGGCGGCGCCGTAGACCGGGTCCCAGCTTCCGCGGGCGCGGTTGCGGCCGCCGTCGAGGAAAGCGTCGTACCCGCCGGGCAGGTAGGTGTGGATGGTGCGGGAGGGGTCGACGAAGCTGACGTTGGAGCCGCCGGACGCCGCGTCGAGCACGTTGTCGCGTTTGACCACCTCCGCCGAGTCCGCCCACGAAGCGATCGACGAATCCTTGCCCTGGCGGCGGGGCCAGCGGACGACGGTGTTGTTGTAGATCTCGACGTAGAAGCGTGCCGGCGGATCAACGATCACGTCTCGATACTTGACCTCGATACCCCCGGACCAGTCGGCCGAGCCGACCTTGTCCACGGCGAGGTTGTGGCGGACGATCGCGTGCTCACACGGCAACACCTCGAAACCGCTGCCGCGGTGGTACTGCGCGTTGTCGGGGTTCATGTCGTCGGCTTCGAGGGCCACGTTGTTCTCCATCAGGCTGGGCGCCTGGGCGACGAAGGCCTGGAGGGCGTTGCGCACGAACAGGTTGTTGACGATTTCACCGCCGCAGCGCAGCTGGATCCCGTGGTGCGAACCGCGGCTGAATACCGAGCGGTAGGCGTTGACGTTTTCACAGTTTTTCTGGACGTAGACGTTGTGGTTGAACATCGTGCGGGACGCGCCCTCGACGCCCTTTCGCCAACCGTTGTGGTCGAAGAAGGACTCGTCGATGACGGCGTTTTTCACGTTGTCCAGGTACATGCCCGCGGAGTGACCGCCCTTGGAGCCCTGATAGTGGGCGTAGGAATCGATGATGATGCAGCGGCGGATGTTGACGTTCTGGATGCGTCCCTTGCCGTAGGCCTGGAAGACGACGTTGGACTTGAAGCCCTCGATCTTCATGTCCTGGAGGGTGATGTTCTTGCCGGAGGCGAGCCAGTAGATGCCGTACTCCTTGGCGGCCGAGCCGGTGGGGTAGGCGCCGCGGACGTCGCGCTGGTTGGCGTAGACGTGGATGCCTTCGAGGACGACGTGGCTGATCTCGCCGAAGGCCTGGATGAACCCGTCGCCGTTGGTGTGGACGGTCGGGCGGTCGCCGCTGCCGTAGACGCCGATGAGCATGGGCTCTTCGGGCGAGCGGCCGCCCTTGTTGAAGTTGGGGAAGCCGCCGCGGAAGGTGTCGCCGGCCTTGAGGAGGATCCAGTCGCCGTCCTTGTCGCCGACCTTGCCGTACGCCGCCGCCAGCGTGCGCAGCGGGCTGGACTCCGAGAGCCCGTCGTTGCTGTCGCTGCCCGACTCGCTGACGAAATAGGTCTGGGCACCGGGCGTGGGCTTGAAGTCGATCAGGCCGGCCCCGGGGATGACCACCAGATCAGGGATGGCCTCGATCTCTTCGATAGGCGGCACGTCGTACCAGGTGTCGATCGGCGCGTCTTCGAGGCCTTCGGGGATGATCACGTACCGCTGGGCGATCTGCACGGGCCGGCGGCCGGGGACGGAGATCGTCGCCTGCAACTCGTAGTGCCCGACCGACAACGCCGCGATGTCGTCGCCGGTGATCGTCCAGTTGCCCTCGGACAGCGAGACGTCGAAGCCGTCCGCGTATTCCTGGTCCGCCAAGTGCCAGGCCCGTACCTTCAATGATGCGCCGGCCGGCAGGTCGCCGTCTACGATCAGGTCGATCGCCTTGCCCGAGCCCTGAATGTACGTCGCCGGCGAGTACCCGGGGAACCGCACGGTGACCGCGGCGATCTCGGCCTCGGCGTAGCCCTCGTAGCCGACGTCGTGCGAACCGTTCGACAGCGGCGTGCCGTCGTTCACCACCCGCACGCCGTCATCGGGGTAGACCTCGACGGTGACGTCGGCCCGGCTCATCACGGCCGGGCAGACCAACGCGCCCACGAGGAGCATCAAAATCAATCGGAGCAGGCGGCCGGGGCGGTGGTGCATGGTGCGTCTCTCGTGAATCCGGTCGGAAGGAAATCGGAGCAAAAACGTCAAACACAAAAAAAGAAGCGGAACCGCGGCCCGGGTCGTGGGCCCTGCATTGAATGCGTCAAATGGGTTCCGGGCGGGGGATCGGTCGGGCCACGCAGGCACGGGCGTGAGCGTGCGCGTCTGTGGCCGATGAGCCGAACGCCAAAACCCGCGTCGCGGTTTTCAACGTTGGGTTCACACCGGTCACGCGGACTCCTCACGTGGTCTGGGCCTGCGAACGGGTCGTCCATGGAAGGCGGCGCAAAAAGCGATCCGCAAGGTGCCCCGGACCCTCCGTCCAACGCCGCTACCGGCCGCCAAACGAAGGGGTGCGTGCCCCGGCCTTGGGGCGGTCAACAGTATAACTCGATCCGACCGATAATGGGAGGTGTTCTCAGGCCTTACCGCCGTGCGTCGCCCGGCAGACGACCGAAACGCCGCTTCGAGCCCGATCCGAGCCGCCCGCTTACCCCCGATAATTATCCACGCGGTTTCCACGGCCCGTCGCCCCTCACCGCCTTCACACCGCCCCGCCCAACCCGGTTTGACTCACCCGCCCCGCCCCCCCACACTACCCCCCAACACGTTCACTCGGAGGTGAACTCATGACCATGACCGACGGATCGGTCCCGCCCAACACCCATGACGTCAAGGCGCTCCTGCGCCGGCCCTTCCGGCTCAACCTGCCGGGATCTTCCCCCACCACCGACCCGGCCCACCAGGCCGATCAGGCCGGCCCCTCCTCCGCCCCGGCGGACCCGGGCTCGCCGCCGCGGTCGCCTGCGCCCGCCGCCACCAACGGCGCCGCGCACAACGGCCACACCCCGTCGGTGCCCAAGGCCAAGGCCCGGCCGCTCAGCACGCCGCTGGTCCGCCGGCCGCTGACCCACACCCCCGGCGGCGCCCCGGCCCCGAGCCGCGCCGACGCCCACGCCAAGCCGGACGCGCCGGCCAAACCCCCCGCCCAGCTCAGCCGGGCCCAGATCCTCGACGCCACCGCCGAATGCCTCGACGAGGCCGGCTACGACGGGACCACGATCCGCATGATCGCCCGCCGGCTCGACTGCGCCGTGGGCTCCATCTACCGCTACTTCACCGACAAACGCGAGCTGCTCGACGCCGTCGTCCAGCAGCGCTTCGAGCCCGTGATCGAAGCGCTCGAAGCCGGCGACGACCACGAAACCACCGCCGACCTGTATCACCAGGCCGCGACAACCCGCCCCGAGCAGTACCGCCTGATGTTCTGGCTCGCCGCCGTGGGCCGCACGCCCGACCAGCCCGCGGCCGTGCCCGGCGTGGTCCAACGCATCCTCGACGGCTGGGCCGAACAACTCGGCAGCGAACGCGACGCCCACTGCCGCTGGGCCGTCATCCACGGCGGCATCATGCTCGGCCGCGACCTGTACTGCGACTGACCCACCCCCGCGAGAAATGGAGTCTGAGGAAGAGCGGCGGTCGTCACAGACCGCCGTTTTTATTTGCACGCCGGACACGACAAACAACGCCGGTTCAGAAAGACCAAGCAGGTCGCGACGCGTCCGCCTCGACAAGCCATCTACACTCGCCCGCCATGCCCGCGCTGATCACGGTCCGTTGCCCCGCCAAGCTCAACCTCGCGCTATCGGTCGGGCCGATCGATCCCGCCGACCCGCACCGCCGACACGCCATCGCGTCGCTCATGGTCGCGATCAACCTGTGCGACACGCTCACGCTTTCCGACGCGCATGAAGTAACGGCCGACAACACACGCTGGACACGGCGCTTCGCCGACGACGCGCCGCAACCTCAAACCATCGACTGGCCGCTCGAAGAAGACCTCGCGTACCGCGCCGCCAACAGGGTGGCCGCGTCACGTGGCGATCACGACCCCCCGATCCACTTCGCGCTGGCCAAGCGCATCCCCAGCGGGGCCGGCCTGGGCGGGGGCTCCGCCGACGCGGCCGGCGTACTCAAGGCGTTGACCGACCGCGACCCCGACCCGCCGTTCGACGCCGCCGCCCTCGCCGAACAGCTCGGCAGCGACGTCGCCTTCGCGCTTCAAGCGACCGCGCAACCCGGTTTCCCCGCCGCGCTGGCGACCGGGTTCGGCGAGCGATTGGAGCCGGTCGCGCTCCCGGCCACGCTCCATTTCGCCCTAGTTTTACCGCCATTTTCGTGCCCGACCGCCCCGGTGTACCGCGAGTTCGACGCACACCGCCCCGCCCCGCCGCCGCCCGACGAATCACGCGTCCGACAGTGTCTGCACGCGCTGAACCAGTCGCCCGACGCGTTCGGGCAGGCGTGCTTCAACGACCTGACCGACGCCGCGTGCGCTGTGCAACCGCCGCTGCAAACGCTGCTCGCCACCCTGCGCGACGCCGGCCTGAACCCGCACGTCACCGGCTCGGGCAGCGCGGTCTTCCTCGTGGCGCGCGACCCTGATGACGCGACCCGACGCGCGGAGAAAGCACACGACCTCACGGGTTTCCCATCGCTACCCGTTCGCTCACTTTGAACCTCGAGGAACACAGACAATCCTTTTTAGATAGCCGCAGCCCAACGGGCTGCGCGCCTACGCACTCTCACAGGGCGCGCAGGCCGTTGGCCTGCGGCTGAAGACACGATTGTGTTGCGCGTTTGTCCAAAGCTTTTACATCCTTTCTGTCTCTTAGCTGCGACGCACCGCGTCGCAGGTACCACCGATGATCGACGATGAAACAGCGACGCGGCGCGTCGCAGCGAAAAGGCATTCATCTCGGCATTCATCTCGCAATGCGTTCTAAGGGGCAGCAGGTTCGCCGCCACCACGCGCCACGACGTCCCGCATGCGCTCCCGCGTCGCCTCGTCGAGCTGTTTGCCCGGGTCGAGGTAGCGCTCGGCGTCGAGTTGGAGCGCCTCCTCCGCCGCGGCGCCGGCCCGGCCGCGCAGCTCGGCGACGCGCTCGACGTCCACCTCCGCCTCGGCCGACCGCAACGCCGTCAGTTCGTCCAGCAGTTCCGCGAGCCGCACGTGGTCGCTGACGTTCATCGGAGACCGCTCGATCGCCGCCCGCTGACCCGCCCACACCGTGCCCAGCCCGAAGTCGCGCCCCATGCGTTGCACCATCGGGTCGACCTCCGCGTCCAGCCAGCGCTGGTAAAGCCGCGTCAACGTGCGATGCACCCCCGGGTTCCGCCAGGCCCACCCCCTTTCGCGCTGGGCATCCGCCGTCGATGCTTCCAACAACTCCAACTGCGACCGCATCGTCCAGACCGCCAACGGGTCACCGTTCGCAACGGACTGCTCAAGGTTCGCCCGCGTGTCCGCAAACGTCCGCGCCGCACCCGGACGCCACTGCGTCAATGTCCACAGATCCACGATCCCGTCGCGCCAGATCCCCGACGCCAGCGACGCCTCGCCGTTCGCCAGCGCCCGATTCGCGCGTTCATCCGTCAGCGCCGCGTGCCAGCGCACCAGCACCGGGTCGAACCCGACCGCGCCGTGCGCCTCGATCAGCTTCGCCTGCGCCGCCTCCAGGTCCCCGGCCCGCACGTCCGCCGCCGCCTCGGCCGTCCGCGATGCATACTCCGACATCGGCCCGACGAAACGCCCCATCACCAGCAGCATGAAGACCACGACAAACCCGACCGCCGCCCGCTCCGCCCACCGCGAAACACGTCCGCTTGCGTTACCACCCGGCGTCACGACCGCCCCCGCCAAACCGACGATCACCCACAACACCGGCGACGACGTCGGCTGAAAGAACCCCATGTCGAACTGGCTGTGCGTCAACGCCGCGGCCGCCGCCACCACCAAACCCCAACGCAACGCGGTGTCCCCCACATGCGTCCACACCCCAATCGCCACGGCCACGAAACCCGCCGCCGCGCCCAAACGCATCACCCACACGCCCAGCCCGACGCCGAGCAACTCGTCCCACGCCACCGCGACCTCGAAACCGAACAACGCGATCGCCAGACCGAACATGACGTAGCCCGCCGACCGGTTCGACGCGGTGTTCGCATCAAGCCCGTCCCCCGGTTCCGTTTTGCCCAGGACCAAACCCCGCGCCCCGCCGAACAACCAAACCAGCACCAACACGGACCACGCCCACCCGCCGACGCCCAGCATTGTGACCCAATCGACGAACACGTTGTGGGCGCTGGTGACCTCTTCCGGATTGAAGCGGTCTTTGTGAATGAGGTAGAGGTCGCCGAACGCGCCCGGGCCGACGCCGACGTTGGCGTGCCCGGCCGACTCGGTGACCATCCGCCACGCGGCGCCCCAGTACTGCCAGCGGAACAGCACGCTCAGCTCGCCCTTCACGCCCTGGCCCACTTCTTCCGGCGCGGGCACGCCGATCCAGCCGCGCAGCGCCACCCCCGCGATCACGAGCAGCGGCAGCGCGGCCGCGCTCAGGCCGAGACACCAACCCCGCCAACGAACGGGGCGTGCGCGTTTGCCCGAGACTTCAGTCCGTGTGCTTCGGTTTGCGTCTTCGACCCCGCACGGACTGAAGTCCATGACACCCGGACATGCCCGCGTCAGCAACACGGCAAACGCGAGCCACCCCGTGACGAGAACCGCCGCCCCCAGCGCACCCGCCGAGTTGGTCAGCTTCACCACGACCAGTCCACAGAGCAGCACGGCCAGCGCCCAGGCCCACCCCAGCGCGCGGCCTTTACACGAGGCGTCGTCGGCCACCGCGGTGGACGCACTGCGCTTCCGCGCCGCCCACGCCCGCAGCCCGCCCCACGCCGCCGCGCCCAGGCCGAGCATCGCCAGCGCCGCGGCGATTGTGCCCAGCACGTTGCTCAACCCCAACGCGCCGATCGCGTCGGTGGTGCGGATCCGGCGTTCGTACAGCGTCGCCTCCGACGAGCCAGCCTCCCAGCCGCGGGCCTGCAGCAACGCGTCGGCGTGTTTTTCAAACTCCCGCACCATCATCGGGTGCTCGACGAACACGTAGAACACGGCGTCGGCCAGCAACGCCGCGCTGAACCCCGCCAGCAGCGCCGCCGCCCACCGCCGCGCCGCCGGCCACGCCCCCAGGTGCAGCGCCGCCAGCCCCGCGCTCGCGCCCCACACCCACCCGACCCCGTGCCAGAGGTTCTCGAACCGCGCCGGCGCGTGCCACGCCGTCCACGCCACCCCGACCAGCACCAACACCGTGCTGAACCAGCGCACCGCCCCACCGGCCATGACGTGAATCAGCAGCGCAAACAGCGCGGCCGCGACGCCGAAAGCCGCCAACCACGCGAACCCGCCGGGCCCCAGCGTGCTGATCACGTCCGCGCCCGGCGTGCGCGGGTCCACGTCGAACCACAGCCGCGGCAGCACCACCACCCAGCACGGAACCAGCACCGGCAGCACCAGCGCCACCGCCGCCGGAGCGATCAGGCGGCGCGGCCACTTCACCGAAGCATCCGACCCGTCGCGCGAAATGGAGCCGCCGGCTGCGTTCACGATGGCAATCTACCCGGCCGGCGCATCACGGACGGCCAAGAACGGTCACGCACAAAACCTCCAAACCCTCAAAGCCCCGCACCGCCGATGCGCTCGTGCCGGGTAGCATGCCGATCCATTTAGCAGAGCCGGACCGGACCGGCCCACGGAACACGAGATTCACGACACCGCGGCGCAGACCCGACGCGCCGTCACCCACGATCCGACCTCAACGCTCGGCGGCCGGACGCCTCCGATGCATACGCCCGAAACGCCCGCGGGTTCGCCGGGCCGGCACGTCCCTTCCGCAAGACCCGGAGCCATCCCATGCCCGACGGCTACCAACCCGCCGACCGCGCCGGTGCCGAAGCCCAGCGTTTCCTGTGCGCCGAGGCGTTCGGCGGCGACCCGACCACCGCGCTGGACCGCGTCGACGACGATTACATCGGCCGCACCCGCGTCGTGAAGCGCGGGCCGCGCATCGCCGCGGCGCTGCATTTCCTCGACGTCCACCAGCACTTCGGCGGAGAGCGCCTGCGCAGCTGGGCCATCGCCGGGCTGGTCACGGCAGCGCCGTTCCGCGGCGCGGGCGTGGGCCGGGAGCTGGTGCTGGGGATGCTGCGCGAAGCCCGCGCCGCCGGCGTGCCGCTGAGTGTCCTGTACGCGAGCACGCCCACTTTCTACCGCAAGTGCGGCTACGAGCCGGCCGGGTACGTCTGCGCCTGGGGCGTCGACGCGCAGAAACTCCCGCACGAGCCGGGCGCGTTGGACGGATTCGATGTCGTGGCGTTCGAGCCGGACGACGAAAACGTCCGCGCGTGCTACGCCCAAAGCATCGCCGACCACCACGGCCCGTTCGACCGCGACGAAGAGCTGTGGAAATGGAAAGTCAACCCGCCGAAGGGCCACCGCTTCCGATTCCGCTTCGATGTCGCGGGGAACACCGAGGGCTACGTCAGCCTCAGCGGCGACCGCTCCGAAGCGCTCGGCGTCGAGGACTACGCCGCCACCACCGTCCGCGCCCGGCGGGCCATCCTCGCGTTCCTCCACGGCTACCGCGCGGTCGCCGACACCGTCGCGTGGTACGGCGGCCCGCAGGACCCGCTCCGCCGACTCATCACCGAAAAGGTCGATACGCCCCGGCGACACACCGAGGAGTGGCTGCTTCGGATCACCGACCCCCACGCCGCGCTGGCGAAGCGCGGCTACCCGAAGATTGACGCCGAGTTGCACCTCGACCTCGCCGACGCGTCGATGCCCGAGAACGCCGGCCGGTTTGTGCTGTCGCTGTCGCGCGGCGAACCGACCGTCACCCCCGGCGGCGACGGCACGATCCGGCTCGACGTCCGGGCGCTGGCGGCGCTCTTCACCAGCCACTGCACCGCCGAAGAACTCGCGGCCACCGGGCTGATCGACGGCCCGGCCGAGGCGCTCGCGTCGGCGTCGGCCGTGTTCGCGGGGCCGCGACCCTATCTGTCCGACAAGTTCTGATCGCCCTTCGTCTCCTCGGATGTGCTTCATGCGTCGGCAGTACCACTTCCGCCCCACGCCTGACGGGACACTCGTGTGGGACGTCCATCGATTGATCGCGTCGTCCCGTGGCTTGCCGGTGATCGAGGTGCCGCTTTCGGAGATCCGCGAGTTGGACGAGGCGTTCTGGTTCGCGGCCACCGACGACGTGCCGACCTGCCGGGCCGTCGCGAAACACGCCGCGCTCATCGACGCCTGCGACCTCACGCACCCGATCATCCTGTCGTCGGACGGCCGGGTCATGGACGGGATGCACCGGGTGTGCAAGGCGTTGAACCTGGGGAACACGACGATCCGCGCCGTGCGTTTCGAAGCCGACCCCCCGCCGGACCATGTGGATGTTGCGGCGGAAGACCTGCCTTACGACGATGCGGAGTGAACAAAAAACCGGCGTGCCGTGGAGGTAACGGCACGCCGGCAGGCATGTCAGCGGGTGGGCCCCGCCGCTTCACGCTGGCTTCTCTCACCCCCCGACTCGTCCGAGCCCGGCGGGGTCCGCGCGGGGCGGGTTACAGCGCGTCGTTGTCGGTCTCGCCCGTGCGGATGCGCACGACCTTCGAGAGCTCGTAGACGAAGACCTTGCCGTCGCCGACGTTGCCCGTGCGGGCGGCGGTGGTGACGGCCTCGAGGGCCTTGTCGAGGTTCTCGCTGGTGACCGCGACCTTGAGGGTGACCTTGGGCACGAAGCCGACGTCCATGCGTCCGCCGCGGTAGCGCTCGGTGTGACCCTTCTGCTTGCCGAAGCCTTTGCATTCGATGGCGGTCATGCCCAGGATCCCTAAGCCCGCGAGCTTGCTCTTGATGCCGTCGATGCTGGACGGCTTGATGATCGCTTCGATCATGTACATGGTGAATGGTTCCTTGGTGTGATTCGTGGGGGAAGTTTCCTAGAAGCCCGGGGGCCGAAGCCCCCGGGGCTCATGGAGTTCGCGTAGCGTCGGCTCAGATCTCCCGGGCGTGGTACGACTTGATGTACGTCCGCTGGAAGTCCGGGTACGCCGACGCGTCGTGCTCGCCGAGGTCCAGGCCCTCGATCTCTTCTTCTTCGCTGACGCGCAGGCCGATCGTGAACTTGAGCGCCAGGAAGCCGATGGCGGCGAGGATCACGGTCGCGACGCCGCACATCACGATGCCGATGACTTGCGAGGTCAGCTGCGCGCCGCCGGCCGAGTCGCCGAAGATGCCCACGACCAGCGTGCCCCAGATGCCGCACACCAGGTGGACCGAGATCGCACCCACGGGGTCGTCGATCTTAATCTTGTCGAAGAACAGCACCGAGAAGTACACCAGCACGCCGGCGATGGCACCGATCAGCACGGCCTCCCACATCGCCATCTGGTCCGCACCGGCGGTAATGCCCACCAGGCCGGCCAGGATGCCGTTGAGCGCCATCGACAGGTCGGGCTTGCCGCCGACGACCCACGAGGTGATCGCGGTGGCCAGACCGCCGGCCGCGGCCGCGAAGGTTGTGGTGCACAGCACCATCGAGACGCCGCCCGCGTCGGCGCTGAGCACCGAGCCGCCGTTGAACCCGAACCAGCCGAACCACAGCAGGAAGACGCCGATGGTCACCAGCGGCATGTTGTGGCCCGGGATGGGCTGGACCGAGCCGTCGGCCGCGTACTTGCCCAAGCGGGGCCCAAGAATCGCGGCACCCACCAAGGCGCCCCAGCCGCCGACCGAGTGCACGACCGTCGAGCCGGCGAAATCGTAGAACGACGTCTCCATCTGGTTGAGATAGCCCTCGCCCCAGTGCCAAGCCCCGATGACCGGGTACACAATGGCCGTGAAGAACGTCGTGAAGATCAGGAACGGCAGCAGCTTGATCCGGCCGCAGACCGCACCCGAGACGATCGTCGCGCCGGTGGCACAGAACATCGCCTGGAAGAAGAAGTCGGCGTAAGTCGTCATGTCCAGGCCGTAAGCGCCCGCGGTCATGAGCGATGGATCGTCGAGGATGTCGCTGCCTTGGCCGAGGAAGCCGAACGTAGCAGCGCTCATCTTGAACAAGGCTTCCCCGTCCTCAAACCCGGGATAATGGATGTTGAAGCCCATCAAGCCGTACATCAGGAAGCCGATGCAGATGATCATCGAGTTCTTGAAGAGGATGTTGACGGTGTTCTTCGCGCGGGTCAGGCCCGACTCCACCATCGCGAAGCCCAGGTGCATGATGAACACCAGGCAGCCGGCGATGAGGATCCAGAGGTTGTCGATCGTGAACTTCGGGGTATCGACAATCG
Source organism: Phycisphaerae bacterium (assembly GCA_030432595.1). GTDB lineage: Bacteria > Planctomycetota > Phycisphaerae > Phycisphaerales > Phycisphaeraceae > CAZIXN01. Next base: position 19,625 of record JAUIGU010000017.1, read on the forward strand.
CGACCGAATACTCGTCAGCAGCCTCGTCGTACGACAGTTCCACCGAGTAGTCGCCGGCCTCCGCCGCGGCAGCCTCAGCATCCGCGAAGGCCTTAGCTTCTTCAGCGTTCGGCTCCCGAACTTCTTCGGCGGCCTCCTCCACGGCTTCGACCACCTCTTCGGCGACGGTCTCAGGGGCTGGATCGTCCTGCGCCCACGCGTGGTTGCTGATGCCTCCCAACACCATCACGCCCAACAACAGTGCCCAAATGCCTCTCATATGCCTCATCTCGGGGGACTCCTTGAATAGAAACCGGTGCGAGACTCGTCGCCGTGAAACTGCCTCAACGGGCCGCGCGAACGTTAACGAACCTCCAACGATAGCCAGTTCTGCATGCATTGCAAGCGAAGAAATACAAGACCGCCTAAAAAAAGTTCAAAAAAAATCACAATGCCTGATAATTAAGAAAAAACGGGCACCCCCACAAGGGGTGCCCGCTCATCGCCCCCACGACCGTCGCGGGGGTGGCCTGCTTCATGATTGACGCTCGACATATTGCGAAGACCGTGCCAAATCGTGGCATAGCTCGATCCCGAACTTCATCGGCGGTCTCTTATTCCCATAAATTACTTTTTAATATAAATTTACAACTTAAATTGTTGGCGCAATCTTTTTTAGGGTCGCATCAGGCGTGGTGATTCGATGCTGAAAAAGGCGACAATGACTCCAAAGATGCACACCAATTAATCAACCTGATCCGGACCGCTCTCCCGGTTTTCTCGCTCTGGAGAACCTCGTCCGCCCGGGTAAACTCCGGGGCCGGCTTCGTCCGTTCGCTTTTCCGCCCCTTTCCCGCCCCTTCGCCCGGGCCGACCCGTTCTATTCAGTCTGCGTATGTCTGATCCGGCAGACTCGCCCGTCCGCCTCCGCGCCCGCCTGCGACACCGCACCGCCGTCAGGGAGATTCCGTGACCCATCGCTCCACCCCGTGTCGTTCGGCCCGATCCGCAGGCCGTGGCACCGCGTCCACCCGCCACCGACCACCACGCCCGGCCCGCGCCTTGGTCTTGGCCTTGCTCAGTCTCGCAGCCGCCACACTCACGGTCGCGACTCCGCACCACGCCCAATCGCCCGCCCAGGCGACTCAACACACGACCACCTCCACCACCGAGGCCGCGACACAACCCGCCCGCGCGGCGCTGGACCTTCCCCGGCTGCTCACCGACGGCGTGGTCACGGGACAAAACCTGGACACCCCGCTCTGGACCCTCGAACCACAGACCGGGCGCTCGTCGCTGCTCGTGCCGCTCACCCTGGAAGCGGGCGACCAGCCCACCCGTTGGACCGACCCGCCGATCGACCTGGCCGGCGCACGGTTCGTCGCGTGGTACGTCCCGACCGACGAGGCGAACGCGGACAACTTCAACCGCCCCGGCGGCGGCTTCGCCGGGCGACCCGGCGGACTCGGCGGAGGCTTGGAGCGCGACGCCGGCTTCCCGGGCAACCCCGGCCGGGGCAACGCGCCCAACGCCTACGCACCGGACCAACTCGGCCCGCGCCTGACCCGGGCGATCACCGTCCACCCCGTCGGCAAAGTCACCTGGGAGCTCGACCGCAACATCGCCGGCGCAACCCTGAGCACGGGCGACAACCCGTACGCGCTCAAGCTCTCGCCGGCGCGCCTGCGCGAGCTGGCCCCCGAACGGGAAGACCGGCTGACGCGCAACAGCAACGAGTCGTCCCGCGAGTTCGCCGAGCGTCAACGCGCCGCGCGCCTCGAGCAGCGTGAAGCGCAGGAGGCGTACCGCCAGGTCCGCGATCAGGTTTCGTCCTTGCCCGAGGCCTTCTCGGCCGAGCCCAGCGTCGTGTGGGCGGTGTTCGAGATGCCCGACAACCGACGCGAGGTCACGCTCGAAGGCCCCGACCCGTTGCCGTGGTCGCTGCCGGTCGGCGCATTCGAAGCCCTCCGCGGTCTGGCGGGCGGCGGTGGCGGCGTCCGGGGCGGCGGGGCCGGGTCATTCGACGCCGCCTTGCCGGACCTGCAAGCCGCGCTGGCGACGGAGCACCCGCTGTCGCGCCGCGCGGTGGCGATCGCGCTGTCGGCGTCGGGCGCGCTCAACGGCGAACAGGCCGGCAACGCCGCGGTCGAACTCGCCGAGGCCGTGCTGAACTCCGGCGACGGCCCGGCGGTGCGCACCGTCGTCAACGCCCTGGCCGCGGTGGATCGGCCGACGCCCACGACCAACCGCCTGCTCGACGTCGCGTCGCGCACCGACGACCCGATCGCCAAGCTCGTCGCGCTGCAGGCGACGCTGCGCGGCCAGGTCGACAACCCCGCGACCGTCGCCCGCGTCGTGCAGCAGGCCGACGCCGTGCTCAGCGACCCGAACGGCCCGCCGCCGGCGCAGGTCCTCGCCGGGTTGGCGAGCACGACCAACCTCTCCGACGTCGCGCGGCAGGCGCTCCAGGCCGGCGTGCGCTTCGAGAACCTCCCCACCGCCCGACGCGCCGAAGCGATCGACTACATCTGCCTTAACGCGCAGGACCCCGAAGGCCTGCCCGCGGCCTGGCTGGACCAACGGCTGCTGGGTTCGAGCGACCCGGCCGTGGTCCGCGCGACGCTGGACCGCCTGACCGCCGGCTCGACCGGGCCCAGCCGCGCGACGCCGTTCGTGCGCGGCCTCCGCCGGGCCGTGTTCGGCGGCAACGGTCAGACGCAAGACAACGCCACAAACACGGACGCATCTTCTAATGAAGACGACGACCGCGCACCCGTCCGCGGCGTTGCCCTGACTTCGGCCGACCACGGCTTGTTCAACGCGCTGCGCTCCGGCGACCCCGAGATCCAGGCGCTGGCGTGGGACGCGTTGGCGGCGTTCACGGTCGAAACGCCCCGTGGGCGGCGCGGCAACGGAGAGCAGGGCGACCCGCTCGCGATGATCATCGACGCCGCGACCTCGCAGCCGTCCGTGCCGACCTCGCTGGTCACCTTTCTCGAGCGCCAGCCCCAGGGCGCACAAACCACGGCGGCGCTGATGCAACTGGCCGGCGGCGGCGACGGGCGGTTGGCCGGGCGCGCCGTCCGCGTGTTGCTGCGCCCCGCCGTGGACGAGCGCGGCCGCGCAGCCCGGCGCGGGTTCGACCAGGCGCTGCGTGAGCTGACCCTCGAGCAGCGCGTCGGCTTCGCGCAGGCGATCTACACCCACGCCGGCGGCGGCGCGACGCCCGTCGCCAACCTCGCCGCCGACGACCGCGCCGCGTCCTGGTTTGCGCGGCAGCTCGACGCGGGCGTGGTCCCCGCCCACGCGGACTGGCTCGAATCCATCGGCGGCGAAACCCGCGCGCTCGACATGGCCGGCGGCGAGGACGACACCACCGCCCACGGCGCGCTCGCCGCGCTCGCCGCGGCCGCCGGCGCCGACGCGGCCGGCCAGCTCGAACTCATCGACCGCATCGGCCAGCCGCCGCGCAGCCCCGACGCCATGCAGACCGGCTGGGCCGACGCCAAACGCTCGATCCAGACCGCCCGCCTCCGCGACGCCGCCGGCGACCACCGCCTCACACTCGAAATCCTCGAAGGCGCGCCGTCCGCCGAACCCACCGGCTACCCGCGCGAGCTCGGGTTCGACGACCCCGCCGCGCCCGCACCGCCCGTCGCCGCCAACAACCCGGCCGACTCCGAATCGATGCGCCCCCGCAAGATCGTCCTCGGCGTCGTCGAACTCGTCGTCGACAACGACACCGTCCGCCTCGTCGGCGACCCCGTGTCCCTGACCGTCCCCGAGGACAAACTCGCGCTGCGCATCGAAGAGCCGCAGCAACTCGCCAACTTCCCCAGTGACGACATCGCCGAGGTCCCCCTCGCCAACGTCACCCCGCCCATCGACCTGACGCGCACGGAAGCGGGCGCATGGCAGGGCGACGCCGCCTTCGGCGAAACCCATACGCTGCGCGTGACGATGGAACCGGTGGAGTGAAATCTCAAACCCAAGTGAAGTGACCAACACACCACATAAAGCCGCAGCCCAACGGGCTGCGCGTCCAGCAGTTTGCGCAGCCCATTCGCGCTACAGAAGATCATCAGTCGCTTGCCAATGGTTCCTGACCCGTTTCAGGTCCCCGGCAACGCGCACACATCCCCGACGTAATGGATGCGGATCTTGTTGGTCACGCCCGGCGCGCCCAGCGGCTCGCCCTTGACGATCACCAGCGCGTCGCCGGCTTCGGCCCAATTCTTCTCCAACATCATCGCATCGACCTGCGCCACGAACGCCTCGGCGCTCGACGGGATGTCCGACAGGATCGGGTGCACGCCGTAGAGCAGCGTCATCTGCCGGACCGCCGATTCGTCCGAGCTGAATGCCAGGATCGGCCGGCGCAGCCGCGCGTGGGAGAGGAAGCGCGCCCCGCCGCCCAGTTGCGACCACAGCACGACGTAGCGCGGCTGGAGCTCTTTGACGATCGCGGTGACGCCGCGCGCCAGCGCCGCGGTGCGCCGCTTGGTCGTGCCGCGCGGCGCGGGGCGCTGCGTCGGGCACAGGCCGTGCTCGGCCAGGTAACGCTCGGCCGTCCGCGCCGTGCGCGACATCGTCTCGACGCACACCACCGGGTACTTCCCGACCGCCGTCTCGCCCGAGAGCATCGTCGCGTCGGCGCCGTCGAGGATCGCGTTCGCGACATCGCTGACCTCGGCCCGCGTCGGTGCCGGCTCGTCGATCATGCTCTCGAGCATCTGCGTCGCCACGATCACCGGCTTGCCCGCCTCGTGGGACTTCTGCACGATCTGCTTCTGCAGCACCGGCACCTCGGCGACGTCCATCTCCACCCCCAAATCCCCGCGCGCCACCATCACGCCGTCCACCACGTCCAGGATCGCGTCCAGCTCCCGGATCGCCTGCGGCTTCTCGATCTTGGCGATCACCGGCAATTTGGTTCGGCTGCGCAGCCCGCGGTTGTTGCGGCCCAGTTCCTTCAGCAGGTCCAGCAGCGCCTCGATGTCCGCGGCCTTGCGCACGAACGACAACGCGAGGAAGTCCACGCCGTGCTCCACCGCCCACGCCGCGCACTGGCGGTCCCACTGCGTCAGCGACGGCGCGGCGATCTCGGAGTCCGGCAGGTTGATGCCCTTCTTGGGCGTCAGCGCCCCGCCGTGCGTGACCGAGCACACCAGCCGCGCGGGCTTGTCGCCCTCGGCCGGGAGCGTGTCGGTTGCGAGCATGCGGATCACGCCGTCGTTGATCAGCACCCGGTGCCCCGGCTGCACCTCGGTCACCATCTCCGGGTACGTCGTGCCCAGCGTGACCGTGCCGTCGTCCAGGCGGCGCGCGACCGAATCGTCGCCGACGATCACCACGCGGTCGCCGGTTTCGAGGTCGATCCGGCCGTCCACGATCTCCGCGGTCGCGCGGATCTTCGGCCCCGACAGATCGCCGAGCACCCCGACCGGCAGCCCGGACCGCTTCGCACCTTCGCGCGCCGCGTCCAGCGTCACCTTGAAATCGTCGAACGTGCCGTGTGAGAAGTTCAGCCGGACCACGCGCACGCCCGACTCGATCAGCCGGCAGATGGTCTCGGGGTCACGGCTGGCGGGCCCGAGGGTGGCCAGCACCTTGGTCAACACCAACGCCGGGTCGGATTCCGCCATGCCCGGAGTGTACCTGCGCCGCAAGACGCACGACACCGCACCGAGTGATTCCCCGGCGCGCCGCGTCCCGGCGCTCAGTCCGCGTCGCCTGCCGGCGTGAACAGCAGACGGTCCGCGATCCGGTTCGCGTCCTCCGTGGCCGTGTCCGCCGGCGAGCGGTTGAGCAGAATGACCACCGCCGCGCGGCGCTGCGGGAAGCGCTGGAGCATGAGCGAGAAACCCTGCGTGCTGCCGCTGTGCCAGACGCGCGGCGTGCCGTGGACTTCGTCGAGGAACCAGCCGTAGCCGTAGTCCGCGTCGCCGCGCGTGGACTTGACGTGGCGGGTGAACATCGCCGCGTGCGTCGCGGGCTTCAGCGGCGTGCCCGCGTCCCAGGCCGCAACCCACTTCGCCAGGTCGTCCAGCGAGGAATACATCGAGCCGTCGCCGCGGATCGCACTCGTGACCGACTGGTCGGCCACGGCCCACGTCCCGTCGTCCTCCAAATCATGCCCGTACGCGCGATCCGCCACGTCGTTCATGCCCGCGAGGTAGCACACCGAGTTCGTCATGCCCGCGGGCTCCAACACCGCTTCACGCATGTACACATGAAACGGCCGGCCCGACACCCGCTCGACGATCAACCCCAGCAGGGTAAACGCAGAATTGGAATAGTCATACGCCGACCCGGGCACGAACTTCGGCGCGTCCGTTGCCAGCAGCATCGACAGCACGTTGTAGTCCGACAATTGCAGCGTGGTGTGCTCGGGCACCCTCGGCTCGTAGTCCGGCAGGCCCGACGTGTGCGTAAGCAGGTGATGCACCGTGATCTCACGCCAGTAGTCCGGTGCATCGGCGAAAAACGTGTCCAGCGTGTCGGTAAGTTTCAGGTCGCCGCGGTCGACGAGGGTCAGCACCGCCGTCGCCGTGAAATGTTTCGACACCGACGCCAATCTGAAGTTTGTCGTCGGCGTCACCGGCTCGGGTCCGCCCGCGCGACGCACCCCCCACGCGTGCCGGAACACGACTTCGCCTTCATCGATCGCCAGCACGGCCGCGCCGATGTGCGGCGGGAGCAACGCTTCGATGACCTCGGGCTGCACGCGTGCTCCCTCCTTCGGCGCTTCGGCACGCGCCGGCAACGAGAACGAAATGAGGACGAACAACACCGCCACCACACGATGAGACGCCGTGCCGAAACACCGCAAAGATGAACAACTTCGCGTCCACCCGCGGAACACACCGGCAACACCGGGATTGAAATCACCCTTCATTCACCACGCTCCACAGCACATCGAACACAACGATCTTAACCGGTTGGTGCGTTCCGCCGCTGCCGTAGGGACCGGCCCTCCGCACTCCTGCGCACGGTCTGCCCGCTACTTCGCCTGTTTGCGATTCACGACGGGTAGAATTGAATGTGGCGAGAAGGGCGTGGCCTCCGCGTGGGTGCCAGGTGGGTGAGGGCTTGAGTTCCTTAATCACGAAATGTCGTGTGGCCTTGGACGCGGGTGGGTCGGGATGGATTCCGACGACGCGCCGCCTCCCGCCGGAACCCCCCGAGTGAGTCCCATCCGAAGCGCGGTGACGGCGGGCTGAAAAGCCGACGCCGGCCGGGGGTCTGTGGATCGTGACGACGGTCCCGCCCCGGGTGCTTCGGAAGTGGAGCAGTGTGGTTTGGTTTTGGTGTGCGGTGTGTGTTGTCTGGGTGCCACGGCCGAACCGCTTGCTCAACTTCCGGGGGTCACGGCGTTCTTTCACAAGTGAATCCGAGGGGCGTTTTCGTCCCCACAATCTTCCGTGTTTCTTGCACGGATAGCCGGAACCCGGCGGGTTCCGGACCGGGAGCCGCCGGCTCCCGGCTGAAGCGCAGAGGGATCAGAGTTCTGCGTGATCTAAAAAGACGATCACGAGCCCATCGACGCGGGTTCGTGTGTTTCGTCGGCATTGTCCACCGGTTCGGCACTATCCGCATCCTCGGCCGGCCGGGTCCGCGATTCATCCGGCAGAAGAAAGGGTTCGAGCGGATTGTCTTCAAGACCGCGCAGGCCTTCGACGACGCAGCGGGCGTTCAGTGCAGCGCCGGCGTAGGACGTGTGCGTGTGACGGTCGGCGAACATTGGTTCCACGGCGTCTTGCCCCATCGCGTCGTAGCGCTGGGCGATGCGTTCGTAGAGGTCGATGAAGCGCACGTTTTCTTCCTGGGCGACCCGTCGGGCCCAGGCGGCGTGGCCGTCGTCGCTGCGGGCGATGGCGTCGCCGTCCCAGCGTTTGCGGGGGATGAGCGAGCAGAGGATCGGGGTCGCGCCCTTGTCGCGCGTTTCGGCGACGAACTTGCGGAGGTAGCTGCCGAAGGTCTCGACGGTTTCGGTGGTGCCGTCGTCGTGGGTGCGCTGTTCGGTGTTGTCGCCGGTGCCGCGGAGGGCGCCGCGCTGCCCGTTGTCGTTGTGCCCGAACTGGAGGAGGACGACGTCGCCGGGCTTCATCTGGTCGAGCACGGGTTGCCAGAGGTTCCAGTTGCGGTAGGAGCGGGCGCCGCTGCCGCCCATGGCGCGGTTGACGACGTTGATTTTTGCGTGGTCGAAGTGGTCCTGGATCGGGTCGCCCCAGCCGAACTGCCCGCCCTCGCCCCGGCCGCGCCCGGTGCGGACGGTCGAGTCGCCGACGAGCCAGAGCGTGGGCAACGCTTTGTCGGCCGGGTAGGGCGTGTTGATGAAGCGTTGCTCGTCGTCGCGTCGGCTTACGCCGGGGATGCGGACGTAGTTCGGCGAAGCGCGCGGCACGTTGCGCCCGGCGACCGACAACCACGGCCGCCACATCTCTTCGCGCAGACCCTTGAAGCCTTCGACGACGAGCTTTGCGTTGAGCTTCGCGCCGTCTTCGCCGGTGTGCGTGTGGTCACGGGGGAACAGCGGCGCGACTTGTTCCTGCCCCATCCGCTCGTAAGTGTCGGCGGCGAGCGCGGTGAGGTCTATGAACGCGACGTTGTGTTCGTTCGCCAGTTCGCGGGTCCACTGGCCGTAGCGCCCGGAGCCGCGCTCGACGCGGCCGTTGTCCCAGCGGTTGCGGACGGTGAGCGAGAGCAGGATCGGGGTGGCGCCGGCGTCGCGGGTTTCGTTGATCATCTTCCGCATGTACCAGCCGTAGGTGTGGACGGTTTCGGGCTGGCCGGTCTGTTGGTTGTCGATGTCTTCGGTTTCGTCGCCCAGGCCCGGGAGCGAGCCGCGGGCGCGCTGCGGGTCGTTGATGCGGCCGCCGTCGTTGTGCCCGAACTGGATGAAGACGACGTCGCCGGGCTTGAGTTGGCTGGCGATGTTCTCCCACAGGCCTTCGGTGACGAACGTTCGGCTGCTGCGTCCGCCGCGGGCGCGGTTCTCGACGTGGACGACGTCGGCGTCGAAGAACGCGGCGAGGTGTCGGCCCCAGCCGCGGGCGCCGTCGGTGCCGTTGGCGGCGGTCGAGTCGCCGGCGACGTAGATCGTGGGTTTGTCGGTCGTTTCCGCGAGGGCCGGCAGCATCACGAAACCACAGAAGAACAGGACGGCGACGCGTCGCAGAGGTGATCGGGGCAAGGACAGGCTCCTGAAAAACGGGCGAGGAGAAGGTGATTCATGCGTTGGGGCACAGCGTGAGAGAAGTTTACCTCGGGCACCGCTTTGCAAGGAATAAGGGCGGTGACGTTGGAGACCGCGTTGCGTGGCAACGCGGCTGAGGCGTCAAATACGCGGTGCGCAAAGCACCGAGCAGAACGCACACTACCACCCCACTTCTCTTGCGTACCACGCCGCGTCCTGGGCGCTGATGATCGGCGTGTGGCCGTCGGCGACGATCGCGCGGATGCGGTGGCGGCGCTGCTCGAGGGTTTCGTTCGCATCGAAGCCGACGAGCCGGCAGACCTCGGCCTTGACGTCGTCTGGGCGCAGCGCCCAGCCGGCGTCGGTGAACCCGCGCGGGTGGTCGCGGATGGCGTTGCGGTAGAAGTCGTCGCGGACGATGCAGGGCAGGTCGTGGACCCACGTGTTGTGGCGCGGCCAGTACGTCTCGACGTACACCGTGACGCCCTGGTCACGCAGGTGTTGGAGCCAGGCGTGCTCGATCGAGCCCTCGGCGATGTCGCTGCCGGCGTCGACGCCGATGTTCGCGTGGGCGTCGAGGAAGGGTTGGTACGACGCCGCGGCGCGTTGGTTCCACGCGTCGGGGTCGTGGCGGAGGTTGACGAAGTCGGGGTCCTGGTCGAGCGCGCCGTTGTAAGCGATGAGCTCGTCGCCGTGGCCGGTCACGTTGGCGGTGACGGCGGCGGTCCACGCGGCGGGCGCGAGCAGCTCGCGCATCCGCCAGTGCGTGTCGGGGTCGTCGAGCAGTTGCTGCATCTCGACGGCCTGGTCGGCGTCCATCTCCTCGCCGCCGTTGACGCCGAAGGGGTTCCAAACCGCGAACCGCCGGAAGCCCATCGCCCGCAGCGGCGGGAAGAACGCGCGGTAGTGGTGCGCGTAGCCGTCCGAAACGAGCCGGCCGTTGAGGCGGCGCGTTGATTCGTTGTCGCTCGAGTTGCCGTGGACGGTCACGACGATGGCACGCATGCCCGGCAGGTCGGGCTCGGCCTCGTCGGCGTCGACAAAGCGTTCGGGCTCGACCGTCGCCGCGGCGTCGGCAGAAGCCGACGGAGATGGAGGCGTCGGCTGCGCCCGGGTCGTCCCGGCACACCCCGCGAGCGTCAGCGCCACGATGAAGATCGATACCGCGGGCACGGACGCCAACCACAAACTCAACCGTTCAGAGATGGATCGCGAACGCTGGATCAATTCGGAACCCTCGGCAAAACACGCGGGTGGGACGAGGCCGGTCACCCGGCAAGTACGCCCGCCCCGTGCGACGCGGTCGGCGAAATCGCTCCCCGACCCGCGAAAATCCTAGAACCATCGCCGCCTCGGCGTCGCCGCCGCGCGGGGTTTCCCGTCGGGGCACCCATGGCCGACCCGCCCGGGCGCACGCCACGCATGGTAAGATGGCGGGGCTTTCCACCCCCCTTGCGAGTTCATTTCAGGAGCGCTATGAGCACCGACGCTGTCGCCGCGAACCCGTCCACCGCCCGCCTCGAACTGCCGTCCGGGCCCATCGACCTGCCCATCGTCGTCGGCACCGAGGACGAGCACGCGGTCGACGTCGCCAAGCTCCGCGCCGAGACCGGGTACATCACCCTCGACGAGGGCTACCGCAACACCGGCAGCGTCCGCTCCGAGATCACCTTCATCGACGGTGAGAAGGGCATCCTCCGCTACCGCGGCTACCCCATCGAGACCGTCTGCAAGCACGCGACCTTCATCGAGACCGCCCTGCTGCTGATCCACGGCGAGCTGCCCACCCAGAGCCAGCTCGAACGCTTCCGCGGGCTGCTCACCAAGCACCAGATGATCCACGAGTCGGTGCGGCAGATGTTCGACGGCTTCCCGCCGACCGCGCACCCGATGGCCGTCCTGAGCGCGATGATCAACGCGACCTCGTGCTACCAGCCGTCGATCATGAACATCGACGACGAGGAGACCTTCGAGGAGACCGCGGCCATGCTCATCAGCAAGGTCCGCACCATCGCCGCCGCCGCGTACAAGACCTCGATCGGGCACCCGATCATGTACCCCGACCCGTCGCTGAACTACTGCGCGAACTTCCTGCACATGATGTTCAGCATCCCGCTCAACCGCCTCAAGGAAGCCGACCCCGACCTCATCGAGGCGCTCAACCTCATCTTCACCCTCCACGCCGACCACGAGCAGAACTGCTCGACCTCCACCGTCCGCATGGTCGGCAGCTCCGGCGCGAACCTCTTCGCCGCGTGCTCGGCGGGCGTCGCGGCGCTGTGGGGGCCGCTGCACGGCGGCGCCAACGTCGCCGTCATGAACCAGCTCAACGAGATCCACAAGTCCGGCATCGACACCCAGGCCTACATCGACAACCTCAAGAAAACCAAGGGCAAGCTCTTCGGCTTCGGGCACGGCGTCTACCGCGCCTACGACCCCCGCGCCCAGGTCCTCAAAAAATCCGCCGACAAGGTCCTCGCCAAGCTCGGCGTCAACGACCCGCTCTTAGGCATCGCCCGCCAGCTCGAAGAGACCGCGCTCAGCGACGACTACTTCGTCAGCCGGAACCTCTACCCCAACGTCGACTTCTACTCCGGCATCCTCATGCGGGCCATGGGCATCCCCACCAACATGTTCACCGTCATGTTCGCCATCGGCCGCATGCCCGGCTGGATCGCCCACTGGTGGGAAGTCAAACGCACGAAGTCCCGCATCTACCGGCCGCGGCAGGTCTACACCGGGCCCGCGGAGCGGGAGTGGACGGCGCTGGACAAGCGGGGGTGAGTTGCATCTTTGCTCAAGGCGACTTGGGAATCTTTCACATCGACGCCCAACGTTGGCCCGATGAGCGTCCACTCGGCTTAGGCCAAAGGTTCTGCACTCTGTTTGTCACCGGTCCCGGTGCCGATATTGATGTCTTGGCCGATCGCGCAACCTCAACCATCCGCGACTGGGGATCGCGTTATTTCTGCTGCTTCGGGTGGAAGTGCTCCGAACTACACGACGCGATCGATATGAATCACGTGATGATGCAGGTCGATCACCTGGTACCCGACGATGAGCATCTCATGACAACGTGGCACGAGAACAAGCCGCTTGATGACGCTGTGTTTTTCTGGCGGAGAGCCGCCGCCGACGATCACGGAAGATTTGATCGGCACTTGGTTGTCACGGACCAGTTTGATATCAACGCAGTTGTTGATTCTGCCCAACGGCAGTAAACGTCAAGCAAAGAACTCGCACACCTTCGCCTCAAACCCCGGCAACACCGCCCCGCCGTCGATGGTGTCGCCTTCGCCGAGCGTGGTGCTCTGGTCCACGGCGGTGTAGACCGTCACGCTTTTGGTCGGCGGGTCGACGTACCACACGACCGACGTACCCGCCTGGAAGTATTCGCGAAGCTTGCGGTCCATCTCGCCTTTCGTATTGGACTTCGACAGAACTTCGATAGCCAAGGTAGGCGCAATGGCTGGTACGGGGTCGTCTCGGTCGTAGGCGATCGACTTGTCGTAGAACGCGACGTCGGGCACACGGACCTGATCGGGGAGCAGCCGAACCATGCCCTGGGCGCCGGCGAGGAAGCCCAGTTTGTTGGCCTTTACGAAGGCCCCCAGAAGCATGATGATGTTGGTGCCGATCTGATCTTCGTCGAATCCCACGGGCTTCTCCACAAGCGTGCCGTCGACCAACTCGCAGAGGCGGTCGTGATGCGCGTCGATGGCGACGACATCGTCCACCGTGGCCGTTCCGGGCCAGGGGTTGAACCAGATCCGGTGCAGCGGGACGTTGCCGAGCGACGCCATCCACTCTTCCGCGTTGGCGAAACGCGGGAACTCGTCGCGCCGGAACGTGACGGCGTCGTCGGAGGATGACTCGCCCTTTGCGATCATGTCGTCATTCTACCGTGTCGGTGTCGGTTCCCGAACCCCCGGGCAAAGCGTCGGGCGAACCGAGAAACACCAGCGCATCCCCGTTGATGCAGTAGCGCAGCCCCGTCGTGTCGCGCGGGCCGTCGGGGAAGACGTGGCCCAGGTGGCCGTTGCAGGTGGCGCAGCGGACTTCGGTGCGGCGGTAGAAGTCGTTCTCGACCTCTTCGACGACGCTTTGGTCGGTCGCGGGCCGGTCGAAGCTCGGCCAGCCGGTGCCGGAGCGGAACTTGTTCGCGGTGCGGAAGAGCACGGTGTCGCACCCGGCGCAGCGGAAGTCGCCGGGGGTGACGTCGTGCTTGAGGTCGTTGAGCGGGGAGGTGAACGGCCGCTCGGTGCCGGCCTTGCGGAGGATGTAGTACTGCTCGTCGGTGAGGCGCTCTTTCCACTGCGCATCGGTGAGGTCGCGGAGGCCCTGCGGGTCCGGGTTCAGTTCGGGGTGGTCGGCGTGGACGACAGAAGCGGCGGGCGCGTCAGCAGCGTCGGAGCCGGCGGGGGCACAGGCGGTGAGCGCGATCGCGAGGCCGGCGGCGGCGAAAAGATGCAGGAAGGCACAGAAACGGGAGAGGAGCACGCGTTGCATGGTGGACTCTACGCGGGGGCGAAGGGGTGGGGTCGTGTGGGTGCTTGGTAAAGCCTAGAGATGGCCATCTCCGGGCTTTAGGTGGTGACGGAGGCAGAGACGGTGGCGTGCGGTATGGTTCGCGGCATGGCGTCGTCGAAGGAACCGAAACGCGTGATCGAACCGGGCGCGACGCTGGGGATGCTGGGCGGCGGGCAGTTGGGGCGGATGTTCACGCAGGCGGCGAAAAAGTTGGGGTACCGGGTTCACGTGTTCTGCCCCGAGCCGAATGGCCCGGCGGCGCAGGTCGCGGACGAACACACGCGGGCCGGTTACGACGACCTCGACGCGGTGTCGCGCTTCGCGCAGTCGGTCGCGGCGGTCACGTACGAGTTCGAGAACGTGCCGGCGGCGACGGCGGAGGTGTGCGAAACCCACGCGCCGGTCCGGCCGGGCAAGCACGTCCTGCACGTCGCGCAGAACCGGGCCCGGGAGAAGAACACGCTGGCGGGCCACGGTATTCCCGTGACGCCGTTTGTCGCGGTGGAGTCGGAAGAAGCACTGCGGGCCGCGATCGAGCAACTCGGCTGCCCGGCCGTCTTGAAGACGTCCGGGGGCGGGTACGACGGGAAGGGCCAGCGCGTGTTGCACAGCGCGGCGGAGGCGCCCTACGCCTGGGCGGATTTGAACGGCGTGCCGTGCGTGCTCGAAACGATGATCGACTTCGAGCAGGAGGTCAGCGTCGTCGCCGCGCGCGGGCTCGACGGAGACATCAAAACCTACGGCCCGATCGCGAACTCGCACCGCCATCACATCCTCGACGTCTCGGTCGTTCCCTCGGGCGCCACGAAAGACGTGGAAGACGCGGCGCTGCGCATCGCGCGCGAGGTCATGGAAAAACTCGACGTCGTCGGCGTGCTCTGCGTCGAGTTCTTCCAGGTCCGGCCCGGCACGCCCGCCTTCGACACGCACGGCCCGATGCTCGTGAACGAACTCGCGCCGCGCCCGCACAACTCCGGACACCTCACCATCGAAGCACACATGTGCAGTCAGTTCGAGCAGCAGGTCCGCGCGGTGTGCGGCCTGCCGTTGGGGGATGCGACCTTGAAATCGCCCGCCGCTATGGCCAACCTCCTCGGCGACCTCTGGCCCCCACCCACCCCCGAGAGCGCAAGCGGCGGCGCAAAGCCGAGCGAAAGCGGAAAGAATGAGCCGCCGTGGTCGCGCATCGAGAACGAAACGAACCTGCACCTTCATCTTTACGGCAAAGCGCAGGCCCGGCCCGGCCGCAAGATGGGGCACCTCACCGCCCTGGCCCGCACGCCCCACGAAGCGCTGCGCGACGCGGTCGAAGCGCGGGCCCGCCTCGCGCTGCCGTGGGGCGTCGCGCCGGATTGATGCGGATTCCACGGCATCCACAAATCCTTCGGGCCCGATTCCCGAAGCGGGCCGAGAGGCACGTCCGGACCTGCTTCCCGCAGCGGACGAAATACAAGCCTAGCGGGTTGGGTGCCACGGTCGCTTGCGACCGTGTTCTTCCGTGCTTTCAAGGTGCCAGTCGCTGGTCAACGGCACGGTCGCAAGCGACCGTGGCACCCGCCGTGAATTGTTCAGTTGGGTCTTGAGAGGCATGGACGTGAATCAGTAAGCGCCACGAAGCACGGTTCACGCCGCCAAACGCGGGGCGGGGCGTTCGGCACGGCGGCGCGGGACCGACTCGCCAAGCAAGCGCGATTCGTACAGCCGCAGCACCGGGCCGGCGAAACGCTGTTCCACGAGGTGGGCGGTCTGTTCGGCGGTGGCGGGGTGCGTGTCGGTGACGATGACGCCCTCGGCGTGGCCGTCGTACACGTCGCGCAGGCGGCGGAGCGGGGCACCACGGTACGACGTGCCTCCCGGGACCAGCGTATCGTCGGCGACGGCGGTGACGGTCATGCCCACGTGCCGGGCGGCGCGGAAGGCGGCGTACAGGTTCGGGTGCCAGCCGGCCAGGACGACGCGGCGCACCGATTCGCGGATCGACCATTCCTTCACGATGTGTTTCGTGCGCGACCAGCCCAGGAGCGTTTCGAGCTGGTCGGCGTGGAGCGTCGATCGGCCACGGCGATGTTCCCACTGCGCGGACTGCCGAGCGGTCTGCACGGCGAGCGCGAAGTCGCCGCGCATCCCGAGCCGGCCTTGCAGCGTCGCGGCGCGGTGGATGGCGTCGCGGCGCAGGGCGCGGCGCATCGGCCTGGGGAAGTAGCGTTCGATCACGATGAGGGCGTCGCGCAGCGCGGCGGCGTGCTGTTTGCCTGTGGGCGCGGACGGCGTGGGCCAGTGCTGCCGGCGGAAGATCAGATCGTCGAAGCGTTGGACGGTTTGCCCGGTGCGCATGAGACGGCAGGTGAGGTCCAAGTCGGCCGCGCCGCCGGGGCAGAGCAGCCGGCTGAGCCCGCCGGCGTCGTGGAGGGTCTTGGTGCGCAGCAGCGCCGCGCCCAAGTGGAGGCTCGCGGGCAGCGGGTGGGCCTCGCCGGCGCCGTCCTCGCGGAGGATACGGCCCGACACGGCGGCGACGGCCGGCTGGTCGTCGAGGGACTGCATGGCGCGTTCGAGCGTGTCGCCGGGCTGGCCGGGCGTGACGCCGGGGTGCAGCGCGAGCGTGTAGGGGCGTTGCAGCGCCGCGGTGATGACGCCGCCGGGGTCGGTGCCCGGGCGGTGCGGTGCCAGGTTGACGACGTCGGGGTGGCTCGGGTGAGCCCGGACGGCCTCGAGCGCCTCGGGGTCGTCGTCGCGGAGCACGACCAGAACCGATCGGCCGGCATGGGGCGGTTGGAGCGTGTGTTGTCCGGCCAAGCCCGACTGCGCCGCCCAGTCGAGGGTCGCGGTGAGGCCTTGGGCGTGGCTTCCGCACGGCCGACCACCGCGCCGCGGCAGCTTCGGGGCGTCGATGAGCACGGTGACGTCGGCGGCGGCGTGGTTCACACGCCCGATATCGGCCACCGCCGTCGCGGCCGACGAACCGCCGACGCCCGGCCCGATAATTCTGGCTCGCAGACGCGGGGATCGCCGATGCCTTCCGGGCGGTGCGTTGCTGCGCGACGCCCGCGCCACCGGTCCGCGAAAGCCCCGCCATGCCCACGCCCTCCGCCGCCGCTGTTCCCGACCCCACGGCGGCGCGGCCGGGCGACGTTGCCGGCGCGCTCAAGCGGCTCGAGGCCGCGCTCCAGGCCGGCGACCTGGCCGGGGTGTCGGCATTACTGCCCGGGCTGATCGACGCCCCCGCCGTCCCGCCGGGCACGCTGGACCCGGTCGTGCGGATCGTGGCGCAGCACCATCTGGAAAACAACGAACCCACACGGGCCGCCGAAGGTTTTGCGCGGTTGAGCGAGCGCACCGACGCCGACGAACGCCTGCACACGCTGGCGAGGAACCTGGCGGCGCTGCGTGAACACCGGCCGGGCTTGTACCGACAGGTCGCCGCGCGTCGTGCGGCGTTGCAGACCCTCCCGTTCCGATTCGTCAATGAACCGTCCTCGGGCCGCGTGCTCGTCGCGCAAGCCACGGGCACAAACAACGACCAAGGCGGAGAAGGCTTCGCGCTCGTGCCACCGGGCAACCAATTCGACGCCTTTCTGGAGCAAGCCCGCCAGACGCTGCAATCGAATCCGGAACAACCGCTCGCGTTGCTCGGCCTCGGGGACGGGTACGCGGTCACGCACCTGACGAAGCACCCGCCCGAACTGTTCATGGACATGACGGTGGCGGTGCACGTCATCGAGCCGGACCTCGACCGGCTGCTCGCGGCGATGCATTTGCACGACTGGGCGGACGCGGCGTTGCCCGGCGGCGGGCCGTGGCGCGACGCGCGCTTCCGCTGGCACGTCGGGCCTGAGTGGACGGAGGCGTACCGCACCGCGTGGCAGGACGACCCGTGGACGCCGCAGCCCGGCGCCGCGCTGTGCCCGGACCCGGCGTCGGCGCAGGCATTGGCCACGGCGTTGCGCGAGTTGTCCGAGGCCTACCAGGCCCTCGGCCGCGGCCTGATCGACCACGCGAAACAGCGCTACGCCGAGCGCGACGAAGAAGCATGGTGGGCGCTCTTCGGCGACGACCCGCCGCGCAAGCCGCGCATGGTCGTGCTCACCTCACGCTTCACCACCGTGCTCCAGTACGCCTCACGCGACACAGCGGCGGCGCTGGAGCGCCTCGGGTGGGACGTGCGGTTTGTGATTGAGGACCAACCGCACCAGCGGATGAACATCCTCACGTTCGGCCGGATGCTCACGGAGTTCGAGCCCGACGCGTTGTTGTGCATCGATTCGACGCGGCACGCGATGATGGGCTGGGTGCCCGACGAGTTGCCGTGCGTCTGCTGGGTGCAAGACGCGCTGCCGCGGCTGATGAACGAGCAGCTCGGCAAGGCGATCGGGCCGCGCGACTTCATTCTGACGTTCTTCGCACCGCGCCTGATCCACGACCACGCCTACCCCGCCCGGCAGTGCCTCGACATGCCGATGATGGTGACCACGCCGCGCACCGGGAACCACCCAAAAACACGTGGAAAAAACGGGTCGGACCTGATCTACGCCTCGAACGTGTCCGGCACGGTGGACGTGCTGCGAACCCAAACCTGCGAACGCGCCCCCGCCGAGCTGCGTGGCTTGACCGAAGTCGCCGCCGGATTGTTGATCGCGCACTACGAACACGGCGATGCGTTGCCGACCGAACCCGACATCGACACGCTGCTTGACGAGGCGGTGGAATCGGGCGCGCTGCCCGGGCATGACGCATCGACGCGGCGCACGCTGCGCGACGCGCTGTGGAACCCGCTCAACACCGGGCTGTACCGCCAGCAGGCGCTGGGGTGGGTCGTCGACCAGGCACGCGCTCGTGGTTTGTCGCTGCACCTGCACGGCCACGGCTGGGAGGACCACCCACGCTTCGCGGCATACGCCCGCGGCCCGCTGAGCCACGGGCAGTTGCAGGCCGCGACCGCCGCGGCTCGTTTCGCGCTGCACCTCGAGCCGTACGTCTGTTTCACGCACCACCGCCTGCTCGACGCCACCCAGGCCGGCACGCCCGTATTGATCCGCGACCACCCGGGCAACCGCGGGCTTTCGAGCGTCGCCCGTTTTCTGTTCCGGCACTGCCCGTCGGCGCGGGACGACCGGGGGGCGCGGGAGGCACTGAAACATGATGCCACGCAGAGCGCCCAACTCGAGACGTTGCTCGCCACGTCGCGCGGGCTGACCTGGGACCTGTCGGGGGACGTGGTCGCGCAGGTCCGCGCGTGGCAGCGCGCGGGTGTGCTGGGGGACGGGTCGGACGCGCAGCCGCCGCTGCCGCACTTGCAGGCGTTGTCCTTCGACGGCCCGGCCACGCTGGGCGAACGGCTCGACGCGCTGCTGGCCGATCCCGATCGCGTCGAAACGATCCTCGCCGACCAGCGCGAGATCATCAACGAGCGCTTCACATTTGACGCGGCGTTGCGGCGGGTGATCGCGAGGATGCACGGCCTGCTGACCCAGGTGTAGTCGCCGCGCCCCAAAGTCTCCACACCCTCGATCCAACGCGGCCACGCGCGACGCCGGTTGCGTAGACTGTGGCCCCGCCATCCGGCCGGCCGTGACGCCCATGCCCGAGACCACCGACGCCCCCGCCCCGCCGGACACGCCGGCCCCCACGACCACAGAGCCCGCCGAGCCCGCGGACCCGGAATCGTTTGAACGCGCGGCCGATCCGCCCCGCTCCGACGACCGCCTGCCCTGGCGGGTGTTGTTGTTCCGCGTCGTGGCGATCGTGGTGGCGCTGGCGGTGGGTTCGGGCGTGTTTGCGGCGCTCAAGGCCACGGCGCCGAAGCTCGACACCGCCGCCGCCGAGGCCGTCCGCACCCGTGTTGTAGCGTACGTGCCGCAGCGCATCGACGTCCGCCGCGCGTGGCGCGGGTACGGCACCGCCCGCGCGCTGGACTCGGCCGACGTGCCGGCCCGCGTGACCGCGACCGTCGCCTCCGTGCCGGAGCGCATCCTCGAAGGCGCCGCCGTCCGTCGGGGCGAGCTGCTCGCGCAGCTCGACGAAGTGGACTTCCGCGCCGAGGTTGATCGCCTCGACGCCGCGCTCGCCGAGGCCCAGGCCACGCTCGACCAACTCGACGTCCAGCAGCGTCGTCTCGAAGACCGCCTCGCGCTCGAAGAGGAAGACGTCCAGATCGCCCGGGAAGAGCTCGACCGCGTCCGCAACCTTAATGAGCGCAACGTCACCAACCCGCAGGACGTCGACCGCGCCCGCTCGGCCGACCTCGCCGCCCGGCGGGCCCTGACCGTCACGCGCGAGACGCTTGACACGATTCCGCCCCGCCGCACCGCGATCGAGGCGCAGGTCCGCGGCTGGCAGGCCCAGCGGCGCGTCGCCGATCAGAACTACCTGCGAACCAAGATCACCGCGCCAATCCCCGGCGTGCTCGAGATCGTCGATGTCGAGCCCGGCGAGTCCGTGTCGCCCGGCACGCGCGTCGCCCGCATCGTCGACCCCTCGGTCATCGAGGTGCCCGTGCGTCTGCCCGCCTCGGCCCGGCCGCGGCTCGCCGTGGACGACGCGGTCACGCTCCGCCCCACGAACCACCCGAGCCGGACCTTCGACGCCCGCGTCGGGCGCATCAACCCCGGCGACGACCCGCAGACGCGCACCGTCACCGTCTACGCCCTGCTCAACCAGGAGAACCTGCCCGATGCCGAACGCCTCGCGCCCGGCACTTTCGTCGAGGCCGACGTCCTCACCGGCCAACCCACGCCGCGCCTCGTCGTGCCCCGTCGGGCGCTGCGCAAGCAGCACGTCCAGGCACTGATCGAAGACGACCAGGGCGACACCCTCGTGGTCAACCGCCCGGTCACGATCGACTACGCGCTGCGCACCGAGTTGCCGGAGACCGGCCTTGACGACGACCAGTGGGCCGTGCTTAAAGACGGCGCGCTCGAGCCCGGCACGCCGATCATGGCCACCGCCAGCAGCAGCCTGCTCCCCGGCCAGGCCGTGAACATCACGCGGACGCTTGGACCGGATCAGCGCTCAACGTCCGAAACCGATCCGCAAAACGACGCCGCGGGGTCGACGCCGTGAACCTATCGGCCTTCGGCGTCCGCAGGCCCGTGCCGGCCAACCTGCTCATGCTCGGGTTGCTCCTCGCCGGGCTCTATTCCGCGACCACGCTGCGCAAGCAGTTCTTCCCCGAGGTCGACGCCGAGTCCGCGAACATCGCCTTCGCCTACCCCGGCGCGACCCCCGAGGAGATCGAAGAGACCCTCGCCATCAAGGTCGAGGATGCCATCTTCGACCTCGACGAAGTCGATGAACTGAACACCACGCTCAGCGAGGGCGGCGGTGGCATCAACGTAAAGTTCGTCGAGGGCCAGGACCCCGACAAAGCGCTCGAGGAGCTTGAGCGCAAAATCGACGCGCTACAGGACCTGCCCGACGAGTCGGAGGAAATCACGGTCTCGCTACTGGAGCCGACGCTGCCGGTGATCATGATCGCGGTGTACGGCGACCTGGACGAGCAGACGCTCAAACAGGCCGCCCGCGCGCTCAAGGACGACCTGCAGGCCCTGCCGGGCATGGGGCAGGTCAGCGTGTCCGGCACGCGGCGGTACGAGCTGCGCATCGACGTCCGCAGCGCGGCGCTGCTCGAGCAGGGCGTGTCGCTCACGCAGGTCTCGGGCGCGGTGCGGCAGTGGATGAACGAGGTGCCCGGCGGCACGGTGCGCAACCGCACCGGCAACACGAACGTCCGCACCATGGGCGTCGCCGAAAACGCTGCGGACGTCGAGCAGATCGTCGTCCGCGCCTTCCCCGACGGCCGCACCGTGCGCGTCGCCGACGTCGCCACCGTCACCGAGGGCTTCGCCGACACCGGCGTGCAGACGCGCTACAACGGCCGGCCCGCGGCGTACCTGACCGTGCTCAAGATCGGCGACCAGGACATCGTCAAGATCGCCGAGATGGTCCGCGCCTACATCGCCGGCCGCAACGGCGAGGCCTTCCCCTTCTCCGACTGGGAGCGGCGCACCAAGCCCCACGCCTTCGAGGCCTTCGAACTCGCCACCACCAACGCCCGCCCCCTGCCTGCCGGCGCCACGCTGACGACCTTCACCGACCTCGCCCGTTTCGTGGAGGGCCGGCTCGACCTGCTCTCGCGCAACGCGCTGTTCGGGGCGGCGCTCGTGTTCGCGACACTCATGCTGTTTCTGAACTGGCGCGTCGCGCTGTGGGTCGGCGTCGGGCTGCTCACCGCCATGGGCGGCACGCTCGTGCTCATGGGGGCGATGGACGTAACCCTCAACCTGCTGACCATGTTCGGGCTGATCGTCGTGCTGGGCCTGCTCGTGGACGACGCGATCGTTGTCTCCGAGAACATCCAGCGCCGCCACGAAGAAGGCGAGCCCGCGCTCGACGCCGCGGTGCGCGGGGCCGGGCAGGTGCAGTGGCCCGTCATCGCCACGGTCATGACCTCCATCGTCGCCTTCCTGCCGCTTTCGTTCATCAAGGGCAACATCGGCGACCTGCTCGGGGCGCTGCCCGTCGTCGTCGGCTGCGCGCTGCTGATGTCGCTGGTCGAGTCGCTGCTCATCCTGCCCAGCCACATGGGCCATTCGCTGATCCACCGCGACCGCCACGCCACGAAGCACAAGGCCCACCACCGCGGCAAGCTCGGACTGCTCCAGCGTTACGAGGCCCGGCGCGACGCGTTGATCAGCCAGCGCGTCATCCCGGCGTACACCAAGGCGCTCCGCGCGTCGCTGCGTTTCCGGTACGTCTCCGTGGCCGTCGCGCTGGCCGTGCTGGTCGCATCGACGGGCATGATCGCCGGCGGGCGCGTGCCGTTCGTGTTCCTGCCACAGAACGACGCCGAGACGGTCATCGTCAACGTCCGCCTGCCGATCGGCACGCCCGAGACCAAGACCGCCGAGATCGTCGAGCGCATCGAGGCCGTCGCCCAGGCGTTGCCGGAGTTCATGAGCATCTCGTCCGTCGTGGGCGAGACCTCGAACATCGACACGGGCGCGACGTCGGGCTTCTCGCCGCACCTGGCGCAGATGTTCGTGGAGTTGCAGCCGGTGGAGACGCGCGAGCGCCCGTCGCCGGAGATCATCGAGGCGATGCGTCAAGGGTTGGAGGGTCAGCTTGACGAGGTGGACCGGATCACGTTCGAGCCGATCAGCGGCGGGCCCGGCGGGCCGGACATCTCGATCAAGGTGCGCGGCCGGGACCTGGACCGCATCCACGAGGCCGTCGCCGAGCTCAAGACCACGCTCAAGCGGTTCAACGGCGTGGCGGACGTGGCGGACGACAGCGACCTGGGCCAGGCCGAGCAGCGCATCGTGCCCCGCCCCGCCGACGCCGCCGCGGTCGGGCTCACGCCCGAAGACATCGCGTTGCAGGTGCGCGGTTTTCTTTTCGGATTGGAGCCGCACACCTACGCCGCCGAGCGCGAGGACATCGACGTGCGTGTCCGGGTCGATGAGGCGACGCGTCGCTCGCTGACCGACATCGAGAACGCCTGGCTGGTCACGCCCGCCGGGCAGAGCGTGCCGCTGCGCGAGGTCGCGGACATCGTGCCGGCCAACACCTACGCCAGCATCAAGCGCAACGACCGGCAGCGCGTCGTGAACGTCTCGGCGTACGTCCGTCCGGGGGTGTCGCCCGAGCAGGTGACCTCGCAGCTCACGCAGGCCGAGATGGCCAAGCCCGACTTCGCCGCGGACATGCCGGGGTGGCTCGCGCGGTTCGTGCCCGAGGAAAAGGTCGGGCCCAGCCAGCTCGACCTGATCCGCGACCACTACGCGTCGCTGGAGATCGCGTTTGCGGGCCGGCAGGAGCAGCAGGCCGACGCGTTCTCGACGCTGCCAATCGGTGCCGCGGCCGCGGGGATCATGATCTACATCATTCTCGCGTGGCTGTTCGGCAGCTACCTGCAGCCGTTGACGGTGATGGCGGTGATCCCGTTCGCGCTGATCGGCGCGGTGTGGGGGCACTACGTTTTGGACTACGACCTGACGTTCCTGTCGCTGATCGGGCTGGTCGCGCTGTCGGGGATCGTGGTGAACGACTCGCTGATCCTCGTGCAGTTCTACAACGAAGAGCGGCAGCGCGGCACGAAGGTGTTCGAGTCGCTGGTCGCCGCGGGCCAAGCCCGGTTGCGGGCGATCTTTCTGACCACGGTGACCACCGTGTTGGGGCTGACGCCGCTGATCATGGAGACCTCGTTCCAGGCGCGGTTCCTGATCCCCATGGCAATCTCGATCGCGGCGGGGTTGATCGCGGCGACTGTGCTGATCCTGGGCGTGCTGCCATGCTTCATCCTGATCCTGGACGACCTGAAGCGCGCGTGGCGTTGGCTGTGGTTCGGGAAGACGGAAGAACCCACGCTCACCGAATCCGAGCGGTACCACGGCGACGACCACCCCGGACTGGTCGCTTGAAAGCGATTGCGAGATGGATGCCTTAGTTAGCTGCGACGCGCCGCGTCGCTGTTTCATCGCGCATCACTGGTGACACCTGCGACGCGGCGCGTCGCAGCTAACAGACAGAAAGGACGAAAACGCTCTAACCCTGCTGTTTGTTGATCCGGTAGTGGATCGCGTGGCGGGTGAGTTCGTTGCCGTTCTTGAGGCTGAGCTTGGCCTTGATTTTTTCGCGGTAGGTCTCGACGGTCTTGACGGACAGGTGCAGCCGGCCGGCGATCTCGCGCGAGCCCAGGCCGTCGCCGATCATCTCGAAGACCTCGAGTTCGCGGTCGGACAAGGACTCGACGGGTTCGGCGGCGGCGTCGATCTCGCCGCCGACCACCTGCGTGAGCACGCGCGAGGTCGCGGAGTCCGAGAGGTACACCTTGCCGTCGAGCACCCGGCGGATGGCCTCGACGATGTGGTCGGTGGCCTGGTCCTTGCGGAGGTAGCCCGAGGCGCCGGCGCGGAGCACGCGGTCGGCGTAGAGCGCCTCGTCGAGCATGGAGCACACGAGCATCTTGATGCCCCAGTCATTGGCGCGGACCTGCTTAATCAGTTCCAGGCCGTGCCCGTCGCCCAGCGACAGGTCGATGAGCGCGAGGTCGGGCTTGATCTCGCCGAGCACGTCGTAGGCCTCGGCGACGCTGGACGCCTCGCCGACGACTTCGAGGTCGCTCTCTTCGTTGACCAGTTCGACCAGCCCCCGTCGGACGATGGGGTGGTCATCGACAATCACGATGCGGCAGGTGTCGGTAGTGGCCATCGGCGGTCTTCAGCGGTCGGGTTCAAGGGGCACCGCGACGTCGACGCGGGTGCCGCCCTGCGGGGCGGATTGGATCTCGAAACGACCCCGGATCATATCGGCTCGGTGCCGCATGATGCGCAGGCCGCGTCCCGAGCCCGCCCGGGCCGGTCCGCTTTCGCCCAGGCCCTGGCCGTCGTCCACGACCGTGAGCCGCAAGTTGGCCGCGGTGCACTCGAGCGTGATCTCGACCTGGCCGGCCCGGGCGTGCTTGGCGGCGTTGTGGCAAGCCTCCTGCGCGATGCGGAGCAGGTGGTCGGCCTGCTCGTCGGTCAGGGCGTCGGGCACGTCGTCGCAACGGGCCCGGGCCCGGACCCGGAAGAAGGTCATGAGGTTCGCCGCGATGCTGTTGAGCGAGGCGGGCAATTCTTCGGCGGCGATGGGGTCGGGCGTGAGGCCCGAGATGAGCCGGCGGACCTCGGCGTTGGCCTCGGTGACGATGCGAGCGAGCTCGTCCACGGTGTTCAGGTTCAGCGCCTCGCCGCGGGCGGTCTTGCGCCGGGCGCCTTCGAGCAGCATCCGCAGGCCGGTGATCTGCTGCCCGATGCCGTCGTGCAGCTCGCGGCCGATCTGTTGCCGCTCTTCCTCGGCCTTTTCCAACACGGCACGGTCGAGTTCGGCGCGGCGCTGCTCGGTGACGTCGGTGGCGATCGCGATCACGCCCGTCGCCCGGCCGGCCTCGTCGAACACCGGCACCTTGTCGGTCTGCACGAAGCGCGTCCCCTTGCCGGGCACGTCGTAGCTCTCGACGTAACCGAGCTTCGGCACGCCCGAGCGCATCACCGCCTGGTCGTCGCGGAAATACTCGTCCGCCTGGTCTGGGAAGAACTCCTCGGTCTTTCGGCCTTCGATCTGGTCCGCCGGCAAGCCCATCGATTCCGCGGCGGCACGGTTGACGCGGAGCATCCGTTTGTGCGCGTCTTTGTAAAAAATGTATGCCGGCACGGAGTCGAGGATGAGCTGCGTCTGCTCGTACAGCTCCGCGATGCGGTGCTCCGCCTGCTTGCGCTCGGTGATGTCGCGGGCCGTGATCGCCACGCCGTCGCCCACCGGGATCACCTGGTGCTGGATCCACGTCGGCACGACGCCCTGGTCTTCGGCGTCGAGCTCGAACTCGGCCATCACCGGCACGCGCGACTCCGTGACCCGCGCGTAACGCTCGAACAGCCCGGTCTCCCGGTGCAGGGGCATCATCTCGCAGACCTTTTGGCCGACGACCTGATCGCGCGGCCGGGAGATCATCGCGGCGGCGGGCGCGTTCATATCGACAAACACAAAGTCGTCAATCTGTCCGTCGTCGTCACGCACCGCTTCGAGCAGGAAAAACGCGTCCAGCGCCCCGTCCAGCGCCGCGCGATAGCGGTCCTCGCTGCGGCGGAGGCGCTCGGTCGCCTCGACCTGGCTGGTGATGTCCTCAGCGATGCCGACGATCCGCAGGACCCGGCCGGCGTCGTCCGTCACCGCCTGCCCGCGGTCCCGGAGCCAGCGGGTCTGCCCGTCGGGGCGGACGATGCGGTAGCGCTGGTCGTACGGCGTTGTGTCGGCGTGGCGGAAGGCCTTGTTGACGCGGTCCCGGTCCTCGGGGTGGACGGCGTTGATCCACACCGACGCGTCGCCGAGCAGCTCGTCGGTGGTCCGCCCGGTCACGTCCGCGAAAGCCGGGCTGACGTAATCGATGCAGCGCTTCTGCCAATCGAAGACCCAGAACACCTCGGGCACGGCCTCGGCCAACTCGCGGAAGCGCTCCTCGGAGCGCGCCCGCGCGGCTTCGGCCTGGCGGTGGCCCGTGACATCCAGGCCCACGGACTGAAACTCGACCAGCGTGCCGCGCTCGTCGAACAACGCGCGGTCGGTCCAGAAGTGCCAGCCGGTCGAGCCGTCCGACCGCCGGACCTCGTGGGTGTAGCTTCGGCTCGGCTCGTCGGGCGAAAGCCGAGCAAGCCCGTTGAGGATCGTCGCGTGTTCAGCCTCCGGCACGTAGTCCAGAAATTTCCGGCCCAACAGTTCTTCGCGCGGGTAGCCGAAGTACCGGCAGTACGACGCGTTCACGAACGTCAGCGTCGTGTCCGGGCGGAACCGGCAGATCATCTCGACCTGGTCATCCACGACGCCGCGGTACTGGGCTTCGCGGAGGGCCAGGGTCCGTTCGGTGTCCTTGAACTCGGTGATGTCCTTGTGGGTGACCAGGACGGCTTGTTGCCCATCAACCTCAAAGCGTTTGATCCGGGTCCGCCACCACAACGTCCGCCCGTCGCGGTCCCCCGAGTGGTCGATCGTGGCGAGTTCGTCACCGCCGGCCAGGAAGTATTGGAGCGCAGCCGCGACGTCAGGCTCGGCGCAGCGGGCGTAAAGTTCGCCGGGGTCGCAGGGGTGCCGGTCCTGCGTCCAGACCCCGTTGCGGCAGATCATGACCCCGTGGGCGTCGAACACGGCGGCGGCGGCGGGCAAAGCCTCCAACGCCGCGGCCGCAAGTCTGGGGTCCAGGTCCGTCACCGACATGGCCCCCCATCATCGGGTATTCCACACGCGGGGTCTACCGCCACCCAAGCCTTCGCCCCGGACGCCGGGCGGCTACGCTGCGGGCATGGCAACACACAGCACCCTGCTCGGCGAAGCGGTCGCGGGATACCTCGACGGCCTGGACGTCCACGAACCCGCGCCGATGCGGCAACTTGCGGCGGTATCCGACGAACTGCCCGAGGCCGAGATGCGCAGCTCGCCTGCGTTGGGCCGGTTCCTCGCGATGATCGTGCAGATCAGCGGGGCGAAGCAATGCTTCGAGATCGGCACGTTCACGGGCTACAGCGCCCTGTGGGTTGCCGACGCCCTGCCCAAGGACGGCCACGTCACCGCGTTCGACGTCAGCGAAGACTGGCCGGCGATCGGCCGGCCGTTCTGGCAACAGGCCGGCGTCGCCGAGAAGATCACCCTCCACGTCGGCCCGGCCGCCGACACGATCCGGGCCCACCTGGACGATCCCGCGTCGCGTGTGTCGGCCGGACAGTTCGACTTCGGCTTCATCGACGCGGACAAGCAGAGCTACCCCATCTACTACGAGCTGGGCATGGAACTGCTCCGGCCCGGCGGGGTCATGCTCTTCGACAACGCGCTGCGGCACGGACGCGTCGCCGACCCGAACGACCAGGACCACGCCGTCGCCGCCACCCGCCGGGTGAACGACACGGCCCACGGCGACGACCGCGTCGATGCCGTGCTGCTGCCGCTGTGCGACGGCGTACTGATGGTGCGGAAACGCTGATTGAGTCGCCGCGATGTCAAAATAGGCAAACTGAAATGGCACGGGATTCGAGAAAAAACGCGCCGTACCCCGCGACGAAACCCTTGGTGAAGCGTCTTGCTGTGGTTTTCCCCGATGGCGACAGAAAGCGCTTGCTCCACCCCTGCGCTCGGGGTATATTCCGTTAGACAAGCGTTTACCTTCTTTGTGCCGCGTGATCTCGGCGGCCGCGTCCATGTCTCAAACCACCCGTGAGGAGTAAGACCCATGACTGAAACGTTGATGCGTATGTTTGGAACGGCCATGGCGGCCGCGTTCGTGTTGGCCGGCGCTTCGGCCTCGGCCCAGACGTTCTCGTTCGACTTCGAAGACGGCACGGACCAAGGCTTCGGCAGCCCGTTCGGCAGCGACGCCGGCCAGGAAAACCCGATCGTCAACATCGGTGGCAGCCTGCGCATGGAAGTGCTGCGCGACGGCGGCTTCCAGGAGACGGACTACGGCAGCGCCGATGCCGGCTGGCTCGCCGCGTTCAACGCCGCGGTCGCCGCGCCCTCGCTCTACGAGATCTCCTACGACTGGTATGTCGATACGAGCCTCGGCGACTACGGCGGCTTCCTCCAACTCGGCACCTACATCAACGGCGGCTCGCCCGCGTTCTCGTACACGCAGGACTTCCCGGGCACCGCCAAGGACGTGGAACTGGACGGCACGCAACTCGGCAGCGGCAGCGTCTTCTCCGGCACCGTGACCGAAACCCTAACCGACAAATACGGGGCGATCGACCCCGGTTTCCTCGGTTCGGACTTCGGCCGGCTCGGGTTCATCATCAACGGCGACGGCGCGGACGCGACGGTTTACTTCGATAACATCGTGGTCCGTCCCGTGCCCGAACCCGCGAGTCTGGGTCTGCTCGCACTGGGCGGCGCGCTGCTGGCCCGCCGCCGCCGCTGAAGCGGCTTTGACATCACTGCTCCTTCAAAGCCCGCGTTCCCAGCGAACGCGGGCTTTTTCTGCGCTTCCGTTCCGGGATGGCTGCCCACCCGGCAGGACTTTTCCAACCACGGGCAGTCGCCCAGCAAGAATCACTCTCCTAAAGCCCGGAGATGGCCATCTCCGGGCTTATCTGATCTCGCCATTCCCACCGCAGCCAGAACGCTGAAGCCCCCCAAGCAGGCCAAACCCGAATCATGCTTCGCGGTCAGTGCGTCCTCCGGCGGTAGCATGTCGGCATGACCACGGACGGCCTGAGCGGGACGCGGCTGCACTTTGTCGGCATCGGCGGCAGCGGGATGTCGGGGCTCGCGCGGCTGTGCAGGGCGCGCGGCGCGGCGGTGACGGGCAGCGACCGCGGCGGTGGGCCGACCGTGGATGCGCTGGTGCGCGAGGGGTTCGAGCTTTCAATGGATCAGACGGCGGCGGGCGTGCCAGACGACGTGGAGACCATGGTGGTGTCCGCGGCGATCCCGTACGACCACCCGGAGGTGGTGGAGGCGACGCGGCGGGGCGTGGAGGTGATCAAGTACGCGGCGATGCTCGGCCGGCTCATGGCGGCGCCGGGCACAGTGGGCGTGGCGGTGGCGGGCACGCACGGCAAGAGCTCGACGACGTCGATGCTCGCGCACGTGTTGATCTCGGCCGGACTGGACCCGTCGGTGATCGTGGGCGCACGGTGCGAGCAGATCGGCGGCGGGCACCGGACGGGTGGCTCGCCGCTGCTGGTCGCCGAGGCGTGCGAGTACGACCGGTCGTTCCACGCGTTGTCGCCGACGCACGGCGTGATCCTCAACCTCGAAGCCGATCACCTGGACATCTACGACGGGTTGGACGCGATCGTGGAGAGCTTCGCGGTCTTTGCGCGGAAGCTGCCGGCCAAAAAGAAAGGCGGGTCGCTGTTGATTCAACACGAGTCGCCGCACCGGGTGACGGTGACCGCGGGATTGAAGTGCGCGGTGGAGACGATCGGGTTCGCGCCGCAGGCGGAGTGGCGGGTGGAAGTGGCGGACCGCGGAGCGCCTTCAACGGATGGGCAGGCGAGGCGAAAAACCGTCCAAACGGATCGGCGCTGCCGGCTGTGGCGAAATGGCGAGGACGTGTGCGCGTGGAACCCGCCGATGCCGGGCGAGCACATGGCGTACAACAGCGCGGTCGCGGCGGTGACGGCGCACCGGCTGGGAGCGAACTGGGACGACATCGCCGCTGCGCTGGAATCGTTCACGGGGCTGGACCGGAGGATGCAGCGCATCGGGAAGCGCGCGTTGCCCGTCGGCGGCGGCGTCGAGGTCATCGACGACTACGGCCACCACCCCACCGAAGTCGATACCACATTGCGGGCGCTCAAGCAGCACCACGACCCGAAGCGTCTGATCTGCGTGTTTCAACCGCACCAGCACTCGCGCACCCGTCACCTGCTGGACCAGTTCGCGGTGAGCTTCGGCGCGGCCGACCTGGTCGTCGTGCCGGAGATCTACTTCGTGCGCGACAGCGAAGAAGAACGCATGAGCGTCACGTCGGCGACGCTGGTGGAAAGGCTGCGCGAACACGGAATCAACGCGCTGCACATCCACCCGCTGGACGCGATCGCGCCGCAGTTGCAGGCGCTGGCGCAGGACGGCGACCTGGTCGTGACCATGGGGGCGGGAGACGTGTGGACGGTGGCGCGGGCGCTGGTGGAAAACTAACTCGGGCGCGGCACGCTCAGTCTTCCATCTCGCCGACGTCGATCTGGTCCCAGTCGATGTCGCCGCGAGAGGCGATGCTCTCCTTCATGATCTGCTCGGCGCGTTGCAGGTCGCGCTCGTGGACCAGCACCTTCACGCTGCCCGGGGCTTCGGCGCGGAAGCCGGCGGTGAGCGTGCCGGCTGCCTGCGCCGCGATGCCGTGGTTCTGGAGTTCGTCGGCGAGCATCGTCGCCTCGATCTCACGGTCGAAGAACGCGAGCGTGACGAGCTTGTCGGCGGTCGGGCCGGTCGGGTCCGTGGTGTCCATCCCGCCATTGTCGCCGGGCGGCTTGAATAAGGGAAGCAAAAAAATCAGGAGGACGCGGGTTCGTCGAGCCGGAACTTGCGGATCTTTTTGTAGAGCGTGGTGCGGTCGATGCCGAGCTGGCGGGCCGTCTCAGAGCGGTTCCACTCGTTGGCTTCGAGCGCCGCCAGGAGGATGCGACGCTCGGGTTCGAGCAGGGCGTCGGCCAGGGGCATGGGCGTCCAGCCGTCGATGAGCGCGGGAATGGCGTCGGGGTGATGTGGCGATGGCGGTGGTTTTGCGCCGGCGTCCAAGCCGTGGGTCACGCTGTCGGGCAGGTCGTCGGCGGTGAGCCGGAGGCGCGGCGACATCGTGGCGGCGTGGGCGATGGCCGCGTCGAACTCCGGAAGGTTGCCGGGCCAGGCGTAGGCGCGCAGCGCGGCGAGCGCCTCGTCGGTGAGTCGGCGTTGCCGGCCGTCGCGCTCGGCGAAACGGTCGAGCACATGTTGCGCCAACCCGGGCAAGTCATCTTGGCGGTGGCGCAGCGGGGGGACGTGAACCGGAACGACATTGACGCGGTAGAACAGGTCTTCGCGAAACGTGCCGGCCGCGACGCGCTCGCGGAGATCGCCGTCGGCGGTGAAAATGAATCGGGCATCGACGTCGCGTCCGTCCTTGGCGCCCAGTGGGGTGACGGTGTTGTGTTCGAGCAGTTCAAGCAGCCGGCGTTGCAGTCCGGGCGTGGCGGCGTGGAGGCCTTGAATGACGAGCGTGCCGCCGCGCGCCTGCGTGGCGACGCCGGGCCGGCTGCGCGTGACGTCGGGCAGTCCGCCGCGGGCGACGCCGCAGAGTTCGGCGACCTGCCCGGTTTCGTCGAGCCCGACGCAATCGAAGGTGACAAAAGGTTCGTCGTGTCTTGGGCTGTGGGCGTGGACGGCCCGGGCGAACAGGGACTGCCCCGCGCCCGGCTCGCCGGTGATCAGGACCGGGGTCTCGCCGGCCGCGGCGTCGCGGGCCTGCTGAAGAACGCGGGCGGTGCGGATGTCGTCGGCCACGAGCCCGGGTACGTCGTTTGCGTTGGATAACGACCGCGCCGCGTCGTCCGGCGCGAGCAGGGCGCGGCGCTGCACGGCGTCGGCGACGGCACGCTTGAGGTCGTCGTCGAGGACCGGTTTGGTCAGATAGTTCGCGGCGCCCAATTTGATCGCCTCGACCGCGTCTTCGATCTTTCCGAAGCCGGTAAGCACCAGCGGCACCACGCCCGCCCCGCCGGACCGCACCCGCTTGAGCAGGTCGCGCCCGTCGCAACGGGGCATGTCCATGTCGGTGATGAGCACATCGATGCGCTGCCGCAGTTCGTTCAGCCGGTCGAGCGCCGCCTGGCCGTCGTTCGCGGTGTCGCAGTCGTAGCCCTCGGCAGACAGCAACGCCGCGAGCGAATCGGCGACGATCGGGTCGTCGTCCACGATCAGTACGCGGGTCATCGCGTCGGCTCCGGCACGGGGCGCAAGGCCTGGCGCGGGAAGCGCAGCGTGAGCACGGCGCCGCGCGGTGTCCGATTGGTCAAACGCAGCGTCCCGCCCAGGGCCCGGGCGACCTGCCGGCACAAGCCCATGCCGATCCCGTTGCCGTCGGGCTTGGTGGTCACGCCGAACCGGAACGCGCCGCCTGCTTCGAACACCGCCGGGTCGAGCCCGGCGCCGGTGTCGGCCAGGGTCAGCAGCACGTCGTCGCCGTCCTGTTCGAGGCGCAGCTCGACACGGTCGGCCCCGTTCGGATCGTTCGCACGCTGCCGCCGGAGTTGAATCGACTCGACCGCGTTGCGCAGCCCGTTGGACATCACGGTGTAGAGCGCGTCCGCCGGCGCGTCGGTCAAGCCCGGGTCGGCCAGCGCGGAGACCGTGATGCCCTGCTCGTCCACTTCGGCGGCGACGCTGCGCAGCGCGTGGTCGAGCGCTTCACCGACGGTCTGACCGAACGCGCGGGGCGTGGCGGAGACGGGGTCGGGCGTGGCGGCCGGGTTCGTGTTCCCCAGCGTGCGGACCAGGCCGATCATGCGGTGCATCAGATGGTCCGCGGACTCGAGGCGTTCGATCACGCCATCGGGGTCGGCCTCTTGGTTGTCGTCCCGCAACGCCCGCAGCGCCAGGCTCACCGACCGCATCGACCCGTCGAGCAGGTTGTTCAACTCGTGCGCCAACGCCGCCGGCGTGGACGTGTCGGCCGGGTCGGGTTCGCCGCCGTCGCGATGCGGGCCGCGCGGAGGATGTGAAGACGCTTGGTCCATCCAACCCGGCGCATCGGACGGATCGGACCCGCGGTTGAGGCGTCCGCACCACAAACGGCACGATCCGATCCCGTCGCGACCGTTGACGCGTTTTCTGTTTAAGCGTCGCCGGAAGCGGGTTGCGCTGCGCATCCGGGATCGCTCGGCAACTCGTTGTCGTCCGGCTTCTCGGACGTGCCGGCGTCGTCTGCGGGAACGGGTGCCGCGTCGTCCACGGTCTCGCGCAGCTTCGCCAACGCGGCGCTCGCCTTGGCCCAGGCCGCTTCCACCACCGCCGCCGCATCGGGCCGCGCGGCGTTCAGGCCGTCCCGCCAACGCCGGGCCTCGGCGTGCTCGGTCAGGTCCGGCAGGTGTTCGAGCCACTCGGCGTGTGCCCACAGCCGCTCCGCCAACGCCGACTCCGCCCGAAGTCTTGTTGTGCGCTCGCCGGCGTGCCGCAGTTTCATCAGCGTCAGGTCGAGCAGGCGTCGGCCCGTTACGCCGGCATCAAACGTGTCGACCGACGATGCGTCTTCATCAATTGGTGTGTCATCCGTTGCGGCCGCTTCCGTTGGATTCTTTTCTTCGGCATCGGTCGCCTCGGAAGTCTTCACCTCGGCGTCCGCCACATGCACCACGACCGCCTGCTGCATGTCGGCGTCGAGACACATCACCGCCCCGCCGACCACCTCGCCGCCGAACGTCGCGGTGTGGCTGAGGTCGTGCCGTACCGACTCGACATCGATCGCCTCGCCGCCGGCCATGGTGAACATGACCGCCTCCTGGATCTCGCCGGGCCGGGTCTCGCGGTATCGGACGGACGCGTCGGGCATATCTTCTCCCACGGCAGCGCGGCGGCGCTGCACGAGAGAAATCGACACATTCTGCCGGCCGATCAAGCCGTCGATGCACGACGCCACCCTCAGCGCGGCGGCTCCGAACCCTGCAGGCGTACGTCCGAAAACTCGGCGACCGTCAATCTGTGTTCGTCGTGGCTGAGCACCGCGAGCCCGACCTTGCATCGCCGGCCGACCGCCGCGTCGGTCACGGGCACGCCCAGTGCTTCCCATCGTTGCCCGTCGGTGGAGTACGACGCGCGGAAGGTGTCGCCGCGCCGGGTCAGTCGCAGGTGCACGGGCCACTCACCTTGCGGCGTCTCCACCTGGTTCGTCGATGCGCCCGCTTGTTCCCGCCAGCCCAACGCGACGCCGCGCTCAGGGAACATGTGCACCAGTACATGCGGCGCGCCCGGCGACAAATCTGCCCGCGCCATCAACCCCGCCTTCGCAAAAGCATTGGTGTACTTCACGCCGTGCAGCGTCGCCTCGAACACGAAGTCGCCCTCGACGTCTTGCCACAGCAACCGAAACTCGTCCTGCTCGGCCCAGATGTCGCGGCCGCCGCCGTACACCGTGAGCGTGCCATCGTCGCCGACGTGTTGCCCGCCGGAGATCGGCTCGCCGATGTCCGTCGCCGTCCACCCCGGAACCACGTCGTCGTGCGGCGCCTCGACCAGCGGCGGCTCGGGCTCGGGGAACTCCATCACCACCGCGTCCGGCCGGGTCAGCGCGTGACGCATCGGCTCGTCAATCACGTAGTCCATCTCGCCGAACCAGCGGAAGTACGCCTCGATCTCATCATTCGACGCCGTCTCGAAGTCCAACCCCGGCAGCGGCTCGGCGTTACTCACCATGTACCAGTTGTCGTCGATCACACCGCCTTCGCGGTGCAGGATCTTGTACGACCACATCGTCGCCGCCCAGCCGCGCTCCGCGTACCGGTCGAAGTAGTGCCGCATCAGGTCGCCGCCGCCCAGCCGCTCAAACACCGGGTTCCACTCGCCGACGAACAGCGGGGCCTGCAACGCGTCGAGTTCTTCCTGTTTGGCGGCAAGTCCTTCGCGCGTGAACTCGCCGTGCCGAGCGAGCGTCGGCGTGTCGCCGAACAACCCCGGGTAGTGGTGCTCGGTGAACGCGACGTTGGACCAGCCGTTCTCGTGCGGGTTGCCGTAGAAGCCGTGCCCGCCCCACAACGCCGACGGCGCGAAAACCACGTGCCGGTCGTCCACCTCACGGATCGCTTCGTAGATTTCGACGAAGATTTCGCGCAGCCGCGGCCGGATGTCCGTCTGGAAGTCGGCGTACGGCTCGTTGATCACGTCGTACCCCGCGATCGACGCGCGATCCTTGTAGTGCTCGGCGAGTTGCTTCCAAAGCTGCGCGGTCCGCGTGCCGTACGCCGGGTCGTCCCACAGCTTGTTCTGCTCGACCCGGCCGGTCGGGTGGTCCACGCTCTGCCCGCCCGGCACGCCGTGCATG
Organism: Phycisphaerae bacterium; assembly: GCA_030432595.1. Classification (GTDB taxonomy): domain Bacteria; phylum Planctomycetota; class Phycisphaerae; order Phycisphaerales; family Phycisphaeraceae; genus CAZIXN01. Next base: position 55,360 of record JAUIGU010000017.1, read on the forward strand.
TCGAGGATGACGTGCATCCCCGCGTCCTCCGCCATCTCAACCGCGCGGTCGAGCCACTTCACGCCCTCAACATTAAGCACACCGGGCTCGCCCTTAACCTCGATCAACCGGTAGTTGAACGGCAGCCGGATCACGTTGAACCCGAACGACCGCATCACCTCGAAATCGCGCGGCGTGACCCAGTTCGCGCGGTACACGTCCATCAAACGGTCCTTCTCGTCCTCGCCGAAACGGTCCGCCAGGTTCTTCTCAAACTCGTACTGGTCCGCGAACTGGCCGTGTTCAATCGCCAGCATCCACATCTCCAGCAGGAACCAGTTGCCGACGTTGCAGCCCTTGAGCACGACCGGCTCACCGGACGCATCGACGAAGCGTGTGCCCTGGGTGCTGACCCACGCGAAGTCTTGTTGATCCGCGGCGTGCACGATGCTGAACCTTCCGGCCAGAAGAACGAAAGCAACGGTCAGAACAAAACGCAATAGACGTGGCATCCACATGGCAGAATCTCCAGAGCAACAAACCCGATGCGGCTCATGGATGCTACGGGATGGGAAAGCCGTCAAAAAGCAACAAACAGCAAAAAAGCGTGTGAAACACAATGAAACAAACGGGTACAGACCGGAGTATTGCCTTGCGAGCGAAAGCATGAACACGCGATGGGTGCCACGGTCGCTTGCGACCGTGCGATGGCCATTCCGTTGGTGCCGGGTCACGACGACTGAAAACGGTCGCAAGCGACCGTGACGCCCGCCGCACACCGACACGTCAACCGTTGTCAGTCAACCCGCCGAAGACGCTCACCGCCTCATTCAAGCCCCAGCGCCGCCGCGTCGCGGTCGGAGAGCATGCCGCCGTCGCTGCGCTGCTTGACCGTGCCGTCGCGCTTCCACGAGCGTTCGCAGCGCGGCGCGTCAGACAGGTCTTGAACCGACGCGTCGGCATCCGAGCCGCCGTGTGTGAACCGGCTGACGCCGCACAGGTCCGCCAGGTCTTCGGGCTTAAAACCGGCCAAGTCGCCACCGGCGGCGAGGCCCAGGTCGAGAGGGTTATCGATGCTTAGTTGCTGGCGGTGGTCTTCGAGCGTTTTGAGCCAGGCGTCGCGCTGCTTCATAATCGCCGGCCAACGCGGATCAACAGGAATCTCGCCCGGGTGGTCCGCGTCGGGGAACAACTCGAGGTGAACGCACTGCTGGTTCGAGTGCTTCGCCCCGGCGGACTCGTGCAGCGCCCGCCAAGCCTCGTCTGCGGTGTGGGGCAGCAGCGGCGCGAGCAGCTCGCGCAGCGCCGCGGCGACCTTGTAGCACGCCGTCTGCGTCCGCCGACGCCGCGGCGAACCGGGCGCGTCGCAGTACAGCCGATCCTTGACCGCCGCGAGGTACACCGCGCTCAGTGTGTCGTTGCAGAAGTTGAACAGCGCCTCGGTCGCCCGGCGGAACTGGTAGCCGTCGTACGCACCCCGCACCGTACGGATCAGCGCCGCCAGCTCGCCCATCACCCAGGCGTCGAGGCTCGCCGCATCGGCGTCCGTGAAGTGGTGTGTGTGCGCCTCGCGGTCGAAGTCGCTGAGGTTGCTCAGCAGGAAACGCAGCGTGTTGCGGACCTTGCGGTACTCCTCACCGGCGAGCTTGAAGAAACTGGCGTCGACCTTGATGTCGTTATCCGTGTTCAGCGACGCGACCCACCATCGGCAGACATCCGCGCCGTAGTCCTTCATCAACTCATCGACCTTCAGCGCGTTGCCGTCGGACTTGGACATCTTCCGGCCGTCCTTGTCCACCATGAACCCGTGCGTGAGCACCGCCTTGAACGGCGGCTTACCGGTCACGGCCAGCGCGGGCAGCAGCGAGTGCTGGAACCATCCGCGGTGCTGGTCGGACCCTTCGAGAAAAAGTTCCGCCGGGAAGGCTTCCCCGTCGGCGTGTTTTGCCTGTTGGTCTTTCCATCCTTCGCGCAGCACGGCGTTCCACGAGCTGCCGGACTCGAACCACACGTCGAAAGTATCGCCGCCCTTGGTGAGCCCACTAAAGCCCGGAGATGGCCATCTCCGGGCTTTAAGCCACTCGGGAGCGTCGGGGTCTTCGTTGGGTTTGTAATGCTGAAGTAAATCTTCCGGAGGCATGAAGAACCAGGCGTCGCTGCCTTTTTCGCCGAAGGTCTTGGCGACTGCGCGGACGCTGGCCGTGGTCAACAACGGTTCGCCATCCGTGCCTTCCGGGGGGAAGAACGCCGGGATCGGCAGGCCCCACGAGCGTTGGCGCGAGATGCACCAGTCGGGCCGGCCTTCGAGCATGCCGCGCATGCGGTTGCGGCCCCAGGCGGGGTAGAAGTCGACGTGTTCCGCGGTTTCGTGGAGCGCCGCTTCGCGCAGGCTGGTGGCGTTGGGGACTTCCGGGTGCGCGGGACGCTGCGCGTCGTCCGCTAAACGGGGGACGGGTTTATCGACGCCGACGAACCACTGTTCGGTCGCGCGGAAGATGACGGGTTTCTTTCCGCGCCAGTCGTGGGGGTAGCTGTGGGTGAAGGTCTCGTCGAAGAACAGGTGACCCGATGCACGCAAATGTTCCACGACCTCGCCGTTTGCTTTCCAGATCGACTTGCCGCGCAGCCAGTCGGGCACGGTGTCGTCGTAGGTGCCGTCGGGCTGGACGGGGCAGTAGACGGGCAGGCCTTCGCGCAGGCCGGTCTGGTAGTCCTCGGCACCGTGGCCGGGCGCGGTGTGGACCAGGCCCGTGCCGTCCTCGGCGGTGACGTACTCGGCGGTGACGACCTTGCCGACGTGGTCGACGAAGGGGTGTTGGTATTCGAGGCCGACGAGGTCTTCACCGCGCTTCGTCTGCAACGGTTCGCCGGCTTCCACGCCTTGCCGCGAAAGAACCTTCGTTGCGAGTTCGGTGGCCATCCACGCCTGCTTGCCGTTGCCCAAGTCGTAGAGGCCGTACTCGAACCGCGGGTGCACCGCCACGGCGAGGTTCGCGGGCAGCGTCCATGGCGTCGTGGTCCAGATCATGAAGCCCGTAGCGTCGGCATTGCCCGCTCCCTCACGGTCGCGGCTCGTTTGCTCAAACCACACGTACACACTCGTGTCTTCCCGGTCGTAGTACTCCAGTTCCGCCTCGGCGAGGGCGGTCTGGTTGTCCACCGACCAGTGCACGGGTTTGAGATCGCGGTACACCAGGCCCTGCTCGATCATGCTGGCGAAGACCTCGAGCACGCCGGCCTCGTACTTCGGGAGCATCGTCAGGTACGGGTCGTCGTAGTCGGCCATGGTCAGCAGGCGCTGCATCTGGGCCTTCTGCGTCTTGACGAACTTGTCGGCGTATTTCTGGCACTTCTGCCGGACCTTGAGCGCGGGCATCTCGCGCGCGGCGTCGCCCAGCTCCTGCATGACCTTGTGTTCGATGGGCAGGCCGTGGCAGTCCCAGCCGGGCGTGAACGGGCAGTCGTGGCCCATCATGGTGCGGGTGCGGACGACGAAGTCCTTAAGGACCTTGTTGAGCAGGTGCCCGAGGTGGATGTCGCCGTTGGCGTAGGGCGGGCCGTCGTGGAAAACGAACGGGCCGGCCGGGTGTTCACGGTCGCGCAGCTTGTTGTAGACGCCGAGTTTGTCCCAGCGTTTCATAGACGCGGGCTCGTTCTGCACGAGGTTCGCCTTCATGGGGAAGGCGGTCTTGGGCAGGTTGAGCGTGTCTTTGTACGAGCGCTTTTCGGTTTGCTCGGGCATGTTGAGATCCAGAGAGTGCACCGCTGAGGTCGCGGAGGGCCGCAGAGAATGACCTGGCTTCGGCTCCGCGGCCCTCTGCGTCCTCCGCGGTGCACCATGAAAAAACCCCGCCTGGCGGCAGGGTTGGGTCGTCTTGAGGAAAACGGACACCGCCCTACCGCGTGTGCGGGCTGGGAATAATCGTGCCGGCAATAATCAGGCGGGGCGTCGGCATCGGGCGGGCATCATAACGGAAAACGCCGGGAAACCAAGGCCCACGCGGGCACAACGGGCGGCAGTGGAGGATTCATCGGCCGGGTCGAGCGCTCGGCTGAACCCGCACGGGCGATAACGTTTGATGGCGGGAGTCGCGGCAATGGCGGAGATGGCGGGAAGGCGACGCGCCGGGGTCACGCTTGTCGAGCGGGGTCGAAGAGCGACGCGGACGCCGTGGGTGCCGCGGCCGGGTCGAGCAGTTCTTTGAGCGGCCGGGCGTGCCGGGTGAAGTCGGCGGCGGGGATGCTGACCGTGTCCCACTTCTTCGAGCGCTCTTTCATGACCGGCGTGTAGTCCGCGAGCTTGATCGCCAGCACCGCGTACCACTTCTCCGAAAACTCGAACACCTCCAGGAACAGAGCGTCCGGCGGCGGGGCGTCGCACCAATACAAAAACGCGAACGCCGGCTCGAAACCGTCGCCAAAGATGCCCGCCCACTTCTGCAGGCAGCGCACGTCGTCGCGCGTCACCCAGTTCTGCAACTGTTTGCCGGTGCCGGAACCCGAGGCGGTTCGCCCGCTGTGCTTCCGGCCTTTGACATCGATCAGCAGGTTCGGGCCGGCCTCGGAATACACCACGAAGTCGAAGCTCTTGAGCGGAAGCTTCTGCGCCTTGCCCTGCAGCGCCCGCTTGGCTTCATCGACCGCGACGTACGGGATGCCGTTGGCGCGGAGACAGTGCTCGAAGGCTTTTTCGTAGTGGAATCGTCGCTGCGCCACGGGGCGATTGTACCCGGCCGCACGCACCCGCCCGGAGAGATGGCCGGTCCGGTGCCACCCCGTTGTCGCTCACGGCGTCACGCCGCGCTGCGCCTCGAACTGCTCGGCGACCTTCACGATGTCGAACCGCCGGACCGACTCGGCCGCGCATTCCTGCAGCATCCTGGCCTCGGCCTCCGGCAGATTCACGAGCGTGTCGGTCTTCTCGACCACGTCCCTCCCGGCGATGTGGTGGACCTGCCCGACTGGGCTCTGCCCGGTGAGCGTCGCGTAGAACACGCACGCCGCGAGGTACGTCCCCGCGCGGTTGGGGTGGCTGCGGTCGCTGCGGTGCAGCGGCGCGTCCGGCACCTTGTCGAACCAGTGCCGCCACGCCACGCCCACCGGCGCGACCGCCGCGCCGGTCCGCTGCGCGAGCGACGCGTACATCCCCGTGAGCGTCGCTTGATCTTCCGGCAGATGTTGACGGGCCCACGTCAGGTAGAGCACGGGCTTCGCGCCCACGTCTTCGATCAGCCCGATCATCTTCTCCCCGAACTCGTCGAACTCTTCGGGCTTGTCGAGCGCGCCGCGACTGAAGTCCTGCAGCACGACAAAGTCCCACCCGCCCTCGGCGATCCGGCCGGGCGCCTTGCCCTCCTCGAAGTGCCACCGCCACGACTTGCCGCCGGCCGTGGTCATCTCGATCTTCGCGTCGATGCCCGCGTGGTCGCACATCGCCTGCACCTGGGCGGGCAGGTTGAAGTACGCGGTGTAGCTGTTGCCGACGAAGAGGACACGCAGCGTGTCGTCTTGATCACCAGCCACGGCGGCTTCGGTCTGCGAGATCGCCGGGCTGGTCGAGACGAATAGAAACAGACAAATCAGAACACGTGCGAAGCGAGTGGTGGCGGGCTTATTCATGTCCGCATGATATCGCCCACACGCACGGTGCCGGACCGCAATGTAGAGATGCCGATTAACGCAAGGCGTCGAGCAGAGCATCCCGGCCCACCGCGGATTGATCGCCGGTCTCCAGATTCTTCACTTCGATTTGCTCGCCCACGATCACGGCGAACTTCGCCCCGCAGTTCGTCGCGTCCTTGAGCAGCTTGCCGACGTTGCGGGTGGCCTTGTAACTCATGCGGGCGTGCAGGCCGGCGCGGCGGAGTTCCGACACCACGGCCGGGAGCTGGGCCGCAGCTTCGTCGGACGCGGCCAACACGAACGCGTCCGGGCGGGGCCCCACGTCATCGGGGATCAGGCCCTTGTCCGCGAGCACGTTGCTCAGCACGACGTCGCCCATCCCGAAGCCGACCGCGGGCATCGCCGGGCCGCCGAAGAGCTCGATGAGCTGGTCGTAACGCCCGCCGCCGGCGATGGCTCGCTCGACACCGGTCGCCTCGTGCACCTCGAACACGACGCCCGTGTAGTACGCCAGCCCGCGCACGATGCCCAGGTCGTACTCGCACCAGTCTGCGAGGCCGAAGGCGCGGAGTTGCTCGTCGAGCTTCACCAGATCTTCCGGGGGCTCGTCCATGGCCAGCGAGCGTGCGAGGTGCATGAGGTCGCCCGAGGCATACTTGCGGCGACAGACCTCTTCGAAACGCTGCACCCGCGCCTCGTCGAGCCCGAGCTTGCCCGCCTCCTTCGTGAACTCGTCCGGCGTCATTTTGTCGCGCTTGTCCAGCAGCGTGAACGCCCCCGGAAGTTTGTCCTCGGGCACGCCCAGCTTTTCCAGGACCTGTTTCACCACGGCGCGGTGGCTGATCTTCACGCGCACCTGCGTGCTGTCCAGTCCCAGCTCCGCGAGCAGGTCGACGCAGGTGAAGATTACCTCCGCGTCGGCGGCGGGCGTGTCGAGCCCGAGCAGGTCCACATTCCACTGCCAGAACTCGCGCAGCCGGCCGCGCTGGGGGCGCTCGGCCCGGCAGAAGTTCGGCGTCGCGAACCACTTGATCGGCTTGGGCAGCGCGTTCGCCTTGTCCGCCACCATCCGCGCGAGCGTCGGCGTGAACTCCGGCCGGATCGCAAAGTCGGTCTCGCCGCCGGTGCGCCGGAAGCTGAACAGCTCGGAGACAATCCCCTCGCCGGATTTCACCTTGTAGAGCTCGAGCGTCTCGAAGATCGGGCCATCGACCTGCTCGAACCCGTTGCGCACGGACACGGCCCGCCAGGCGTCGAGCAGGTGCATGTGCCAGGCCATGTCGGCCGGGTAGAAGTCACGCGTGCCCTTGGGGGCCTGGATCTTCACGGCGGGCGGGGACGAGGCGGGCGGCATCCGGGCAGGCTAGCCCGCCCGGCGGCGGGCGTCGAACCCCCGGAAGTTCAATGGTCGGGGTGCCAGCCGTCGGATATCGACGCGTGCCCGTCGGCAAACGCCGCGAGTCCGTCCCGCACGGTGCCGCCGTGTGCGCAGACTTCCCGCAGCACCACAACTTCGCTGGGGTTTTCAAGTTCATCGAAAGGCGCTGGTGGGGCTTCCCAGTGATAGGTCGTGAAGCCTTCGCGAGGATTAGCCATCGCCTCCTGCAACGCCGCCTGATCGGGGAAGTAGTCCGGCACCAATTCATCTATGGTGTCGGGCCAGCGCCCGTGGTCCAGTTCGTACGCGATCGCCATGACGACAATCTGGCGCATCTTGGACATGGATTGCATCTCGGGGGAAAAACGATGGTCCTGCGGCCCGAGGCTCGGCAGCAAAAGAAACAACAGTAACGGCACCATGCTCCACATCATGATGCGGAGCGGCCAGCTGAACCGGACGTTGAATGGGCGAGGTTGTTCCGGCATCCGTCACCTCAGCACCACGTGGCCACGTGTCGCATCTCTGAACTCACCACACCGTTATTCTACCGCAGACTCGCCGCCTTCCGATCGGTCGCGCGGGCCTTCGACGTGGCCGTCGGCGTAGCCGATGCAGCCGTGCGGGTCGAGGGTGCCGTCGAGTTTGACTTCGTAGAGGACGGGTGTTTCGGGAGGGATTTCGCCCAGTGTGACGCCCAACGGGATCAGGCGATAGGTGAGGTAGCCCTCGCGCGGGTTGATGAAGATGGAGCGTTCACCCCTTTGACCTTCGTCGAGATACTCGGGCGCGATACGGTCAAACGAATCAGGCCATTGGTCTTCGTGATCGATTGCGTAGGCATAACACACAATCCCGAGTTGCCGCATATTTGACAACGATATTGCGACCGGTGAAACCCGATGGTGCGTGCCAAAGAAAGGCCAGAGTACCAGAACCACCAACATTCCGATCACCAAGATCACAAACCAATCACTGCGTTTGAACGGGACAAACTCGTACCAACGCGTGGCCATGATCGACCTCCAAACCCTGCCTCATCACTTCACCGCCACGATGTACGCCAGCCAGCTCGGGTCGTTCGGAGCCTCGTCGACGCGGGCCCAGTCGCCGGTCTCGTCGCCGTCTTCATCGACCTCTTCCCAGTAGACGTAGCTCTCGGCGAAGCCGGCCTCATGAAGCAGCTCGCGGATTTCGGGGATGGTCCAGAAGCGCCAGTGGTAGCCGAAGCAGCGGGCGAGTTTGCTGCCGTCCTTGAAGCGGAAGGAGATGTAGAAGTCGGCGTCGCCGGTGACGGGGTCGATGCGGGCCTGCTCCCAGATGTACTTGAACTTGCCGAACGGCTTGCCGTAGCCGGGGATGGTGCGGACGTCCTTGTGTTCTTCGATGTAGCAGTCGCCGCCGCCCATCATGTCCATGACCATGACGGATTCGTCGGCCATGTGGTGCCGCGCGGCGCGGAAGTATTCGAGCATCTCGCTGCGGCTCTTGAACAGCCAGAACGAGAAGTTCTGCGCCGCGAGCACGTCGCAGCGCGGCGACTGCTTGGGCGTCATCTTCCTGCGGACGTCGTCCTCGTGGAGTGTGACGCGCTGCTTCTGCGCGTCGGTGAGCGGCGCGAGGTTGTGTTCCTTGCCCCAGGCGAGCGGCTCGGGGTCCAGGTCGACACCCAGCGCGGTGCGGCCCTGGTGGCCCTTCACCCAGTCGCAACAGACGGCGAAGGTGCCGCAGAAGTCCTCGCGCAGGTGCACGGGCTTGCGCTTGAACTGCTCTTCGAACGCCTGCACGAAGAAGTCCACCTCGTGCGACGGCTCCTGCACGCTGAGCTGGTAGCAGCGGTACTTGTCGGCCCGGTCGGAGAGCGGCGGCGAGTTCGTCTTGCCCTTCTTGGGCTTGTCTTTGGGCTTGGTCTTCGACATAGACGCATGGTATCGATTGATCTGGCGATTTGGCGATCTGGCGATTTGGCGATTGAATACCCCCGGAGGGTTGTCGCGGACTCGGCGATGCTTGTTGCCGGATTCGCCCTTCCACACGTTTGTTGTTGAAAAACGTCAGATCGCCAAATCACGAGATCGCCAAATCCGCCATGAGAATCATCGCCGGCACCCACCGCGGCCGACCTTTGCTCGGCCCCAAGGACGCGAAGACGACCCGCCCGATCACCGACCGGGTGAAGGAGGCGCTGTTCAACCGGCTGCACTCGCTGGGCGTGCTGGGGTACGGGCACGCCGTCGAGGTGTTCTGCGGTACGGGCTCGCTCGGGCTCGAGGCGCTCTCGCGCGGGGCGGAACACTGCACGTTCGTTGATCGTGATCGGGATGCCGTATCGCGCCTGAAGCAGAACCTCGAGGCGCTCGGGCTGGCCGACCGCGCGACGGTGCATCACGGCGGGGCGCTGCCGCCGATGTGGGCGATGCGGCTGAAGGCGGACAGTGTGTCGGTCGCGTTCCTCGACCCGCCGTTCAAGCAGGCGCGGCGCGGCGATCGAGACCGAGATGATGACGAAGCCCCGCATGTGAATGCGGGGCCCGACGAACAAGAACCCGCCAACCCGGCCCCGCATTTACATGCGGGGCTCACGCGCGAATTACCGGGTGATCTGCTCGCGGTGTTCACCGCCCTGCTCCCCAAACTCGAGCCCGGCGGCGTGCTCTTGCTGCGGACCGGCGCGGACGTGCCGGAACTGGATGAAGTGGACGGGTACGACGGCCCGGCGAGTTTCGTCTACGGCGCGATGACGCTGCACTTCTTTCAGCGGCCGATGGAGAATGATGAAGCCGCGCGTTAAGCCCACGCCATCGGTGTGCCGTCTGGTAATTCGGCCCGATCTGGTCGCGGATGTCGCGGCCGGTTCGCGGGTGGAGAAAGCAGCCGCCGCGGCCATACTTTCTTGCGGTTTGCTGTGTGTCGTCTTTCTCACGGGCCTGGGGGTTGGGGTGAGGGAGCCGTGGGGCGACTGGTCCGGTCCGATCCGCGATCTTCCCCGAGCCTTGGCGGGCTCGATACTGCCCATCACCTTTTTCCTTGCGTTCTTCCTGGGATTGACCGGGGCGGCGATCGCGACGGCGGAAGACGCGTGGTGCCGCGCCTGGCACTGGCGCCATCAATACACCCGGTGCTTCCTCCTTTCGTTTGTTCCGGTTTCCGGGCCGGCGTCGCTGTGGTCGGGAGTCTTCTGGTTTCAAGGAATCAACGGCGATGTGCAGGCGGACGACCGCCTCGATTGGCTCGCCGACTCTTGGGCTGTTTACTTGATCGGTCATCCGGTCTGGGTGCTGGTGCTCGCGCTAGCGTGGTTGACGATCCTTGTTTACGCGATGTTGAGGGTCCGCCGTTTCCCCGGGCGCGAACCGACGACGTGCAGGGTGTGCGGTTATGACCTCACCGGCACGCTCAAGGCCGGCCGCGAATGTTGCCCCGAATGCGGCAACCACGTCGCGCAAGAAAAAGCCGTCGGGTGATTCCGCCGGCTGCAGGAGATTGGGATGGTGTGTTGATCAGCGCTTGCGACGCAGCCCCAGCGTCGCGAGGCCGGCCAGCAGCGCCGCGCTGCCGGGTTCGGGGACGGGAATGAACGTCACGTCGTTCAGGCCGCCCGAGCCGGCGAGGTGGACGACGAGCTGGTTGAACGGGCTCTGGTCGGGGAGGTTGACGGTGACGACCGAGTTGTCGCCCAGGGCGGGGATGACGACGCTGCCGACCATGCTGCCGTTGAGGTAGGTCGTGACGGTGCCGCCGGCCTCTTCGGCGTCGACGATGGTCAGGGCGCCGGAGGCGTAGAGCGTGTTGCTGAGCGTGAAGGTGAACAGGCCGTTGGGCCGTTCGAACGCGGTGTCGGGCGTGTCGAGGATGTCGTCGTGGTTGAAGTCGTAGTCGTTGCGCGGGGCGATGAGGACGTTGCCCAGGAAGGTGTCGTTGCTGGGGTGGAACGCACCGAAGGCAACGCTGGTGCGCATGTCGGCCTCGAGGGAGACGTCGGTGCCGAGCGCGACGCCGAAGTCGAGGTAGTCGTGCGTGGGGTGCTGGACGTCGATGGCGACGCCCCAGGCGGCGTACTCATCGTCGATGACCTGGCCGTGCACGATGGGCTGGCCGTTGGCGTCGGTATCGAAGTCGAGCACGAGGGGTGTGAGGTCGATCGCGCCGCCGGTGCCGATGATCTCGGCGTGGGCGGCGGCCCCGAGCAGCGAAGTGACGAACAGCCCGGCGGCAACCACCGCGCGGCGACGAGCAGAATGCATGGTCATCGTCCTTTTCCTTCCGGCTGGGCCGGCGCGAAAAGTGCGCCGGCGGGTCTCTGTCGCCGAAAGATGCCTCAGGATTCCGCCCACGCCACCGGAAAAGCACGCGACCCGGGATTTCGAGGTGATTTCCGGCTTGCCCCGTTTACCCAGACGGAACAGCGCGAATTACGGCCTTCACGGCGAACCGTAGACCACGCGACACGGACGGTTTCAGCCGCTCAGCACGCGCACAACGATGTTCCACACCGCTTCGTACGCGTTGCCGATCGCGTCCTGCCGGAAGAACGCCGTGGGGATGTCGGGCTGGCCAATGAAGGGGCGGAGCGTCCAGCCCATCTGGACGCCGATGAACGCGTAGATGCCCAGCCAGACGCGCAGGAGGGTGCGGTGTCGGGGGTCGCGGGCGATGAGCGGGCGGTAGAACCGGCGGAGCATGACCTGGGCGCTGAGGCTCGCCAGGCCGAACATGGCGGCGTTGAACAGCAGCGCGAGGTTGTAGTCCGGGACGCTCAAGTACCACAGCGCGGTGACCGGCGCGAACGACGCGAGGATGACGGTGAGCCCGGCCTGGGTGGCGAGCAGGGCGCGGACGGCGTCGCCGAAGTCGCGCGAGAGGCCCAGCAATGCGTGGACGACGTAGTAGCTGGGCAGGCCAAGCGCAAAAGTTGCGAGCAGCAGCAGCGGGACCTTGACGGCGCTGTAGGTCATCTGCAGCCAGCGGTCGGGCGTGACACCGGCGAACCCGCCCATGACGCCGCCGTAGAGCGCGCCGAAGCCGAAGACGAGCATCAACAGCGTTGCGACGCGGCGTCGGCGGGACGTATTGACGCCGGCGACGGCCCACGCGGCGCCGCGCAACACGCCGTCGGCGTGGCGGAACGGGCGCTGCCACCACAACGCGCGGCTCGGGGGCACCGAGGCGATCACGCGCCCAGCAGCCGGGCGATCGCGCCGGCCACGCTCTCGAAGAAGTTGCTCTCGCGCTCCCGGAACAGCGCGAACGGCAGGTCCGGGCTGCCCACGAACGGCCGCAGCACCCAACTCATCTGCGCCCCGACCAGCCCGAACACGACCACCCAGATGCGGAACACCGCCTTGGCCCGGCCGTCCGTGCGCTCGCCGATGAGTTGCAAGGGCGACTCACGTCCGACGTTCGTGCCGCGCTTCGCGGCGGCCTTGACGGCGCGAAGCTCCGGGGCGGAGGACGCGTCGGGTTCGTCCTTGTCTTCTGTTTCCGTATCCGCGGCTTCCGTCTCGACCACCTCATCAGCCATGGATTCATGCTCGGCGTTCGCCTTTCGAGAAGCATCCAGACGCCGTTGCATGTCCTGCGCGTCTTGCGCGAGCGCCAGCCGGTGCAGTGTGCGCAGCAGGAACGCCAGCCCCAGCACGCCCGCGACGCCGAAGCACGCGACGTTAAGCAGGATCATGAACGAGTAGCTCGTGGTGCTCACGCCGAAGAACGCGACGATCGGCCCCAGCGAAGCCAGCACCGCCAGGGTCACCCCGAGCATCGCGATCAGCAGCCGCAAGACCGAACGCGCCTTGAGGCTCGAACCCACGAGCGCGTTGAAGACGTAGAGCGACGGCAGGGTGACGACCAAGGTCGCCAGGAATAGCAGCGGGACCTTCACCGTCGTCGCCGCGACCTGCAGCCACGCGTCGGTGACCGCGCCGTCGCGCATGCCTTCGGTCGAATACGCCCGGATGATGCCGAACGACCCCATGCACAGGCCGTAGAGCCCGCCGAGCGCGACGAGCACCGGTGCCAGTTGTCGCGCGCCGACGGAGAGTTCGCCGGTGACGAGTTGATCGCCGCGCGTCGCCTCCCCGCGCAGGACGTGGTCGAGCAGTTGCCATCGTGAAGCCATGGGGAACCCCTTTGCGATAAGACGGACACGCCGCGGCCGCGCGAACCCGTCGCAACAACGCTACGGATCCGACACGGCCGACACCGGAATCAGCAGGGGATTACGCCGTGGAACTGCACTTGTTCGCGCGGTTCGGCGTGGGCCCGGAAGTTTGCAGTTATGGGGCGTGTGGCGCGTCGGCAACCGGCGGCGGTGGCGCGACACTCGGCCCCGAAGACGGATTGCCCGAGAACATCGCCACGACCGCGGCGATTAACCCCGCCGCCGCGAGCGTACCCAGCGCGACAACCAGCGGGTGCGTCCACACCGAAGCGCCGGCCGTACTCCCGGCCGCGCCGGTGAGCACCGACGACGAAGCCGCCGCCGAGGGCACGCCGTACGCGGTGATGCCGACCTTCATAAACTCGGTCGTCAGGGCCGTGGTCGGCGCGGCCGAGGACTGCTGCACGAACATCAAGCCCGACGCCAGCGCGCCGACCGGCAGCATGACGCCGCGCTTGGACAGCAGGCTCCGCAGCGACGCGACCGCTTCCTGCAACTGCCGGCACACGCGTGCCTGCGACTTGCCGAGTTCTTCGGCGACCTCGCGCTGCGTCCGCCCCTGGAAGTAGACCTCGATGATCAGCCGTCGGTGCATCGCCGGCAGTTCGAGGACCGCCTCGTCCAGGTGGTGCGAGACTTCGTTCCACGACGCGTGCAGCGCCGGGTCGAAGCCCGAAGCGGCGATGGCGTCGGCGTCGATAGCCGGCTCGCGGTGCGTCGCGTAGTCGTGGCGATGCTGGGCGGCCTGGGCCTCGTGCTTGCGCCGGGTGGTCTTCTGCCGGCCCAGGTCGATCGCGGTGCGCGTGGCGGTGGTGTGCAGCCACGCGGCGACGCTGCCCTTGATGCCCGTGGCGGCGCGGGCGAGCTTCATGAACGTCTGCTGCGCCGCGTCGTCGGCGTCGGCCGAGCAGCCCAGCCGACGGACGCACACGCTGAACACCAGTTGCTCGTAGCGATGCACGAGCTCCGCGAACGCATCGGCGTCGGCGGCGGTGGTGTAGCGGCGGAGGGCGTCGGCGTCGGTCATGTGTGGTGTCAGTGGTCAGTGGCATCTTCGCGAGCCGGCTGGATCGCAACTCCATGATCCCTTCGGAAGCGTCCATCACCAAGACGTTTCCCGGCAGGGCCTGATTCAGCGAAATGTCGGATTCGCGTATGATCCCGCTCGCTCCGGTCAGAGCCCGACCCGCAAACCCCCGGAAAACTGCTGTTTAGGCGGCCCGGTGTCCTTGAGGTGTCGTGAATGTTCGGGAATCTTTCGGATAAATTCGAGTCGGCCCTGCGCAAGCTGTCGGGGCAGAGCAAGATCAGCGAAGCGAACGTGCGCGATTCGATGGAGGAGGTCCGCGAGGCCCTGCTCGAGGCGGACGTGCACTACGAGGTCGCCGAGAAGTTCTGCGAGCGCGTGCTCGAGCAGGCGGTGGGCGTCGAGGTGCTCGAAGCCGTCCGCCCCGGCGAGCAGATGATCAAGATCGTGCACGACGAGCTCGTGCGCCTGCTCGGCGGGGACGAGGTCGCCGAGGACGAACAGGCGGGGCTCAGCGACGCGCCGATCCTGTTCGTCTCGCCGGGCCCGACGGTGGTGATGATGGCCGGACTCCAGGGCTCGGGCAAGACCACGACCTGCGGCAAGCTCGCGGCGAACCTCAAGAAGCAGGGCAAGTCGGTCATGCTCTGTGCCGCCGACCTGCAACGCCCCGCGGCGGTCAAGCAGCTCGAAGTCCTCGCGAATCAGGTGAACGACACGGTGGAAGGCCCGGGCGCGGTGTCGTTTCACGGCGAGCCCGACAAGTGCAAGGAGTACGGCCAGGCGGTCGGCGTCGCCGTCGACGTCTGCCGCAACGCGCTCAAGAAAGCACGCACCGAGAACATCGACGTCCTCATCCTCGACACCGCCGGGCGTCTGCACATCAACGACGACCTCATGGGCGAGCTGCGCAAGGTGAACCACGCGGTGCAGCCGCACCACATCTTTCTCGTGCTCGACGCGATGACCGGGCAGGACGCGGTCAACTCGGCCAAGGCGTTCAACGACCAGCTCGAGCTCGACGGCGTCGTGCTCACCAAGTTCGACTCCGACACGCGGGGCGGCGCAGCGTTGTCCGTGCGTCAGGTCACCGGCAAGCCGATCAAGTTCATCGGCGTCGGCGAGCAGATCGACGCGCTCGAGGCGTTCCACCCCCGACGCATCGCCGGCCGAATCCTGGGCATGGGCGACGTCGTGTCTCTTGTTGAGAAGGCTCAGGCCGAGGTCAGCGAAGAAGAGGCGATGCGCGTCCAGGAAAAGCTCGCGGCCGGCAAGCTGACGATGGACGACTTCCTCAAGCAGCTCCGCACGATCCGGCGGATGGGAAGCATGAAAAGTCTGCTCGGGATGTTGCCCGGGGTGGGCGGGCAGCTCAAAGATTTGGACATGGACGAGTCGCAGATCGACCGCACCGAGGCGATGATCAACTCGATGACGGTCAAGGAGCGCACGGACATCGAGGTCCTCGACAACTCGCGCCGGCGCCGCATCAGCAAGGGCTCGGGCACGCACCAGCAGGACGTGTCGCAACTGGTCAAGGGCTTCAACATGGTCAGCCAGCTCGGCCAGGCGATGTCGGGCATGGGGATGATGGGCAAGATGAAGGCGATGCAACAGATGAACCCCGCGGCGATGCAGGCCGCGATGGCGGGCGGCGGCGGCAACCCGTTCGGCAAGGGCAAGGGCTCGACCAAGGCGCAGCAAAACAAGACGAAATACAAGAAGCGCAAACGCAAGTGAACACGACCGGACTCAAGCGGCACGAGATTAGATAGGACAACGGCCTGATGGCAAGACTGATTCTATGGCGTGGTTTGCTGCAGGACGCCAAACTCCACTGCGCGCTTTCCGGGGAGGAAATCGCCGTGGTGGACGACGTGCTCGCCCGGAAGGCGGAAGGGCCGATCCCCGTTAACGTCGATGAGCTCCCGCTCAAAGTCGTCCGCCATCTTTTGGAGAGCCCGAAACTCAAACCCAACGAGCGCGCCATCCTGGCCGTCCGCGTGCATGGGCTGCGCGACAAGCAACTGACGGACGACCGTTTTTACGGGATGGTCGTGAGCAGTCCGTTGGAGTTCGGCTCAACCCTGATGGCCGCAGGCAATAGCCGGGCCAACGTTGAACTGAGTTGGAACGGGCGTTGGTATCCCGTACGGGCGGTTCCCCATTTCCATGAGGACCATGTCGAGAAAAAAATCAAATTTGTTGACGTGGTCGTCACGCTGGGCATGGGCGGTTTTCATCACCGGTTGCAGTGGCCGGTCGATGCCGCGCTGTTTATGGATCGCAACGGCGACCCGCGGGACCTGTCCATGCTGGAGGTGTTCCAAGAGCTCGGGTTTCGGCCACTCCAAGTCTCGGCGGGCGAGTTCAACCTACGATTGGCCAAGGCCGAACGGCTATCCGCCGAATCGGGGAGTCAGGTGTGGGTGCGCAGCTCGGTGCTGGACCTCTCCCAACGTTTCTTGTTCACCAAGCTGCTGACGGAACTGCCCCTGGGCACACCGGACATGCCGCGCCGCGCCGTGGTGGAACGAACCCTCGAATCGAACGACAACGATTCATACGGCCGGGGTTTTGCGGGAAATCATCTCAACAGCCAGGAAGATACGAGCGCCATCCCGTTGGTCCGGGTCTTCAGCCTGGACACCAAGTCTTACGTGTTCGCGGACATCGATGACCTGGAAGTCTATGACTACGACGACCGGGCGCTCGACCAGCTCTACCTCCCGCCGGAGATGAAATCGGTTCTTCAGAAGGTGTTCGAAACGCCCACCGACAAGCTCTTTGGCGATCTGATCCGAGGCAAACACGGCGGCATCGTGGTGCTGGCTTGCGGGAGCCCCGGCGTCGGCAAGACCCTGACCGCCGAGGTCTATTCCGAGATGACCGAACGGCCGCTGTACGTCTTGGAATTCGGGGAGTTGGGCACCACGGTCCAAGCCATCGAGGAGAACCTGCAGAAGGTTTTTGCGCGCATCGTCTGCTGGAACGCGGTGCTGCAGTTCGATGAGTGCGAGATTTTTCTGACGCAACGCGGCAATGATCTTGAGCGTTCCGCGATCGTCGGCATCTTCTTACGCATGCTGGATTATTACGAGGGCATCCTATTTTTAACGACGAATCGTCCGGAAGTCCTCGACGACGCGATCCTCAGTCGGGTGATGCTTCGCTTGGAATACCCCGACCTTGATCAGCAAGCGCGGAAGAAGATCTGGGAAAAAATGTTTGAAGCGGCCGAACTGACCCTTCAGGGCCGGGACTATGGCAAGCTTGCCGAGATCGAGATGGACGGTCGGCGGATCCGGAATCTGGTGCGGCTGACACGTATCGTCTACCCGGAGCGGGTGGTCACGACGGATCAGATTCAAGCCCTGACCCGATTCGGGTCCCATTGATCGCGTTCGGGTTTGGATTGTTCGCAGGTGGGTTCATCTGGGAGACGTGGGGCATGAGCCCCAGTTGACGACGGACCCGAGTCGGATTACCGCATGACCGAAGCCAACGCCAAGCTGTTCATTCTCGCTGCGCTGGGCGTGGCCGTGGTGGTCTGGGTCGCCGTGCTGGCGCTGCTGGTGTGGTGGCGCAAGCCGCGCGCGACCGCGCCCATGGAGCAGGTGTTGCCGAAACGTTCGCCCTTGGCGGTGCGGAACGCATTGGGCCGGGCGGCGGCGTTGATGCAGCCGCCGTGGGACCTGATCGGCGGGGACACGGCCCAGGGCGCAAGCCACGCCGTCTTCGAAGCGCCGACGATGGCCCGGGCGTCCGCCCGGGTGCGCATCGACGTCGCAACATCCGCCGAGAACGGCACGGTCGTCACCGCCAAAGTCGAGCCGTCCGACGCGACGCCGTGGCTTTTGTGGACGACCGCCCTGTTCCTGGTCCTGATCCCGATTGTCGCCGGAGGCCTTGCGGCCTGGACGTGGGGCCGGGTCCAGGCCGCGCCCAACGACGCGGCGCGGCTGCAGGTAATGCAGATGATGCAGGTCGTGCATGTGCTCTGGCCGCCGTTTCTGTTCCTGGGGTTGTGGCGCGCCGCGTCGGGCGTCGCGCACAAACAGGCCCGGCGTTTCGTGACCACGCTTGACCTGATCGTTCCGGTCGGCTCGAATGACGCGCCGTCCGAACCGGCCAAGACCTTCTAAATTGTTGAACCCCGCCTGACCCTCACCCCACCGTGTCCCGAAACACCGCCCAACGCGAAGCCATCCGTACCGTCATCGAGTCGGCCGGTCGGCCGCTGTCGCCCCAGGAAGTCCTCGACGCCGCGCAGGCCGACGTGCCGGGCCTGGGCATCGCCACCGTCTACCGCGCGCTCTCCGCCGGCGTCGACGAAGGCTGGCTCCAACCCGTCGAACTGACCACCGGCCCGACGCGGTACGAGCCCGCCCACCTCTCGCACCACCACCACTTCCGCTGCAACGCCTGCGACCGCGTCTTCGACCTCGAGGGTTGCCCCGGCAACCTCAAAAAAATGCTCCCCCCCGGCTTCGAACTCGACGACCACGACATCGTCCTGCACGGCCGGTGCGCCGACTGCGCCACCACCCCCGGCGGCTGAACCCAGGGAAGCGCACCGTGCCGCGCGTCACGCCGGGATGCTGCCCGACTTGACCGGCGTGCGCCCCGCCGCCTTCGCCGTGTCCCACTCCATCGGCGCCAACCCGCCCTCGAACTCCGTGCCGCACGGCCCGCCGCCTTCGACGAAATCGACGCGGTACTCGCTGCCGTCGAACCGCAGGCACGGGTCGTAGTCCCGGGCGATCTGCTTCGCCGACGCGGGCATGTAGTGGCAGATGAAACTGCGCCGCCAGCGGTCCGCCGTCTGGTTCGGGCGCGAACCGTGGACGACGCTGCCGTTGAAGAACAACACGTCGCCGGGCTCCAGCAGCGCGGGCACCGGGTCCGAGCCGTTCGGCGGCGCGACAAAGTCGGTCGTGAAGCTCTCGTCGGGGTTGGCCAGCTCCGGGCACTGGACCTCGTAGGTGTGCGTGCCGGGGCAGAGCCACAGCCCGCCGTTGTCTCGGTCCGCCCGGTCGATCGCCGTCCACGCCGCCACGCACGAGAACGGTTTGACCCGCAGGTAATAGTTGTCCTGGTGAAGCGCCTGCCCCTTCCCGCCGGGCGGCTTGAAATAGAACATCGACTGCGTCGCGATCGGCTCGTCGTCCATCAAGGCCTTCAGCACCGCCTCGACCCGCGCGTCCAGCAGCATCGACCGGCTCAGGTCGTCGAACCGGTGCGGCATCATCACCCGCGGGTACCGCCGCAGCGGGTCCGCCGACGACTCGCCGGGGTGCCAGTGCCCCTCGATCGCCCGCCCGGTCTGGCCCATGGCGTCAAACCGCTCCCGGCATGCCGCCACCTCGGCGGGCGTCCAGAGCCGGCGGACGATCAGGTAGCCGTCGCGCTCCCAGCGTTGCCGGTCGGCGGGCGTGAGTTCCAGGGCGGGGCGCTTCGAGTCGGGGTCCATCAGAAGTCTCCGGGCGGCGGCGTTGCGGCTGACACCGGTCGGGGGCCTAGTCGCCAGCGTCACACATTGTGCCGGATTCATTGTCCGAAACGAGTCGGAAGACCGTTGATTACATGTACGATTCTGTCATGACTATCGTTCCTGTCACCCCGAACCCCGCCCCGGCGATGCTGATCGCCGATCACTGGGTCCGCGAGCGCGGCTACCGGGTGTTCCGTCCGGAGGGCGGAGCGGACTACCTGCTCCTGTATACCCAAAGCGGCTCGGGACGTCTCAAAACCGCCGAGTACAGCGTAAAAACCACTAAAAACGACCTCCACCTCTACCCGCCCCACGCCGCCCAGGACTACGCAACCGAGCGGCAAGCCGGGCGGTGGGAGTTCATCTGGGCCCACTTCCACCCGCCGGCCCGGTGGCTGCGATGGCTGGATTGGCCGGAAGCAGGCCCGGGCCTGCGGCACCTTCATCTGGACGATCTTGTCGTTCAACGCCGGGTCGAGCGCCACCTCGCCCGCATGATCCGCCACGAGCGTTCGGCCGATCCGCGCAGCCACGACCTGGCGATGAACGCCCTGGAGGCGGCCCTGCTCCACGCCGCCCCGCCGGAACCAAGGCCAACCATCGACGAACGCCTCGCGCCCGTGCTCCAACGCCTGCACACGCGGTTCAGCGAGGCGTGGACCATCGAGCAGCTTGCCGACGCCGCCTGCCTCTCGCCGTCGCGATTCGCGCACCTGTTCCGGGAGCAGCTCGGCACGACCCCGATGCAATTCCTCGAAAACCAGCGACTTCAGCGGGCGGGCCAACTCCTGGCCCACACCGGCCAGCCCGTCGCGCAGGTCGCCCGGGCCGTGGGCTTCGTCGACCCGCTGTACTTCTCCCGCCGGTTCGCCAAGGCGTTCGGCCAAAGCCCCCGCGCGTACCGCCGCCACGCCCTCACGACCGCGACCGCGACCGCCCGGGCTTGACATCATTTGATATTGATTTATCATTCGCGAATGATATTTGATTCTCGAATATCAATTGCGTCGCCGCCGATGCTTCGCCGCCCCGGCTTCACGCTCATCGAGTTGCTGGTCGTCATCTCGATCATCGCCCTGCTGGTTGCGATCCTCCTGCCCGCCCTGAGCAAGGCTCGCCGTTCTGCCCAGGCGACCGTCGACCTCTCCAAACTCCGCCAACTCGAGTTGGCCCACCAGGCCTACCTCACAGATCACGACGGGCACATGATCAACGCCGGCCTGCCCCACGGCACCGCGCCGGTCAACCTCGAACTCGCGTGGATCAAGTCGCTCCAAACCTACGGCAGCGACCTGGTCGTCCGCAGCCCGCTCGACGACTCGCCGCACTGGGAAGACGGCGACGCCGTGCCCGTCCCCAACACGCCCGGCACCGTCTACCGCCTCACCAGCTTCGGCATCAACAGCTTCCTGGGCGACCCCGACGGCAACGGCCTGAACCCCTGGCCCCCCGCCGACCCGCGCGGCGGCAACGCGTACCTCAAAGTTCAGCATGTCGGCCCGGTCACGGACCTCGTCCACTTCCTGCCCATGGCCCACGAGGGCGACTACGCCGGCGCCGACCACCCCCACCCCGAAGAGTGGGACGGCTTCGGCACGGGCGGCGCCGTCGTCGCCTCCAACGCCGCGCAGCAGATGGAGACCAACGCCGTCGCCGGCCCGCAGGCCAAGTTCGACAGCGTCGCCAACTACACCTTCCTCGATGGCCACGCCGCCGCCCACCCGTTCGGCGACGTCTTCCTCGACGAACTCACCAACCGATTCGACCCGCACCCCATGATCGCCCGGCCGTGACCGCGCGGCCCATGTTCGTTCGTTCGATTCCCGAACCCTAAGGAGAAGATGATGCGTTCCCTTTCCCGGACCAACCAAACCCACCACGTTTCGTTCTTTCGCCTGCTCTGCGCCGCCTGCGTCGGCACCGGCGCCCTGGGCACCGCGACCCAGGGCACCGACGCCAAGGCCCACGGCGCCGAAGGCGACCTGATGTTCTACGTCGATAACGGCCAACTCACCGTCGGGCGTTACGACTTCGACGGCGGCACGGGCGTGGTTGTCGAGCCGGTCACCGAGGAGATCGTCCTCGGCGAGTTCGAGCCCTCGTGGGAAGGCTCGCCCAACCCCGGCGTCGACGAGCCCGGCATGGTCACCGATGGCAGCAGCCCGGCCGACCCCGACGGCACCAACTTCCCCTTCCCCGCCAACACCGCGCTCAACATCAACGCCACGCTGCTGCCCGTGCTCGGCACCAACGCCGCCTACTGGGACGGGACCGGTTCGCCGATGTTCGGGGCCTTGCCGCAGGACCTGATCCTCGAAGACCCGTTCCTCAACGAGTTCGACCTCGACGGCTCGGCCACCGCGCCGACCACGACGCTCACGCCCTGGCAGTCCGACGCCAACGGTGAGGCGCATGACCACATCGAGTTCCTCAGCAGCGCCACCGACGCCGCCACCGGTGCCGGCATATACCTGCTCGCCCTGGACTACAGCACCAGCGACAGCGCGGTCGCCGGCACGACGCTGTACCACCTGATCGGCTACGGCGGCACGACCTACGACGACATGGTCCTTGAAGAGCTGCTCGAAGAAGCCGAGGAATACGTCGAGAGCAACATCGTGCCCGAGCCGGCGAGCGCCGCGGCGCTCGCCGTGTTGGGCGCGCTCGGCCTGACCCGCCGCCGCTGACCCCGGACGTTTCTTGTAGGGAGAAGGGGGAAGAACCCTTCGGCCGGTGGGCTCGAACCAGCCCGCCGGCCGTTTCGCACCACCTTGGCATCGAACACTCAACGCCGAAAGCCCGCCATGCGTCCCGCCCGCTTCTCGCTCGCCGCCCTTGCCGTTGTTTCTGCTGTCGCGTGCATCCCGGCGGCCGCGCAATCCGGCAACCAGCACATCGACATCAACCCTTACGACTCCAACGGCGCCGACCCCGGCGGCCAGATCCTCACCGGGTTTTACGACTTCGACACCGAGGCCTTCGTCGAAGATACTTTCCGCTTCTCCGAGCCGCTCGAAATCATCCAGCCCGGCTTCCACGGCATCAGCGCCCCGGGATTCTTCGCAACCGGTGACTTCACGCTGCTGCCTTCTGCGGACGTATCCTTCGATGTCCCCGCCGTCTCCGCCCCGTTGAGCCAAACACCCAGCACCCTCTTTTACTGGGACGGCCTCGACGACAACAACGACGGCGACTTCCTCGACGATGTCGACTTCGCCGCTCCGCCCGCCGGACACAGCCTCGAAGTCCGGCTATCGACCTTCGTCAACATGACGGTTACCGGTGAATCGACCGACCAGCCCGGCTTTGTCCTCGACCAGACCAACGCCGACGGCGGCATCCACAAGCACGTGTCCTTCCTCGTCCGCGGCGACAACGGCAACGCGCCCGACGACGGTTTTTACCTCCTGCCCTTCCGCCTGCACCAGGCCGGCCTCGAAAGCTCCGACCCGTTCTTCCTTTTGTACAACGGCAAGTACGAACGCGACGCCAACGACGACATCATCTTCGACGGCATCCTCCCACGCACCGACGGCGACGCCCAGACCGCCGCCGAAGCCTGGCTCGACGCGCTCTTCGCGGCCGGCCTCCCCGGCGACTACAACGCCTCCGGCCAGGTCGAACAGGGCGACCTCGACCTGGTGCTCCAGAACTGGGGAGTCGATACCGACACCGCCGGTGTCCCCGCCGGTTGGGTGAACGACCTTCCCGACGGCCAGATCGAGCAGACCGAACTCGACGGCGTGCTGCAGAATTGGGGGAGTACCGCCGCGCCAAACTTTACCGGCGGCATCGTGCCGGAACCCGGCTCGGCCTTGGCCGGCGCTCTGTTCCTGGCGATCCTCCAAATCCGCCGACGCTGAACCCCATTACGGATTGAGCGTCGCCTTCCGGCCGATACAATGCGGGCATGTCATTCGGACAGCGGTTCATCCCGTTGAGCGTCGCCGTCGCGTGAGGGGCTGACCCCCGCCCGCTCGCTGTCCGCACCTGTCAGACTGTCCCCCGCCGCCGTGCCTCGCCCCGCGAGCCACGGTTTTGTCCCCAGCCAAACGTACCCACCGCCATGACCTCCACGCCCTCTCAAACCGCCGGCCCCGACCACGCCGCCGACGGACACGCCCTGCCCCCGCAGTACAACCCCGTCGATGTCGAGGCGCAGATCACCCAGCGCTGGCTCGACCAGGGCGCGTTCCACGCGCAGCCGTCCGACGACGGCGACGCGTTCTCGATCGTCATCCCCCCGCCCAACGTCACCGCCGCGCTGCACCTGGGCCACGCGCTCAACAACACGCTCCAGGACGTGCTCACCCGCCACGCCCGCATGCAGGGCAAGAACGCCGTCTGGCTGCCCGGCACCGACCACGCCGGCATCGCCACCCAGACCGTCGTCGACAAACGCCTCCAACAGGAAGGCAAGAAGTCGCTCAAGGATTACAAGCTCGACGAAGCGGACGGCAAGGCGGGTAGAGACGCGTTCATCGAGAAAGTCCAGGCCTGGAAAGACGAATACGAGCAGCGCATCACCGACCAGCTCAAAGCGATGGGCTGTAGCTGCGACTGGGCACGCCAGGCGTTCACCATGGACGAGGCGCGCAGCAAGGCGGTGCGCGAAGCCTTCTTCCAACTCTTCAAAGACGGCCTGATCTACCGCGGCAAACGCCTCGTCAACTGGGACCCCGTGACCCAGACCGCCCTCGCCGACGACGAGGTGGAGATGGAGGACATCGACGGCAACTTCTACTACATGAAGTACCCGATCGTGCGGCCGGCGAATTTAGCCCCGGGCGAGTCGCCCGGGGGCGACACCCAGTGGACCGAAACCGGCGAACACGCCACCGTCGCCACCACGCGCCCCGAGACCATGCTCGGCGACACCGCCGTGGCCGTGAACCCCGACGACGCCCCGCGGGCGAAA
Organism: Phycisphaerae bacterium; assembly: GCA_030432595.1. Classification (GTDB taxonomy): domain Bacteria; phylum Planctomycetota; class Phycisphaerae; order Phycisphaerales; family Phycisphaeraceae; genus CAZIXN01. The sequence goes on from JAUIGU010000017.1 coordinate 79,938, forward strand.
TACATCGGCCAATTCGTGAAGCTGCCGATCGTGAACCGCATCATCCCCATCCTCGGCGACGACTACGTCGTGATCCCCGACGAGGACAGCGACGACAGCAAAGCGAAGATGGCCTCAGGCTTCCTCAAAGTCACCCCCGCCCACGACCCCAACGACTACGACATCGGCCAACGCCACGACCTCCCCATCATCAACGTCATGGCCCCCGACGCCTCCATCTCCAAAGACCACGGCTGGCCCACGGAAGAAGCGCCGGAAAACAACGAAACGCTCAAACCCTTCCTCGGCCTCTCGCGCGAAGACGCCCGCAAGCAGATCGTCCAGTGGTTCAAAGACCACGGCCTCATGGAGGAGATCAAGCCCTACCGTCACGCCGTCGGCCACAGCTACCGCAGCCACGTCCCCGTCGAGCCCTACTACTCCGACCAGTGGTACCTCAAGGTCACCGACGACGCGCTCAAGGGCGCCGCGCTGCGCGCGATGGACGAATCCCAACGCGAACCCAGCGACGACCCGGCTTACAAAAACTCCCCTCCCTCCGGGAGGGGGCAGGGGGAGGGTGCTGCAACCACCGGCCTCACCTTCACCCCGCCGCGCTACGCCAAAACCTTCCAGGCCTGGCACGAAAACCTCCGCGACTGGTGCATCTCACGCCAACTGTGGTGGGGGCATCGGATCCCCGTTTGGACAAAGGCCTGTGAAAATAAAGACATAGCCTTCGGCATTGCCATGGAAGTTATGTCTGCGGGGTCAGACCTAAGAGATGAAGGAACAGAAATAATTACTAGGCCGCGTCTAATCGATCACGACTCGGACATCATTGTCAAGATTGAGCATGAGCAACGTTGCGAAGTTCAGGTCTGCTGCCAGTTCGATGAACCGCAAGTTGTCGACTACCTGACATCGCAGGGCTTCGAACGCGACCCCGACGTCCTCGACACCTGGTTCTCCTCGGCACTGTGGCCCATGTCCACCATGGGCTGGCCCGACGACACGGCCGAACTCGACACCTGGAACCCGACCTCCGTGCTGTGCACGGCCCGCGAGATCATCACGCTCTGGGTCTCGCGCATGGTCATGTTCAACCTCTATTTCAAGGGCCAGCTCCCGTTCAAGGACGTGTTCATCCACGCGATGATCCAGGACGGGCACGGCCAAAAAATGTCCAAGTCCCTGGGCAACGGCGTCGACCCGCTCGACATCATCGAATCCCACGGCAGCGACGCGATGCGCTTCACCCTCGCGTCCATGACCACCCACACCCAGGACGTCCGCCTGCCCGTGGACATGATCGACCCGCACTCGGGCGAGCTCCTCCACCCCGAGTTCATCACGACCAAGGCCGGGCACAAGGTCGCGGCGCCGATCCAGACGCACAACGGCAAGACGTGTGTCAGCAGCTACGGCCTCGCGTCGGGCGAAGCCACGCCCACCGATTCCGGGGGAGACACGCCGCTCGCCCGCAACACGAGCGAGAAGTTCGACCTCGGACAACGCTTCGCCAACAAGATTTGGAACGCCACGCGCTTCGCGCTGTCGAAACTCGATGTCGCATCCGCGGCCATAAAGCCCGGGGATGGCCATCCCCGGGCTTTAGGACTCACCGAGCGCTGGATCCTCTCGCGGCTCGCCCGCACCGTGCGGCAGTGCGACAAGGCGCTGGGCAGCTACGCCTTCGCCGAGTACGCCACGGCGTGCTACGACTTCTTCTGGCGGGACCTGTGCGACTGGTACATCGAGGCGGTCAAGCCCAGCGTGGCCGACAACCCGACGCAGCAGCGCGTGCTGGCGGCGTGCCTGGACGCGGCGCTGCGTCTGCTGCACCCGGCGATGCCGTTCGTGACCGAACGTTTGTGGGAAGCGCTCAACGCCGCTTGGCCGGATACGCGCAGCGTCGATGGGCTCATGCTCCAACCCAGCGAGCTGCTGGTGACGGCGCCGTGGCCCGAGGTGGCGGACGTGCTCATTGACGAAGACGCCGAGGAAGAGTTCGAGCGGATCCAGGAAGTGGTCGGCGCGATCCGCGAGGCGCGGACGCGGTTGAAGGTCCCGCCGCGCGAAACGATCGAGCTCTCCAGCCAGGAGCCCGCGGCGCTCGCGGCGAAGATCGCCGAGAACCGCTGGATCGGCGAGACGCTCGCGAACTTCCGCGGGCGCGAGTTCGGCCCGAACGTGGAAGCGCCCGAGGGCGCCGCGGTCGTGCTGGCCGGCGGGTGCAAGCTCTACCTGCACGGCCTGGGCGGCGACACCGGCGCCCAACGCGAAGCGCTCGAGAAAAAGCTCGCGGAGCTCGAAAAGTCCGTCACCAACTTCGAGAAACGCCTGAGCAACAAGAGCTACGTCGAGAAGGCACCTGCCAAACTTGTGCAGGAAACCAAGGACCAGCTCGCCGCCGCCCAGCGCGAGGTCGACACCGTGCGCGAGCAGCTCGCGGCATTGGGGTAAGGGTGAATATCCCAGAGGACACGAAGACTCAGAGACACAGAAGGAACCCAAGATGCAATCACGGCGCCGGAAGAATGTTTCTATATCCCAACTTCTTTCTGTTTTCTCTGTGACTCTGTGCCTCAGTGTTCTTTGTGATACGGCTCTGGCGCAAGACACCCCGCCCCGAGAACTGACCGACCTGGCCGTGGACTTCGGCGAGGGCCAGGGCAAGCTCTACCTCGCCGACCACGTGGTGACGCGCGGCGGCAAGGTGGACGTGGTCATCCATTTCCACGGGGGTTACCGGGTCATGCCCGACGCGGTGGACGCGTTGCGGATCAACGTGGCGGCGGTGATGGTGCAGATCCCCGGGCGCTCTTCGGTGTACCGCCGTCCGTTCGAGGACCCGGAGCTGTTCGCGCATCTTTTAGTGGTCATCCGGGACGCGTTGCGGGACAACGGGCGTCTGGGCGTGGATGTCGAGCTGGGCAAAGTGGTGATCGTGTCGTTCAGCGCGGGGTACGGCGCGGTGCGGGAGATCGTGAAGTCGCCCGAATACGTCGAGCGGATCGCGGGGATTCTGTTGACCGACTCGATGTACGCGAGTTATGCCGAGCCGGCGGACGCGCAGCTCGCGGAGCCGGCCCACGTGTCGCCGTACGTGGCGTACGCGAAAAAAGCAATGGAAGAAGATGCGGTGTTCGTGGTGACGCACACGTACCTTCAGCCCGGGACGTATGCGGGCACGCACGAGTGCGCGGACGAGTTGTTGCGTCAGCTCGGCCTTGAACGCATGCCGATCGAAGACGAGGCGGACGGGCAACCCGCACCCGGCGAGCTCCGGATGAAGGAGCGCACCGATGCGGGGAACTTCCATGTGCTGGGCTACCACGGTGTCAACCACGGGGCCCACGTTGCGCACACCGCGGACTGGCTGCACATGCTGCCGTTGGAGTTTCTTGAAGACTGGGAGTGATTCGCGCGGCGTAGCCCCGCAAGCGCTTGCGGGGCCATGTCTGCACTACGAGGCGGCTCGGCGGTTCAATCAAACCCCGGATCGACGCCTTTGCCTTCGCGCGTCAGGTCGGTCAGCACCACCGGCGGCTCGAAGCTGCTCGGTGGCGAAGGCGGCGGCACCGGCGGCTCCGGCACGTCGTCGAACACCTTGATCATCGCGATCTCGTCGCACGCCTCGTTCTTCGGGCAGCGCACGCAGTCCGCCCAGACCTTCAGCGGGAGCTTCTGGCGGTCGAGCACCGCGAAGCCGAGCTTCTCGAAGAACGCCTGCTCGTAGGTCAGCGACATCACGCGCCGGATCTTGAGCGCCCGTGCTTCGTCCAGCACCGCCTCGACGAGCTTCCGGCCCAGTCCGCGACCGCGGTACTTGCGCATCACCGCCAGCGACACGACCTCGGCCAGGTCGGCCCAGATGATCGACAGCCCGCACACGCCCACCACGTCGTCGTCGGGATCGACCGCGACGACGAACTCGCGCACGTTCTCGTAGAGCTGCGACCAGCTCTTGGGCAGCATGAGCCCGAACTCGGCCGCGTCGTTGATGATCGCGCCGATCTCGGGCACATCATCCACGCGGGCGCGGCGGAGGTTCACGGGGTGATCGGGCGTTTCGCTCACGACGGAATGATAAAGCCCGGAGACGGCCGTCTCCGGGCTTTGGGGGAAGTGGAGGTTTCGATCAGCCGGGCAGGTCGAACAGCATGACCTGCATCGGTTCGGTCGTGGTAGTGAAGGCGAGTTCGCCGGGCGTTTCGAGGGGCCATATGTCATGATGATGCGGGGTATAAGGCAACAACGGAATCGACTTGTCCGGCTCGCCCGCAACCCGTTAGATCACCAACATATGGAGTGTTTCCGGCGTGTGGCGACAAGCGGCAAAAAACGCGTCCCGAGCAGGCTGGACGGTTCTGATCGCCCGTCACCTGTGTTGGGTCGTCACCTTAGGCGCATGCCTGCCGGCGGTCCCTGCCTGGAACCTGGTGTACCTCTTCGAACGCCGGTGGGCGTATGCGATGTGGGCATTGATCGTCCTGCCTCTGCTGACCAGCGCAGCGATGGGTCAGCGCTTCTCACCGATGCGAACCGGCCGGGGCGGTGTGCGGGCGGCGATGTTCGTCGGGCCACACGCGGCGCTCTGCATGTTTGCCGGCACGGCGGCGGGCTTATTCATGGAGACGTTTGGCGATCCTTACCCACCCAATGTGGTGTACCGCCTCGGCCCCAGTATCCTGAGCCAGTGCGGCATACTTGGCCAAGGTTTGGGGTTTATCGCGGGGATCACAGTCATGCTGCGTGCTGCGGGAGAAGGCGACGGCGCGCTGCGCTGTCCCTGGCCCTTGCGGTGTACACACTGCGGCTACGCGCTGCTGGCTTACCAACGGGGCACACATTGCCCGGAGTGCGGCAAACCACGCGAAGACACGGTGCGCGAAGTCAATGCATCATTCGTTTCGCTCCAGCGTTTCGCGGAAGCCTCGGTGTATCCCGGCGGCCCGATGGTCGGCCGATTCATGCAGGGCCTCCTGACCGGCATCCTCGCGTGGACGCTAGCGGCGACGGTGTACGGCGTTCTGATCGTGACGGGCATTGTGGACCGGTTCGACCTGAGCAACATGCGTCGCTTTCTGCCCGACGGCCCGAACACGCCGTGGCCGGGGTTTGTCATCGGCTTCGCTCTGGCGGGGGTCTGGCTGGTCGTCGTGCAGTCGGTCGCCGCCCATCGCACCTCGGCGGTTGACCCCACGCGCGGGCTGGTCTGGTTTGCGATCAGCGCGGGGCTGTGGCTGGTGTTTCGGTTCTTTCAGATCTGCGTCTCTACCACCGATGGGATCGAGAGTTTTCTCGCGGCAGTCGGGCTTGGCTTAACGGCATACGTTTTCACACAAGCGCGGGGCGGCGCCAATCCCGATACTGTTCCGCGCAAACCTTCGACTTAGCGTGAAGCTTCGGGCTACACTCGCCCCGCACATGGCCACCGCGACCCTCGGCTGGCTCGAAACCCTTCTGGAGGCGCCGCCCACTGCGGCGCTGGTGGACGCCCTTGCGCGCGGCGGCAGCGCGTCCGTCCGCGGGTCGCGCGGGTCGGCGGCGAACCTGCTGGCCGGGGCGTTGGCGGTGCGGCTGAACCGGCCGGTGCTGCTGGTGGTCGCGCACCTGGACGAGGCGGACGACGCGCTCGACGACCTCGAGCGGTTCGCGGCCTTCGGGCTTTCGGCGGAGCGCTTCGGCGCGCTCGAGGTGTTGCCCGGTGAGTCGTCGGTGAACCTCGAACTGCTGGCCGAGCGGTTGAACGTGGTGGAGCGGGTCGCGGCGGAGAAGCTGACGGGCACGCAAGTGCTGGTCGCGCCGGTGCAGGCGTTGATGCAGGGCGTGCCGGAGCCGTCGGCGCTGGGCGAGTTCACGTTCGCGATCGCGCCGGATGAGCAACTGCCGCCGGGTCGTCTGCTCGACTGGCTGGACCGCGCGGGGTATCGGCGGGAGGACGCGGTCGGGCAGCCGGGCGACTTCGCGGTGCGCGGCGGGATCGTGGACGTGTTCCCGGTCGGCGGGTCGGCGTTGTTGCCGGGCGGGTCGCCGACCGCGCTGTCGCCGTTCCGCCTGGACTTCTTCGGCGACGAGGTCGAGTCCATCCACGCGATCGACCCCGAGCAACTCGGCTCGAAGCACAAGCTCGGACGCGTGTCGCTGGTCGGCGGCTCGGCCGTGCAGGTGCAGAGCGACGACCGGCGGGTGAACCTCATCGACCTGCTGCCCGAGCCCGTTGTGCCGATCCTGCACGAAACCCTCGAACTCACCGAGCAGGCCCGCGGGTACTACGAACGCCTGACCAACCCGGCGGGGATCACCCAGCCCAACGACGTGTTCAAGAAGCTCACGCAGCGGACCCACGTCGAAGTGAACGGATACTCGAGCGGCAGCGCCATGGGCGAGCAGGTCGCGCTGCCGGTCGAGCCGCTGCCGACGTTCGATACGGATGCGAAGAACGCGGTGGCCGAGCTGGGCGAACTCGCGGCGGACGAGG
>JAUIGU010000018.1 GCA_030432595.1 Phycisphaerae bacterium
TGCCGTCGATGAATTCATCGGTGGCGGGCTTGTAGCCGTCGGTGTCCCAGGGGACTTCTTCTTCGAGGATGTAGCCCTCGTCCACGAGCATGCGTGCCGCTTCGAGGTAGATCGCGGGCTTGTAGACCTCCTTGGCCATCTCGTCGTACCACTCGGCGGGCTTGGCCTCGGTGATCTGGCCCCAGCGGCGCATCTGCGTGAGGAACCACACGCCGTCGCTGTACCACGGGTACGTGCAGAAGTACTTGTAGAACACGTTGAAGTCCGGCATCTCACGCTTATCGGTGCGTTGGAAGTAGAAGTACCCGGTCATCGAGTTCTTGATGACGTCGTAGTCGGCGCCGACGTAGTCGGAACGCGAGAGGATGCGTGCCGCCTCTTCGCGGTTGACCAGCGTGCCGGCGTCGTCGGTCTCGTCGAGCCAGCGCCCGGCGCGGATGAGCGCCTTGGTGACCGCGAGCATGGTCTGCGGGTTCTCGTCCGCCCAGGCCTTGGTGACGCCGAACACCTTCTCGGGGTTGTTCTTCCACACGTCGTAGTTGGTCGTGACCGGGACGCCGATGCCCTTGGCGACGGCCTGCTGGTTCCACGGCTCGCCGACGCAGTAGCCCTGGATGTTGCCGGCCTCGAGCGTCGCGGGCATCATCGGCGGCGGCGTGACGGACAGTTCGACCTGCGCATCGGTGCGCCCGCCGATGTCGGTCTCGGTGTACATGCCCGGGTGGATGCCCGCGGCGGCGAGCCAGTAGCGGATCTCGTAATTGTGCGTGGACACGGGGAAGACCATGCCCATCTGGAGTTTTTCGCCGTCGGCGATGCGCTCTTCAACGATCGGCTTGAGCGCCGCGGCGCTGATGGGGTGGTCGGACTGGGGCGTGTCGAGCGCGGAGTCGATCTCTTGCATCTGGTCCCACACGGCATTGGACACGGTGATGCCGTTGCCGTTGAGGTCCATGGTGAAGGCGGTGATGATGTGAGCCTTGGTGCCGAACCCGATGGTCGCGGCGATGGGCTGCCCCGAGAGCATGTGCGCGCCGTCGAGCTCACCGGAGATCACGTTGTCCAGCAGCGTCTTCCAGTTCGGCTGGGCGATGACTTCGACCGAGAGGCCTTCGTCGTCAAAAAAGCCCTTCTCTTTGGCAATGACGATCGGGGCGCAATCGGTGAGTTTGATGAAGCCGAACTTCAGTTCGTCCTTTTCGAGGTCGAGCATCTCCGTGTCGCCGCCGTCCACCGCGGGGACTTTGCCCGGCCCGAGCGCGGCCGCGGGCGAAACACTCGTCGCCAACGCACCCAACGCAAGCGACCACGTGAGCACGCGTCGGCCGATCCGATGAACATCAAACTTCGGGCGGTGATCCGGGCGGTCCTTGCATAACATCTTGGGGCTCCAATGAACGAAACAAACGTGTCAGGGGCAGGCAGCAAATAAACGACGCTCTCCCACGTGACTTTGTGGGAGGTGGACGCCGTTGTCCTTGGCCGACGAACGGGTCGGCGCAGCTTGGTTTTGTTGGTGTGTACCCGTCGGGGCGACCCGGTAGCAGCAGCCGTGGGCCGGACACGTGTTTCGCATCCGTGAGGCGATAGGCAAGCGGCGTGCCAAACGGCCCAAACCGTCTGAACGGACCGGAACCCGTGTTTTCGGTTCCCCACTCTGCCGGGATTTTGATCATTGGCACGCCGCGTGCGCAGATGCGCGGCGCGCAACACGTCGGCAAACGACCCGGAACCTTCCCTATTACGCCCGAAGCCCGATTCATTTGTTTCCTTGCGGTTTGGCACCGCGATTGCGTAAGCCATGCGGATCGGCCAAACCGGGCCGGCGAAAACAAATCACGACGCCGCGGTCTCCTCCTCCGCGGCACCCTCGGACAACGGCGTCCCATGCCTGCACCCGCGTGCAGTACGTGGGACGCCGTTTTGGTAAGCCCGCTCCCCCTTCCGAGCCTTGCACGATGTGCGGAAACAGCAGCGCTCAATTCGACGGATTCAACCCGGAGCAGCAGCGGTACCTCGCGGACCTGCTTGCCCAGCTTGACCTGCAGGCCCTCTTCGTCGCGCCCTCAACGGGCGACGCGCCGCAACAAGTCACGGTCCACGGCACGCCTTACGAAGACCTCTGCAAGGAAGAAGTCGCCAAACATGAGACGCACCCTTGGGACCTTTGGCCCAAACTCCGCGCCCACGCGGAGGCCGGCCGCATGCCCGAGGGCACCGACGTGTTCATGTTCAAGCACCACGGCATGTTCAACGTCGCGCCGGCCCAGCCTGGGTTCATGTGCCGCCTGCGCATCCCCGCGTGCAAGATGCGCGGCGACCAGATGATCGGTCTGGCCGACCTGACCGAAACCAAGGCCGGCGGCTACGCCCACGTCACCACCCGTGGCAACCTCCAGGTCCGTGAGATCGCCCCGGAAAACATGGTGGATGTATTGCAAGGCCTCGCCGGCATCGGCCTGACCAGCAAGGGCAGCGGGGCCGACAGCGTCCGCAACATCACCTGCTCGCCCTCGGCCGGGTTCGATCCGGAAGAACTCATCGACCTGTCCGACCACGCGATCACCCTCCACCACCACATCCTCAACACGCCCGACCTGCACGGCATCCCGCGCAAGTTCAACATCAGCTTCGACAACGGCGGCAAGCTCTCCTGCGTCAGCGACACCAACGACATCGCGCTGCTCGCCACGGAAGTCTTGGAAAACGATCAGGGCGTCGAGCCCGGCGTCTACTGCCGTGTGTTGCTCGGCGGGATCACCGGGCACCTCGACTTCGCCCGCGACACGGGCTTCCTCGTAAAACCCGAGCACACTGTGGACGCCTGCGTCGCCATGCTCCGCGTCTTCATCGAGCACGGCGACCGCACCAACCGCAAAAAGGCCCGGCTCAAATACGTCCTCGACGAGCACGGCTTCGACTGGTACATCCAGCAATCCCAGGCCGTGCTCGACACGATCAACCCGGACGCAATGTTCATCGCACTGCCCACCGACGCCTGCGCCCCACGCAAAGCAATCGACCGCCAGGGCCACATCGGCGTGCAGCCTCAAGCACAGGCCGGTTTCAACTGCGTCGGCCTGAACCTGCCCGTCGGCAAGCTCACGCCCGAGCAGATGCGCACGCTCGGCTGGCTCGCGATGAAGTACGGCCGCAACGACCTGCGCCTCACCGTCTGGCAGAACGTGCTCATCCCCTGGATCGCGGATGAAGACGTCGATGCCTTTGTCGCGAAAATCCGCGAGATGGGGCTGACGATCGAAGCCTCCGCGTTCGCCGCCGGCGCGGTCGCCTGCACCGGGAAATTCGGCTGCAAGTACGCCTCGGCCCACACCAAGTCGCACGCCGCCATGCTCGTCGAACACCTAGAGCAGCGCTTCGAACTCGACACGCCCATCAACCTGCACCTCACCGGCTGCCCGCACTCCTGCGCCCAGCATTACATCGGCGACATCGGCCTGCTCGGTGCGACCACCGAAGACGGCCGAGAGGCCTACCAGGTCTTTCTCGGCGGCGGCAGCGACCTCGAACAAGGTCTAGCCCGCCACCTCGTCGGACCGGTCCCCGCCGAGGAACTACCGGGTTTCCTCGAACACGTCGTGCAGACCTACCTCGACCGGCGTGAAACCGGCGAACGCTTTTTTGCCTTTACCCGCCGACACAGCGAAGACCAGCTCATCGAGTTGTTCCTGCCCGCCGCCGTGCCCGCCTGACCAAAGCCCGCATCACCCCGAACCCGACCGCGTGGCCGCCGCGCATCGCTCTGGACGCAGACCATGACCGCCACCCTCAACGGACATGCCAACGGCACCGCGCTTGCCGGCGACCGCCTGAACGGCGCGGTCGCGACGCTGACCGCGCCGAACCCGGCCACGCCGACCGTCCCCGATGACGCCCCCTTCACGCCCGGCCAACGCCAGTGGCTCAACGGACTGCTCACCGGGCTGACCGTGCTGTCCCGCGCCGCGCAAGGCGGCAGTGGGAACAGTCAACCCGAAGCGCCGGCCGTGCCGTTAACCATCCTCTACGGCTCGCAGTCCGGGAACTGCGAAGCGCTCTCCAAAGACCTCCGCAAACACGCGAAGGCTTCGGGGTTTGCGCCGGCCGTTCGCGAACTCAACGACGTCGCGCTGGATGAGCTGCCCGGGATGGGGCGTCTCGTCGTGGTGTGCAGCACGTTCGGCGAGGGCGACCCGCCCGACAACGCTAAGTCGTTCTGCGACGCGATCCACGCCGATGACGCGCCGTCTCTGGCCGGGCTGGACTTCGCCGTCTGCGGCATGGGCGACTCGTCTTACACGCACTTCAACAAGACCGGGCGCGACCTCGACGCGCGCCTCGCGGCGCTCGGTGCAAACCGGGTGGTTGATTTCGTCGCCTGCGACGTCGCCTACGACGACGACTTCGCGCAGTGGAAGTCGGACGTGTTCGGCAGCGCCGCGTTCCAGGTGGAGGGCGCAACCCCCGCCGCCGCCGGTGACACCACAGGCGACGAACCCAAAGAACGCTTCACCAAGAGCGAGCCGTTCCCCGCGACGATCCTCGAGGTCCGCCGGCTCAGCGGGGACGGCTCGGCCAAGGAAGTGAACCACGTCGAGATCTCGCTCGCCGGGTCGGGCCTGGACTACGCCGTCGGCGATGCGCTCGGGCTTTGGCCGACCAACTGCACAGAGCTTGTGCAGGAATTGTTGGCCATGTTCGGCTTCACGGGCCGCGAGGTCGTGCAAATCAAAGCCGACGTGATGTCGCTCCGCGCGGCGCTGCTCGACAAACTCGACATCTGCACGGTCACCGCCAAGACCCTTGAAGCCCTGGGCGTCGATCCGGCGACCGAGGTGCCGGCCGGCACCCAGTTGCTCGACCTTTTGGAGGGCATTGTCGATCAGATCGAACCGCAACAGCTTGTCGATGCGCTGCGCCCACTCTCGCCGCGGCTCTACTCGATCGCGTCCAGCCGCGCCGCCCACCCCGGCGAGGTCCACCTCACCGTCGGCGCCGTGCGCTACGAGACCCACGGCAGACCGCGCAAGGGCGTCGCCTCCACGTTCCTCGCCGACCGTTGCGGCTGCGGCGCCCGCGTCGGCGTGTACCTGCAACGTTCGGCCCACTTCCACATCCCGGACGACGACACGCCGCTGATCATGATCGGCCCGGGCACCGGCATCGCGCCCTTCCGCGCTTTTCTCGAAGAGCGTTCCACCCACGAAAACAAGGGCCGCAACTGGCTTTTTTTTGGCGACCAGCACGAGGCCGACGACTTTCTCTACCGCGAAGAAGTCGATGCCTGGCTTGCCGACGGCACGCTAGAGAGCTTCACCGCGGCGTGGTCCCGTGACCAGGCGGAGAAGGTGTACGTCCAGCACCGCATGGCCGAGCACGGCGCCGAGCTTTGGGACTGGCTGCAGGCCGGCGGCGCGGTGTACGTCTGCGGCGACGCGTCACGGATGGCCAAGGATGTCGACGCCGCGCTGCACGCGTTGATCGCCGAGCACGGCACGATGTCAGAGACAGACGCCGCCGCCTACGTCGAACAACTCAAGGCCGACCATCGCTACCAGCGCGACGTGTACTGAACACCGAACAGGGACAGGTGTCGGGTTAGTCTTCCGAGGTTCAATGCCGCGGCAACGGCGGCGTACCAACGTGTCCGAGGACCATGGCGCTCACCGATCTCGCCAAACGCAATCCGCGGTCTGCGACCGCGACGGCCGTGGAGACTGCCGAGCCGGTCGGCGCGATGCCGATGCGCAGCCCGTCGCTGCGTATCAACGACTATTACGAGGTTTATGCGAGCCCCGACCCGCAGCGCGTCCAGGAGGAAGCGGCCCGATGCATGAACTGCGGTGCGGCTTTCTGCATGCCCGAAGGAGGCTACCGTGCCAACGACGGCAGTGCGGCGGGCTGCCCGATCTCCAACAGAATCCCTGAATGGAACCGCTTCGCCGAAGCCGGGCGATGGCGCGACGCCTACGAACGCCTGGCGCTGACCAACAACTTTCCGGAGTTCACCGCGCGCGTCTGTCCGGCCCCTTGTCAGGATTCCTGCATCGTTGGCATCCATGACCGTCCCGTCGGGATCAAGTCCATCGAACGCGCGATCATCGACCGCGCTTTCGAGAGCGGCTGGGTTCGGCCACGGACGCCACAACGCCGCACCGGCAGGCGGATCGCCATTGTTGGTTCGGGGCCGGCCGGCCTTGCCGCGGCGGACGAGCTCAACGCAGCCGGGCACCATGTCACCGTCTTAGAGCGATCCGACACGCCGGGCGGTCTTTTGATCTACGGCATCCCGACGATGAAGCTCAACAAGGCCGTGGTGGCCCGACGCATCGCGTTGATGGAACAGTCCGGGATCAGTTTTGAGACCTCTTGTGACGTCGGCCACGACATTGCGGCGGCGGATCTGGCCGCGAAACACGACGCGACCCTCGTGGCTGTCGGTGCGCTCACCGGCCGTGACCTGTACCTCCCGGGACGAAATCTGAACGGCATCATCATGGCGATGCCATATCTCGAAGCGGCCACTCGTCGGAACCTGCACCGCACACCGCTCCCCGAAGGACTCGACGCCGCCGGACGGGATGTCGTCATTATCGGTGGTGGTGACACCGGGGCCGACTGCATTGCGACGGCGATTCGGCAAGGGGCCGCGTCGGTCACCAACATCACGCGACGCGTCCGCCCCCCGTCCTGCCGATCCGACGCGAGCCCATGGCCGGGTCCGCCCGCAACCTACACGTTGGACTACGCGCACGCGGAAGGCCTTGCCCAGCATGGTGAAGACCCCCGCCGCTTTGGTGTCTCGCCGATCGCGTTCGTGTCAGATGGGGAGGACTCGAACGTCAGCGCGATGCAGATCAAAAACATCACGCCCGTGGCGACCCACACCGAGTTGTTGCCGGCGCAACTTGTGATCCTTGCGATCGGTTTTACGGGTCACGATGCTCCGAAGCTCTTCGAACAATTGGGTCTCTCTTCTGAGGGTCATAGCCTGGCGAATTGCAACCGCGGTGTCTTCCTGGCCGGCGACGCCTGCCGCGGCCCATCGCTGGTGGTTGAGGCCATTGCGGATGGCCGTCGCGCCGCCCGCCAGATCGACCACCACTTGGCGAGTCGTCCACGGCGGGATTGACGGGCTGTTTTCGCCCGGCCCTTATGCGTCAGAACGCGTTTAACAGCATTTCAGGGCGTAGCTAAGAGGATGGGCCACGATCAAACCGCTCCGCGCAGGTGCTGTCTCAATACACGCAGATCGGGTGATGGATACCCGGCCGTGTGATTATCTCGGTTTGCACGCCGAATACCAGACGCAGCGTCGTGGGGTGCAATAGTTCGGTCATGCGGCCTTTTGCGATGATTCGATGGTCTTTGAGTCCGACCAGTGAGGTGAAGCAGCGTGCCGCAAGGTTAATGTCATGCAAAACGGTGACGATGGTCGTGCCGTGCTCGCGGTTGAGGTCTTCGAGCAGGCCGAGCACCTCGAGCTGGTGCCCGATGTCCAGGGCGGAGACCGGCTCGTCGAGCAGCAGGACGTCGGCTTCCTGCGCGACGGTCATGGCGAGCCAGGCGCGCTGGCGTTCGCCGCCGGAGAGTGACTCGACTTCGCGGTGCTGCAGCGCGGTCAGGTCGCAGAGGTCGAGCGAGCGGTCGATGGCGGTGCGGTCCTGCGGTCCAAAGCGGCGCGACCAGGCGATGTGGGGCGAGCGGCCGTAGCCGACGAGTTCGCGCACGGTGACGCCAGGCGGGCAGCCCGGGGACTGGGGCATGAAGGCGACCTTGCGTGCAAGTTCGCGGCGGTTGAAGCGGGCGATGGGTTGGTCGTCCAGGTGTACCCGGCCGGCGACGGGCTTGAGCAGGCGTGCCATGACGCGCAGCAGGGTGGATTTTCCCGAGCCGTTGGGCCCGATGAGCGCGACGCGGTCGCGGCGTTGGATGTCCAGCGTGGCGTCGATGAGCACGGGGTCGCCGCCGTAGCCAGCGGTGGCGTTCTCAACGCGGAGGATCGGGGGTTGGGTTTCGGTCACGACAAACGTTTTCAGATGAGCTTCTTGCGGTACAGCAGGAACACGAAGTACGGCCCGCCGATGAGCGCGGTGAGGATGCCGACGGGCATCTCGGACAGTTGCCGGGCGAGCACGTCAGACCAGACGACCAGCGCCGCGCCGCCCAGCGCGGCGGCGGGAATGAGCGCGGCGTGGTTGCGGGTGACGGCGGTGCGGATGATGTGCGGGACGACCAGGCCCACGAAGCCGATGACGCCGGCGACGCACACGGCCGAGGCGGTCAGGAGCGCCGCGGCGACGATCGCCCAGACACGGACGCGTTGCACGTTCGTGCCCAGCGACGCGGCCGAGTCTTCGCCCAGTTGCAGCAGGTTCAGCGGCCGGGCGATCAGCGCCGCGATCGACAGCCCAAGCACCGTGAACGGCCAGATCATCGGCAGGTGGTTCCAACTCCGCGCGTTGAGGCTGCCCGACAGCCAGAGCACGACGCCCTGAATTCGGTCGGCGAAGTACACGGCCAGGAAGCTCTGCGCTGCGCCGAGCATCGCGGTCACGGCGACGCCCGCGAGGATCATCCGCGTCGGCGAGGTGCCGATGCCCGGCTGCCACGACATGATGTAGACGAGCAGCGTTGCCAGCAGCGCGCCGACGAACGCGAGCAGCGGCAACGACAGCGTGCTGAGCCACGCCCAACCGAGCTGTTCGGGCACGCCGAGGATCGCGAGGCTGGCGAACAACGCCGCGCCGACGGTGACGCCGATGATGCCCGGCGAGGCGAGCGGGTTGCGCATGATGCCCTGCAGCAACACGCCGGCGACGGCGAGGTTCGTGCCCACCAGCAGCGCGAGCAGGATGCGCGGCACGCGGACATTCCACACGATGATGTCGGTCGGGCTCGCGTCGGGCGTGTCGAGCCGGGCGTAGTGCCCGAGCGACGCGACGACGTCGCCGAGCGCCTGGCCGCTGCTGCCGGTCGCCGCGCCGACGAGCACCCCGGCCACGATCAGGCCGGCGAGCACGAGGAACGACACCACGCCGTGGGTGAGTCTCGACGCCGGTCGCGCGGCCGGCTGGTGAGCGACGCCATCAGAATCGGAAGTCATGTCGGTCGTGTCGGGGCCTGTGGTTAAGGCGTCGAGACCGCGGCGCTGGGCGGCTGCGGCTGGTCGGGGTAAAGCAGGCCGTAGAGCGTGCGCAACGCGACACCGGCGCGGGGCCCGGCGTGGGATGTGTAGATCGGGCCTTCCAGCAGGTGGGCGCGGCCGGTTCGCACCGCCCGCAACGAACGGAACGCAGGGTGGGCCATAAAGTCTTTGATCACTTGCGGGTCGGCGTCGTTGTAGGGGATGACGAAGATGACGTCGGGGTCTTGCGCGATGACGCGCTCCAGGTCGATCGGCGCCAGCGAGCGCAGTCGCTCGTGGGCCTCGGCCTCCGCGGCGATGTTGTCCACGCCGAGCACGTCGAGCAGGTCGCCCATGAAGGCGTTGCGGCGGTGGGCGTACCACGCGTCGTTGGTGCCGAAGAGGCTCAGCACGCGAGGCTTGTCCCCACGCACAGGGCGTTGCTGGATCCATTCGACGGTGGCGTCCACATCGTCGAGGAGTTGTTGCGCTCGTTCTGTCTTGCCGGTAAGTCGGCCGAGCATCTCGATGTATTGACGCACCTGCTCCAGCGACTTGACCTGGTGCAGGATCACGGGCACGCCGACGGTCTGCTGCACGGAGTCGGCAAACTCGCCGAACACGTTGTGCAGAAGGATCGCGTCGGGCTGCATCGCGATGAGCTTCTCCACGTCCGGGCCCGTGCTGTGCGAGCGATCGACCACGGGGATGGACTCGGCCTGTTCCGGGAACACCGGCGGCACGTCGATCCGGACCACCGGCTCCACGCCCAGGGCCATCAGCGTTTCGAGCGCGAACGAGGAACACGCCGCAAAACGTGTTGGTGTCTTCGTGAACGTGAGGACTCGGCCGCGCTCGTCGGTGACGGTCACGCCGGTTGCTTCGCGCGCCAGCGACGGGGCTTGGGCAACGGCCCTGCGCGGTGTCGCCGTGGTCCAAGCGGTCCACACTCCGAACGCGAGGGTGCCAACGACAACAATGAGGGTCGCAATAGGTCGGAACATAAATGGGCCTTTCATGTCAGGCAGCGGGCATCCGGCCAGGTCAATCCACAAAGCGAGCAACGGTGTGCCACCGGTTCGGGTTTACACGGCGGGTGAGGCAAACGCATCCAAGCACGATCAGGCTCGCCGTCGGCTCGGGCACGGCGGCGGCGGCAAAGTCCGGCGATGCGCTGCTGCCCCAGTTCTGGAGCACGCCGTCGAGTTCGGTCTGCTCGATCAAGCCTTCGGGCAGGTCGTTGACCCAGCCGGCCGGGGGCCCCGCCGTGGCGTCCACGCCCCAGTTCTGCAGGACCAGGTCCAGGTCGCCTTGCTCGACTTGCCCGCTGCCGTTGTAGTCGCCCGCCAACTCTGCCACGGCGAACTCGAGGGTGAGCATCGGAAGGTAGTTCTCAAGGACTTCATCGGTGTTGGGGTCGAGAACAACGCTGTCGATGCTGCCAAGCGTGAAGTCACCGTCGTCGGACGAGCCGAGCACGAGCCCCGCGAACGCTTCCTGCGAGCCGATCAGCGCGGCGACCTCGGCGGTGACGTCGAAGTCGAACTGCATACGGGGCAGGCCCTCGAGGATACTCGCCCGCGCGAGCATGAAGTCGGTGATGCGTTGCAGGCCCAGGGCGGGATCGTCGTAGAGCAGGTCCACGGTGGCGTCGGCGGTGCCGGGGTTCGACAGATCGAACTTGGTCTGCACGGCGTCGTAGTCGGTGAGGTTGCCGTCGCCGGCGTAGGTGTTGACAAACGCGGCCGAGGGCAGCCGGCCGTCGGTGCTGACCAGGTCCATGTTGGTCACGTCATCGATGAAGAACGTGAAGGTCGCGCTCACGAGGTCGCCGGCATCGAAGCCGGCGTCGTATACTCCCTGCAGCGCATACTCGGAGAGCACGGTGTACTGCCGGTTCGCGGTTTGGCCGGCCGGGATGCCGTTGTTGCCGATGGAGAGCGTGGACGCGAACTGGTCGCCGTCGAGGTAGTAGCGCTTCTCGTGACCGGTGCCGACCGCGGCGGCATCGTCGGCGTAGAAGACGTACTCGGCGTTGGCTGGGTCCCAGTACACGACCTGCCCCGCGGCGTTGACGACCTGCGGGCCTTGTTGGGCGGGGGCGTGTTCGCCGGCGTCCCAGTAGCTCCAGTCCACGACGCCATCGGCGGCGGGCCAGGACGCGGTGGGGTTGGGGTTGTGGTCACCCGCCCAGTCGGAGGCGACGGTGTAGATGCCGGTCTCGCTGCCGCTGTCGGTGAAGAAGTTAGCGGCGCGGCCGGCGTGTTGGTCGTCAAAGCCTTCGATGGCGTCGGCGGAGCCTTGGAGCACGAGGGTTTCCGCCGACGCGCTCGGTGCGCCTTGAAACAAAGCCGTCGTGATCATGACGCCAAGGATCGAAGTGGATACGGGTTTCATAAAGCAGGGCCTCGGTACCAAAAACAATGACAATTAGAACTGCGGTCAAAATGCGGGGCGGGCGCTGTTGGACGTCCGCCCCACGCTGGGCTGAGGTTGTCGCCGCCGTCAGCGGGACAACGGGTCTCTCTTCCCCTCGGTCGATCTTCGCGGTTAGGCTTGCGGCCGACGACGGGCGCGGGTGGCCAGACCCAGCCCGGCCAGACCCAACACCGCCATCGAGGTCGGCTCGGGGACCAAGCTCACGGTCAGGGACGGCTCGAAGCCGGCACGGTCCAGGCTGGTGTACGGCGTGTCGTCCACGGTGGTGTACAGGCGGAAGCCGAGGTGGCTGACGCCGCCGTCGCCGATCACGGCCTTGATCGTGTCGGTCACGTCGATCTCGAAGCCCAAGAAGCCGCGGCTGTCGAAGTCGGCGTCGGAGTAGTTGCTGATGTAGTCGAGGGTGTCGCCTTCGCTGCCGGTGTAGACGATCGCCGGGGCGAGGGTTTCGGCGTAGTCGCCGTTGAGCCAGCCGGCGTCGATCGCGGGTTTGCTGGCTGCGTCGGTGACCACGCCGTTGAAGTTGATCGTGGCGATGGCGCCGCCGTCGTAGTCGGAGTTGGGGCCGACCGAGTCGGGCAGCGACGTGATATCGCCGTCGCCGGTGTCGGTGTAGAGCTCGAGCACGAAGCTGTCGATGATGCGGTCGCCGCGGTCGGCGGCGAAGACCGCGTCGTCGATGTAGAAGCTGAAGACCGCGTCGGTCACGTCGGCGGGGTCGGTCGAGACGCTGCGCACGTTGGCCAAGTCGACTTCGACAATCGATCGGCGGACGTGGCCGTACTGCGGGTTGCTCACGTCGTTGTGGAGGAGGAACCCGCCGGTGAAGTCGGACGTGAACCCGACTGGCACCTCCGGGCCATTGGACAGCCCACCGATGTAGCCCGGGCCGGTGCCGAACGGCGGCGGAGCACCGAAACCGCCGGCGGGGGTGGTCTGCTCGTAGACCACGGTGGTCTGAGCGTCGGCCAAACCGGCGGGCATGGTGGTCAGTGCACCGAGCGCCAAACCGGTCAAAAACGTCTCTCGCAAACTCATCGTCAAACCTCCTGTAAAGGGGGGCCGGACAGCATGCCGGCGGGTGGGCTGCGGCTCGCGGAACGTCGGGCGAGCCTTCGATATAGCGTCGGGATGCCTGATCAATCCGTGTCCACGTCGGTGTAGACCTCGCCCCAGAACACCGGGTCGTCTTCCGCGCTGGGCATCGCGTGTTTAGTCCGCGCAACGTGGCCGTCGGCGAACAGGTGGTTCATCGTGCCGTGGTGCCGGTACGCGTGGTCGGGGTCCATGACCTGAGCGTGCGCGGCCTTGTGCGCGGCGGCGCTGATCGGTGCCGGCGCGGTGTAGTGGGAGCGCGGGTCGCCGGTGCCGATGATGAACTCGCCGTCCAGCACGGGGTAGTTGATGAGGAAGACGATGTCGGTGAGGTAGCGCAGGTACGCCACGTCGGCGTGGTGCATCGTGTCAGAAGGTTGCGCGAGATCGTCGGCCGCGTTGCCACCCACACCGCTGTAGGTCCGCCGGCCGCTCGACAGCGTGATCGGCCCGGAGTTGAGCGCGTACGAAAGCCAGCCGTCGGACGTGCCGACGTGGTCCGCGCCGACGGCCTGGCCGTACAGCGTCGGGAACGGGTGCTCGTCCTCGGGGCAGCGCAGCACGCGCCCGCCGCCGACGGCTTCGTTGAACGTGTCGCCTTCGAGTTGCCGCGCGAAATAACCGGCCAGCAATTCGGTCCATTGCGCCGCGTGGCCGCCGTCGGCGTCGCCGTACGGAACAAACACGCCGCCGTGGTCCACTGCGTATCCGGCGTTGGCGATCCCGAGTTGGCGGAGGTTGCTGCCGCACGCCACCGCGCGGCCCTCGGCCCGGGCCGAACCGAGCACCGGCAGCAGCAGGCCCATGAGCACCGCGATGATCGCGAGGACCACAAGCAACTCGATCAGCGTGAACGCACTCGGAGGGCGTCCGACCGAGTTTCGAAGGTTGGCCAGAGGCAGGCCGTGAATGTTGAGAATGATTCTCACAGAGGCAAGCTAACCAACACCATCTATTGTGTCAAACGAATTGAGAATCAATCGCATTTAATTTGACACGGCCCATGCAGGGCCTTAAAACACCGGCGTCGAATGGTTTCGGCGTGTTTCGGCTGCCCCCGGATTGTCGGAATCCGCTGTTTGCCGCAGTTCATCCCGGTCGGACGCCGGCCGGCCTCGTTTTGAGAAGGAACCCCCATGCCACGCACCGTTGCCCCCATCGTCGCCCTCTGGATCGGGCTTACCGCGCTCGCCGGACCCGCCACCCACGCCCAGACCGAGCCGATCAGCGACTTTGACCGCGACCGGGCCGCCATCCTCGCCATGGCCGGGGAGTTCGCGGTGGACTTCACGTTCCGGGAGACCGTGGCCGTCGAGCCGGGCTACGAGTTGCGCGAGCCGTACCAGGCCGACGCGTCGGAGTTTGTCGAGGTCGTCGAGGACACCGGTAACCGCATCGTGCTCCAGCACATCCTCGTCGCCACCGACGACGACGGCGCGCAGCACGTCATCAAGCACTGGCGGCAGGACTGGACCTACGAAGACACCCGCCTGACCCTGTTCCGCGGCGACCGCATCTTCGAGAACGTGGACCTCTCCGCCGATCAGGTGGCGGGCAAATGGTCGCAGCACGTTTCGCAGGTCGATGACTCGCCGCGCTACGAGGCGCTGGGCAAGTGGGTCCACGAGGCCGGGCGTTCAAGCTGGGCGTCGGACGAGACCTGGCGTCCGCTGCCGCGCCGCGAGTACAGCAAGCGCAGCGACTACGACGTGCTGGTGGCCAAGAACCGCCACACCATCACCCCCGCCGGCTGGGTGCACGAGCAGGACAACTACAAGCTCGCGCTCAACGGGGCGGGCGACCCCAAGTATGTTCTGGCCCACGAGGTCGGCGTCAACACCTACACGCGCGTGGAAGACGCCGACTTCAGCGACGGCCGGTCGTACTGGCGGGACACCCAGGCCTATTGGAAAGACGTGCGGGACATGTGGTCGGCGGCGTTGTCCGAGCCCGGCCGGCGCCAGGTGGCGACCCAGGTTGAGAACAAGGCCGTCTACGCCCACCTCTTTGGCGTTGCCACGGACATCCGTGAGCAAGGCAGCTACGAGGCCGAGCACCGCGAAAAGGCCGAGCAGGTGATCCGCGCCTCGGTCTCCGCCGTGACCAAGGCGGACTCCTGAACGCAGCGTTTCGGTGCCCGTACTTCCCCGGTTCTTTTGCGGATAGGTGGTTTTCGATCTACCGGCGTAAACCGCCGAGGACACGCTCGCGTGAGTGACCCGCGGCGACCCTGACCGCCTATTTCGCGGGCTTGGTGATCCAGGTCAGCTTGTACTGCCGCTTGTCGTAGTCGGTGGAGGTCTGGTTCAGGAAGTCGGCGTCGTCAAACGGGTTGCCGGCCGGCCTGTCGATCGCGCCCGACGGCAGTTCGTCTTCGACAACGGATTCAACGTGACCATCCGCGACGGCAAAGTTGGCGACGGTTTGCCCGCTGTGGAACAGGCGGATGTTGTGAGGTCCGCCGTGCGTGTATTGAAACCCGTCACCGATGAGTGCCAGTGTTGAAACATTATGAAACTGATCAACGGTCGGCGGTCGGAATTTGGCACCGAAAGGGTTGGCCGTGTTGAGGTACGCGGCGTTCATGTAGGTCATTGGAAACCAGTTGCCGGTCGGCTCGAACTGCTCTCCCCAAGGTGCCTGTACGAGCCAGGACGCATTTGCCAGATAAGATGTCTGGTATTCACCGACAACGCCCAACTTTGGCGAGGGGCCGTAAAAGAAGGCGTCTTTGTGGACGGGGTCCTTCCAATGCGTCGGCGATGGATCAACGCCCAGCGTGAACTCTTGCGGGTCGGTCTCCGGGCACAGGTAGACGTTATTGCCTTCTTTCTGAGAAGCGATTTCGGCAATCGGTCCCCCGCAGTACCCGTACTCCGCGAGGAAGCCTTGCCACTTGGAATACTGCTGCCATTGGCCGTTGGGAGAGAAGTATTCTAGCGGCGGCAAGTAGCCCTGAAAGTCCGTCGCGTACGCCGCCAGCCCGATGTTGATCTGGCGGAGGTTGGACAGGCACGCGGCCTGTCGGGCGGTGGACCGGGCCGCGCCCAGCGCCGGCAGGAGGATGCCGATTAAGAGCGCGATGATGGAGATCACCACCAGCAGTTCGATGAGGGTGAAGGCGTGACGCCGCATGGCTCACCTCGTGAAGACAGTCGCGGAAGAAGAAGCCCGAGATCGAAAAACCGCGGCGCGGCCGGTCGGGCCGCACCCCGGGAAGGAGGATTCGTGGTCAGCGGCGGCGCCGGGCCAGCAGGCCGCCAAGCCCGACCAGCGCCAGCGACGCGGGCTCGGGCACGGCGGAGCCGGAAAAGTCCGGGGCGCTGGTGCTGCCCCAGTTGAGCAGGACGCCGTCGAGTTCATTCTGATCGACCAGACCGTCGAACGCGTTGCCGCCGGGGTAGTTGATCCAGGCGGTGACGTCGGAGACGTCGGTGTCGCCCCAGTTGGAGAGGACGAAGTCCAGGTCGGTCTGTTCGACCTGTCCGCCGTCGTCGTAGTCGCCCTCGACGGTGCCGGACGCGAAGGACTCGTAGAGTTGGTAGTTGTCGATGTGGTACCCGTTGCCGGTGTCGAAGCCCCAGTTGTTGCCGCCGTCGAGCAGTTCGATCTGGAAGAGGAACTCGGCGGGGCTGGCGGGCAGGGTAGACATGTCGCCGGCCTCGATGGTCGCGTCGGAGAACGCGCCGCCGACCGTGACCCACTGCGGGTTTCCGTCGTTGGCGATGGTGCCGGTCCAGCGCAGCTGGATGTCGTTGGCCCCGCCGGCGACCGAGCGGATGAACAGGTCAAAGGTGTAGGGCAGGTCGCTGAGCGCGGGGTCCAGGCCGACGGGCATGAGGTCGACGGTGGAGAAGATCTCGTCGAAGTTGGTGGTCGAGAAGCTGTCGTCGAAGCCGTCGCCCGGGTCGGTGGGGAAGGGGTGCCCGAAGCCGCCGCCCCAGAAGGACGACCCGCCCTGGTCGAAGGCGGCGAAGGTGCTGTCGTAGGTGAGCGTCGCGCCGCGGCTGCCATCGACGCCGTTCTGGGTGACCTCGAACTGCTCGGGGAAGACCTCGGCGTCGATGTAGCGGAAGTTGTAGAAACCTGAGCCGTCGAGTGTCAGGTCGGTTCCAAGGGGGAAGTTGTCGCCGTCGAACGTCTGTTCGTAGAGCGTGTTCTGGGCGAGCGCGGCGGTTGCCGGCGTGGCGGCAAGGACGGCGGCGGCAAACCAGAGGGATGCTTTCATCGGGGTCGGGGCCATAGGTTCCTCCAGATTTAGACGAGTCAGAGCACGAGAGGGGAGAGAAAACGAGCCAGAAACAGCGTTGCGGGGCTACGCAAGCGCTTGCTGACATTCTACGAGGTCCGGGGTATCAAATCAATGCTTTTCGTCCGGAGTGTGCGCCGGGACGCCACGATCACGGCACCGGCGACCATCCACACAGCGCCCGGCTCGGGGATTGCCCGAAGGTTCGGGGTGGCGGCGCTTCCCCAGTGCTGCAGCACCCCGTCGAGTTCCGCTTGATCGACGAGGCCTTGCGGCAGGTCCTGGAGCCAGCCCGTCGGCACCCCGTTGGCGGCGGTGTCGAAGCCCCAGTTCTGGAGCACCAGGTCCAGGTCGCCCTGCTCGACCTGCCCGTTGCCGTTGTAGTCGCCGGCCAGGAACGCCGCGGCCTCGAAGATGAGCGCGACCATCGACACGTCGGGCACGGTGACGTCCAGCGTGTCGCCTACGCCGGTCAGCGACGAGACCTGGATCGGGTCGTCGTCGGCGACCTCGTTCCAGCCGTACTCGTAGCGCACGGCGTTGCCGGTCAGGTTCAGGCCGGCCAGGTCGAGCGTGATCTCCGCGTCGTTGACGACGTCACCGGGCTCGACGTTGATGAACAGCAGCGCAACCGTGCCGTCGTCCTTCTTGACGCCGTGCACGCGGAGCGTGTCCACGCTGGACGTGACCTCGAAGAAGGTGTCGCCCGGGTCGGTGATCAAGTCAACCAGTTGGATCGCGTAGTACGCCTCGCCGGGGTCGGGCGTGCCGTCGCCGACGAAGCCGTCTTTGTTCATCTCGAGGAAGTGGACGCTCTGCACGCCCTCGCGCATCGCGGACATGTACACGTCGGCGTCGAAGAACGCGGCGTAACTGTCCTGCGGGACCGACCCGAAGAACCCGAACTCGGTCATGTGGATCGGGATGCCGGCCGCGCCCGCAGTGGTGAACGTGTCCAATCGGTCGCGTAAGAGCTGGAACTCGCCGGGCAGGCTGTCCACGCCTTCGTAAAGCGGCGTCGGGCTGCTGCCGTTGTCGACGTAATAGTGGTAGATGCCGAAGTCGATGGCCTCGTCGGCGGCGAGCAGGACGTTGCGGTCCCAGTTGTGGGCGGGGTTGCTGTCGTTGCCGTAGCCCGAGCCCACGAGCACCGCGCCGATCTGGATGGTCGGGTCAACGGCCTTCATCGCGTCGGCAAAGGCGACGAAGTTGTTGCCGTACGCCGTGGGCGACAGCGCCGGGTTGCGGTAGCGGTTGCCGTCGTAGGGGGCGTGGACGTCGTACTCCCAGCCGTCGCCGAAGTTGTCGTAGTAGCCGTTGCCGTTGAGTTCGTTGCCGATCTCCCAGTAAGTGATGCCGACGGGCGCGTCGTGGTTGATGGCAAGGAATTCGTGGTCCGCGTCATAGACGCCCTGCGCCATCGACCAGGAGCGGTACTCGTTGCGGGTCGAAGTGCGCAGGCGTGCCCAGTAGTCGACATCGCGCCAGTTGTTGCCTTCGAGGTCGGTGCCGATGACGTGGTTGTTGCCGACGCTGCCGTTGGCGTAGGCGACCCAGGCGGCGGCTTCCTCGGGCTGGCCGCCCATGGTGCCCTGGTGGCTGGAGCCGTAGTTGACGGTGACCATGCCGGCGGTGTTCGAGGCGTCGAGCAGCTCGACGAAGACACCGAAGTCCGAGCCGTTTGGCGTGTAGATGCCTTGCTCGCCGGAGTGGGTGGACCAGTGGTAGAGGTCGGAGTAGCTGCCGCCGGGGTAGCGGAGCATCTGCGTGCCCGAGTCGGCGATGACGCCGGCGAGCGCGGGGTGGCTGTAGTTGTTGCTGTAGACGGAGGTGTGCAGCGCGAGGCCGTAGTCCGGCACGGGGGAACCGATAGTGTTGGCCGGGTCGAGCGACACGTTGACGCTGACCTGCGCGAACGAAGACGCGGCGGAGACCCACAGGGCCGGCGTGAGCATGCCGAGGCAACGCAAGACGTGGGTCATCGATCGTTCTCCGTTCAACATGAAGCCGCGGGCGGACGACGCGCCGCGGCGGCCCGGCGGGTCAGGCGTTGGTCTTCGAGCGGCGGCGCGGCGAGGCCGCGACGGGTTTGACCACCGCTTCCAACGGCGGGGCAGACTCGGACGCGGCGGGCAGGGCCGAGACCGACAGCGGCCGGGACGTGTCGCTCCACCGCACACACAGCCCCAGCGGCGACGCGGCGTCGGCCTCGCCGTTGACGATATCCACCTCGCCGGAAACGCCGCGCAGCAGCACCGCGACGGAATCGGCCTGCCCGTCACTCTCGAACTCGAACCGGCGGCCCGCACGCGTCGCGGTGAAGGTCGAACCCACGCCCGGCACTTCGGTGGCGGCGCGGGCGGTGACTTGTTCGCTATCACGCAGCGCGAACGCGTGCAGCGTCAGCGGCTCGTCCAGACTCCAACTCGGGCGTTCCGAAGCGTCGGCCATCGGCAGCAGCGAGTTCTCCGGTACCCAGATCGGCACCGACAGAAACCCGTGCCGCTCGCGGACGAACCGCCCGCCGGGTTCTTCGCCGGCGCGTTCGAGCGCGGTCCATACGCCGTGCGGCAGGTAGTACTCGGCCAAGTGCTCGTGGTTGAAGATGGGCGCGACCATCAACGAACGTCCAAGCAGATACTGCCGGTCCAGGTGCAGGCACGCCGGGTCGTTCGGGTACGCGAGCACCATCGCCCGCATCATCGGCCGGCCGGTCTCGTGCGCTTCCTGCGCCGCCGCGAAGAGGTACGGGAACAGGCGGTTCTTCAGGCGTGTGAAGTGTCGCGCGACGTCCACCGCTTCGTCATCGTAAAGCCAGGGCACGCGGTAGGACTCCGATCCGTGCAGCCGGCTGTGCGTGGAGAGCAGACCGAACGCGAGCCAGCGTTTGAACACCGCGGGGTCGGCCTTGCCCGCGAAGCCGCCGATGTCGTGGCTCCAGAACGCGTTGCCCGACATGCAGAAGCTCAGGCCGCCGCGCAGGTCTTGGGCCATCGACTCGAACGTCGCTTCGCAGTCGCCGCCCCAGTGCACGGGAAACTTCTGGCAACCCGCCGTCGCGGCGCGGGCGAACACAACGGCATCGTTCTTGCCGTGGTGCTTCTCGAGCAGGCCGAACACCGCCTGGTTGTAGAGGTACGCGTAGTAGTTGTGCATCCGCCCCGGGTCGGCACCGTTGTGGTACACGACGTCCGTCGGGATGCGCTCGCCGAAGTCGGTCTTGAACGCATCGACGCCCATGTCCAAGAGCGTCTGCAGCTTGCCGAGGTACCACGCGGTGGCGTCGGGGTTCGTGAAGTCGACGATCGCCATGCCCGGCTGCCACTGATCGACCTGATACACGCTTCCGTCGGCGTGCTTGAGGAAGTACCCGCCCGCGACGCCCTCCTCGAACAATTCGGACATCGAGCTGATGTACGGGTTGATCCAGACGCAGGTCTTGAGCCCGCGTTCCTTGAGTCGCTTGAGCATCCCCTCGGGGTCGGGGAACGCGTCGCGGTCCCAGAGGAAGTTGCACCAGTGACGCTGCTTCATCCAGAAGCAGTCGAAGTGGAACACGCTCAGCGGGATGCCGCGCTGCTCCATCCCGTCGACGAATTCCATGACGGTCTGCTCGTTGTAGTCCGTCGTGAACGAGGTCGACAGCCAAAGCCCGAACGACCACGCCGGCGGCAGCGCGGGCTTGCCCGTGAGGTCGGTGTATTTTTCCAGCACGCCCATCGGGTCCGGGCCGTTGAACAAGACGTAGTCCATCACCTCGCCCGGCACGGCGAACTGCACTTTGCTCACGCGCTCCGTGGCGACCTCGAACTCGACCTTGCCGGGGTGGTTGACCAGCAGCCCGTACCCGCGGTTGGAAACGTAGAACGGCACGTTCTTGTAGGCCTGCTCGGAGATGGTGCCGCCGTCGCGTTGCCAGATGTCGACGGTCTGGCCGTTCTTGACGAGCGGCCCAAAGCGTTCGCCCAGGCCGTAAATACACTCGCCGATTGCGAGGTCGAGCTGCTGGGTCAGGTAGCCGCCGCGCCCGTCCACCGCCATGTGCGCCAGGCTGCCCGGGCCGCCGGCCGTGATCAGTTCGCGCCCCCGCTCAAAACGGATCGACCAGTCGGCCCGGGCGATGCGCAGCGACGTCTGCCCGGTCGTGAAGACCAACTCGTCGTCAGATTCTTCAATGCTTACCGGCGTGTCGGCGCGGGGCGGTGCGAGGTCGAACCCGAAGTGTTGGGCATCATCGACATGGAAATGCCCGACCCGCACGCGGATGATGTCCGGCCCTGGCGAGGTGACCGCGACGCGCAGCACCAGCCCCTCGAACTTGTCCACGCCCCAGCGGATGTGCCGGTCCAGCGCGAAGCACGTCAGCGTGTCGCCGGCGACCCGGTGCTCGGTGACGCAGCGGGCGAAGGTGGGCGTCACGCCCTGTGCCCACTTCCAGGCGCCGTCGGAAAACTTCATGGTGCTTGGAACCTGCTGCCGCCGGTGGGATTCAGGCCACGGCCGACGGCGGTGAGATGGATGGAACGCTGGATGGTTGTCGGATCAGCCGAATAGATGGGTCAGAAAGCGTTTTCTGACTGGAATATGAAGTATAATCTGCGTTGAACGCTTGTCAATGTATTCTTCACTTTCCTCCGATGGGATAAGGGGCATGATTCTTCTACAAAACTGCGATTCGAATGGCCGGTAGCCGCGCTCCTCGTTCAGATTCACGTACCACATCCTGATGGCAAAAACCACCGTCACCCTTGTTGAAGTGGCCCGATTGGCCGGAGTCAGCCAATCGACGGTCAGCCGCATCCTCAACAACTCGACCAAGGGCCGGTTCTCGGCGTCGGAAGAGGTCCGTCAACGCGTCTTCGAAGCCGCCCGGCAACTCAACTACCGGCCAAGCTTCGCGGCCCGCAACCTTGCCGCCACCCGGACCCGGCTGGTCTCGGTGATCGGACGCGTCGGGTTCTGGTCCGACCGCGTTGGCCCTGGCGAGGAAGCGGTCGCGGCGCTGACGTCCTCTTTGGACGCACAGGGCTACGAGATCTGTCTCCAGTTCCTGAGCGAACGCCACAGCCCCTTCGATCCGCCCCCATTGAAGGTGGACGGCGTGGTGGCGGTCGGCGCACCCAGCGTTGAGGACCTCGGTGCCCTCGAGGAGGCGGGGCTTCCCTATGTCAGCCTCAATGGCATGGCCGGGCCGAACGGCTCGCTCGTCTGCCCCGACGACGCGGGCGGCACGTTGATCGCACTCAAACACTTCCACGCGTTGGGGCACCGCACCGTCGCGTACCTCGACCACGCGTCCGTGGACGCCGTCCACCCCAGCGTCACCGAGCGGCGCGACGCCTTTTTCGCCGGCATCGATGAACTCGGTCTCGAGTCGCCCGACCTCAACCTGCCGCTGCTGGGGCGTGATCAGCCCTGGGATTCCTATTACGAGCCTTTTCTGCGGCGCGCGGTGATGCAGGGAGGAGCGACCGCGGTGCTGACTTACTCCCACCAGGGCGCGCTGTCGCTGTTGCGGGTGGCGCACGAGTTGGGGCTTGTGGTTCCCCGTGATTTCAGCCTCGCCTGCTTCAACAACGCGCCGGTGACCCGGTTGTTCGTCCCGTCGATCACCGCCATCGACGTCCCGTCGGTACAGATGGGGCAGGTCGCGGCCGACCTCCTGGTCAAACGTATGGTGTCGGAAAACCCACCGCCGCCCGAGCGAACAAGAATCGACGAGTCGCTCGTGGTCCGCGAATCCTCGGCACCACCAAGTTGATGCCCATTTTCGCGGTGTTTTTAACTGGTCTTCGTCATTTCGGATCAGGGTTCGTGTGTCGCATCAATCTTGGCTTTCACCGCGCGACAGCTCGGCGATCATCCGGAAAAATGCAATCCACGGAGATTGTGACAAGCCTTTAAGGATGGCCAAGCTGTTCGGGTACGAGTATGTGCAGGAGCTGGGGAAGCCACCTCTCTACGACTCACGCGATGCGCTCCGTCCTTGACGGAAAAGGCCTCGGTGTTGTTCGATTAACGCGGCCATCGGCGACGCAGCCCGAACATGCCGGCAACCAGAAGGCTTGCGGCCGCGGGTTCGGGCACAGCCGAGCCGGTGAAGTTCGGGGCCGAGGTGTCGCCCCAGTTCGAGAGCACGAGGTCCAGTTCGGTCTGCTCGACCTGGCCGTCGATGCCGCCGCCGGGCAGGCCCGCGAAGTTTGTCCAGCCCGGGACATCGGAGATATCGGTGTCGCCCCAGTTCTGCAGGACAAAATCCAGGTCGCCCTGTTCGACCTGCCCCGATTCGTTGTAGTCGCCGACGATCACGCTGGAGACGCCTTCAATGACATCGATCTCCCAGACGATGGGCGAGGTGTTGGGGATCGTCAATTGATCATCGACGCCGGTAAACGGATTCACGCCGTCAAACGGATCGCGGTACTCGCCCTGTGAGTTGTCGACGCCGTAGAAGTGAAACTGGATATTGGTGACGCCGGCAGCGATCACGCCGCCCGCATCATCGAACACCTCGACGAAGGTGGATCGCCAGTCGGGGTCGGGGAGCGAATCGGTGGGGCCGTTGACGGTGCCGAGCGGGTCGGACTCGAAGTAGCCGTCGGTGTTGATGCCGTTGCTGGCGGTGAACCCACCGATCGGGTCAAAGTTCGAGCCGTTGTCCGTCGAGACCAGCACGCGGAAGGTGGAGAACGCGCGGCCGTCCGAGTCGTTCTGGTTGCCCGTGAGGATGTTGATGCCGCCGATGTCGGTCGGTGCCGCCAGGTCGTACTGGACAAGTTTGGTCGGCTGGCCGGAAGGGGGGAAGTCGTTGAGCAGCCCGCTGACGCCGCCGTTGTTGATGCCGTCGGTGAAGACCGGCAGGCCGTCCTGATCCGCCGACCCGAAGATCGACGCGGGGTTGGCGGGGTGCCAGCCGGTGTCCCCGTCCAGCTCGGTGCCGAGTTGACCGGCGATCAGGTCGGTGTTGCTGAGTTGCGAAGCGAAGAAGTCGTGCGCGACGGAGTGGGTGGTGGTCGCGGTGACCACCGCGAGCGCTGGTGCCGGCGTCAAGCCCGCAACACACAGACCAAAAAGAAACTTGCCGTGCATATCGTTCCGTCTCCTGCAGTAATCGTCCGGGATGATCTGGCACCCAGACTGAAATCTTCGACGTGTCCCGTGAAGTCCGAGTTCAAAAAGCGGTCGTGCCGGGTTACACTTGCGACGCCCCAATTTTAACAGGCAACACTTGTTTGGCCATCGGAAAATGAGGCGAATACACCGAGAAACTCTGTACTTTTTGAATTGTTCATGGTTTGGCGACTTGGATGGGTTTTAACCAGGTTCCGTTCACGTTGGACACGCGCTTTAAGCTTTTACTCCGAGGCAAGACCATGGCTTCCCCAGACTCACAGGACCGTTGGACTCGCCGAGCGGTGCTGAAGTTTTTAAGCGCGTTGCCCGCCACCGCGTTGCTGGGCCCGCTCACGCGAAAGGCTTCGGCGGCGACCGCGCAGGTGGAATTCACCTTCATCCATCTGTCGGACACGCACCTGGACCCCCGGCCGCGAGACACCGCATACAACCCCAACGGTCGGAGCGTCGGGACCCTCCGCTGGTTGTGCGAGCAATCGAAGAGCCCGCTGAACCAGCCCGTCTACGGCGTTGAAGCCGGCAAGGCCGAGTTCGCGATCCACACCGGCGATGTGTTCGAGTACAGCGTGATCGATCAGACGTGGTCGGATTTCGACCGCGCGTTTTCCGATCTCGCCTGCCCGCTGTATTACGTCCCGGGCAACCACGACAACACCTGGAGCTCCATCAACGCCCGTATGCGCGAACGCTTCGGCGGGGACTCGCACAGCTTTGATGCGCACGGGTGCCACTTCGTCTGCCTCAACTCTGCGGGGCTGCTCGACCCGTTGCCATGCATGGACCGGCGGACGGTGGAATGGCTGCGGCAGAACCTTTCCGACGTTCATCCGGACACGCCTGTCTTTCTCGGCCTGCACCACCCGCTGTCGGAGAATGCGGGGTACGCCAGCCTGTACGACAAGCTGCGGGTCTGGGATGTGCTCCGCGACCACCACATCGTGCTCATGATGGACGGCCACTGGCACCAGGTCCACGCCCGGCGTTGGCAGGGTTTCGATCGTGTCAACGGCGGCGAGACGTTTCGCAAGTTTCCCGGATTCAGCACCGTAACCGTGCGGGACGGCCGGCTGCGGGTGATGTACCGATTTGAAAAGCCCGACCCGGAGCGTAACGAACAGCGGATGGAAGTTCCCTTGATCGACAAGCCGATGGATCAACGCCGTCGGTCGCCGATCCGGCGGTGGGAGATCGCGGGGGGCCCGGTGTTCGACGCGGGGGTGACGTTGGAGGTCGGCGTCCGCACGCGGGGGCGGGTTGCCGGGGTCGAGGCCTGGATCGAGGGCGACGAATCACGCAAGGTCCAGCTCGCACCGGGCGACAGCCAGCAGTTTCGCGGCACGCTTCAATCTGACGGGCTTGCGGCGGGCCGTCACGCGCTGATCGTTCGCGCGACACGCCGAGACGACGGTCCGGAGTTTTTCGAGGGCGGGGAGGTCGAGCTTCGGCCGCCGGGCGATTCGGCGCTTGCGTTGAAGCGCCGGGCGTTCAAGGCGGGTTTTCGTGCGACGCCCGAGTTCGACAAACAGACCGGGCTGTTGTTGGTGGCTGACACGGCGGGCCGGGTCAGCGCGCTCGACGCGGACCTGGAAACCCGCTGGGAGTACGACGCGGGCACGGAGATCGTCAACGGGTTGACGCTGGCGGGTGAACTCCTGGTCGTGGCTGACGCCGACGGCGGCGTCACGGCCTTGGAACCGGACACCGGGACGCCGCGCTGGCAAGCCGCTTTGCCGAACTGCATCTACGGCACGGCCGCGGTCCACGGCACTACGGCGATCATCGGCGACGCCGGCGGACACGTTCAGGCATTGTCTTTGGAGAATGGCGACACCGTCTGGCGCGAGCGGCACGCGGACTACGGCTTCGAGGCGGCCGGGTGTGTCGAAGGCGACACATGGTACGGCTCGGCGTGGGACGCCTTTCTTTATGCGGTCGATGTTACGAACGGCCGGTTGCGTTGGAAGTCCCGCGTGCCTTCAGGTTTTGCCCGTTCGGAGAGTCGGTATTTCGGCGGCGCTGACACGACGCCGGCGGTGGTGGGCGACCGGGTTTTTGCGACGGACCGCGGTTACACGTTCGGGGTTTATGACCGTGCATCTGGCGAATACCGCAACACGCTCGCAGACCAGGTGGCGGCGTTCCGGGTGACCTCTGACGGCACGGGGCTGCTGACGCGGCGGCTCGACGACCGGCTGACCCTGTTCAATCTTGACGGCGACGTGCGTTGGGAGGCCGGCGTTGATGCGGGACGCGCGCCGGCGCGG
Source organism: Phycisphaerae bacterium (assembly GCA_030432595.1). GTDB lineage: Bacteria > Planctomycetota > Phycisphaerae > Phycisphaerales > Phycisphaeraceae > CAZIXN01. The sequence continues at coordinate 26,309 of JAUIGU010000018.1, forward strand.
CCGTGTCTGTTGAAAAATGAAATCGTGTTGGTGTCTGACCGAGGGATGGTGTCGCGCATCGGTCACGACGGTGTGGTACGGACCCGGTATCAAGTCAGCCCTCGTTTGTTTGTTCTGGCCGAGCCCGTGGTTGCGTGGGAAGACTGCGTGGTGACGGCAGACATGGACGGGGTCGTGACCACGCTGGCTTTCGGTTGACGCACGACGCGCCAGACGATTACGCGACGTCTTCCTCGATCTCGGGGATGCGTTTGATCCGCGGGTCGGTGAAGATGTCGGCTTCGTCACGGCTGGTCGTGCTGAACTCGCTGACGATCGCGCCGTCGTCGCCGGACTGAAACCAGTGCCACGTGCCCGGCTCGATGGTGTACTGCTCGCCGGGCTTGAGCACGACCTCGTTCCATACCTGGTAGTAGGCCTCGCTGCCCTCCGGGGCTGTTGCTTTTGGGTTTTTGACGGTGTCGCCGTCCACGTAGAGATACACCTCGCCTTGTCGGCAGCGGAACGTCTCACGTTTGCCGGGATCGATCACTTCGCCCGCGTCGTTCTTGATCGGCGGGTGCAGGTGTTCCGGGCACGTCTGCCGGGGGAACAGCATCAACTCCTTAGCGCAGTAGCGGTTGTTGTTCTCGTAGACGACCAGCCCGAGCCCGGTCTTCTCGACCTCGTTGAGACCGAACTCGGCGACCTCGACTTGGCCGCGCTCCTCGGGAGACAGCGCGATGCCCGCGTTGTCGAGCATCTTGACGTAACGCGCCTGGTATGCGCGGACTTCGCTACGCTTGATCATGGGGTTCTCCGGTGCGGCTTGTTGGCGATGAATGCTCGAAGGGTATCGAGCGTATCGATTCCGCTGGTCGCGTCGGCGGATTGAACACACTGCGCGCCGGCGGCGCACGCGAGGTCGGCCGCATCTTCGAGCGTTGCGCCGCGAACCAGGCCGGCGAGGAAGCCCGCGATCGTCGTATCACCCGCGCCAGTGGTGCCGACGACCTCAACATCAAACGTTGTCGCTTTCAACACGCGGTTCCCCCATTTTGGTCCGAATCGTTCAGCGTCTTGGGAGGTATGAATGCGCAACCCGTTCTCGCCGTCCTTAATGACCAGCACGTCGCAACCCAACGCGAGCAGGGCGGCCGGGTCCGGCGTAGTCATCGCGGCCAATTCATCCAGACTCGGTAAAAACACATCGACGTGCGGCAGCACGTTCCTCAGCAGCGCCGGCCAATCGACGCGGCCTGCCCACCCGTGCGGGTCGACACCACACATGTCCAACGACGTGGTCAGCCCGGCATTCTGAGCCCGCTCGAACAAACGCCGCAGCGGTTTTCCCTGATCCGTGCATATTGCTTTCATCGCAGGCGGGTAGCCGAAGTGCATGTGCTTCGCACCGGCGAGCGCGTTGTCGCCGATGTCGGCGTCGGTCAGGGTCGCGTTGACGCCGGGGCAGTGGAGGAACCGGCGGTCACTGCCGGGCGGACTGACCACCACGGTGTAGCTGGTGGGCTGGTCGGTCACGACCTGGACGCCTGCGGAAAGGCCCGGGCCGTGTGCCTCGAAGCGTTGCCGGACGGCTTGGCCGAACATGTCATCGCCCACGGCACCGACGAGCCGGGTCTTGATGCCCATCTTGTGCAGCGCGAGGCCGGTGTTGCTCACACTGCCGCCGGTGGCAAGGTCGGCGGGCCCGACCTCCGCGAGCCCGCCGGGCGGGGGTAGGTCGCTGCCGGTCATCCGCGGGATGACGTCGAGGCAGATGTGCCCGCAGCAGACGATCTCGGCGTCGGTTTGCGTCATGGCGTCAGCGGGAACGGTCGCATGTCGGGTTTGCACTCGGCCGTATGTGTAGCGCTTAGGCGCTGCCGTGGATCACGGGACATAGCTCATGGTCGTCAACATACTGCGTCAGCACGCGGTTGGCGTCGGGTTTGATCGTGGCGTTCTCGGTGCGCAGGTGGATCGCGAAACTCATGCGCGGCGCGGCGCTGCGGTTGGCGGAGCTGCCGTGCAGCAGGAAGCGGTCGTGGAAGCTGACGCCCCCGGGTTTCATCACGGCATCGACCTCTTCCCAGGGCACGCCTTCCGGCAATTGGATCGACTTCTCCTGAGCGTCGAGTTCGTCGCTGAAAAAGTCCGTGCCACCAAGCAGCCCGTGCTTGTGTGTGCGCGGGATGAATTTCATCGGGCCCGCCTGCGCGGTGACATCACTGACCGCGACCCACGCGGTGAACAACTCGCTGCCGTCTTCCCACTCGGGCCAGTACTGGAAGTCCTGGTGCCAGCCGATGCTCGGGCCCTTGGTCGCGTCGGGGTCGGCCGGCGGTTTGTGCAGCAGCTGAACCCACCAGACCTGCACCATCTTCGCACCGCTCACCCGCGCCGCAGCTTCGCCCAAAGCAGGGTGGCTGACGAGTTCGCGGATCGCGGAGTCGGCGAGTTGTGGCATCTCGATTTTGCACAGCTTCTTCGGATCGTCCCCGGGTTTCCACGGCGACTCGAAGGGCGGGTTGCCGGTGTCGTATCGCCCCTCACGCACGGCGGTCATGCCGTCTCGCGCGGCCTCGACGATGTCGGCGGGGATCACCGGCTGATCAAAAACGAAGTAGCCCTGATCGGCAAAGAACTGCTGCTCGGTCGCGGCGGACACGGTGTCGGAAGGCATAGCCAAACTCCTAAGCAAAAAAAAGCGGCAGTCACTCGAGACCTCAGTTGATCTCGAGATGATTACGACGCGGGTATTCGGGGAACGGTACGGTCGGCAAAGTCTGGTACCAGAACGCGACGCTGGACAAGTCGTCCTGCAGCGGCAGGTAGCGAAGCGGCGGCTGGATGCGCCAGCCGAGCGCCTGGATCGTCACTGCGAGGTCTTCTTGGAAACGCACCGGGTCCGTGACGTGCCAGCGGTACAGGCCGAAGCGTTGCTGCGATTGGTAAGCCCCGTCGGCTTCGAGGACTTGCAGGCCGGCGTACGGCGTGCTGAACGGCTGGTAACGCCCCTCGCCCTTGCCGGCGGGGATGCTCGGATCGAAGTTGTAGGAGCCACAGAAGTAGTCTTCGGTGCCGGTGCCGCAGATGGTCGGGTAGCGATCGCCGCCGTGTTCCGCGACCTGGTCCTTGACGTGGGTATCGCCGAGGTCGCCGTCCATGTAGAACTTGATCTCGCCCTCGCCCCACCAGTTCGCGTTGTTGACGCCCCAGCCCATGTAGGTGCCGACGTAGTGGCCTTTGCCTTGCACGTTGTCGAGGATGGTGTAGACCTTGCCGTATGGCTGGGGGTTGACACGCCGGAACTGGGCGTGGAAGTACGCGGCGTCTTCAGCGACATCGTCGAGCGCGTAATTGACCTGGTAATAGAGCACGACCTTTTCGGCGCTGAGGTTCTCCACGGTGATGCGGCAGCGATTCCGGAAGGGCATCGGCCAGTAGCAGTTCAGCGCCGACCCGGGGTTCACGCACACCGGCAGCGACGACAACTGCCAGAAACGTTGCCAGCCGCACGCGAAGAAGTCGCCGATGGGGCACTCGACGCTGGGGTGTTCCTGGTCATCCCAGTAGATGCGGAGGGTGAGCAAGCGCCAGTGTCCGCCGGGCGTACACCAGATCTGTTGGATCGCGCCGGGGCCTTCGATGTCCGCCATGGTGAACGTCGTGCCCGGCTCGATCGCGACCGCGGGGTTGACCTTCCAGCCGCGCCCGAGTTCCGCGGCGCTCTTGATGCTGATGCCGTCTTCCGATCGGCCGCCGCCGCCTTTCTCGCCGGTGGGGTTCTCGGCGCTGATCGAGCGTGACTTGGCCGAAGAGAGCCGGTGCAGGTTCGACATGTCGGGAAACAATCCGTGGCTCACGGGCCGGCCTTTCGTTGCGGGCGCAGGGAGGCCGCGGCCACGCTCAACAGAAGCGCAGACACGGCGGGCTCGGGGATGATGAGTTGGCGGCTGCCGCGGATACCCGCGGGGTACTGGCTGGCGTTCATCAAGGCGGTCCACATATCACCGAGTTGGCCTTCCGGTACGCCCTGACTCCGCCACCATTCGAGGGAGAAGTCCTGCCAGCCGCCATAGTCCTGGTTGTAGACAAACCACGATGTCCCGACGATGTTGTGGTGGTAGCCCTGGTTCCATTCGTGCAGGTCGGCCAGGGCCTGGGTGATAAACGCGGCGGTGACGGCTTCGTTGGCGGCGAGGTCGCCGGTCGTCGAGGTCGTCCGGGCCCACTCGGTGATGTAGACCGGCGCGTCCTGGTGGCCGCGGCCGTCGATCACCGCGAGTTGCGATGCGTAGCTTGCCTGGAACTGCGCGGCCGCGACGTCCGCGCCGGCGAAGGGGTTGCCGTACGCGTGGATCGCGAACCCGTCGATGTCGCCGCCGAGGTTGTGGACTGCGTCGATCGTCTGCCCGAGCCACTGGTTGCCGCTCATCCACCGCGGCCCCGCCACGCCGCCGGGGCTGGGCGCGGCGAGCAACACGTCGTCGTTCGGGCGGACCGCTTTGATCGCATCACGCACTTCCTTGTAGACCGCGGCGTACCCGTCCGGCGTGACGCGGTTGTTCGCCCAGCCGTTGCCCTCGGACGTGACGTTCGGCTCGTTGCCGATGATCCATGTGTTGCTGTAAGCGCCCAGTGTCTGCGCGGTCTGCACCACGCTCTGTGACCAGTTCGCCGCGTCCGGGTTGGTGGGCGATGGGACGGTCTCGCCCCAGTTGTAGTCGATACGGGTGATGATCCCCGCGCCGTCCTGGTCGTGTACCTGCTGGAACAGCGGCGCGAAGTACGGCGCCTGCCACCACGGCGCGCTGTGGGTGACGATCGTCTCGGTGGTCCACCCGCCGATCGGACCCTGCCCGGCATTGTTGCCGTCGTAGTCCCACCAGTGCACACCAAAGAGCTTCTCGCCGTTGGCGAAAGCCGACACAGAGCACAGCGTCACCAGCCCAATCAGGCCCAGACCGCTCACGAATTGGCCGACTAAACGAGTCAAAGGAGAAATCTCAGAGGCTTACGACATGCGAATCAGCACGGTGGTGATTTGCTTAGGTGTCATATCAAGTTGGAGGCAACCGGCGTCTACGGTTGCGGACGATCCGGCGGGGTCGCCCGCGAGATCGAGCAAGACCCACGACAGGCTTTGGCTGTTGAAAAGTGCTTGATCGAGGTGCAGTGTCGCGTGGATCGGTGAAGCCGTCGGGTTGAATACCCGTACCTCGACCCCATCCGCGTGGCCGAGCAGGGCGGTGAGAACAGCGTCGCCTTCGACGGTCACGGCCGACACGTTTTCGGAGATGCGCGGCCCGATCCTTTCGAGCTGCCGGGCTTGGTCGTTCGGGTAGACGTGGGCGAGGTGGAGGCCGGCGCTGAGGTCCGTCGAAACATCGAACAGCCGCGCGGAAGGCAGCTCGCCCTTGAGCGGCAAGATGCGGTAACGAAACGTCATCGGCCCAAGCACCTGGCCATCCGGCTCGCCATCGGTGAAGACGGTGCGCTGGGTGCCTCGGAACAGCGTCAATGCAACCGGGCGGTCGGTCAGGTCGCGCACCGTGGCTTCGATCAGGCCGTCGGCGACCACGGCCAGCCCGCCCTCTGCGTCATGCACCGCCGTCCACGACTGCTGCGGCCGGGTCTCGATCTCCAGCTCGCGGTAGGTGTGGTTGTCGTCACGCAGGACGATGCCGCGCTCAACGACGTCGAATGCGCTGTCGGAGAAGCACGTCTGTGCCTCCGAGCATCCGGACGGGAAGAGCACCCGCAAGCGATGGTCTTTAGCGGAGTTGTTGACCGTGGTTTCAACGTCCAGTTCGTCGCGGTCGGCGAGCAAACGGACGGTCGTGTCGATCACGAGCGGGACCCGCTCCTCGGAACGCTGCCGCCGCTCCGCGTCGAACCCGGACGGGACATTCATCTTCGTGCGCAGCCGCATCGCCGCCATCATCGGGCCGTCCGCGACGATGGTCACGTCGCATGCGCTCGCCGAACTTGTGATGGCCTGCTCGTTGACGGTCTGTCCGTGGTACCACCCGTCGCCGATGTCGGCTGTGTCCTCGAACGTCAGTAGGTCTTCGTAGATACGGCCGGTGCGGCGATCAGTCAGCTTGAGCGTCCCACCGTGTGTCACCTCGACGCGGAGCGTTTCGGATTCAAGCGTTCGCGGATCGCGCACCAGCCCGGGCTTGACGGGATGCCGGGTCGGCTTTCCTTCCTCGCCGCGCTCGATGCGCAGTGTGGTGAACCCGGTGGCGGGGAGGTCAAGATCGGCGACAACCTCGACGCGGTGTACACGGCGGTCTACGGGGAAGCGGTACGGCTCGATCCGCTTGACGCGGCGGCCCGGCGTGATACCGACGAGTTGGTACGGAACCTCTTCGCCTCCCGGCGTTCGCAGTCTGAAGGCCGGCTTGGGTTCGAACCCGAAGAACTCGTTGTAGCTCGGCCATTCTGCCGGAATCTCAAGAACCAGTCGTTGTAGACCTTGCACTCGGCGCGGCCGCGGATTGAACACGCCGACACGGACCTCGTTCTCCGGCACGTCGCCCTCGACGCTCGCCGTCAGTTTGCCCGCCAACTCGGATGAAAGCTGTTCGGTGATCTGCTCGCACTGGCTGAATCGGAACTTCATGTCTTCGTGGACGCGATCAACGCTGCACCCGCCGATCGAGTCGTGCGGGTGGTTTTTGAGCAGCCACGTCCACGCCGTGTCGAGATACCCCTGCGCGATTTCCACGCCAAGTAGCTGCTTTGCCAGTACCGACAACGGCTCGAGCCAGCGTGTCAGCATCGTCTGGCAGTGCGCGTTTCGTTGCTTGATCCAGACCCGGCTGGACGCGACGCCGGGGATCACCCACTGCTCGTCGACCGCCCACGTCTCCTTGCCGGGCTCGCGCAACTCACCGACGACCTCCTCGGTGATGCGGTCGGCCTGCGGCAACATCTCGTCGAGATATGCGTCGAGCGAGCTGTGAAGGACTTCGAACGGGCTGTCGGCTTTGTCCATCGCGTCGCTGACGACGCGGTACGCATGCTGTTCCCATTCCTGGTGGTCGCCGCCGTCGAAGGCGAGGATCGGATCAACGATAGTCAGACCCGTTTCCCGTTCCAGCCAGGAGTCGAGGTTCTTCTTCACTTCCTCAACATCGGGGCGCTCGTCGAACTTCATCGCACCGCGGACGTCGCTGGCGTAGTCGCAGTAGCCGCGCCGGCCGAAGTGGTACGCGGGCAGCGTCGTCCCGTCTGCGCCACGCCAGCGGAGGTTGCGCGTCCCGCGCGGGTTGATGCCGCGCCACAGGAACACGCCGCGCACGCCAAACCCCGCGAGGATCTGCGGCAACTGCGAAACATGCCCGAACAGGTCGCACACGAAGCCCGCCGTCGAACACTCCGCCCCGAACGCCCGCGCCACCGCCCGGCCCTTACGAAAGTTCCGCACGATCGACTCGCCGGACACGAGAAACTCGTCGGGCAGCACATACCAGGGCCCAACAATGAACTTGCCGGACCGAACCAGCGACTCGACTTCCCCGCGTCGCTCGGGGCGGATCTCCAGGTAGTCTTCGAGCAGGATCGTCTGGCCGTCCATCTGGAACGGTCCGCGAAACTCGCCGCTGTTGATGCCCTCGATCACCCGGTCGATCAATTGCACCAGCCGGATGCGGTAGTGCTGGAACGGCTGGTACCACTCGCGGTCCCAGTGCGTGCTGAAGACGTAATGCACCGTGCGGAGGGCCGTGGCCGGATCGGGTCGGGGCTGCGCGGGGCGGGGGGTGGAAGCGGTGCTCACGCGTCAACTCACTCCGGTTGGGGGTGATCGTCGGGTTCGTCCTTAACGTAAGCCAGATCGACGGGCAGCGACACCGCGTCGCGGCCGTCCGCGTCTACCCACACCGCGACCGGCGCGACCGCGTGGTTGAGGTGGCCCAGTTCGGCGTGCCCAGTCACGGCCATGCGGTTCATCGGCGGCGGGTCGGCGTCGGCCCGAAGAGTCACGTTCATCTCATAGCGCTGCCAGGGCTGCAGTTCGACCTGCGGCGGGTGTTGTTTGAGCGCATCCACGCCCCATCCCGCGGGGAGGTCCTGTATTTCAATGTGGCCGCGCACCGCCACGTTGAGGGTGTTGGTGACAACGGCCTTCATGCGGACCTCGCCGCCGGGCGTGACCTCGAGGGCATCGGCGGTCAGTTGCACCGCCGGCGCTTCCTGGTCGTTGAGGTCGCTGAACGCGAAGTGCCGTTCGCCCGGGCTGAGCAGCGTCAACGCAACCGCCTGACCGGCCGGCAGTTCGAACCGAAGGCGCTTCAAGTGTTTGGTTGGCAGCACCTCGACCTCAACCCCGTTCGGCGTCAGGCGATCAACGCGCAGGACGAACGCGTCAAGATTGCTTTCGGGGAGTTGCCCCGACAGTTCGATCGGTTGGGTCTGGTCCGACGCGTTCCAGACGAGGGCGGCGAACAGGTCGGCCCGGTGGTCGTTGCGGTGGTGAGTCGCCACCACTTTGATGGCGTCCGAAGCGCTCCGCGACTGCACCATCTCTCCCGCGAGGTTGCGGGTCATCCAGATCGGCCAGTACGTGTCGGCCAGCGGAGCGCCCGGCTCGGTCATCACGCCGAACACATACTTTCCGCTTTCGTTGTAGGCCAGCGTAGTGAAGTGCATCACCGCGAGGATGCAGTCCTGGATGTCCAGGAAGGCGAAGTGCCGGCCGAGCAGGTACTGCGTCTTGCCCCAACCGTTGAACCACGCGTCGGTCTCGGTGAGCGCGAGTTTGCCGTTCTCTTTACCGGGCAACGCACGGAACATATCGGTTTTGGCGACGACCTCGGCGGCGACATCCTTCGGGGTGACGTCTGCGCCGTGGTAGATGTGGTGCGTCACGAAGTCAGCGTGCTCTCCGACCTGCTCGATGAAGTCGCGATACCACTCCTCGGGCTCGGCCCAGTGGGCCGGGGTCAGCGCCGGCCCACCGACCTGGACACCCGGGTAGTCGCGGTGGTAGCGCTCGGCCGTCTTGCGGAAGATCTCGAAGTAGGACGCGCGCGAGCCGCCGTAAAACATCGGCATGTTCGGCTCGTTCCACACCTCGACGTATTGGACCTGCGGTGCCTCCGGCTCAAGAACATTCCAGGCGTGCGTCACGCCGGCGGCGAACTCCACCCACTCGTCTTTGTCGCCGACCGGATCCGTCTCGTCGCCCGACTCGAGCCACTCGGTGTTGTAGCAGACCAGCGGCATCAACTCGGCGTCGATACTCACGAGGAAGTCGGCGAACGCGTCACGGTCCTCGATAAAGCGCGTCATCCGCTCGGGATGCAGACGCGACCAATCGAAAGTGCCGGGATCATCGTTGTCGTTCTCGGGCTCAAAAAATCCGATCCACGTCTCGGCCCGCGCGACCTGGCCGGACGGGTTGAGCCTTAGAAACGTCTCCATCAGCCGTGGGTTGCGTTGCGCTACCGCGAAGACCTTCGGAAACCCCTCGATCCCGAACACGGCGCGGTTGATTGCGCCGGTGGGTTGGGTCCAGTCGATGTGGAGTCGTCCGTCAGCCGCAGCCCGGGCGGCGCTGAAGACCGCCAGACACAGGAAAACGACGGAGATGCTTAATCGGTACACGGGGCCTACTCGACGAGAGGTCGGGGATCGGTCCAGGCAGAAACCAAGTGAGACTCAACGCCGGAAGTAGCTCATCCACCAGTCTTCGTTGTCGTAGGGTTTCCAGAGCGCTTCATTGTTGCCCTGATTCCAGAGCACGTCGGCGTTATTCGCGCCGGCGTGCCCGTCGAAGTAGAGCGTGTTTGCCGTGTCGCCTGAATGTCGGTACGCCATGACGCCGCCGGAGGTGACGGCGGGGAAGATCGCGTCTTCGCGGAGATCATTCCACGCCCACTCGGGATCGGCCTTGGATTGTGACCCGTTGATCTGCCAGTCCAGGCCGTCGGCCATCGAGACCACGGAGGACGGGTCGGACATGTAAGGCTGGTAGTGGCCGCGGATGTTGTTGTCGCTGCCCGTCGCGGTCAGGAACAGGCCGAAAGGCATGACGTCGGTGTCGTTCATGCCGTAGGCATAGAACAGCGCGCCGTCTTCGAGCGCGAGCGTGGCCTCGGGGCAGATGAAGCCGTCCTTCCAGCCGAAGGTGGCACCGACCAGTTCGTCTTGACCGGTGTAGGTGACCCAGATGCGGTTGCGGTACCACTGCAACTTGTCAACACTGCCGGCATCGGGGTCCTGGTCAACCTCCAGCGGGACGTACCAACCTTCGAAGTCGACGACGTAGAGCTCGTTGGCCACGCCGAACTGACGGATCATGCTCAGGCAGCGCAGCCCGCGGGCGGTGCGTCGCGCTGCGCCCAGCGCCGGAAGCAGGATGCCGATCAGCAGCGCGATGATGGAGATCACGACCAGCAGTTCGATCAGCGTAAAGCCGGGGCGTCGCATGGATGGGGCGGCAGGCATGGCGGGCTCCGTGCGGAACATCTGCGGAGATTCAGTGGCGTGGTGTCCGGACGCCGAAACGCGGGCCGGAAAGGTCCGCGTCGCCTCTCGACGACGCGGACCGAGGAGGTCGTGGCTCAGGCTGAACGGCGACGCGCCAGCATCGCGCCCAGGCCGCCGAGCAGCAGCGCGGCACTGCCGGGCTCGGGCACCTCGATCACGTCGATCTCCCAGAGCAGCGGCGAGGTGATGGCCGCGGTCAGACCGTCGTCAACACCGGTGAAAGCGTTCACGCCGTCGAACGGGTCGCGGTATTGACGCTGCGAGTTGTCCACCGCGTAGAAGTAGAACTGGACGTTGGTGACGCCCGTGGCGATGGGCGCGCCGCCGTCGTCGAAGACTTCGACGAACGTTGAGCCCGCCGGCCCGGGCAGGTTGGGGTCCTGGCCGTTGTTGACGATGCCCAGCGGGTCAGACTCGAAATAGCCTTCCGTGTTGACGCCGGTGCCGGGCGTGAACCCGCCGATGGGGTTGAAGTTGGCACCGTTGTCGGTGGAAACAAGGACACGGAACGTCGAGAAGATGCGGCCGTCAAGCCCCTCGTTGCCGGTCAGGACATTGATGCCCTGGATGTCCGACGGGCCGGCCAGATCGTACTGAATGGCCTTGGTCGGGGTACCCGCGGCGGGGAAGTCGTTGAGCAGGCCGGCCAGACCGGTGTTGCTGACGCCGTCGGTGAAGGCGGGCAACCCATTGGGATCGCCGGACCCGTTGGTGGCCGCGGGGTTGGCCGGGTGCCAGCCGGTGTCCGCGGGCAATTCGGTCGCGCTGAGGTTGTGGATGAGGTCCGAACTGCTGAGTGCTCCGGCAAAACCGGTGGGGGATACGTCGTGTGACGTCGTTGCCACCGTGGTCGCCGACACCGCCGTGGGCAGCGCCGCCGCGAGGGCCAAACCAGTGAGAATCTTCCAAGTCATGCTTCATACCTCCTGTGAGACGGGAAAAACACGAGAAACGGACGCTACATCCGGACGCCCGAACGCCGGGCGTCCTTGATTTCTTTAAGCCGTGTCCTGGCGCGGGGCGCTGCTTTGTCGCGAAACTAATTCCGGCGCTTCCATCAAGCAGCGGAACGGCGCGTCGGGCTGGTTCCATCGGCGTTCGATAGTGGCAACCAGTCGCGCCGCGATCTGCTCAGACGTGTGCCCGACCATCGTCATCGGCACCATCGACACCGCGCCCAGGTCCGGGTTGTCCAGCACGACCAGGCTCAGGTCGCCCGGTACGGACACGCCGGCGTCATGAAGCGCCTCGAACGCACCAATCGCGCTGGCGTAGCTGTTGACGATCAAGGCGGTGCAGGGCAACGCCTCTCGATGCTCGCGCAGCCAAGGCTCGAGCGCTTCACGCATGCCCGCCGCCGACGATTGACCGGGGCGGGTGGCGCTGGTCAAGACCGGGCCGAACCCGTCCGCCTCGCCGGACCACCGCCCGATGCGGTCGAAGTGGTCGATCAGCGCTTGCCACATCTCCAGCGGCTCGCCGCTGGCCATGCCGATGCGTGTGTGGCCCAGGGACCGAAGGTGCATAACCGCGGTTTCGAGCCCCAGGCGCCAGTCGGTGTCGACCGAATCGACGTCGATCCCCGCGACCTGCCCATCAACCACCACGGCCGGCGTCAGACGCTTGAGAAACTCAAGCAGCCTCAGCGGCAACTGCGGGTCCATCGGCTGGAGCACATACGCGTCGGACGGCGGGGCGGCGCGCAGCAGGTCGATCGCCGCCTCCATACTCGGGTAGGTGATGATGAACGACTGGTGCTTGTCTTCACGCAGCGTTCGGTTCAGGTGGGAGGAGATCTCCTGGCCGCGCCGGCTGGGGTAGTCGCTGTGCAGAACGGTAACGGTGCGTACGGCGGCGTGGCCGTCGCGCGCCACAAACGTGCCCTTGCCCACCTTGCGGACTATCAAACCATCGGTTTCGAGTTCGGCCATCGCCTGCTGAACCGCCAGCTGGCCGACCCCGAAACGCCGCATCAGATTCCGCACGGACGGCAGCCGGCTCCCACGCGTCATGACCGCGGCCCGGCTACGCAACTCCTCCGCGATCGCCGCCACAGTGGCGGTGTCTTCCGAGGTCAACAGCGGGCGGGGGTTGGCACGGCTCATGAATTGATCACCGCAGGGAGAAACTATCCAGATTCAAACAGATTCAAGACAGGCATCGACTCAGAACCGACGAAATACACTCGACCCCGACATTGTCGTGATTTACAGAGTCGCGTCAAGTGTATTTTGCGGTATTTGCGAAAAAACACTTTCATTTCAGGGCGAATTCGCTATTGTGATACACTTTTGGATGAGTGTATTTTCAGATTTGAGGTCCCCGCGTGCTGCGCCGGCACGGGACTTGGGGCCGCGCCACTTTTCTTGCATCCGTGTTTCTTCGAGTCGATCCTTGAGCCGTTATGACGGAAGCCAACCCGACAACTCGATCGACGTTGGCCCAGGGCGCGATCGTCCGGCTCGACCTCAGCCACCTGCAACACGTCGCCCTCGAAGACGCCCGACAGGCGAGGCGGGCGTGGGACACGCTGCACGCGGCTTCGGCGTTGCAGGGAATTGTCAACCGCGAACGACCGCGGCTGTGGCTTCGGTTTGAGCCGAACGTCGATGACTTCTGGTGGGATGCGCTGCGCCGACCCGGCGAGTGGCTCGAAGGTGTCGAAGTTCACGACTCCGCAGGGCTCGAAGAGGCGCTCCGCGTGTTCCGGGCCGACTGGCGCGGCGTGGTGCTTTACCCGGAACGGCCGTGGGCGGGCAGCAACGTCGCGAGTACCATCGCCGGCGTCGAGGACCGCGTGCCGCTGCGCTTCGACCCGTCCGCGGATTCGCTGTACACGGCACTAAAGAAATGTGAACTCTGGGATGACGCCGAGGTGTTCCGGCTGTGCGATGACGTGGGACGACCGGTTTGGAACGAAGCCGACGGACCGACCGAGAAAACCCGGGCTCACCGTTGGCTGCTTGATCACTACATCCGCAACGGCCGCGTCAACGCCGACATCCTGGCTTACTACATCGACGCCTACTGGTTGACCCAGCCCGGCCTGGATTCGCTGCCGAACTGCACGCTCACCAACCACGACTACTTCATCAGCCGCCGCGCTGCGTTTGTGGACCTGCATGTTTGGGAAGAAGAGACGCCGGTCGATGACCCCGAGCAGCCTCCCGGTTACGACCTGTCCCTGTTTCGCGAGACCCTTAAGGCGTTACAACAGCGCGCGGCCGGGATGATCCACGTCGGCGGCTTCACCCCCTGGCGCTGGAAGTACAGCAACGAGCCGGGCGCGGGTTCGCGTCACCACGGCGTACAGACCGAATGGAAAATGGTCAAAGAAGTCTCGGCGTACAACGGCTACCTCGACGCCGACGCCATCTCCTACGCGGGCATGACCAACGCGTCGTTTTACCAACACTTCCCGCGGCGCGAACGATACCCGCAGACCCATGCACGAAAACCCAAAGCAACCTTCGGCCGTGAATCACCCGCCCGTCCAGAAGCGGATAGCGACGTCATCCACGTCATGCTTTACACGGGCGACTACGACTCGGCCGCCTGGCTGAATCGGCTGATCCCACAGTGGTGGACCGACCCCGCGCGCGGGACCATCCCGCTGAACTGGGCGTTCAACCCCAACCTCGACCGCCGGGCTCCGCATGTGCTCGATTTCGTCCGGCGGAACGCCACACTGAACGACATTTTTATTTCCGGCAACTGCGGCGCGGGATACCTGAACCCCGCCGAGTTGTCCGACCCGCGGCGCGATCCCGATGTTCCCGATGGTTGGGATATGTGGGTGTCGCATTGTCGATCGTTCTACCGCCGCTACGACCTGACGATTACCGGCTTCATCATCGAAGGTTTGAGCGAAGGGCTCGACGGCGAAGGCCTCGCGCGATACGGGGCGGTCTCGCCTGACGGTTTGATCGCCCACCGCAAGCTCCCGGGCCCGGGTGTGCATGACTCGGGAATGCCGTACCTGAATATGGCGGCCGACCTGGGCGGCACGCCGCAGGAGGCGGCGGATGCGCTGCTCGCGGGACTCGATGGTGACAAGGTGCCATTCTACGCGTTTCGTACGGTGGTGCAGTCGCCGAGTTGGCACGCCGAACTGATGCGCTGTGTGTCGGAACGGCACGCGACGGTGCGATTCTGCGACGCCTACACGTTCTTCGGAGCGCTCAAGACGTCGCTGCTTGGGGAGTCTGAACAACCCACGCTCACGCCGGTAATCAAGCGGCCACGCGTTGCGTCTCCCCGTGGGTAGCTTCGCGCGTCCAAGTAGACGTGCTTGAAAAACGTCATCGGGGCGCTGTCGTCAATAACCTTCGACCAGGTTCGTGGTCTCGGCGTGGACCGTCTTGTCGCGGCGCAGCAGCACCGTCTCTAATCCGTGAGCGGGTATTTGATCCCGCCAGACCGCGACGCCGTCGAGTTCCAGCGAAGCTGTGACGGATCGGCCGCGCTGATTGAGCAGCCGAACCACCAACGCGTCTCCCGATTCGGACCGTTTGACCGCGACCACGCGGGTCGTGCTAGGCGTGATGCCCAAACGCGGCCAGGGCTTACTGTCCGCTTCCACAGCTCCGTCGCCGTACAGCACTTGCCACACCGGCGGCATCTGAAGTTCGTCGGACCGACGGTTCAGGTCGGAAGTGTCGTGGCGGTCGCCCCAGCAGACCTCGAACCGAAAGTCGTGTCCGCCCTGATCCTGCCGCGCCCGCGCGGACCGCCCGTGGTACGGATCGTCCGGCTTGATGCCGAAGGACGCGTAAGGCGGGCTGCGCAGCAGGTTGACGTAGAGCGCACCCCGCGTCAGCGCGTGGCCGTGGCTGCCGTCGTTGACCACGGACACGTGCCGGCCGTCCGGGTCCACCGCGGAGACCCAGCGCTGGTTGGGCTGGTCTTCGACGCGTGGTGTCGGCGTGCGCTCGGCCACACTGAACAGCGACTCCGACACGCCGCGCGCAGCGTTAAAGCCCAACGGGATCTCGAGCTTGAGCATGCGGTCGGCGTGTCGAAAGTGCACATGGTCATGCAGAAACAAGCGGCCGTACCGAAGATCGAAAACGTATTTGCGGAGTAATGACGATCGTTCGTTGACGAACACGGCTTCGATGACACGGCGCAACGGGCCGTCCTCGACCACGCGGATCGGTGGGCTGGTGTTGGCACGGCCACGTTTGCGGTCCGTCGCGCGCGGCGCGAGTTGGTACGCCTCGGCAGTGGAGGCGAGCCGGAACCTTGCGGTGGGCTTCTTCCACGGCCGGCCACAGAAGCCGACGTGTGACTTTTGCGCCGCGTCGGGGTGTTCGCGCACCCACGCGGCGTCGCCGCAACTCCACGAGTGGTCGAAATCCTCGAACAGCACGGGTCGAAACGCGCCGGGCCCCACATGATTGACGTGGTGTTTGTCTTCCAACGCGTCGATCAGGCCCGTACGCGGGTTGATCGTGACCCTCCCGCAGGCCAAGTCAACGGTCCAGGTGGAGGGGCGATCCACGACGGCGGTCGGTGACGTGTTCCGCGGGCGGACGACCGACGCTTCGAGCTTCTGGATTTCGAACGGCTGAAGGTCCAGCGCGACCAGGATGCGCGGCGTCCAGAGCGTGTCGAGGTTGTTCGCCGAGGCGACACGTTGATGCGGGACGCGCTTGCTTCCCTGGAGGATGCGGACATCTCCATCCTCGACCCAGCTGTGTGCGACGGTGTAATCGAGTTCCACAAGTCCGCGGAAGCGGTGGCCGTGCGGGTTGAACACATGGATCGGCACGGACGCGTTGTCGCCCCGTGTCTTGGTTTGTCGAAAGCTTGTGAACACCCCGAGCGTGGCCTCGCGCAGGGCGAGTTCGGCTCGCCCCAACCGAATCAACGCTTCGTGCTCAACCGCCGGCGTCCCCGTCCCCGTCAATACGTCGTGGAACTGGCAGAACAACACGTCACGCCAGGCGGCGTCGATCTTTTGCGTCGGGTAGTGGCAATGCCCACTCCACCACGCCAGCGCCGCGAGGCGCTCGGTGCATGCAAGCAGCCCTTCGAGTCGGCGGTGAGCGCGCTTGACCCGGCTCATCGAGGTGTAGCAGCCCGGGAAGCTGTGCTGGATTTCGCCGGTGACGCTTGGTTGCTTCGCGTCGTCCTTTGTTTCCGCGAAGAACGCCTCGGGCGTCGAGTGAATCAAGCGGAGGTTTGGGCGGTCGTCCGCCAGTTCCCGCAGTTGGTCGTATTCGTGTCTCGACATGCCGCCGCCGTGGTTGCCCACGCCCCAGCACAGGATGCTGGCCGGCTCGCCTCGGTAGTGCTCAAACGCCCAAGGACCCTTCACGCCCAGATCGAGCCGCTCGTCGCCGGGGTGCGATACGTACGCCTCGTCCGCGCGGCGGGCGACGACCGAAGCGCCGCTGCGGTCCTTCCAAGTGAAGTTGCCAGTGGGCAGGTCGTGCGTTCCGAAGTCGGGCCGGGTGAACAGGTACGCCTCGAAGCCGCAGCCCGCGAGTACCTGTGGCAGGCCCTCGGGGTGCCCGAAGCTGTCGAGGTTGTAAGCCACGCGCGGGCGCTTCCCGAAGCGTTCGACGAAATACCGCAGACCGACGAGGAACTGCCGGATGTGGCTCTCGCCGCCCGGCCCGTTGAGGTCGGGCTGGAGGTACGCCCCGCCCGCGACGTGCCAGCGTCCGGCCGCGACCAGCTTCTCGATGCGCGCGAACAACGCTGGGTCGTGCGCCTCGACCCACGCGTAAAGCAGGCTCTCGTTCTGGTTGAACACGAAGCCTTCGTGCGTTTCGCAGAAGTCCGCCGCGACGCGAATAGTCGAGAGCGTCTCGGCCAGGCCGTCCTCCCACGACCACAGCCACACGGGGTCCAGATGGGCGTGGCAGAGCAGGTGGATGTTTCGTGGCAACGGCGTGGTCCGTGGGTACGGCTTCAACTCCCCGAAAACAGAACGTAGCACAAGGCCGTCACCACCAGCGCGCCGATCAGGTTCAGCGCCAAGCCCTCCCGGGCCATCTTCGCCACGGTCAGGTCGCCCGTGCTGAACACGATGGCGTTGGGCGGGGTGGCGACCGGGAGCATGAACGCGAAGCTGCAACTGATCGTTGCGGGCACCATGATCAGGCGCGGCTCGATCGCGCCGGCCACCGCCATAGCGACCAGTACCGGCATCAAGACGTTCGCCGTCGCGGTGTTGCTCGTGACCTCCGTCAGGAACGTGACCCCCAGACACAGAAGCCCCATCATGACCAGGATGTGCAGCGCGGTCACGCCCTGCAACGATTGGCCGAGCATTTCGCTCAGCCCGGAACTGCTGAACGCCCGCGCGATCGCGATACCCGCCGCGTACAGCAGGAGGATGCCCCAGGGGATCTTGACCGCGGTCTGCCAGTCCAAAAGGCGCTCGCCCTTGCCGTTGGGGATGATGAACATCGCGATCACCGACAACAGCGCGACGCTGCTGTCGTGCATGCCCGTCAACCCCGTCAACGCGGACCACCCACCGAACGGCTCCGCCCGCGTCACCCACAGCAGCGCGGTCACGGCAAAGACGGCGAGCGTCCGCACTTCTTCGGTTCGCCAAGACCCCACTTCGGGCAGCTCAACGACGTCCCCCGATTTGAGTCCACGCGTCAACCAGAGCCAGGCGATCGGCAGCATGATCAGGACGATCGGAAGCGCCCACGTCATCCACCGCAGGAACGTGGGCTGCTCGCCGATCAACTTGCCGTACTGGTCCATGAACACCAGGTTGGGCGGGGTGCCGATGGGTGTGCCGATGCCGCCGATGCTCGCGGCGTAGGCGACGCCCAGCAGCAGCGCGGTCTTGAGACGTGCGTCGCCGACGTTGCTGACCACCGCCAGCACGATGGGCAGAAGCATGAGTGTCGTGGCGGTGTTCGAGATCCACATGCTCAGCACCGCCGACGCGGCCATGAACCCGAACACCAGGCGCCTGGGGCTGCCGCCGCCGATGAGACGCACGGTCGTCAGCGCGATCCGCCGGTGCGCGCCGCTACGCTCCATCGCGGTGGACAGGATGAACCCGCCGAGCATCAAGAGGATGAGCTTATCGCCGTACGCCGCGCCGACCTGTGTGTAATCCAGCACGCCCACGGACGGCAAGACCGCCAGCGGGATCAGCGACGTCGCGGGGATCGGGATCGGCTCGAAGATCCACCACGTCGCCGTCAGCAGCGTCACCCCCGCCGTCCACGCGATCTCCGGCGAGTGCCCGGCCTGGAACAGACCCAGGCCCAGCATGAGCGAAAGCATCGGTCCGATGAACAGCAGCAGGGTCTTCATGAATCCGACGTGTCCGTGCGAGAAGCCATGAACTCAACCCCGGTGCAGAGCGGGGCCGGCGCGAAGTGACGCGGATCAAGATAGCGGCAGCGCCAAGGTCACGCGGATGTCGCGGTCCATCGCGGATCAGGCCATCCACCGCGGCAGGGGTGGTGGCAGTGATGTGGTGGTCCACATGATGTACGAGCAGAACATTTCGGGCCAGTCGGAGCTTTTCATTCAGCCGTGGATGTATGCCTAGGACACACGGCTGGAACCGAGAAAGACCCGTTCAGCATTGATCCGTCACATCAGCGATATCGCTTGGCCGGTCCGCGTCCGAGGTTGCGCTCGGTCCCGCCGGTTCGGTGGATGAAAAAACGCCGTCGCCAAGGATGCGCAAGAAGTGTTGCATCGACCGGTCCCGGCCGTTCAACAACGCTTCAATCTGTGAGAGTAGTTTGACCCGGTACAGCCCGGGGAACGGCTCGAACCAGCCTTGCTCGTTTTGATAAACAACGGCCACGTGCCGGTCGGGTTCGACGCGTGACGCGAGATGAACAACCGAAGACGCGTGTGGATGAACGAGGTCGCACGAAGCCAGCAGTACCCAGTCATGGTTTTGTGCTTCGGCGTGCCGCAGCGCGGTGGCGAGGCCGCCGAGCGGTCCCAGCCCGGGGGTTGCGTCGCCGATGGTCGTGAGCATCAGGTCCTGGTAGGCGTCGTCACGGCCGGCCACCACGACGGTCGCGTTCGTGATCGGCGCGAACGCTTCGCAGACACGCGCCAGCAGAGCTGTGCCGTTCATCATCGCCCGGGCCTTGTCCGAACCGAATCGGCTGCTCTTGCCGCCGGCCAGCACGTACAGCGGCCACGGCGGACCGAAAGCAAGCGCACGGTCATCGCCTCCGCCGCCCGCGTGCTCCGAACCGTTCGGGTGGGAGGAGGTCACCGGGCAAGACTCCAGGGAAACCAACGGCGGGCCTCCGGTTCATCCGCGGCGGCGTGGGCGGGCAACTCGAAGCAGCCGTCGGATCGCCCGATCGCCGCGACGTCTCCCGAGCCGCGGTGTTCGACCGGGCGTAGGGAGCCGGGTTCGGTCAAAGCCGCGGGCACGTAATGCCAGAACTCGGCCGGGCGTCGCGCGACAGGCCCGGGCGCGACGGCGTGGCGTGGGCGCGTGTCAATGTGCTCGATCCCCGCAAGCTTACGCAACACATCCCCGGCCAGAACCACAGCGCCAACCAGCGCCGACACCGGGTTGCCCGGCAGCGCGATCACCGGCAGCTCGCCCGGGAGCACCGCCCCGAGATTCGGTTTGCCCGGGCGCATCGCCAAGTGGTGATAGATGACCTCGGCACCCAACGCAAGAAGCGCATCGGGTACGTAGTCGTGATCGCCCATTGAAATCCCCCCGGTCGTGACCACGGCGTCGCACTTTTCCGACAGCCGCTTCAGTGTCGAGTCGGTCGCTTCCAGGCGGTCCGGGACATTGACGACGTCCACGACCTCGCACCACGGGGCTGTGGACAGAAGCGCTCGCAGGGACGGGCCGTTGCTGTCGCGCACCTGTGCTTCGCTCTGCGCCGATGTTGATGCGGAAGCGAGCTCGTTCCCGGTGACGGCGATTCCGACACGCACGCGTCGGAACACTTGCACTGACGAGCACGCGTTAGATGCCAGCGTCGTGACCACGGCGGGGTTGATGACACGCCCGGGTTCAGACAACAAGTCGCCGGCTCGAGCGTTCTCACCGCGACGTCGGATGTTGGCCCCGGTGAGAACATCCTGCACCGCATTTTTTCGAAACCGGATCACGCCGCCGGCTTCATCCACCCATTCGCGTTTGATCACAGACGTGCTGCCGACCGGCACCAGCCCACCCGTAAAGACCCGGGCGACCTGTCCGGGCAATAGTGGTGGCGGGGTCGTGCCCGTCACCACCTCGAACGCCACGTTCATCTCAGGCAGCGCAGACTCGCGACCGCGCAGGGCTTCGAGGGCTTCGGCGTGCAGGGCGTATCCATCGACGGCGGAATGGTCCGCGGCCGGGCTGTCGCGGTCGGCATGGATTGCTTCGGCAAGCACACGCCCGGCGGCCTGTTCCAGCGGTACGGACTCCACGCCGACCGCGGCGACTCGGGCCGTCATCGCCGCCGCGGCCGTAACCGGGTCGACCATCGGCGGCAGCACGGCCTCGACGCGCTTACCGGGCATCCGCGTGCCCCGAATCATCACGATCGCCGGCAAACACCGGCGTCTTCCACAGCGCCACGTCTCGCTTCATCCGATCGATAAACGCGTCCAGGGCGGCGATGCCCTCTTTGCGGTGGGTCGAAAAAACCGTCAACCGAAACGACACCGCACCGACCGGCACCCGCCCGACGCTGTGCGCAACATGCACCGCGTTGACGCCGTACTCGGCAACGATGGCGTCGGCGAGTACGCGCAGTTGCCTGCTCGTCATCGGTTCGTACGCCTCATAGTCCAAGGACGTGATCAGTCGTCCGGCTTCGTGCGGTCGAACCACCCCCTCAAACACGAGGGTCGCGCCCGCACCCGGGCAGGTCATGACCGCCGAGATTGGGAGCGGGCCGTCGCGTAACTCAACGGTCACCACAGGGCTTGTCGCGTTGGTGGCGGGCATGGTGGGGTGATTGACAATGCGGTGGATGGCAATGTTACCCCGCCGGCTTCAATCGCCGTTCGGATGTCAACGAGCAGGCCTGATCAGACCGTGCGAATCAGGTCGGTGCTTTCGGGTGGTTGTGGCATCCTCGGGCAAACGCCGCCAACTCGCCCATGGTCTTCAGGGCGGACACGCACCCGTCGCGCGGGCTCCACGACTCGGGCACGGTCTGCCCGCCGATCACGAGTTTGGCACCAAGTCGTTCCACCCGACCTGCCAGCGCGTGAACGTTGTGGGCGAAGTCTTCGTCGGGGTCTCGCCGGCTGACGGACAGCCAGACCAGTCGGGCTTCGCGTTCTTCCGCGGCGAGCGCGAGCGTGTCGCAAGGCGTGTCCGGCCCCAGGTCCGTCGCGCGCCAGCCCAGCTCCGTCAGGGTCGTCCGTGCCATCAGCGAGGGAAGGATGAACGGGTCGCCCGGCACGGCGCTGCCCACGGCGCACGGCGCATCGGGGTCGGGGGTGGGCAGCAGCCGGCGGAGCTGATGAATCGCCGCGACACAGATCGCCGTGGCGCGGTGCTCGATCAGGACGGCCCGCGGGTTGTCGGGCCAAAGGTCACCGATCCGCCACATCGCCGGCGCGATCAGCCCGTCAAACAATTCGGCCGTCGATCGACCCTGGAGGTAGAGGCGAACGAGCCGCTGCGTGAAGACGTCTTCCTGCCCCTCCATCAATAGACCGGTCAGGGCGTCCAGCGCCAGCGCCGCGTCCCCGGTCGGCGGCGCTTCGGCCTCGGTCAGCCCCAGCACGCCGAGGTCACGGATCGTCAGATCTGACGAACGGACGAACCGGATCGCTTCGGCCAAAGGAATCCGCCGATGCCCGCCCACCGTGCGGTCGGCCCGGATCACCCCGCGATCGACCCACCGCTGAACCGTCGAACGGCCCACACCGACCGCCTCGGCCAACTCTTTGGGCGAGATGTCGGTCAGATTTGGAGTTTTTTCGGTACTTTTGAGGATTATTTGAGCCTCGACGGATTGACGGTTTCTTTCAAATGATATCCCCAATCGCTTGATTTCACCAGTTTTTGTGAACTCCGCCTGTTTTGGCGATCAACCAATTGACACATTTGATACTTTTGGGTATTTTGCGTTCGCGTAGTTCGATCAGGTCAATCAGGAGCTAAACCCATGGTGAGCAACGCCCTTTCTAAGCCTGCGTCTGAGACGGTTCGATTTCGTTTTGCGCCCGGGTTGACTCCGTCTGAGCGGAAAACGCTGGCGGGTCTGGTGGGTGAGCCGTACGAGTTCATGCCGGACGAGCTTTTCGAGCGGGCCGATGCAGAACCGCGGGTGTTTGAGGCGGATGTGGTCATCGAGCGGCCATCGACGCAGTGGTACGCGAAACTGGATCGCAAGCCAGGCGCGCAGGAGCCACGTCACGGCGATGAGTTGCCGCTGCTGAGCAAAGAACAGGAGCACGCCGCGTTTCTGCGGTTCAATTACTGCCGGTTCCGCGCGGAGGCGGCCCGTCGTTCGCTGTCGCTGCCGCACGTCGCAGCGGGGAAGGGCCGCGAGTTGCTGCGTTGGCACCGTCGGGCGCAGCACTGGCGGGAGTTGATCGCCGAGTACAACCTCGCGCTGGTGCTGGCGATGTCGCGTCGCCTGCCCAGCGATCGGGTCGATCATTCGGAGATGATCGCCGAGGGCAACATGGCCCTGCTGCGGGCGATCGACAAGTTCCGTTGCGACCGCGGGTTCAAGTTTTCAACGTACGCCTGCCGGGCGATCCTCAAGGCGTTCAGCCGGGCGGGCGTGAAGGAGGCGAAGTACCGGTCCCGCAACCCGGCGCACTTCGACCCGGGCTTCGAGCGCACGAACTGGGCGGAGCTGGAACACGAGCGTCGCGAGCGCGAGTGTGCCGAGGAATTGAGGCGGATCATCCGTGAGAACACGGCCGAGTTAACGTCCACCGAGTTACGGGTCGTCCGTTCGCGTTTCAACCTTGACGGCAACGACGAAGCCCGCCGTCCGAGTCTCGTCCAGGTCGGCCGACAGGTCGGCCTGGCCAAGGAGCGTGTCCGTCAGATCCAGATCTCGGCGATGGCCAAACTCAAAAAGACGCTCGAACGGGAGTTCCTCGACGGGACGGCGACGCCCATCGGCTCTAGTTGACGGGGCTGATTGTGGCGCTTTTGATGCCACCGGCCAATTTCGGCGCTCGCGCTTCTGTGATGACGGCGTGAACCACATCCCGCGAGAGTTTCACGCCGGGACCTTGTCGCCGAATCAGAGGCAATGTTGCCTCCGCCAACGCGAGGTTGACGCGGTTGAATCGAATGATCCCTTCCGATGCCCCGGCCTCTTCCAGTCGACCGATGTAGGCTCGCGCGACCTGGACGCTCGCTGCGGCACGATCAAACAACGCTTCGTAGACCGTGCCACATGCAATCAGGTCTCGGCCGCAGTCGATGTCGGCGCGGTGATCGCGGAGCAGGTTCACGAGTTGAAGTGCCTCGCCGAACCGGGCGGCGTTTTGCATCAACGCGTCCGAGGCTTTCGCGAGTTGCGGGTCGTGCAGCACGAACAGCTCGGTGCAGAGCTCGCCCACAATGCCCGCGACGTGGTAGCAGTAGCGGCAGACCGCTTCGACGGTTTCGAGCGGCGGCGCGGCTTCGAGGCGCTCGATCATGCCCACGCCCGTGCGGACGAAGTGGCGGCAGATCGCGTCGCGCGGGCCGGCCGGCAGGGCGTCGAGTTGTGCGGCGACCCAGCCCGATTCCGTGAGCAGTTCCGCGTACCCGGGATCGTCCGGCGGGGCGGTCTCGGACCATTCGTGCAGGAAGTGGGGAAGGTCGGAGAACCAACGGTGGCCGTCTTCGTTGATGATGGACCGGATGCAATGCACACGCTGGGAGTTGCTGGCGCGGCCTTCATCCTCGACCGTGTCCAGCAGTCGAAACAGCAGGTAGCTGATCCCGACCTCGTATCGCAGCG
The DNA here is from genome assembly GCA_030432595.1 of Phycisphaerae bacterium. GTDB lineage: Bacteria > Planctomycetota > Phycisphaerae > Phycisphaerales > Phycisphaeraceae > CAZIXN01. Next base: position 50,692 of record JAUIGU010000018.1, read on the forward strand.
GTTCGGGCAGTTCCGGGATCGACAGCGCAAACGTGCGGCTGGTCCGTTGAAGCAGGTGGTCGAGCTTATCCAACGGGCACCCTCGCAGTGGCGTCGGGACGCTCAAAGTTTTGTGACGCCTGGATGCGTCGGAGGATCAGGTCTGTGGTGATCTGTGCGGAGAGGAAGATGACGGGCAGGCCCGAGCCAGGGTGCGTGCCGCCGCCGACCAGCCACGCCCCGCGGGCGTAGGGCACCTCGTGATGCGGCCGTCGGTGCAGCATCTGGTCGAGGCTGTGCGCGAGGTTGAACGTGGCGCCGTGGTTGATGTTCAGACCTGCCCAGTCGTCGGGCGTAAATACGACCTCTTCGCGGATGCGCCCGGCCAAGTCGATCTTCAGCACATCGCGCATATGGCTTAGCAGCCGGGCACGGAGCATCGGAGTTTCGGCGTGCCAGTCGATCCCGCTGGTGGTGTTGGGGGTGGGCAGCAGGACGTAGAGCGCGCTGTGCCCGTCTGGCGCGAGGCCGGGGTCGGTCACGGAGGGGTTGCAGACGTAGAAGCTGGGGTCGTCGGTGAGCGTGCCGGAATGCCCGTGGTTCCGGCCGATGTCTTCGAGGTTCTGCCGGTAATTCGGCGCGATGCGGATGGTGTGGTGAGGCAGATCGACCTTGCCTTCGACGCCTAGATAGAGCATGAAGGTGGAGCACGAATACTTGCGGGCGTCGATGCGGGCATCGGAGTCGGCTCCGCGTCGAGACGCGGGAAAGAACTTCTTGAGCGCCCAGGTCGCGTCGGCATTGATGACGGCGTGGTCACACGGCTCGACGCGTCCGGCCCCGCGACCGGGAAGTTCCACGCCGGTGACACGGTCCTGCTCAAACGTCAAACGCTCTACAGGCGTTTCGGTTTGGATCTCCCCGCCGAGTTCGAGGAAGACGTCCGCGAGCGCCTGCATCAGGGCGTGACATCCGCCGCGCGGGTGCCAGACGCCGTACTCGTACTCGATGAACGGGAGGATCGTGAACAGGCTCGGGCAGTCGTACGGGCTCATGCCCAGGTACTTGCTCTGGAAGCCGACGGCCAGTTGCACCGCGGGGTGTTGGAAGTAGCGCTGGTTGAGTGCCTGGACGGTGCGGGTCGGCTGGATGTGCCGGGCCGCTTTGAGCGCGTCGAGGCGCACGAGGTCCCACGGCGAACGGATCGAGCGGCGGAGGATCGGCTCGGAGGCGAGCAGCTTCCGGCGGTTGTCGTCGATGAAGCGCCCGAACGCCTCGCCGTCCGCCGGGCAGATCGCAGCGATGCGGCGCTGCATCTCGGCCAGGTCCTGGGTCGTGTCGAGGGTGAGGTCTTCGCCGTCGTCTTGGCCGATCACGAGGCGGTACATCGGGTCCAGCCGGGTGAGTTCGACGAAATCTGCAAGGTTGCGGCCGGCGGCGGCGAAGACTTCCTGCAGAACGTGCGGCATCAGAAAGAACGTCGGACCCAGGTCGAAGCGAAATCCGCCCGCGCGGACCTGCGAGGTCCTCCCGCCGATGGTTGGCTGAGCTTCGTAGATCGTCACCGGCAACCCCCGCGCCGCCAGCAACACCCCGGCCGCAAGGCCGCCCGGCCCGGCGCCGATCACCGCGATGCGGGGTCTATCATGGGCGTTTGCGATCATGGCGGTCCCAGTTTCGATCCGGCGATGCTAGCGCCCACCCGGGCGAACGGCCGCTGCGTGGCGACGCATTCCGCAGCTGGGTTTTTTGAATGAGGGACTCGATCCGCCGAGACCTGCGTTGGGTGCGTGCGTTCCGCCGCGCGGTGATCGCGGACCTGACGACGCTGTCCGGGCTCGTGACGGAAGAGCTCGGCAAGCTGGCGTTCGAGGTGCTCACCAGCGAGGTGCTCCCGCTGGTCCAGGCGTGCCGCTGGCACGAACGCCACGCGGCGGGGGTCCTGCGTCCGCGTCGGTTGCGGGGCGGGTCGGTGTTTCAACTCGGGCAGCGGCATGTCCTTCGGCGCGTCCCGTTGGGCGAGGTGGCGATCGTGGCGACGTGGAACTACCCGCTGCAATTGCTGGGCGTCCAGTTGGTGCAGGCGGTGGTGACGGGGAACCGTGTGGTGGTCAAACCCAGCGAGCGGGCGCCGCGCTCGCAGACACGCCTGCTGGAGCTGGCTCGCGAAGCGGGGTTGGACGAAAGGCGCTTGCGTTGGACGGCCGGCGAACGCGAGGCGGGAGAAAGGCTCTTGGCAGAAGAGCGTTTTGATCACGTCGTGTTCACCGGCTCGAGCGAAGTCGGCCGACAGATTGCACGCACCCTCGCCGAAACCCTGACGCCCTCGACGCTCGAGCTTTCCGGCCACGACTCCGCGTTGGTGTTGTCCGACGCCGACCCGGATTTGGCGGCACGGTCGATCTGGTTTGCCGTTCAGCTCAACGGCGGCGCAACGTGCATGGCCCCACGCCGGGTGATCGCGGACTCCGCGATACGGCACGCATTCCTGGAAGCCTTTCGACGTTGCGCCCAAGCCAAGGTTGACGTTACGGGGTACCGCGAAGCAGAACACGCCCGCGCGTTCGCCCTGGCCAAAGACGCGGTCGAGCGCGGCGGCACATGGTTACTGGCGGACATGGCGAACCCGGGCTGGCCGGGCGTGCGCGTGGTGGTGGACGCGCCGGAAGAATCGCAACTGTCGCAAGGATCGCACTTCGGTCCGGCGTTGGCGTTCATGTCGGCGAAACATGCCGAGGACGTGCTGAGTCTGTACCGCCGGTTCGATCAACGCCTGGCGACCGCGGTGTTCACTTCGTCACCCGCGCGTTCCCGGGAATGGTCCGACGATCTGGATTGCAGTGCGGTGACGTTCAACGATTGTGTGCTGCCGACCGCACACCCCGCGGCACACCTGGGCGGTCGTGGCCCGAGCGGCTGGGGGGTCAGCCAGGGTCGGCTGGGCCTCGAAGCGATGACGCGGCCCGTGGTCGTGAGCCGGACCTCGCGTTGGCTCCGGCCACCGACCGATCCGCCCGGCGACGTGGTGCAACGCCGTTTTGCGCGGTTTGTCCGTTGGTGGTACGGGTAGGACGGGGTGGCCACGCCCGAGGAACGGGTCCTAAGCTGCTGACGATGGCAAACGGAAGACCGAACGTGGTCGTGGTCGGCGGCGGCCTGGCGGGGATGGCCGCGGCGATCGAGTTGGCGCACCGGGGCGCGTCGGTCGTGCTCGTCGAGGCCAACGCGCACCTGGGCGGCAAGATGAACGTTTATGAGGAGGCCGGCTTCCGCTTCGACATGGGGCCGACCGTGCTGACGCTGCCCGAGGTGCTCAGCGGGATCATCCGTCGGGCCGGCGGGGCGGTGAAAGACTACATCGATCTGGTTCGGCTGGACCCGCAGTGGCGCTGTTTCTTCGACGACGGGGAGCAGATCGACATCCGCGACAGCGTTGAGCGGACTGTCGCCGACCTCAATGCGTGGAAGCCCGGCGCCGGCGACGACTACGGCCAATTCATCGAATACAGCCGACGCATGAACCGGCTCAGCCGACGGGTGTTCTTCTACCGCGACCTCGGCGGCGTGCCGGACATCATGAAGGGCACGCCGATGGGCGACCTCGACCTGCTCAAAGACGTGCTGGCGATGCGGATGCACGCGACCGCGGCGCAGACGATCCACAAATACATTCATGATCCGCACGTCCGGCACGTCGTTCAGCACTTCGTGCAGTACGTCGGGTCCAGCCCGTTCCTCGCGCCGTCGATCCTGACCATGATCGCCTCGGCGCAGACGGACCAGGGCTGCTGGTACGCGATGGGCGGGACGCGCACCGTGGCCGATGCGCTGGAAAGGTTGTTGCTGGAGGCGGGCGTGGAGGTCCGCCGCCGGACGTGTGTCCAACAGATCATCGAGAAGGGCGGGGGCGCGGCCGGCGTCGTGCTCGAGGGAGGCGAGACCATCGACGCCGACGCCGTCGTGTCCAACTGCGATGTCCAACGCACGTTCGGTTCGCTGCTGGATTCGTCCTCAGCCCGGGCGAAAGCCTCGTCTTTGCAGAACCAGTACCGTCCGGCGTCGAGTGGGATCGTGCTCTACTTCGGGTTGTCGCGGCAATACGAAGCGTTGGCCCACCACAACTTCTTCTTCAGCCACGACAGCCGGGTCGAGTTCGAAGAGATGTACCGGCAGGGCGTGCCGCCCAAGGACCCGACGCTCTACATCGCCGCGCCGTCGCGCACCGATCCGAGCCAGGCGCCGCCCGGCGGCGAAGCGCTCTACATCCTGGTCCATATGCCCTACCTCCGCGACGGCTCGCTCCAGGCCGACACCGAAAGGTTTGTGCGGCAATACCGCAAGGTCGTCCTGGACAAACTCGGCCGCGCGGGGTTCGACGACCTCGAATCGCACATCCAGGTCGAGCGTACGCTCACGCCCAAGGGCATCGAGGCAATGTACAACGCTGAGGGCGGCGCGATCTACGGCCTCGCCTCGCACGGACGCCTCAAGGGCGGCTTCAAACCCAGGAACACCTCGGCCACCCTCAAGAATCTGTACCTCTGCGGCGGCAGCGCCAACCCCGGCCCCGGCGTGCCGATGGTGCTGATGAGCGGCGTCACCGCCGCCGACGCCGTCGCGCGCGACTTCGGCCTCGACCGTCCCGACCTCGAAGCCACCAGCGGCGAACCCGAATCCTTTCGGCGTTCGGCGGAGCTCGCGGAAGCGACGCCGGCATGAGCGACGTACTCGCCCCGGCGTCGCCCAGCCCGCGGTTCCGCCGCTGGTTCGCCCGGCACACGCGGCGGATGATGGACCGCGCCTTTGCCCACGTCCGGCTGACCCGCGAAGCCGACGTCTTGTTCAAATCACTCGATGGGCACGATGGCCCACTGCTGTTCGCGTCCAATCACGCCTCGTGGTGGGACCCGTTGATCGCACTTCGTCTAGCCGAACGCTACTTCCCCCAGCGACCACTGACCGGCCCCGTCGAACTGGAGCAGTTCCGCCGCTTCGGGGTTTTGGGGAAAGTCGGGCTTTTTGGCTTGGACCCAGCGCACCCCGCGGCGCAATCGGCGATGGTCGAACACCTCGCGCGGCAGGTTGCCGAGCAGCCCCGCGCGTTGATCTGCATCACGCCCCACGGCGCCTTTGCAGACGTGCGAGACCCCGTGCGCGTTCGCCCGGGCGTGGCGGCGGTGGCCGCGGCGTTGCCGATCGTGAAGGTCGCCGTGTTCTGTGCGGAGTACGCGTTCTGGCTGGACCGCCGGCCGGAGGTGTTCGCGCACGCCGCGGTTTGCGAACCTCCCGAAGACCAAAAGACTACCGCGTGGGTACGGACGATCCGCGACCGGATGCAGGACACGGCCGACGTTCTGGCGTCTTACGTACGCGCGCGGCAGGCAGCGCCCTTCGTGGAACTGCGGCCTTCCCGTGGCGCGCGTTGCTCCATCAACCCGGCGTACGACCTGTGGCTGCGGCTGCGCGGCGTGGGCACGACGATTCAACCACGAAGGGCCGAAACACCCCGAGAACCGATGGAACACGCGACATGATGGTGCTGATTCTGTCCGCGATCGCGAGTGTCGGGGCCGGCGTCATCCTGGCGGTTTGTGTGTGCAACCTGCTTCAGTATCGGGCCCCGTCGCCCGACGCGACGGTGGACGGCACGCCGTTGGTTTCCGTCTGCATCCCGGCGCGCAACGAGGCAGACAACCTCGAACCCTGTGTGCGATCGCTCCTGAGCAGCGACTATGGGCACATCCAAGTCCTGGTTTACGACGATGAGAGCACCGACGGGACCAACTTGATAGTGCATCGCTTATGCGATGCGGACCCACGCGTCCTGGCCGCACCGACGTTTCCGCTGCCGCGCGGATGGAACGGCAAGCAGCACGCCTGCGCCCAGATGGGTTTCTCGGCAAGGGGCGACTGGTTGTTGTTCACCGACGCCGACGTACGGTTCAAGCCCGACACGATCCGGCGTGCGCTTGCGTACGCGCAACAACGCGACATTGCCCTGGCCTCCACCTTTCCGCGGCAGGTCACGGAAACGCTCGGCGAGCGGCTGCTCGTGCCGATGATCCACTTTCTTTTGTTCAGCTACCTGCCGTTCTCGCGGATGCGGCGGACGACTCAGCCCGCGGCGTCGGCCGGTTGCGGGCAGTTCCTGCTGGTCCGAGCGGACGCGTACCGGCAGACCGGCGGTCACGCCGCGTTCCCCGCGTCCATGCACGATGGCATCATGCTTCCGCGGCTGTTCCGTGCCAACGGGTTAACGACCGACCTGTTCGACGGCACGACCCTGGCGGACGTGCGGATGTATCACGGTTTGATAGCCGCGTGGCGCGGCTTTGCGAAGAACGCGTACGAAGGTCTGGGGTCGCTCGGGTTGTTGTGTTTACTGACGGCACTTCATCTGCTCGTCTATGTGCTGCCGTGGGTCTGGTTGGTTTGGGGCATTGTCGGAGGTCGAGGTGTGGTGATCGCGCTGGCGGCGTTAGCGATCGTGCTCGCGTGGACAGAGCGTTTCCTGTTGGCTGTACGTTTCGGGCAAGTGTGGTGGGTGCCGCTGCTGCACCCCGTGTCGGTGCTGCTCATGCTGGGGATTCAGTGGCACAGCTTCGTGCTGCATCTCACCGGACGACGCGGTTGGCGCGGACGCACCGATCCCTGCCAACTCACCGAAGATGTCGTACTCGTGGACGACGAGGATCGCCCCGTGGGCGTGTCCGAAAAGGTCTTGGCCCACCGCGGCGACGGCCTACAGCATCGCGCGTTCTCCGTGCTGCTCGTCGATCCGCGCGGCCGGGTGTTGCTGCAAAAGCGCGCGGCGTCCAAATACCACTTCCCCGGGCGCTGGGCCAACACCTGCTGCGGCCACCCCCGGCCCGGCGAAGGCACGGCCGCCGCTGCGCAGCGCCGGCTTCTGGAGGAACTGGGAGTTACCGCCGACCTGAAACCCGTCGCGACGTTCCGGTACACCGCCCGCGATGCCAACTCGGGTTTGATCGAGCGTGAGGTCGATCACGTCTTTACCGGCACGTTCGATGGTGAACCAAAGCTTAACCCGCTGGAGGTCAGCGAAGCGGCATGGCGAACTCCTGAAGACATCGACCACGAATTGCTAACAACGCCCAGCCTGTTCGCGCCGTGGTTCGCGCACGTCTGGCGCGAAGCGCGTCAACACGTCGTCCGTGGTATTGAATTGGGTGCGGCCGTGAGTCGTTGATTCATCTGGACGGGCAAGCACAACCTACGAGCCGTCTTCGATGCTCTCATCGGAATCGGTCCAGAGCGTGTCGTAGGTGCTTTTCCCGGTGGATTCGTCGACGAGTTCCTTGGGCCGTTGACTCGCGACATGACCATCCGCATAGGAGATGTTGACCTGGCCGTCGAGCTCTTCGTTGTCGGTGCTGTCGTGCAGGCTGTAGCGGATCAGGCTTTTCACGTTGCCGTACTTCTGTGTCAGGCCCGCCTTGGCCGGGTTGGTGCTGCCGTCCAGGCCGAACCACACCGAAGGGTCGAACGGCCGCGGGTAGCCGCCGAGTTCGGAGTCGGCGAAGGTCGAGCCGCCGGCGTCAGTGTTGTAGGACCAGCTCTCGGAGAACATCATCAGGGCGGTGGTGTTTCGGGCGTTGTTGAGATCGAAGTCCAGGTCGGGGTCGTCCTCGCCGGTGAAGATGTTGATGGCGTAAGTCCGCGCGGCCTCCGGGTCGTCTGACGGGCACGCCAGGACGCCGCCGCCGATCGAACCGGTGCCGGCTTCTTCGACGCCGGGCAGATAGTCGCCGATGCGGTCGTCGTCGTACCAGAAGCTGGTGACCAGGCCCTCGCCCGGCACGAAGCCGATGACCTTGTTGGTCGGGAAGTCGCCGCCGTAGTCCTCGGCGTAGGTGAGCATCGCGAAATTGAGCTGGCGCAGGCGCGAACTGCACTGCACCCGCTTGGCGGACTTGCGAGCTGCGCCCAGCGCCGGCAGGAGGATGCCCACGAGCAGCGCGATGATCGATATCACGACGAGCAGTTCGATCAGCGTGAAGGCGTGACGGGCGTTGCCGGGCGTGGTTGTTCGCATGGGAGTGGGTTTGGCGGGGGCAGTGGAACCGGGTGCCTGTGCGCTTGCCCAAGGCCGCGTCGTCTTTCGTCCTCGTTGGATGCGCGGCCGGTCGGGTCGGGGCCGCGTTCAGTGGCTCCGGCGTCGGGCGGCGGCGACGCCCAGGGTCAGCAGGCCCAGGGCGGCGGGTTCGGGGACCGCGCTGCCAACAAAGTCCGGGGCGCTCGTGTCGCCCCAGTTGGAGAGCACCAGATCGAGTTCGGTCTGCTCGACCTGGCCGTCGATGTCGCCGCCGGGCAGACCCGCGAAGTTGACCCAGCCGGTGACATCGGAGATGTCCGTGTCACCCCAGTTCTGCAGCACGAAGTCCAGGTCGCCCTGTTCGACTTGACCGGAGTTGTCGTAGTCGCCCTCGACACCATCGGCGGTGATGCCCAGCAGGTCTTCGAAGGTGGACGCCAGCCGGAGTTCATCGACGCTCATCGAGCCGTTCCAGTTCAGCGTTGAGATCACCGCCCGGTTGAAGTCGAGGTCCAGCGCGTTCCAGTTGTCGGCATCGCTGTTGAACCCGAAGCTGGCCAAGGTGCCGGTCGCGTCGTTGACGGCGTCGAAGCCGGCTTCGTCGGTCGCGGTGGGGTCGGGGTTGACCCAGTACGTGATGGAGTCGGGCCCGCCGGCGACGGCGTCGATCTTTAGAAACACGGCCTGGCTGGCCTGGTCGGCGACGCCGTCGATCAGCACGTTGCTCGCGGGCTTGACGTCGCCCCCTCCGGTGTCCTGCCGGTGACGCAGCACCAGGTCCAGCTCATTGTTGGCGTCGTCGCGCTCGAAGCCGACCACGGTGCCGAAGAGGTTGCCGATGTTGCCGGGGTCTTCGGCCGGATCGCGGTACAGCCGGCCGTCGGTCAGGTCGTTGGTGAACCCGGCGTACACGTAGCCGCTGCGGGCACCGCCGGCATCGCCGCCGGGGTTCACGATTGCCGACATGTACCAGGTCGACGTGGGCGTGATCGAAGCCGTATCCAGCTCCCGTTGAACAAAACGGTAGATGCCGTCTTCAGAGGTATTGAGGTAGTTCACCGAGCCCGGTTGTTCAAAGCCGTAGCCCAGGTCGAGGCCGGATGCGCGTGTGAGGACGTTGCCGGTCGAGAACCACCCGATCGCGGTGTTGCTCGTGCCGCCCCAGGGGCCGACGAATCCATCGATGGTCGGGTCCTGGTTGCGGATCGACGACCCGAGGCCGCCGAAGCCGCTGGTGTCGTATTGTCCGGCCGCGGTGTCGGGCGCGTTGCCGCCGTCGAGGAAACTGTCGGCGGCGACGAGTTCGCCCGCGGCGTGGCCCGCGGTCAGCGTGGCGGCGGCCAACACGGCCGCGAACGTTCTGGTGCGAGTCAGAAATGGCATCACGGTTTCTCCCGAAGCTTGAAGTCGGTGTGGTGTGAAAAGCGGGCGGTCAACGGGCGGCCACCAAAGCGTGCATGGGTTCGAATCTCAAATCCAGGCGATCCAAGCCGACCCGTGGCGGTCGGGCCACGAGGCGGGTGGGTTTTGGGTTGCGATCAGGCGCGGCGGCGACGCATCGCCACGGCACCCAGGGCGAGCAGCCCCAGTGACGCCGGTTCGGGCAGGTCCGCCACCTCGGTCGCCAGGATCGAGTTGTCCCAGAAGAACGAGTGATCGAAGCCGAACGTCTCCACGTTCAGGCGGTCCATGTCGCTCACAGCACCCAACTGGAAGCCGGCGATGCTGCCCGACGCGGCGGAGGAGGCCGTCAGGCCCGCTTCGCCGTTGCTGAAGTCGGTCGGGTTCAGCCAGTAGCGGATCGTGTCGCCGGGGTTGTTGTACTCCAGGGCCATGACGACCTGGAAGGTGTTGTTGGCGGCGTCGGCGACGAGGACTTCGTCGGTGACGGCGCCGGGCACGGTCGGGCCGGTCCGCGAGCGGATGACCAGGTCCACGGCCCCGGGCGCGGCCGCGCTGGGCACGAACCCGGTGAAGGCACCCAGGAGGAAGTTGGTTTCGTCACGCAGCCGACCGCCATCGACGAAGCTGCCGAAACCGACCATCGCGTAGCCGTTCGCTTCGTCCTCGCCCTGAGGCGCGAGGCCGCCGGCGTTCACGAGGTGGCTCATGTAGAAGGTGTTGCCCGGCGGGTCGGCCAGCGGCGTGCCGGCCAGCAGACGCTCGGCGCTGCGGTCGAAGTCGGAGAACGCGGTCGAGGCCGTGAACTTGCCCTTGCCGGTGCCCTCGCCGTCCAGCGAGATCGTGTCGGCGCCCAAGTTCGCGGAACTCACCGCCCAGGTGCCCGCAAAGCCGACCTCCGCGGCACCGCTCTGGCCGTTCAGGCCGCCGGTCGTGTAGTTGCCGGGGCCGACTTCGTAAGTGTCTTTCGCGATGACGACCCCGTGGGCGTCCGACGCACACCAGCCGGCGACCAGCGACAGGCCCATGATCGCAAATAGACGTTGCATTCCTGTTCTCGACATCATCAATCTCTCCAAGGGTGAAATGGGTTGAGCGAGATTCATAACCCTGTCCGATCAAGCGTCAACGCTGACAGGTACAACACCGATTCAATATAAATGAGGCCAAAGATTGATGCAAGATATTTTTGTTTATTCACGATATCTTATACAAGATATATATTTGAGTCAGACTTCAACAATGACCATTCGAAACGCACGGCAAAGCGTGTTTCACGATCACCGGCGTGGGGTGCCCGATGACCGCCGGATGAGCAGCTCCGCCTGCATGGATTCGCTGGGGATGGGGTCGTCGGGGTGCTGGTGAGCACGGCGGATCGCGGCGATCGCGGCGAAGCCCATATGCAGCAGCGGCTGGCGGAACGTGGTCAGCGGCGGGTGCAGGCGCGACGCGCTCGACGGGTCGTCGACGCCGACCACGGTGAGGCCGTCGGGCACTTCGAGGCCGACGGTCGATGCCGCTTCGTAGACGTCCAGCGCGAGGTAGTACCCGCCGGCGAAAACGGCCGTGACGTCGTGGGTTTTGAGCATCTGCGTGAGCTTGATCTTCTCGTCGCTAGTCAGCCGGTAGCCGGGCACATCGAGCACCGGACATTGTCGTCGCGTCATGTTCAGCGCATCGCACGCCGAGACAAACCCCGACAGCCGATCCCGGCTGTCGCCCAGCTGTGCCCCGCCGCCGACAAACCCGATCCGCCGGTGCCCGAGCTTGTAGAGGTGGTCGATGGCAGCGGCCGCGAGCGCACGGTTGTCCGTGCTGATGGCCGGCACATCATCGCGGTGCGGGTGCGCGCCGACGACCACGAGCGGCGTACCGTCGGCCATGTTTGCGACCACGTCGTCCAACTCGCTGGCCACGGGGTTGATCAGAACGTACCCCGCGGCGTCGGACAGCGACATCTCGCGGTAGTCGATCAACACGAGGTTCACGCGGTGCTCGAACGCCGCCTGCCGCATGCCGTCGAGGATGCGCCCGTGGTAGTGGTCGCCCATCGACGACTCCGCGTGCGACAGCACGCCGACCATCAGGTGCGGCCGCTTGGCCTCGTGGTTCTCGACCACGAACGTGCCTTTGCCGCGGATCCGTTCGAGCACGCCCTCGGTGACCAGGTTGTGCAGCGCCCGATGCGTGGTCACCAGCGACACCGACAACGCCCGGCTGACTTGCTCGGTCGTGGGCATCCGCTCGCCGGGCACATACACGCCGTCTTCGACAGCCCGCAGGATCGTGCGGCTGACCGTTTCGTACAACGCCTCGCCCGGGCGCGCGGTTTCCAGTTCGATCTTGGTGGGGGCTGGGGGCATGGCTTCTTTCCCTTGAATACTTCAAAGTTTCTATTGATATCACGGTCATTCGAGCCGCTCGGCGTGGCTTGCATCAACCCTTCACGGCACCGCTCATCAACCCGCGGATCAGCCAGCGCTGCGCCAGCAGGTAGAACGCCAGCACCGGGATGACCGCCAGCACCGAGCCGGCGTACGCGTAGCGCACGTTCGTCGCGAACACGCTGAGCAACTGGTTGACCGCGACCGGAAGCGTGAACTTGTCCTGCTCCTGCAAGACGATCAGCGGCCACAAGAGCGCCGACCACGCGCCGATCACGCTGAACACCGCCAGCGTCGCCAGCGCCGGCCGGGCCAGCGGCAGCATCACGTGCCACCAGATCCGCAGCGACCCGGCGCCGTCGATCCGCGCCGCTTCTTCCAGCGACAGCGGGATCGCCAGGAACGCCTGCCGACAGAGGAAGATGCCGAACGCGGTCACCGAGAACGGCAGCACCACCGCGATCAGCGTGTCGTACAGGCCCAGCCCCACGATCGTGCGGAACAGCGGCACCACGATCACCTGCTCGGGGATCATCATCGTCGAGAGGATCAGCACGAAGATGAGCGACCGCCCGCGGAACCGCATCCGCGCCAGCGGGTACGCCGCCAGCGCCGCGAGCAACACGTTCAGCAGCGCCTGTGCCACCGTCACAATCACCGAGTTGAGCAACGCCTTGCCCATCCCCGCCTCCGACCACACGCCGCGGAAGTTGTCAAGCGTCAGTTCGTCCGGGCCGGGCAGCCGGCTGAGCGGCACCTCGGTCGACGACAGCGCCACCGCCAGCAGCCACACGCACGGCCCGACCGCCAGCAACGCCAACAGCAGCGCGGCGGCATACATCGATACCGTCAGCCAGGCGGGGCGGCGATCGATCATGCGTCACGCTCCGCGAGTCGGAGTTGCAGGAGGCTGAACGCCAGCACGACGACGAAGAGCGTCACCCCGATCGCGCTGGCATAGCCGTAGTCCCCGCGCTCGAACGCGGTGTCGTAGATCAGCGGCACGACCGTCTGGTGCGAGACCGGCGCGCCGCGCACCGTCACGTAGAGCTCGTCGAACACCTTGAGCGCCGAGATCGACGAGATCACCGCCACCAGCACGATCAGCGGCCGCAGCGCGGGCAGTGTGACGTGCCGCAGGATGTCGATACGCCCGGCCCCGTCGATCGTCGCCGCCTCCTCCAGCTCGCGCGGCACCGCCGCCAACCCCGCCAAAAAGATCATCATGTAGTACCCGAAGCCGCGCCACAGCGTCACCAGCATCGCGCTGATGAGCGTCCACGGCCGATCGCTCAGCCAGTACACCGGGCCCGCGCCCAACAACCCCAACGCGCTGTTGAGCAGGCCCGCGTCCTCGTTGAGCAGCAGCCGCCACGCGATCGCCGCCACGATCGCCGGCGTCACCACCGGCAGGAACAACCACACCCGCAGCCCCCGCGCCCAACGCAAGCCCGCGTGCACCAGCAGCGCCGCCTGCAGGCTCAGCAAGATCACCGCCGGCGTCACCAACAGATAGAGAAAACTGTTGAACAGGCACCACCAGAACCGCGAGTCCGCCAGCAGCCGGCGGTAGTTCTCCAGACCCACCGGGTCGGGCCCGCGGAACGCCGTGTAACGCGTGAACGAATAGAACACCACCTGCACCATCGCCCACAGCATGAACATGCCCAGCACCGCCGCCGCGGGCGCGAGAAAAAGATACGGCGTCAGCGTCTGCTTCCAGCGGGAGGGCGCGCTCACGGCGTCACCCCTTCCGCGTGTTGCACACGCTCGGCCGGCGCGGGCCGGGGGATCGCGTCCATCGTGGCGGGGATGTCCGCGTTGAGGATGCGGTTCCACTCGGCCTCGATGTCGAGCAACGCGTCGTTCACGTCCCGGTCGTCCAGCAGCGCCGGCTTGATCCCTTCTTCAAACGCCCGGCGCAGGTCGGGCCACACGCCCAGCGCCGGCGTGAACGCGACGGCGTCTTGCAACGACGCCGCCGACAACACGCGGGCTTGGGTCAGGCGTTCGTCCTCGTTTTCATTGGACAGCATTTCCGTGTTGAAATGCGGGTCTTCAAGGCTGGCCGGTGTGCTGGGCAGGATGTTCACAAGCTTGCCCAGCGCGAGCTGGTTCTCCGCGTTGGTCAGCCACGCCGCCAGCGCCGCCGACTCCCGGGGGTGCGCGGTGGTGGAGGTGACGCCGACAAACATCACCGCCACGTGCGCCCGGCCCAGAGCGCCCGTGGGTGCCGAGCGCACCGCGGTGGCGTCGAACACGTCCGGCGCGCTGTCCGCGACCCGCGACAGAAAGTTCGCGCCGGTCACCGCCAGGGCTACTCGGCCGTTCTGATACAGCTCGACGATGTGGGCGTGCCCCGCCGTCGCCGCCTCGCGCGGCAGCACGCCGTCGCGGTACAGCTCGACCCAGCCGCGGACGTAGTCCGCCACCGCCGGCCGGGTGAGGTCGGCTCGCAACCGCCCGTCGCGCTCGGCGAACGGCGGCGTGCCGTTGGCGATCAGCATCACCGGCAACTCCGACTCTACCGCCAGCGACTGCGAAAACAGGAACCGCCCGGTCGCTTCGCGGTATCGCCGGGCCTGTTGCATCAGCGCCGGCCAGTCGCGACCGAGATCGTCGACCTCCCAATCGGCCTCGGCGAGCAACCCGGTGTTCACCAGCGCGACCGGCGTCGAGAGGTACCACGGCAGCGCTCCCAACTGCCCATCGATGCGTGCCGGCGCCAAAACCCCGGGCAGGTAGACCGCGTCCGGGTCGATGTCCAGCGACGCGGCCATGTCCCCCGTCGCGCCCAGCGACGCGAAGCGCGCATACTGCAGGTCGGAGAAGTTCACCACATCCGGGGCCGTCCCCGCGGCGGCGGCGGCGATCAGCTTGCGATTAAGCGTGTCGAACGGCACGTCCACCCAATCCACCGTGACCCCTGGATGGGCCGACTCGAACCGCGCGATCACGTCTTCGACGTAGTCCGTGAAGCGCGGCCGCAGCGCGAGGGTCCACAACTCGAGCTCGACCGTGCCGTCGTCCCGGTCCGCACCGCCGCACGCAAAGAGGAAAGAGCAAAGCGCCGCCAGTGATAGCAACTTCACTTCAAGCCTCGACCGACACCGCGACGAATCACGACAGCGCGACGGGATGGACCGGGGCGACTTCACGAGTCCTCCCAGGGCCAGGACAGCGGGACGCCGTCTTGCGCGAGTGATTCCTGCAGTGCGCGCAGGTGCCGCTGGGTGTCGTGGACTTCGGCCGGCTCAAGGTCGTTTTGCACGCACGTCGCCGCAAGCGTGCCGGCCGCCTCGCCGACGTTCCACTCCACGGGGTGAAGCCGCGTGCAGCCGTTGGTGATGTGCGTCACGCCCAGCGCCTTGCCGGCGGCGATGACGTTGCGCACGCGCACCGGGATCAGCGCGCCCAGCGGGACCCTAAACGGCGCGGCCGGGATGTACACCGAGTTCCGCCCGGCGCAAGAAGGGTGCAGGTCGATGGGGTAGTGCCCGATCCCGACGCTGTCGGCAAACGCTTCGCCAGCCACGGGCACCTCGTCGCTGATCGGGCCGTGGCCTTCGGCGAGGCGCTGTTCCTGCCCCACGTGCGCCTCGGTCATCATGGTGCGGGCGATGAGCCGGCGCGGCTCGCGGATGTACGGCGCCATCGCAAAGCCATCGTCGGTGCCGAGCTCGTCGCCGCGTAGGCGCATGCCGGGGTAGCCGACCCCCTCGCCGTCGTGCCGGGGCGCCGCGGTCTGCAGCCAGTAAAGGAAGCACCGGCTCTGCTGCTTGGCTTCCTCCAGCGCGGCCTGATGTTCCTCGGCGCTCACACCCAGCGTCGGCCGACGGAAGTAGTCCATCTGCACGCAGTTGAACAGCGACACGTCCGGCGGCGCGGCATCGTCCCTGACGTAGATCGAACGGTCCACGATCCGCCGGTACCGCCAGAGTTCGAGCTCGCCTTCGCCCGGTTCGTCGGGCCACGGCGTCATCGCCAGCGTCCGATTGTTCGGCGGCTTGCCATCGATCTCCCAGGAAAACAGCGGGCCCGGCCACGGCGGATCGAGCGTCGGCACGAAGTCCGCCCACGCGTCGTAACCCGCCGGCTTGTCGATCACGTGCGTCTCGCCGGGGCGGTGCTCGACCGCGAAGCACCACGTCACGCCCTGCTGGTCGGTTGGATCGGCGTGGTCCGCACGGCCGTGCAACTCGCCGTAGTCGCCGCGGTGCTCGGCCCCGATCGCGTGCTCAATGTCGGCGGCGGGGTACAACGCGCCGGTCTCACTGGCGTCGAGGACATACTCGGCGGTGACCTCGACCGTTTCCCCTTCCACAAGATCACGCAGCACAACCGCGGCCACGTGGTCGCCGTGGGTTTCCGCGCCGACGAGACTGTGACGCGGCATTATTTGAATCGTCCCCGACACCACATGCGACGCAAGCATGGCGTTGAGCACGGCCAAGCCGACCCGCGGCTCGAAACACAGCCGGCTCACCCAGCCGCCGCCGGGGTTGAGCATTGCGTCGCCTTTCGCGCTCGGGGTCAGGTTCCGGTTTGCCCGGTAGTGCTCCCGGACCATCCGGCGGAACACGAGATAACGCCGGGTGGCGGACTGCACGCCGTCCGCGCCTTCAATCCAGCGGTTCTCGTCGGGCGGCACGGCCTGCGCCGTCAACTGCCCGCCCAGCCAGACCGTCGGTTCGGCGATGACGCAGCGCACCCCGCGCTCCGCCAACGCCAGCGCAGCCGCCACCCCGCCGACACCGCCGCCTAGGATCAAGACCGGAGTCTTCAAAGACTTGGACATCGTCGGTGGAGGGCTATACGGAGGGCGTTCAGAAACTGCGGAAAAACACGCCTTGAAAAGCAACCGGTGCGTGCGGCGCAGGAAGCGCAGCCACGGTCAGGCGGACACGTCGATCCACGCGCCGTCGGCATCCACCGAACGGTGCGCCGCCTCGATCAGCGCCACGTTCTCGACCAGACGCTCGAGTTGCACCGGCGGCGGCCCGCCCTCGAAGAACCGAACCATCCCGTCGATCAGGCGGTCGTAGATCTCGCTGAAGTCCACTTTGAACGCGTGCGTGCCCTTGGTGCCCTGCACCGTCCCGCCGAACTCGTAGACGCCCTTGCGGTCCATGCGCAGGTGCGCGTACCGCCCGTCGGCATATTCCAACTCGACGAGATCACGGTCGTCCCGAAACGCGCAGCGCACCCGCGCCACCGGCCCGGGCCAGATCGCATCGACCATCTCGATCGTGTGGATGCCGTAGAAGTAGAGCCCCGGCATGATGTCGTGCCGTTCGCCCGGGCCGTACGCGCTGACGGCGACCAGATCGCCCAGCACTTCGGGATCGAGCTTGCGGACCTCCGACGCGAAGCGCAGGCTTGACGCGGAGTAGCACGGCGCGTCGTGGCGGCGCGACAGCGCCAGGATCTCTTTCGCGTCTTCCAGGCTGCACGCCAGCGGCTTGTCGATGTACGTCGGCAGCCCGCGTTCGAGCCCCGGCCGGGCGAAGTCGAGGTGCTTGTGCCCGTCGACCCCGAGCACCATCACGCCGTCCACCGCGTCGAGCGCGTCATCGAGCTTTTCAGTCAGGACGACACCCTCGGCCTGGGCCTGCATGGTCCACTTCTCGACCTGTTCGCCGCGCATGCCGTGGTCGCCGTCGGTCCACATCTGCGTGACGCGGCAGGGCGTCTGGCCGGATTCCCGCAACGCCCGGATTCGCCGGGAAAACTGCGGCAGGTGCGAACTGTCGATCCCAATCGCCGCGAGTTGGAATTCACGCGGTGAAGACGCTGATTCGGTGCGGGGCGGCGGGGTGGGCATCTTGATCAGGGGGTATGAGGGCAGTTGAAGAGGTGGAAACCAAACACAAGAAGCATTGATCACCGCGCACATATTATCATAAAAACTATAATTGAAACAGATTATTTGGCCATGTATTATATTTTTGATTGATGCCAATCCTGTACGGCTCTCGGAAGCCAACTGTTCTCCCCCCGAGCAATGCGTCGTAGGTTCCTGCTTCTTGGTGGAGATCCACAGAAAGTCTGAGTGTGAACCGCGGCTTCAAAAAAACCAAAAACGGCGGCCGTGTCACAGCAGTCCGGTCATGCTGGTTTGCCTCCGTCGCTTCAGCGATCCTGTGCGGCATGGCCGGGCAATCCAGCGCTCAGAGCGCCCCTGAACTGCGCGGCGTGTGGCTGACAACCACCGCCAACTCGGCGCTGGCGACCCCCGCCGACACCGCCGAGACCATGCGGCGCCTCCGCGCCACCGGGCTCAACACCGTCTACGTCGAGACGTGGAAGAACGGGTACACGCAGTTCCCCTCCAAAGTTCTGCACGCCACGATCGGCGTCGATCGTCGGCCGGCCCTGATCGCGGCCGACCCGACCGACCCGGCCGACCGTCACCGCGCCGCCGGCCGCGACCTTCTGGGCGAAGCGGTCGTCGAAGCCCACCGCAACGGGCTCGTCTTCGTCGCGTGGTTCGAGTACGGCTTCATGGCGGCGCACCAGAACACCGACAACCACCTCCGCCGCATGTTCCCGCAGTGGATGACCACGACCCGTGACGGTGAACTCGTTTCCGAGCAGAACCCCTTCGTGTGGATGAACCCCCTGCGCCCGGAGTGCCAGGACTTCCTGCTGGGCATCATCCTCGAAGCCGTCGAGAAGTACGACCTCGACGGCGTGCAGCTCGACGACCGCATCGCCTGGCCCGTCACCATGGGCTACGACAACTACACCCGCAAGGTCTACGCCGCCGAGCACGACGGCGCCGAGCCGCCCGACGACCCGCACGACCCGGACTGGGTCGCGTGGCGCGCCGACAAGGTCTCGCAGTTCGCCCAGCGTCTGTACACGGAACTCAAGAAAGCCCGCCCCAACCTGATCGTGTCCATCAGCCCGGCCGTCTACCCGTGGTCGCTCGAACACTACGCCTGCGACTGGCCGAGCTGGGCGCAGCGCGGCTGGATGACCGAGTTCGTCCCGCAGAACTACCGGTACGACTATGACGCCTTCCGCACCACCTGGGCCGTGCAGGTCGAGGCGATGCCGGGCATGACGGACCGCCTGGCCGCCGGCGTGTTGCTCAACAGCGGCGAGCAGTTCAACCCCTGGTCCGACATCAAGCGCGAGCTGGACCTGGTCGGCACGTCGGGCGAGGCGGGGCACGTGTTCTGGTTCAGCCCGGGCGTGCTCGACCGCTACCCCAACGAGATCGCCGCGTACTACGGCAAAGCGCCGGCCCACAACCCGCACCTGCCGCCGGATTGGCGCCCTGCGCCGATCGTCGCCACCAAGAAACCCTCGGGCGAATACGTGGCCGAGATCAAGACGCCGGGACGCTACCGCGTGGTGACACGGCAGTCCGGCGCATGGTCGGTGGCGGCGACGCGCGAGTTCACGGCCGGCCCGCAGGCGCTCCAACTCCCCGACGCGCAGGCGGTGGAGCTGCTGATCGACCGCCGCGGCGAGGCGCCGCTGAAGCCGTGACCAAGGACGCCGCGGGAACACCGCCGCCACAGACCGACGCGGATGTCGCCGCGCATGCCCCGCCCCGCGCCCTCGCGCTCGACACGCTGCGTGGCCTCGCGATCCTCCTGATGTGCCTCTCGGGCATCGTGCCCGAAGCGCTGCCGAACTTCATGTACCACGGGTACTACCCGCGGTTCCTGCCCGACGCCGACGGCGTGTGGTCCGCGGTGCCCGACCCGCACACCTTCCGCCCGGACTGGCCGAGCTTCACCTGGGTCGACTGGGTGTTCCCGATGTTCCTGTTCTCGATGGGCGCGGCGATCCCGCTGGCACTGCACCGTCGTCGGCAGCGCGGCGCGACTTCGTTAAGCCTTGTGACGCATGTTGTGCAGCGCTGGCTGTGGCTGATCGCCTTCGCCGTGTACGTCCGGCAGATCACGCCCGCATTCGTGGAACACCCAACGTCGCTGGCCACTTGGGCGCTTGGCCTGCTGGGGTTCGCGCTGCTGTTCCCGGTGCTCATGCGCATGCCAATGCGTTGGAACCCACGCTGGCGTTGGGGCGTGCGCGTCGGCGGGATTGCGGTGTGCGTCGGTCTGGTGGCCTCCCTCAACCACCGTGCCGGCCGCGCGTTTTCGTGGGCCGACCACGACATCATCATCCTGCTGCTGGCACACATGTCGATCGCGGCGTCGCTGCTGTGGCTGGTGACGCGACGCCGGCCGTGGGCGCGGCTGGCCGCGCTGGTGCTCGTGTTCGTCGCGCACGACCGCGCCATCCGCGGCGGCTGGGCCTGGCTCGACCCGGTGTTCAGTCTGCCGAACCTGCTGCTGGACTTCACCTGGCTGCGCACGTGGCTGCCGGTACTCTGGCCGGGGTTGATCGACCTGTCGGTGCTGCTGGACCTGACCTGGTTCAAGTTTCTCTTCGTTGTGATCCCCGGCACTGTCGTCGGCGACCTGCTACTCGACCTGAATCGCGAATCACGGGCGCACGAACCGAGCGAGGACAATAACCAGAACAAGGCGTGGTCTACGGCACGTCTCCTCGCGCTGGCGGCCGTGATGACCGCGGTGATCTTGGCCGTGTTGGTGGGGCTGCGGAACCACGGCTCGGTGGTTTTCGAAGCGGGCAGCCTCCGGTTGATCACGCCGTGGGCGACGTGGGTCGGCGTCCTTCCGCTCCTGATCGGCGGTTTTCTGCTGACGCGACACGCCACGACCCACAACGAAACGTTTCTGCGCAAACTTCTTTTGTGGGGCGCCGTCTGGCTGTTGTTGGGCCTCCTGGCCGAGCCATTCGAGGGCGGCATCAGCAAGGGCCCGCCGTCCACCCTGAGCTACTACCTGGTGTCACTGGCTGGCTCGATCCTTTTGCTGGCCGTGCTCTTCATCGTCACCGATGTGCTGAACGTCCGGCGGGCGATGGCGCTGTTCGTCCTCAACGGCCAGAACCCGATGCTCGCGTACGTCGGCATCCGCAACCTGCTCGCGCCGGTGGTGAACATGCGGTTGTTCACCGTCTCCGCCGACGCCGGGGCCGAAAGCGCCAACGCGTCGCTGAACCACCTCGCGTCGGATCTTCTGCCGGACGAGCCGTGGTATCAATTGATTTGGGCGCTCGTGCAGACGCTTGCGTTGGCCCTGGTCGTCACCGTGTTGACGCGCTTGCGTGTGGTTTGGCGTGTGTGAAATCACCGACGGGTCGCGTCGTTCGTTGCGACTTGTGTAGGTTTGCCTTCCGAAGTTCCGCACGGCGGCTGCGCTCATCGCTACCCTGTGCCCATGCTCACGCACCGCGTCATCCCGTGCCTGGATGTGAAAGAGGGCCGCGTCGTGAAGGGCGTGAACTTTGTCGACATCCGCGACGCCGGCGACCCGGTCGAGGTGGCGAAGGCATACGACGCGCAGGGCGCGGACGAGTTGGTCTTCCTCGACATCAACGCCAGCCACGAGGGCCGGGGCATCATGCTCGACGTGGTGCGCCAGGTGGCCGAGCAGTGCTTCATGCCCTTCACTGTGGGCGGTGGCATCCGCACGATCGACGACGTCACGCAGCTCGTGCAGGCCGGGGCCGAGAAGGTCAGCATCAACACCGCCGCGGTGCTCGACCCCGGCATCGTTGCGCAGACTGCGAAGCGCTTCGGGCGTTGTGCAACGGTCGTGAACATCGACCCCAAGCGGGTGCCGGTGGACGAGTTTGTCAAGCGGACGGGGAGACAGCCGGGCTACGTGGGGTCTGGGGTCTGGGGCTTGGGGCTTGGCAAGACCGTAAGTACGGATGACACACCACACCTCGATCCTGGTTCGGACTCCGAACCCCGAACCCCGAACCCCGAACCCTACTGCTTTGAGGTCCACACCCACGGCGGCCGCAAGGGCACGGGCCTGGACCCCGTCGCCTACGCGCGGCGCGTTGTCGAGCTCGGCGCCGGCGAGATCGTGCTCACCTCCATGGACGCCGACGGCACCAAGGACGGCTACGACCTGGAGATCACGAAACTCATCAGCGACGCGGTCGATGTGCCGGTCGTTGCTTCCGGCGGCTGCGGGAACCCGCAACACATGATCGACGTGCTCCAACAGACCCGCGCCGACGCGGTGCTCGCCGCGAGCATCTTCCACTACGGCGAGTACTCGATCGCCCAGACCAAGCGGGCGATGGCGGAGGCGGGGTTGCCGGTGCGGATGGTGGGGGCGGTGTGATCCCGTGAAGATCAAGCCGATTCATCGCGAGATGTCCGGTCTCTATGTGGCTTTTGGACTGTTTCTTGCGTGGGGGCTATTGATTCAACACCCGATCTAACGATCCCTGTCTCATGCTTGGTTTGCCCGACAACCCAAGGCAGACCCGGAAACCGTGATTGTTGCCTTCGAGAATCGCAACTATGTATTGAGCAATGGTGAGGTCATACGCCAATCGGGATATGTCGTGGGCGTGATGGCGTTGATGACATTTCTTTTTGGTGTCGTCGCGGTATGCGCAGGCGAGTGGGTGCGGCACCGTCTCACGAAGCGCCGCCCGTTCCGCTACTGGTGACGCCGACGCAAAACACCGCCAAGCAGAACCACCGATGCCGATAGGCCCGGCTCCGGCACCGCCGACCCGCCGAAGTCCGGGGCGCCGCCGGTCGTCCCCCAGTTCGCAAGCACCGCGTCGAGTTCGGTCTGTTCGATCTGGCCTTGCGGGAGCTGCTCAATCCACCCGTCGGGGACGCCTTCCGTGTCGGTGTCCCGGCCCCAGTTCTGCAGCACCAGGTCCAGGTCACCCTGCTCGACTTGTCCGGAACCGTTGTAGTCGCCCAATGCCTGCTCGATCGGAACACCCACCGCCGTGATGTTGTCGATCAGCAGTTGCGCGGCGAAGACGTTGCCGTCCACGCCGACCGGCGCGCCCTGGTGCGAGACCGCGGAGTTGTGGATGATGCGGAAGTCGAAGGTGTTGCTCAGCGTGGCCGGCAGGTTGTTGATGCCGTCGGCGGCGTTGAGTCCGGCCGCGTCGAGCGGGAACAGCGCGGTCGTCCAGACGCCCGAGCTCGGGGCGAGTTCAAACGCGTCGCTGGCGAACTTGCCGCCCAGCCCGTCGAGCACGACACGGATGCTGAGCGCCACGCTGTTGGGGTTGCTCAGATCGACCTTGATCGCGCTCACGCCGGCCGCGGTGTAGTCGCCCAGCCACTGGCTCTGGTTGAACGCGGCGAGCTTGCTGCCGGGGCCGATCTCCGCGCCGTTGGTCTGGATCAGCAGCGCATCGTCGCCGCCGCCCGCCGGCCCGCTGTCCTCGGAAACACTCGGCGGCAACGGGTGGCTGAACCCCGCGGTCCAGCCCTGCGGCGTGCCGTCCTGGAAGTCATCGACCTGCCCGAGCGTGATTGCGGACGCGCCGCAGGCGCACGCCCAGGCCGCGACGCCACACAGACCGGAAAAAACAGAACGTCTGAACATCGGCTTTCAACTCCTGGGGAGGCCGCCGAGCCGCGGTTCACAACACGCCGGGCTCTCGGACGACCTCTGGATCAAACAGGTGCCGGAACGGCACGGCTCCATCGTACCGCCGGATCGGCGCACACCAAAGCCTCAACCCTACCCCGAACCTTGCGAATGGCCAGGCGATTTGCCGCTGCGGCCGACGCCGCGGCGCGGTGTCAAACGGCGCAAACCTGTGGCGGGTTAGTCGTCCTGTTCGCCGCCGAGAAAATGCCCCAGCACGTCGCCCATGCCGATCTTCTGGGCGTCGGCGTCGGCCTCGGCGACGGGGTCGAAGTCGCGGACGGCCGGCTTGTCGACCAGGTTCACCGACGTGTCGTCGCTGACCTTGCGCACGCCCACCGAGCCGTCGCCCGAGACGGACACGACCCACCGGCCGTCGGTGAAGCTGCGGTAGGCGATCTTGCCGTGCTGGGCGCGGGCGTCGTCCCAGTCGATCTCGGCGAGCTGCGGGTCGATGAGCGTGCCTTGATTGGGCGGGGTGTTCTCGTCGAAGACGCGGCGGATCCACAGCTTGCCGTCGAGCACGGCGTAGTCGATGAACACCTCGCCCGCCGGGTTGTACGGCGTCTCGATGCGCTTGAGCACGCCGTTGTCGCTCTGCACGACCACGTCGATGCGCTCGCCGCTGACCAGCAACTCCGTGACGGCGGCGCGGGTGACGGCCTGGTTGTACTGCGCGGTTAGCTCGGCGAAATCCTGTTGCAGTTCGGCGAGGCGGGCTTTGTAAATGCCGGTGGTGACCGAGTCGCGCGCGACGCGGTAGCCCAACAACCCCGCGGCGATCAGCAGGATCACCGCGGCGAAGTTCGTGGGACGCAAGAGGGCGGCGGAGGGGCCGGGCATCGACAAAGCCTATCGGCTCGGGCGCCGCGCCGGCTGCAAGACCCCGGACGTTCGATCAGGAACGGAAAGGAAAGCGGGAACGGTGGACTCAACTCTCGCCGGCGTTGTCCGCGTCGGCGGTTTCAGAACCACTGGGCGGCGCGGTGTCGCCGGTCGCGTCGGCCGCGGGGTCGGTGCCGCCGGTCGTGCCGGGCGCGGTTTCGTCGGGGGCGGGTTCCGTGGCGTCCGTGGCGCCGCCGGTTTCGCCGGCGTTGGCGGGGGTGCTGGTGGCGGGCGGGGTCAGGCCGGCCTGATTCACGGGCGCGGGCTTGGGGTGGATGGTCCACGTCAGGAACATCGCGAAGAGGATGAACAGCACGAACAGGCTTACCGTCGCCCAGGTGAGGAAGTCGCCGACCTTGGCGCCGATGAACGCGCCCTCGCCGCCGCCGGCGCCGCCGAACGCGCCCGAGAGCCCGCCGCCCTTGGGCTTCTGCACGAGCACGACGAGCATGAGGAACAGGCAGATGATCGCGAACCCGACCGCGAGGACGGACACGGAGAACGGGATGGCGGCGAGGGAGAGGGGGATCGCCGAGTGGAGATTGCCGAGGGCCGATTGCATGGTCAGGACGTCCGGGGTGTTACGCGGGTCGGGGTTGAGTGTGGGGCGAAGTACGGGAGGCGTTCTCTCTTTTGCATTTTCCTTCGGCAGTCGGCAATCCTCAATCGGTCATGCCCCGCTCACTTCGCCGCGTCGACGATGCCGGCGAAGTCATCGGCCTTGAGCGACGCCCCGCCGATCAGGCCGCCGTCGATGTCGGGCTGGGCGAGCAGCTCGGCTGCGTTGCCGGGCTTCATCGACCCCCCGTACTGGATGCGCGTGGTGTCGTTCACGCCCTGCCCGTGGAAGATGCCCGACAGGCACCCGCGGATCGCGGCGTGCGCGTCCTGGGCGTCCTGCGGCGAGGCGGTCTTGCCCGTGCCGATCGCCCAGACCGGTTCGTAGGCGATGGTGACGCGCTGCATCTGTTCGGCCGTGACGCCGGCGAGGCCAGCGCAGATTTGACCGTAGTTCACGAAGTCCGTCTTGCCCGCCTCGCGCTGCTCGATCTTTTCGCCCACGGCGAGGATGACGTCGAGCCCGGCGTCAAGCGCGGCGTGCAGCTTCGCGTTGATCAGTTCGTTGTTCTCGCCCAGGACGTGCCGGCGTTCGGAGTGCCCGACGAGCACGCAGCCGACGCCGACGTCCTTGAGCATGGACATCGACACCTCGCCGGTGAACGCGCCGTTGGCTTCGAAGTAGCCGTCTTGGGCACCGACCACGATCTTCGAACCCTTGTTGCACAGCACCGACGCGACGGCGGCGAGATACGGGAACGCTGGGAAGATGGTCACGTCCACCGCGTCGCCCGCGGTGCCGGCCAAGCGGTCCGCCAGCGCCTCGGCGAGGGCGGCGGCCTCGCCGGCGTGGAGGTTCATCTTCCAGTTGCCGCCGATGTGGGGCTTGCGTTGGGGGTCGGGCACGGTTTCGCTCCGGAGCGAAGGGGGCTTGCAGGCGTGGTGGTGACGGCGGGGCGGTTCGGCCGGACTCCGGAAGGGCCGTCCGCCGCGTCGAGCCGGGCAGTATAACGCCCGCGCCGTCCCGGACCCGGCTCACGGCCACGCCGGGTTTCGCCGCGTTGCGACCCGCACGACCCGCACCGCCGGTCCGCCGCGCCGCCGGGTCCGGTGGATAACCGACCGCGGACCTTCAATCACCCCGCCCGCACCGCCGAGGGGTGGGGCGGAGGAATCGTGTCTTGCTCGGCCCACCTGCCGCGCGTGACCGAGACGGGGGATACCTGCACCCGCCATGCCCCGATTCATGCCCCGAGCCCGATCCTCATTCCCCGCCGGCCCCGTCCTGGCGATGCTGTGCGGCGTCGTCTTGATCGCTTGGGGCGCCGCCGGCTGCGGCGGCGCGGACTCCGGCGCCCCGGGCTTCACCGTCCACAACGACTCGGGCAAGCAACTCGGGCACCTGGTCATCACCGACGCCGGCCCGGTCCTCAACTTCGCCAACCTCGAGCACGGCGAGCAACTCACCCGCGACATCCCCCGCGCCACCGAACTCCCCAAGACCATCAACGTCTACTGGGAAGACCACAACGGCCGGCACCAGCACCAGCGCGTCGAGGTCTGGAAACGCATCCCGTCCACCTACGCCGGCACGGTCAAGCTCACCGTCAACCGCAACGGCATGATCAAAGTCAGCAAGGCGTAATCACAAAGACGCCGACGGTGTCGGCTCTGGATTCAACGACGGGTGCCACGGTCGCTTGCGACCGTGCGGTTTGTCTTGTGGTGCCGTCAGCGCATTTCCTCGAACCCCTCGTCGAAGTATCCGACAGCACGGTCGCAAGCGACCGTGGCACCCTCGACCGATTTGCTTTTGCACGTTTCACCCCAACGGCTCGACCACCAGCACCCCGTCCCCGCGCGCCTCGACGATCTTCACGTCGCTGAATGACTCGAGCGCCGGCCCGGTGGACACCGCGCTCAGGGTCATTTGCTGCCCCTGCACCGTCACGCGCACCTGACCCGTGCCCGCGCCCTTCTCCGGCACCTGCATGTAGACCGTGCCTACCCGGCCCACCGCGTCCGTGGGGTCCAGCGGCACCTCGTGCGTCATCTTCCGCGCCCAGAACAGCAGCGACGACGCCATCAGCATCAGCGCGATACCGAACACCCCCGACGACAATGCCGACGTCGTCGGCTCCAGCCCCCAGTCCACTTTGGCGACCAGGCCCATCCACCCCGCGCCCATGAGAAACGCCGTCACCGAGAGGATCGAGAAGATCGAAAAGCCCCCGCCGTGGTCGATGTCGCCGATGTCGGCGTCGAGGTCCAGGTCGCCGTCGATCCCCAGGATCAGCATCAGCCCCAGGCGCAGGACGAACAGGGCGGTGCCCGCCAGCGCCATACCGGCGTAGATCACCGCGTCCAGGCCGAACTCGACCCGTAGATCGCTCCAATCGAACAGCAATTGCAGCAGCCGCAGCAGGTCCATACCGAAAGTCTATCGGCCGAACCGTCGCAAACCCGCGAAAGCGGGGAAGCTCCACCCCGTTTCAGATGTGGGAACCGCCGCCCGGCTCAGGCCACGCGGATCGAGCGGTTCAGCTCGTCCTGAGCGCCCAGCCCGCGGCGGAGGCAGTCCAGCAGGTCCGCGACGGACTGCATGGCCGGCTCGAATTCCGTGCCCCGGGACTCGTCGAGGAGCTTGCGGGCGTCACGGCGGAGCGTGTCCACCCGTTCGGCCAAGAGCGGGCCCTGGCGGTTCAGGGTGCCGCGCAGGTCTTCGAGACGCTGCTGGAGTTTGTCGACATCGGACTGCGTAATCATGGGCGTTGCCCTCCGAACGGGCCGGGTCGCCGGCCTTCCCCGTGGCGTGCAGGCGGGACGAATCGCCGGGAAAGCGATCCCGACGCTGGCCTCCAAGGTCGGCCAGCCGGCGCGGCGGACGCCACAAATCCCACCACACCATCGCAAACCATGACACACCGCTTGAGCGCCGCCACCGATTATCATCATCGGCCATGCTCAAACTGCCCGCGCCACTGCAAAAACCCGGCCTGTTCGTCACAGGCACCGATACCGGCGTGGGCAAAACCGTCGTGGCCTGTGCCATCCTCGCCGCCCTGCGCGAGCTCGCCCACAGCCGGGGCTTGCGGCTGGGCGTCTGCAAACCCTTCGCCACCGGCTGCCACGAGGGCCGGGACGGCCCGGTCCAGGAAGACGTCCAGGCCCTGATGCACTTCGCCGATGCCCGCGGCCCGGCCTGCCGCGTCTGCCCGCAGTGGTTCCGCACCCCCGCCTCGCCCGCCGCCGCCGCCGCCCAGGAAAACCGCGACATCGACTGGGACGCCGTCGCCACCGCGCTTATCGAGACCGACCGCGCCCACGACGCCGTCCTGGTCGAAGGTCTCGGCGGGGTCATGGTCCCCCTGGACCCCAAACACCCGCGCTACACCGTCCGCGACATGATCGACGCGATCGGTTACCCCGTGGTCGTCGTCTGCCGTGCCGGCTTGGGCACCCTCAACCACACCGCGATGACCGTCGATGTGCTTCAGCGCGGCGGATGCCGCGTCGTCGGCCTGGTCATGAACCATGTCGAAGGCCGCGACGGCCTCAACGGCGATTCGTCCGCCGACTCGTCCCTGACCAGCAACCGACTCTGGCTCGAACGCATGACCGGCATCAAGGTGCTCTGCGAGATCCCCGCCGCCCGACCCGCCGCGATGGACCCGGCCAAGGGACGGCTCGACCCCGCGGTCCTCGCCGCCGCCCGCGCCCACCACTGGGGCGACCTCTTCGCCGCGCCCGTCCCGCGGTGAGAACCGCCACCCGGGATGGGTGCCACGGTCGCTTGCGACCGTGCAGTACGAGCGCGCGGCGCTTCCGTCAAACCATGCAGCACGGTCGCAAGCGACCGTGGCACCCCCGAGACGCCGTAGACGCGGAACCGCATCACGACTGACCGTCAGCACGCCTCACGGCGCCGGCGCTTGCAGCAGTTTCTCCGAAGCGTTCCGTGCGCCCGACAACGGCGCAACCCCCGCTCTAGGGTCTGCGAGTGTGCCCGTGACGCGGATCGACACCAGCTCGTCCTTGATCGCGTTAAGGAAGTCGGACAGCGGGCCGAGTTGCGGAGCGTTCTTGTTGCGGGTGAAGAAGGTCAGGTCCAGCTCCGTGTCGGGGTACGTCATCGTGCCGGTGCCCCGCAACTCCAGGCCCGGGCCGGTGACCTCAAGGTGATCGAAGCGCACGAGGTCGCGGTCAATCAGGAATCGAGCGTCCGCGCTGTCCAGGCCTTGTGACGACGGCGCCGCGAAGTTGAGCACGCGCAGCAGCCCGATGCCGCCCTGTTTCTGGAACAGCTGCGCGTTGCGCACGAGCACCGCGCCGCGTCCACGCCGGGTGGACGCGTCGGCCATGTCGGCTTCGAGCGCGAGGTTCGCGGAGACCACGCCCGAGTCCAGCGAACGCACCACCGCGCCCGGGGCCGGCATCGTCGCGGCGTTGGGTGCGGGGTCGCTCGGCACGGCGGCGGCGGGCGCGTCGTCCGGCGGGTCCAGGAACGGCCCCAGCGCCGCCTCCTGCAGGCTCAACTCGAGTTGGTAGTTGCCCCGCCCGTCCAGCGGCAGCCCCCCCGTGGCGGTCACCGTCCCGCCGTAGACCCGGCCGGTCACGCGCTCTACCGCCAGCCAACCCGGGTGCTCGACGTTGGTCAGGGACGCCTGCAACGGCGCGATCAGCCGCTCGGCCGCGCGGACGCGCTGCGCATTCAGTGCGAGTCGCAGCTCGGTCGGGCGGTCGCCCTCGTAGGCGCGCACGGCCGTGTCCAACGTGCCTTTCAGGTCGGTGATCGGCACGCCGAGCTGGGCCGTGTTGCCATCGAACTTGAAGGCCGCGTCGAACTCGATCGCGGGCCGGCCGGCCGGCGCAACGCGGTGCAGCAGCCGCGCGTCTTCGAGCGTCACCGGGCCGCGCAGGCTCAACCCCTCCACCGCCGCGTTGATGTTCTCCGGCAGGGCGGCCTTGAGCAGCGGCGCATCGACCGGCAGCGCGCCTGACAGCGTCAACGCCGTGTCCGACGCGCCGTGGAGCCCGATCACGCCGTCCGCCTGCGCCCAGCCGTCGGCCAACGCGCCGCGCAGCGCTTCGAGGCGGATGTGATCGGCCGCGGCGAACACCCGGCCGGTCATCTCCGACGCCGTCACCCGTTGGCCCTGATGCGTGAGCGCCAGCTCCTTGGGTTCGAGTTCGAGGTCGATCCGCACGCCGCCGTCCGCCGCGGCGCTCTGATTCGCCTTGGGCGTTTCCGCGTGTTCGACGACGCTCGGCCACGCGAGGCTCAAACGCGCCTGCGTCCGGCCGCCGGGGTCGAACCGCTCGAACAGCGCCGCCAGTTGTCCGCGCACCTCCGTGTCCGGGGGCAACAGGTCCAGCAGCGACGCGCTGACGGGCAGGTTCGTCGCGGTGGCGTCGATCCGCACGTCCGGGATGTGGTTCGCGCCTTGCGCGATCGGTCCGTACGGGATCTCGGCCGAGAGGTCGATCACCGCCGGGCCGTGCCGCCCGGTCAGCGCGTTGATCCGCGCCCTTTGCCCGTCGATATCGAACCGCGCGGTGATCGCATCGAGCGCAAACTTCCCGTCGTACGGCTGGGCGTGCCCGCGGCGCAGCTCGCCCGTGAGCCGCCACCGTGGTTGTCCGTCGTCGTCGCCCGTGACGCGCACCTCCGCCGACACGTCGCCGCGCACCGACAGGTCGCGGAGTGTTTCTTCCGCTGCGCTCGGCAGCGCCGCGAGCAGGTAGCGGTTGACCGGACTCTTGAACGCCGTGACCCGCAGGTCCGGCACGAACGCCTCGCCGGGCCGCCGGGTCAGGTCGCCGTTCACCGTCGCCGACATGCCCCCGGGGCCACGCAGCGCCAATGCATCCACGTCGATATGCGTGTCGCGGATGACCAGTTGTCCGCCGTCGAGCGTCATCGGGTAGCCGAAGTGCTCGAACAACACGTTCAGCCCCTTGCCCTCAACGGTCGTGGCGACGATCGCCTCGGGCCCCAGCGTCAGGTCGCGCACGATCCTCACCTGGCCGTTCACGCGGTTGTCCAGGCTGAACACGAACGGGGCGTCGGCCTGAGTGTCCAGCGCGGCCTCGCCGAGCGGCTTGGTGTTCTCGTCGGTCCGGGCCGCGCCGATCAAACCGCGCTGTACCAGTCGGTCAAAGCTCGGGCGATGCAGAAACATCCCGATCGCGCCGCGCGCCTGCTCGTTGAGCGCGCCCATCAAGTGCTCGTCGATGGGAAGCCGTTCCATCCGGATCGTCACGTCGGCCAGCGCCTCGGGGCCCGGGTCGGTGACGACGCCCTCGAACGTGATCCGCCCGCCGTTGGGCCCGCGCGCCGCCAGCCCGCGGAACGCCAGCCCGCGCTCGTCGAACAGTACCCGGCCGTTCAGCCCGCGGATCGGGTAGGTGAACTTGTGGAACGCCGCCCGCACGTCGATCAGGTCCGCCTGCCCGACGTACGTCACCGGCTGTCCGGGCTGCCGCTCGATGTGCACGCTCGTGCGGAATGTGCCCCGCGGCTGGTACTCCCCGTAGATCTGCCGCGCCGCCGCCGGCAGGCGCAGGATGAACGGCGGCGACTCGGGCAGCTCGTACGCGTCGGTGCGCACCTCGAGCTGCAGCGCGCCCTTCCGCGAAAGCTGCGCCCGACCGTTGACGTGGTACCGCAGGCCCTCGATCATCCCCGTCAGGCCTTCCACGCTCAGCGTGCTGTCTTCCACGACAAACCGCCCGTCCACCTCCGTCATACGGATCGCATAGGGCGCTTTGGTTTTTGTGGGTTCGGTTTCCGAGGCCGTTGCCAATCCATCATCATCCGTGGTCGGTCGGTCCATGGTCGCCGGCGCTTCGAGTTCCTCCGTCAAGCCCAGCGACTCGACCGGCACCGTCACCGCCAACCCTTTGAGCACCAGCTCCGCGTGGCCCAGACGAAGGTTGCCCGCCCCGTCGTCGGCGAACCGCGCCCGCAGCGTCGGCAACGCCCCGTCGGGGTCCAACTCCGTCCACAGCCCACGGAGCTGCGGCGACGCCAGCACGCCGATCGGCTGGGCCAGGTCGAAGTCCGCCACCTCCAGCGTGATCGACGCCGGCGACGACGTGATCCGTCCGGTGATACGCAGCGGCGTCTGGCCTTCCGGCAAATCGCCGATCTGTTCGAGCAGCAGCGTCTGCCCCGAGCCGTCGGCGTCGGGCGAGAGTGTGCCGTCGATCTGCATCGACGCGCGCGGCGCGAGCACGCCGTCTTGAAGCGTCTCGATCGCGATCCGCCCGTTGGCGATGCGCACCTGTTTCGGCAGCGTCACGGTCGGCCCGCCGCCCGACGCGCGGTCCTGCGGGCGCAGCAGCCACTGCCGCAGGTTCACCCCGCCGGTCTCCGGGTCCTCGACGATCCGCAACACCGGCGCTTCGATCTCGATGTGTCGCAAATCCAGGTTGCCCGCCAGCAGCCGCGCTGGGCTCAAACCCACATCCAGTCGCTGCACCTCCAGCAGCCGGGCGTACTCCTCGTGGCTGCCCCCGACCGCGGCCGCGTCCGACGCCAGGTCGATCGCCAGCCCGTGCAACTCCAGCCCGCCGCGCCAATGCCAGACCGCCTTCTCCACCGACACGTCCGCGCCCAGTGCGCCCGAGAGCTGCCGGCTCACCAGTGGCGTCAACACGAACGGCCGCGTCACCACAAACAGCGCCGCCGCCGCCAGCACCACCAGCGTCGCCATCGTCCACAACACCCGCCGCCGCCAGCGCCGACGCGGGCGCGCCACGGCCTCCGGCCGGCCGGCGTCTTCCGGCTTGGCCGGGGTCGGGGTGGGGGAGTTCGGTGCCATCGCTGCCCGCGCCTCACGCGCTGGTTATGGTATCGGTCAGCCGCGCCGCGCTGGCGACGGCGTTTATTACCGGGCCGAAGTGTTGCGAAAGACCTCGCGACGCCCACGGCCGCGTTTCATGTTGACCCGATCTCCCCCGAACCCCGCCCCCATGCCCGAACTCAAACCCACCGTGACCTTCGACGACTTCATCAAGCTCGACCTGCGCGTCGCCACCATCACCGCCGCCGAGCCCCACCCCAACGCCGACCGCCTGCTCAAGCTCCAGATCGACCTGGGCGACGAGCAGCGCCAGATCTGCGCCGGCATCAAGGCCCACTACGAGCCCGACGCCCTGGTGGGCCGGCAGATCATCGTCGTCGCCAACCTCGCGCCGCGCAAGATCCGCGGCGAGGAGAGCAACGGCATGCTCCTGGCCGCCAGCGTCGCCGACGGCGAAGAGACCACGGACGTCGTCCTGCTCGCGCCCTCCAAGGCTGTGCCCGCCGGGTCGACTGTGGGCTGACCCCGCGTCGAGAATTCAAAACAGCTCAAGATTGGTGAGCCGCAGGCCAACGGCTTGCGCGTCGAGCGCACCCTTCGCGCGCGGCGCGCATCCCGTTGGGATGCGGCTGAAGAAAAATGGACTATGCGCCGGAGTCTTCCACGTTTTCCATGCCTTTCGCATCCGCCGACTCGTCTTCCTCGTCCGCGTCCAGGTCGTACCCCACGCGCGACGCCAGCGATTCCTCGCTCAGCAGCGTGTTGAGCAATTGGATGTCGCCCATCAGCGGCAGGTCCGGCGTCACGCCCCGGGTCATCTGCCGGAGCTGATCGAACGCCTGACGCGTCGGCGGCGTGTATTCCGTGACCTCGAACACCGCCACGCCCAGCGCCCGGTCGATCGGCGTGCTCACCGTCCGCTGCCGCGCCGACAACGCCGTCGCCACGTCCGCGCCCAGCGGCACGTCCGCCACCACGCCGAACACCGCATCGATCAACGCCGGGCTCCGCCCCACGCCCGGCACCGGCGGCACCGCCTGCCGGCCCTCGTCTACCTGCGAGCCGCCCGCCCGCCGCGGGATCGGCGACACCTCGTTCACCTCCGTCCCGAACGCCGCCGCCAACGCGTCCATCCCGTCCGCCGCCGCCCGCTCCGCCAAGCCGTCCGCCTGCTCGACCAGCCGCTCGTACGCCGCGACCCGGCGCGCGTCCGCCTCCACCTGTGCCCGCACCGCGCCCAGCGACTCGGGCGCCTGCGCCGGCTGCGCATCCACCAGCCGCGCGATGTAGAACGTCCCGTCCCGCCCCTGCGTCGCCGCCGTCGCCACGCCTACCTGCACCCGCGCCGCCGGCGGCGTCTCGTCCGTCCGCAACTCCTGCGCCAAACTCAGGTACGCCGCCGCCGTCGCGCTGCCGCCCGGCAACACCGACCCGCCGTAACCGTCCGTCTGCTCACGCAGTTCCGACAACGCCACCCAGCCCTCCGCGTCGGTGCGCTGCGGCGTCAGCCCCGCGTTCTGCGCCACACGGTCCGAAACCTCTTCCAACGGGATCGGCCGGAAATCCTCGGGCAACACCTTGTAGCCGCCCACCGTTTCGAACGCCCGCACGTCGTCGTCCAGCGCCGCCCGCGCCTCGGCCACCGCGCGGCGCATCAGCTCGCTCGCCATCTGAAGCTGCAAGCCCTGCTCGATCTGTTCGCGCACCGCCGCCGGCGGCATGTCCGGCGCGGGGCCGCCCTCGGCGTCCGTGAATCGGTCCTTGTTCTCCCGGTAGAAGTCCAGCACGTCCAACGGCTCGACCTTCACCGCCGACAACGCCGCCTCCGCCGGAAACGCCAAATACTCCACCTTCACCCGCACCGGCTGGCGGTACCCCAACGGGTAAGGCGATCCCGTCCCCGGGAGAAACTCCTTGTACTCCTCGTACAGACGACGCACCTGCGTGTCATCGACCGCAAGGTCTTCGTCCGCCTTGGCCTCGATCATCACGGCCCGGCCGCCCACGCGCTCCAGCTCGTTGGCCATCACGTAGTCCAGCGCCGGCGGGCTGATCCGCCCGTGACCCAGGCGCTCACCCAGGAACTGGAACTCGGCCGCCTGCAGCACCGCCTGCGCGTAACGCGGGTCCTCCTGCATCGACAACACCTGATTCACCTGCGGCAGGATCCCGTTGGTCCACAGGTTCAGCGTGGTCAACCCCGGCGACGAGCTGAGCGCGATCGCGCTGTCGTACCGCCGGCCGCTGATCAGCATCCGGTACTGCTCGGACACCAGCCACTGCCGGACCGCCTCCCGGAAAAACCCCGCGGAGGCGCCTTTCTCCCGCGCCCGCGTGTCCAGGTCCTCGGGGCTGACGCCCAGCCCTTCGAGCAGCCCGTTGACCTCGGCGTTGCTCGCGTCCAGGCCCAGACGCTCCGCGTCCTTCTGGATCATCAGCCACTGCTCACGTTCGTAAGGCACCAGCCGCTCGGCCAGCAGCGTCCCGCGGAACAGTTCCTGCATCACCTGCACCACCGCGCCCGCCTGGTTGAGGTCCGCGACCTTGACCTCCTGCCCGTTCATCGTGCCCACCACCCGCTCCTGCGGCTTGGGGCTGAACATGCTCACGGCCTGCGGGATCAGAAACGCGACCATCAGCACCACGCAGCCCACGGCCAGGATGATCTTGTTGTACTTGCGGAACCACTTGAGCACGGCGGAAACTCCGGCGGGGGCACGGGCGGGACGAACGCGGGGTCAGGGCGGGAATCAGTCGAGCCGGGCAGTATAAATGATCTCACGCCCCCACTCCCAACGCGCCGGGGCTCCCCCAACCGCAGCCCCACGGGCTGCGCGCTCTGCGCAGGTTTCTGACGTTCGGCGCGCACTGCGTTGCAGTGCGGCTAATAACGTAAATGTCTCGCGCTGCACGACCTCCGCGCTCTCCGCGCCTCCGCGGTTCGATCTGCTGCGCAGAGAATCAATTCCTCGCCCCACGGTAAGCCCTG
>JAUIGU010000019.1 GCA_030432595.1 Phycisphaerae bacterium
GGGCGACTTCGCGGTGCGCGGCGGGATCGTGGACGTGTTCCCGGTCGGCGGGTCGGCGTTGTTGCCGGGCGGGTCGCCGACCGCGCTGTCGCCGTTCCGCCTGGACTTCTTCGGCGACGAGGTCGAATCCATCCACGCAATCGACCCCGAGCAACTCGGCTCGAAGCACAAGCTCGGACGTATCTCGCTGGTCGGCGGGTCGGCGGTTCAGGTGCAGAGCGACGACCGGCGGGTGAACCTCATCGACCTGCTGCCCGAGCCCGTCGTCCCGATCCTGCACGAAACCCTCGAACTCACCGAGCAGGCCCGCGGGTACTACGAACGCCTGACCAACCCGGCCGGCATCACCCAGCCAAACGACGTGTTCAAGAAGCTCACGCAGCGGACCCACGTCGAGGTCAACGGGTATTCAAGCGGCAGCGCCGTGGGCGAGCAGGTCGCGCTGCCGGTCGAGCCGCTGCCGACGTTCGATACGGATGCGAAGAACGCGGTGGCCGAGCTGGGCGAACTCGCGGCGGACGAGGCGAACCGCGTCGTGGTGCTGTGCGGCAACGAGGGAGAACGCGATCGTTTGTCGGAGCTGATCGCGGAGTTTGCGCCGGATGCGAAGGAAATGATCGAGCTCGAGTTGGGCACGATTCACCGGGGTTTTGTGCTCAATCCGCCATCCGCCATCCGCCATCCGCCATCCGCCATCACACTGGTCCCCCACCACGAACTCTTCCACCGCTACGAAACCCGCCGCCGCGTCCGCAAGGTGTTCGGGCAGACCTCGACCGGCGGGGACGCGTTCTTCGACCTCGAGGTCGGCGACTACGTGGTTCACATCGACCACGGCATCGCGAAGTTCACCGGCCTCAAAACCATGCGGCCGCGCAAGGGCGAGGCGGGCACGCAGGCGGGCGAATACCTCACGCTGACCTTCGCCGAGGGCGCGCTGCTGCACGTGCCGGCGACGCAGATCGACCTGGTGCAGAAGTACGTCGGCGGGTTCGAGGGTCGGCCACCGCTGTCGCACCTGGGCGGCAAGAAGTGGAAGCGGCAGAAGCAGCAGGTCGGCGAGGCGGTCAAGGACCTCGCGAAAGAGTTGTTGCAGGTGCAGGCGGCGCGCGAGACGCAGCCGGGCATCCAGTACCCGGGCGACACCGCGTGGATGAAGGAGTTCGAGGCCGAGTTCCCGTACGACGAAACGGACGACCAGCTCGCGGCGATCACCGCGGTCAAGCGTGACATGTCCGAGCCGCAGCCGATGGACCGCCTGATCTGCGGCGACGTGGGCTTTGGCAAGACGGAGGTCGCGATCCGCGCCGCGTTCAAGGCCGCCGAGTTCGGCAAGCAGGTCGCGGTGCTCGTGCCCACCACGGTGCTGGCGGAACAGCACGAGCGCACCTTCAAAGCGCGGATGGCGGACTACCCGTTCCGCGTCGAGTCGCTCTCGCGCTTCAAGACCGGCAAGGAGGCACGCAAGGTTCTCGACGACGCCGCGGCCGGCCGGGTCGACATCCTCATCGGCACGCACCGGCTGCTCAGCGCCGACGTCAAGTTCGCCGACCTGGGGCTGGTCGTGATCGACGAGGAGCAACGCTTCGGCGTCGAACACAAGAACAAGCTGCTCGCGTTCCGGCTCACGGCCGACGTGCTCACGCTCACGGCCACGCCGATCCCGCGCACGTTGCACATGTCGATGGTCGGGCTGCGCGACATCTCGTCGCTGACCACCGCGCCCGTGGACCGCCGGGCGATCGTGACGGAGGTTGTGCCGTACTCGGAGCAACGCATCCAGCAGGCGCTGATCCGCGAATTGAACCGCGACGGGCAGGCGTTCTTTGTGCATAACCGCGTGCACAATTTGCAGACCGTCGCCGACGATCTGCAACGGCTCGTCCCGGAAGCGCGGATCGTGATTGGGCACGGGCAGATGCCGCCGCGCGAGCTTGAGAAGGTCATGCTCACCTTCATGCGGCGCGAGGCGGACGTGCTCGTGTCCACCACCATCATCGAGTCTGGCATCGACATCCCGACCGCCAACACGATGTTCATCAACCAGGCGGACCACTTCGGGCTCGCCGAACTGCACCAGCTGCGCGGCCGGGTCGGGCGCTACAAGCACCGGGCGTACTGCTACCTGCTGCTGCCGCCGGACCGGTCGGTGAGCGAAGTGGCGACCAAGCGCCTCCGCGCCATCGAGAACTACTCGATGCTCGGCGCGGGTTTCAAGATCGCGATGCGCGACCTGGAGATCCGCGGCGCGGGCAACCTGCTCGGGGCCGAGCAGAGCGGGCACATCGCGGCGGTGGGGTACGAGCTGTACTGCGTGCTGCTGGAGCGCGAGACACGCCGGCTCAAGGGCGAGGCCATCGCGGACGTGGCGCGCACGCACTTCGAGATGCCGCCGCCCAAGGGTGGCGCGTCTCTGCCCAAGCAGTTCATCCCGTCGGACAAGCACCGCATGGACGCGTACCGCCGGCTGACGCGCGTCAACACGCTCGCCGAACTCGACGCGGTGATCGCCGACCTCACCGACGCCTACGGCGACCCGCCGGCGCCCGCGCAGAACTTCCTGGACGTCACCGAGGTCCGCGTCGCCGCCGCCACGCACGGCATCGGCAAGGTCCAACTCGAAACGCCCGACCTGATCTTCACCTCCGCCCGCCCCGACGGCACGCTCGCGCTGCTCGAAGCCGCCCCCGGAAGATCGAGTCGGATTGATCAAAACACGGTGTACTGGCGACCACCCGCCAACTACCTCGACGACCCGGACACCTTGTTGGCGGTGTTGCGCAAGCTGCTGGTGCGCCCGCTGCGGGAAGGGAAGCGTTCGTGAGTGTTGAACGATCCGAGGGCGCTTCCGCTTCCTCCGACACAGCGGTACCGAAACGTCGGGCAACCATCCCGCGACGATATGTCGCGATGGCGGTATTGCTGGGACTGTCGGTGACCGCGGTGACCGTTCTGGGTTGTCTGGGTCGAGCATCGTGGCGGCTCGACTTGTTGGCGCACTTCCGGCTGCAGTACGCGGTGCTGCTGCTGCCGCCCGTGCTGCTCACCGCGTTCGGCCGGCGTTGGCGGTGGTGCGGCCTGTTCACGGCAACGCTCGTGTTGAACCTCGCGTGGCTGGCGCCGTTTTGGTGGCCGCAACCAGGTGCCGTGAGCCGGGGAACGCCGCTGCGCGTCGTTCACATGAACGTCCTCACCGCCAACACGCGTTTCGACGATGTTCTCACATGGGTCTTCGCACAGGACGCGGACGTGGTCGTGCTTCAGGAAGTCAACGCCGCGTGGATCGAGGCGATCGACGCCTTTGACACGGACTACCGCCGGCTGGACACGCCCAGCATCCGCGAAGACAACTTCGGCATGACCGTCCTTGTGCGTGACGAACTCACCACCGGTCCGCCCACGACTTGGCACACGCCGGGCGACGTACCCGCGATCCGCGTGGATCTCGACATCGATGGTGCCGGGCTGGCGCTGTTCAGCGTCCACACGCTCCCGCCGGTCAACCGTGTGTACGGCCCGACCAACCGCGCGCAACTCAAAGACGCCGCCGCGCGCGTCAACGCCGTCGAGGGCCCGGTGATCCTGGTCGGCGACCTCAACGCGACGCGCTGGGCGTACGCCATGCGGAAGCTCCGCCAAGACACCGGCCTGCGCGACGCCGCGCGCGGATTCGGCTACCACGGCACCTGGCCGACGTCGCTGTGGTGGACGGGCATGATCCCGATCGACCACGTGCTGGTTGGCGAGGGGGTCGGGGTCGCCGACCACCGCGTCGGGCCGGACATGGGTTCAGACCACCGGCCGGTGGTGGTCGATCTGCGGATCGGGGTTCGTGAGGGGCAAGCAACGACCGGCGAACCACCGTATCCATGAAGTAGCCCGCTTCGTAGAGCACTTGGGGGCTCGGTTGCGGGCGGTACGCGCAGGCAAGGCTGCCTGCGGCTGTAGAGAATCGCACGTGTGTTGCCCCATCAAGTCGAGTCGTTCGGCTTCAGCCGCAGGCAGCCTTGCCTGCGCGTCTTGCGTACGCTGCGAGCATGCCGGTCTGCCTCTTCACCTTCCACGCCCACGGCTCGTGGATGCCCGACCACACGCGAGGGTATGTCCAGCGCAAGAAGGGCGTGTTGCCACCGGACCCCGCCATGGCGGAGAACTATCGACGCCGGGCGCGTACTTCTGACGTCCGGTTCGACGATGAGACACGCCCCTTGCTGATCGCTCTGGTGCGCGAAGCGTGCGAACACCAACAGCTCCGTCTGCACGGCGTCGCGACCGACCCGACTCATCTTCATCTGGTCGTCAGTTGGAAAGAAACGACGCAGGCCAAAAGCGTCCGAGCCAACCTTAAGCAATCCCTCACGCGTCGGCTGAACGAGCGGGTCGGGTCACGTGTCTGGTTCAGCCGGGGCGGGCACAGCCGAAAAGTCGAAGACGCGGAACACCTCCAGCACCTCCTTGAGACCTACCTGCCGGGGCATGTGGGGCCGAACTGGATTGCGGGGAAGGAAGAGGGCGACGGGGCGGGGTGAAGGATGCGCGAGACGCGCAGGCAGGCTGCCTGCGGCTGCGGGGCACACGCATAAAAAAACCGGGCCCGAGGAGGATTTCGGGGCCCGGTCGGAGGATGAGAAGAGACACCTGTAATACGCCGTTGCGGCGGCCGGGTTCGGCCCGGGTCTCGGTTTTTCAACTTTTTTTTACCGCAGCACGTCTTCTTCCATCGTGCTGCGGATCTTTTCCAGGGCCTTGTTCTGGATCTGACGGACGCGTTCCTTCGTGACACCGATCACCCGGCCGACCTGTTCGAGGGTCATGGGCTTGGGCTGGCCCTTGCTGTCGAGCTTGGCCGAGTCGCCGACGGCGAAACGCTGTTCAATGACGCCTTTTTCCATGTCGGAGAGGTCCGCCTTGTTGCCGGCGATGATGCGCTTGAGTTCGTCCACGAGGTCCTGCTCGTGCTGGTCGTTCTTTTCTTCCTGCCAGTTAGACTTTTCGTACTTGGGGTCGAAGTCCGTGGGGAAGATCGACTTGTACTTGCTGTGCTTGATCCCCTGGCGGGAGAAGGCCTTGAGGATCGCCCGGCAGGCGTAGGTCGAGAACTTGAACCCGCGGGTGATGTCGAACTTATCGACCGAGCGGAGCAGGGCCATGTTCCCTTCGGAGATCATCTCGCCGAAGTCGTTGTCAAAGCCGCGGACGCGCTTGGCCATCGCGAGTACCAAGGCCAGGTTGAGCCCGGCGATCTGCTCGCGGTAGCCCTTGGCCTTGTGGTGCCAGTCGAGCATTTCGCGGATGACGGCCGGGTCCGGGTCGGCTTCATGCACGATCGTCTCGCGCAGCGTCGCCACGCGGAACCGGCAGTAGTTGTACTGGGCAAAAATCACCCGCTCCTCGGCGGCGGTCAGCGTCTTCGTCGCCGACTTGCCCAGCTTCGGCTCGTCCGCCCAGCTCATCGCGGGGTGGTACCAGCTCGTGTCCGGCTGGGCGA
Source organism: Phycisphaerae bacterium (assembly GCA_030432595.1). Lineage (GTDB taxonomy): Bacteria > Planctomycetota > Phycisphaerae > Phycisphaerales > Phycisphaeraceae > CAZIXN01. The sequence continues at coordinate 5,489 of JAUIGU010000019.1, forward strand.
TGGGGTCGGGCTCGTCGAAGATCTGCCGCTCGGCCTCGTCGGTCGCGAGGTCGAACAGCGGGTGGTCCATGTAGTCGTATTCGTCCGCGAGGATCGCCTCCAGCAGCGTGCGGTCCGCCTCGGACAGCGCGGCCTGGCGCGGCGATCGGCTACCCACGCCACGCAAACGGGCGGCCTGGGCCAGCGGAGAATCAGGGGCATAAAGGGAGGTCATATCGAGGGGTTCCTGTAAACCGTGGGGTCAGCCAGACGCCGTCGGGGGACGGACGCAAATCAACCCTCACACGGAACAAAGTCTGCCCGGCTTGACAGAACTACGCCGTAGCCGGGTGGTTTGTTCCCCTATCCCGGACAGTCTCCCAGATTACCCTCGGCCGAATCAAGACCAAATCGCTGAATGAACGGCATTTCATGCAGATTTTTGGTTTTTGTCCGCTGCGCGATAGCACGGAAAATCAATAAATGACAACGGTTTAGACCACATTCAGCTGGTTCCGTCGTCACTCGGGGCCGATTCTTCCCCCCACCCCCGACACGGTCGGGCGGCTCGGCTAAGCTCTACCGTTCATCAGGGACCCCGCTTCAAACACACCGCAAGGACACCACCATGGCTTTCACCCTCCCCGAACTGCCCTACGGCTACGACGACCTCGAACCCGCCATCGACGGCAAGACGATGGAAATCCACTACACCAAGCACCACGGCGGGTATGCCGCCAAGCTCACCGCCGCCGTCGAAGGCACCGACTGGGCCGACAAGGACGTGGCCGACATCCTCAAGAACCTCGATCAGGTGCCCAAAGACAAGCAGGGCGCGGTCCGCAACAACGGCGGCGGGTTCTTCAACCACAACCTGTTCTGGTCCATCCTCACGCCCGGCGGCAAAGCCCCGTCCGGCGCCATCGCCAGCGCGATCGACAGCGACCTCGGCGGGTTCGAGAGCTTCAAGAAGGCGTTCAGCGACGCCGCCGCCACCCGCTTCGGCTCGGGCTGGGCCTGGCTGTGCGTCCAGCCCGACGGCAAGCTCCACGTCTGCTCCACCGCCAACCAGGACACCACCCTCATGCCCGAAGCCTTCGGCGGCAACGGCACCGACCACACGCCCATCCTCGGGCTGGACGTCTGGGAGCACGCCTACTACCTCAACTACCAGAACCGCCGGCCCGACTACATCGAGGCCTTCTTCGGCATCATCAACTGGGACCAGGTCGGCAAGAACTACGAAGCCGCGAAGGGCTGAGTCGTCCCGCGCCATCGCGATTGGATCAAAACTATAAGAAGCCCACGTTCATTGAACGTGGGCTTCTTTCTCGTTTGTTTGTGTTTTCGTGAGTTCACGCCGCGCGCAGGTGCGCATCAAGGTTCAGAGGTCGGTCGAACTTCACGCCCAGCTCGTAGACCACCGCGCCCTCGAAGCCGACCATCCCGACGCGGCGGGACCACGCGACGGTGCCGGGCATGATCGCTCCGAACCCGCCGTCGCCCTCCAAAGCGAGCACCACGTGCGTGCCGTCGTCGAGCGGCGTGCCGTGCAGCAGCGCGATGCCGCCGGGGCTGATGTTCCGCGTGCCGACCAGGAACACCTGGCCGTCGTCGAGGTCCTTGCCGACGCGCATGATGCAATGCACGCGGCGGTCGGTGCGGTCGTTCTCCCGGCTGGGCTGGTCCGACGTCCCGACGCGCCGGGGCAGCAGCGCCGCCTCGTGGTCGATGCGCTGCAGCGCTGCGTGCCAGTCGTCTTCGGTGAGGATGCCCAGGGGGGTCGATGGCATGGCCGGGGGTTTCCGTGGCGTGATGGGGTCTGAAGGCTGATTCGTTCCGGGGGAAACGGGCCGCGCGGTCAGGCGGCGTTGACGAACGGCGAGAGGTCCACCGGCTGATCGAACTGCACGCCGACCTCGAAGTCGATGGGGTCTTCGCCGCCGCGGTCGATCGCCCGGCACCACGCGACGCGGCCGGCCAGGACGATCCCCGGGCCTTGCGCCGGCTGCAGCGCGACGGTGCAGCGCACGCCCGACCGCAGCTCGCAGCTGTGGACGAACCCGATGCCGCCGCCGCCGATGTTGCGCGTCCGCACGGTGTAGACGCCGTGGTCGTCTTCGGGCTGGTCGGGGCTGCCCAGGCGGATCATGCAGCGGAAGTCGCCGGCCACGCGTTCGTGTTCGCGCTCGCCAGTGGCGTCGGACGCGCCGCCGGCAAAGCCGCCTGCTTCCCCCTGCTCGATGCGCTTGAGCATCGCGAGCCACTGCTGGTCCGACACCCACAGCCGCAGCGTGTCGGGTCGGCCCAGGCCGCCGGCGGGGCTGGCGTCGAAGTCGAAGTCGCGGTCGTCGGTGATGCGCAGCACGGGGCTCCCTTCCACGGCCGCGCCGATGCGACAGGGCCACGGAGGGTGGGTCGGCGTAATCACCCCGCCGCTGTAACGCCCGCCGGACCTTGCCGGCATCAAGCCGGAATCTCGCGCGGTCTGTGCCGGTTGGGCGGGGTGGCCGGGCCCACACGCGACGCAAATGTGAAGATCGCGCGGTCCCGCTTCGCTGTCCCGCGGCCCGGGCGGGCGTTATCGTGGCGAGGCATGTCCGCGCCGCCCCCGCCCGAACCCAGCGACTCGCCCTCCGACGCCCCGGCCGACAACGCGGCCGACTCCGGCGAAACGCCCGACGCGCAGGACGCGCGGCCGACCCGGGACTACAGCCCCACCGGCAAACCCAAGACCCCGCTGTGGCGCGTCCGCTGGTTCCAGGTCACGCTGGGCGTTTTGCTGCTGCTGGCCGTCGCGTCGTACGTCGTGCCGGCCATCTTCCGGCTGGTCTACGCGACGCGGTCGGTGCTCACGCCCGTGCTCGTGGGCATCGCGCTGGCATACGTGCTCAACCCCGTGGTGACGTGGCTGCACGCGCGCTGGCGCATCCCGCGCCCGGTCACCGCGGCGACGATGCTGGGCTCGGCGCTGATTTCGGGCGCGGTGTTCGTGCTGGTGGTCGTGCCGCTGGTCCTGTTCCAGGCGTTGGAGTTGGTGCAACGCCTGCCCGGCGCGATCCGGGAGCTTTCTGCGCGCGACGATTTGCCGGTGGCGGTGCAGCCTTTCGTGAAGTGGCTCGCCGCGACGCTCACCGAGATCGATGCGGCGGCCAAGGAGTTCTTCGACGGCACGCTCCGCCAGGCCGAGCAGGTCACACAGACCGGCACGGCCACCGCCGACGGCGCGGAGGACGCCGCCGCGCCCGGCGTGTTCGACGGCATGATCGACTCGATCCGCGAGGTCGACTGGAAGGCCGTCGCCGAGATGTTCTCCACCGCGCTGGACCTGGGCGCCGGCACCGTCAGCTCCGTGTTCGGCACGATCGGTTATTTGTCGGTCGCGGTGGTGATCGTGTCGTTCGTGTTCTTCTTCACCGTCTGGAAGTTCCGCGACTTCGTGCTGTGGTTCGACCCGTACGTCCCGGCCAGCAAGAAAGAACGCGCCTACGCGATCCTGCACCGCATGGACGCCTCGGTGTCCGCGTTCATCCGCGGCCGGCTGATCCAGGCGACCATCATGGCCGTCGTGCTGACCATCGGGCTGCTGTTCACCGACGCCCGGCCGTACGCGCTGCTGCTGGGCGTGGCCGGCGGCATCCTCGGGCTCGTGCCGTACGTCGGGCTGGTCGTCTGGCCCGCCGCGGTGCTGGTCGCGGTGATCGTGAACCTGCAGAACGGCGAGTCGGTGTCGCTGGTCTGGGCGGTGATCGCGCCGTCGGTGGTGTTCTTTATCGCCCAGTCGCTGGACGCCTACGTCGTCGAGCCGGTCGTGCAGGGCAAGGCGACGAACCTCGACGCGCTCACCGTGCTGCTGGTGGTGCTGCTGGGCGGCTCGCTGGCCGGGCTGTTGGGTTTGCTGATCGCGATCCCCGCGGCGGCGTGTTTGAAGATCCTCTGGGCCGAGGCGATCGCGCCGGAGTTGAAAGAAATCGCACGCCAAGCCTGAGGAAAACGCAGAAAAATCAGGAATCGCAAGAAACGCAGGAAAAGAAACCTTGCGTTATGGCTTTGGTTTTCTGTTGCGTCTGGTCCGCGCGACGATGGCCTTGGTGATGACGAGAAGCTGCTCCGCTTCGTCGCGCAGGTCCGCCAACCGGGCGGATTCGACGTATTCCATACGCTCGATCACACGTAGCCAGTAGCGGACTTCCGACAAATTCTTTGCCGCGATGCCCAGGCACTTTAAGAAGTCCCGCACACTCAACGACTCATCCGCCTCGGCAAATTGCGCCCCAGGGGACGAACCGGCGCCGACCAGTTGATCGATCAGGCGACGCGGACGCCGATCACTCTCCAACGCCTCCGCCAAACGCATCACGCGTACCGTGAATTCAATCGCACGCTCGTGCAGATCCCCCTAAAGCCTTCCATGGCTCACAGTCGGTTTTCCTGCGTTTCTTGCGTTTCCTGAATTTCCTGCGTTTCTGGATTCACATTCGCCACCGCCAGCTTGTAGATCGCCCCGGTCGCTTCACGGTCGAACTTCCAGTCGTCCAGCAGCAGCCGGCCCTCGCCACCCTGCGCGTCGTAACGCAGGTACGCGATGCCCTTGGTCTTCCAGCGGTCGTCCTCGATCGCGTTGACCTGGTCCCAGGTCAGGTTCACGCCTTTGTGGTTGCGGACGCCGTTGGGGTCGCCCTCGACCCAGCGCCGCCCGGCGAGCAGCCCGCCCACCAGGAAGTAAAGCCCGACCGGCCCGCAAAGCCCCGCCATCACGAACTGCGACGGCGTGTCGAACTCGGCGCGCGACTTCACCTTGTTGGGGTTCTCGGCGTGCTTCTTCGAGTAGCCCTTCTCCAGCGCGTATTCCGTCCACCGGCTCTGCCAGTCGTCGTGTTGTTCCTTAAAGGCTTGGAGGTCGTTGTAGATCGCCTGCTCCTTGGGGTAGGTCAGCAGGCCGTCTTTGAGCGAAAGCCCGGTCCAGACGAGCAGGCCCAGCCCGATGACCAGCAGCCGGATGCGGTAGCCCTTGCTGATCGTCGCGCGCACCGGGCCGGTGGGCAGTTCGTCGGTCGGCGCGGGGGGCGGGACCGGGGCCGGGTCTTCATGGACGGGGTCAGCGGCGGGGTCTTGAGCTTGGGCGTCGTGGTCGGTCATGGCGTCCGTACCTGGGCAGAGCGGCGTGAGCAGGAATGGAATTGGGTCAACAACAAGCGGCGCGGCGGGACACCGCCCAGACCCTAGATCGGCCGGGTTGTGGGGGGCACATCACCCCGGCCGGAAGGGGCAAGGGTAGCGGAAGGCCTTGTCGCAAGGACCGAAAAAAACGCGCCGCCGCAACTGTCCGCGGCCGCGCGGCTCAGCTCCGCACGCGGTCGATCGCGGTCTGCCACCAGTGGGCCGCCATCATCCGGGCCCCGGGCAGCCGCATCATCTCCGAGAAGCCGCCGCGATCGACCCGCCGGGTCGGGATGCGCGGCAGCGCACGGTCCTCGGTCAGGGCCCACTCCAGGAATGCGTTGTGGGTCGCGATCATCTGCTCCCGGGATTCGGGGCGGCGCGACGGGCCGAGCGAGACGGAAAAACCCACGGGCACTCCTTTCCACAGCCGGACAACAAAAAGCGGGCAACGGGCGTGAACCACGCCGAGACGGGGTCAGCAGGCCGACCCATGATAGTCGGCAGGTCGGCATAGGCAGAACAAAAAGCCGGAGCCTCGTGGATTCGATCCCTGTATCACTGAATGCGGCTCACGGCGCCGGCTCCGCCCACAGCCCCACCCCGTCCCGCCGCGCCTGCCGCTCCAGCAGCGCGAACCGCTCGAGGTGCCGGTGCGGCCAGCGGTCGTCGGCCTCGGCCAGGCCCGCCAGCAGCAGACGCTCCGCCAGCAACCCGCCGTCGGCCAATTCGACGTGCGCGAGCAGCCGGCCGAAGTCGCCGCGCAGCCGCGTCCGCTCGAGGTGTACCGTCACCGTCTGCCCGGCCAGCAGTTGCGTGGTCAGCGCCGCGGCCGCGTCGGCGCCGGGCTCGGCGGGCTGCGCGTCACGCGTCGGCGTCGCGGGTTTCGCCGTCTCGGGCGTGTCGATGCCCCACACCCGGACGCGCGTCAGCGGCCGATCCACGGCACCGCCGGCAAGGTCGGGCACCGCGAGGTCGAGCGTGTCGCCGTCGATCACGCGCTGCACCAGGAACGTCCGGCCGTCGTACCGCCCCAGGTCGCCCCGCCCGGCCAACAGAAACCCGCCCCGGTCCAACACGATCAACACGACCAGCGTCAACGCCAGCGCCGCGAACCGCCACCACCACTTCCGCCGTCGCCGGCGCAGAAACGCCGGCACACCTTCAAAACGCGGCATGTCTGCTTCACCCTTGTTCTTGCGGCGTTTCGCGGTCATACGCGCCTCATCCGTCCAGCGGGATCAGGTCGTCTTGCACGATCGCCTCTTCAAACCGCTCGATCGGGTGGGCGCGTTCGAGCGTGAAGCCTCCGACCGCGGTGCGTCGCAGCGACGTGAGGAACCCGCCGGTCCCGAGCGCCCTGCCCAGGTCGCGCGCGAGGCTGCGGATGTACACGCCCTTGCCGCAGGTGACCCGCAAGCGCGCCGCCGGCCATTCGTAGCCGAGCACCTCGATCGCGTCGATATGAACCGCGCGCGGCTCGAGTTTCACGTCCTGCCCCTTGCGCGCCAGCGCGTACGCCCGCTGACCATTGACGTGCACGGCCGAGTAAATCGGCGGGACCTGTTTGATGTCGCCGACGAAGCCTTGGCAGGCGCGTTCTACGTCTTCCCGTTTTGGCGGATGTTCTTCATCCATTCCTTGTGGGGGTTCGGGCGGTGCCTCGGCGTCGTCGGTCGCGGTGAACGCGCTGAGGTCGATGCCCGCTTCGTACACCTTCGTCTGCCCCATGACCACGTCCATGCGTTTGGTCGCCTTGCCGATGCCGCACACGACCACCCCCGTGGCGAGCGGGTCGAGCGTCCCGGCGTGCCCACACTTGACCTTGCCCCGGAAGTCGGGGTTCTGTTGCACCAGCCCCGCGCGGACGGCCCGGCGGACGTGGCGCACCACATCCATCGACGAAAGGTGCAGCGGCTTGTCCACGACGATCAGACCGTCCATGCCCGCAGATTACGGCGGTTCAACCGAGCCGGGAGCGTCAGCGACCGGTCGTGCTCCAACCCCGGCGGCATCCGATCGTTCACGCGCCCGGCTCGGTTGGGAATCCGCCCTTTCAAAAAGCCGATATCGCGGTACGATATTCGCTTATGCCGCTGCTCTACTCCACGACCTGTGCCTACGCGATCCGGGCGCTGTGCCGGCTGACCGTCATCGCCGGCGACCGCTACGTGCAGGTCGGCGACATCTGCGAGGGCACCGACCTGCCCGCGCCGTTCATCGCCAAGGTGCTGCGCGAACTCGTCGAGGCCAGGCTGCTCGTCAGCGCCAAAGGCCGCGGCGGCGGGTACGCGCTGGCCAAGAAGCCCGACAAGATCCGCCTCATGGACGTCGTCGAGGCCGTCGACGGCAAGGACCATTGCAACCGCTGCGTGGTCGGCCTCGCCGCGTGCAACGACAAGCAGCCCTGCCCCCAGCACGACGCCTTCAAACCCGTCCGCGAAGAGATCGTCACCTACCTCAAAGACACCACCCTCGCGCAGATGGCCGAGGCCCTGGAACGCAAACTCGAACTCATCGGCCGCGGCATCCAAGACCCCGAGGGCGGCCGGCCGGTGGTGAAGCGGCAGTAGCCTGAATCAATGGTGATTGTGGGGTGCCACCGTCCCTTGCGACGGTGTTGTGGTTATCGAGCACGGTCGCAAGCAACCGTGGCACCCACAGTGTTTTACTAACGCAGATTCACTCCGCCGGGTCTGGCTCGACGTGCCCTTGCCGCCGGTCTGCCCAGCGCATCAACAACAAACCGAACTCGAACAGCGCGTACAGCGGCACCGACAGCACGACCATGCTCAAGAGGTCCGTCGGCGTCAGGATGCCGCCCAAGCACACGCACACAAACAGCGCGTACTTCCGGCCCTTCGCGAGCACGTCCGGGTCGATCAGCCCCGTCCAGCCGACCACGAGCATCAGCACCGGCACCTGGAACGCGGCGACCACGCCCAGCCCCAGGAACGCGGCGAAGCGGATGTACTCATCGACCTTGGGCAGCGGCGTCATGAGTTGGCGCTGCGCCATCGCGAGGTCGACCACATTGCCGTGGATGACCGTGCGCACCGTGCGCGACGGGCCGTCGATCCACATCAGACCTTCGAGCAGCGGCTCCGGGCTGGCCGACAACACGGGCAGCGCGGGGATGACCGCGGTCGCCGGGTCTTCGAAGCTGGCCGGGTCGGGCGCGTCGCCGCCGTAGACGTGGGTCATCAGCGCGCCCGTTACCGCGTCGGGCGCGCCGACGTTGGGCGGCGGGTACAGCCGCGCGAACGTCATGAAAAACATCAGCGCCACCGGCAGCATCACGTAGTACGCGAACGCCACGCCCAACGCCGTCATCACCGTGCTGAACGGCACGAGGATGTGTACCGCCCGGCGCTCGTGCGAATACAGACCCACCGCGATGAACCGCCAGAGCTGGTACAGCACCCACGGCGACGCGATGATCAGCGCCGCGATGAAACCCACCGGCAGGTACACGCTCGTGAACCCGGCCGTCGGGTCGGTCACGTACATCTGCGGCGCGTACCCCGTCTCGCGCAGCGCGGTGATCAGCGGCCGACAGATCCACGCGATCAGCCGCGTCGTGACCGGCGGCAGCACCACGACAAAGAACACGAGGAACACCCCGACCAACGCCCGGATCACGCAGCTACGCAGCTCTTCGAGGTGGTCGCCCAGCGGCATCGCCCGGTCGTCGTCGCCCGTATTGAACAGCGGCCGCGTCGCCTCCGTGGCGCGGGGGTCGTCGTCGTAGCCCTGGTCGAGCGGCATGGCGTGGATGGTAGCCAGTAGCCGGGAGTCAGTAGTCTGTAGCGAAACATTCCGCGATCCGACTGATTTCTCGCTTCTGTCTACTGACTACTGTCTCCTGACTACTCACAAAGAAGCATCGCGTCGCCGTACGAATAGAAGCGGTAGCCGTGCTCGATCGCTTCGCGGTACCACGCCAGCAGGTTTTCGAGCCCGACGCCCGGAAGCGCCGCGACCATGGCCAGCAGCGTCGAACGCGGCAGGTGGAAGTTGGTGAGCAAAGCATCGGTGTGCCGGAAGGTAAAGCCCGCGTCGGGCCGGATGAAGAGCCGCGTTTCGCCCGCGAGGCCGTCGGGGCGTTCGACGGCGTCTGGCAACGGGTGCGGCAGGGATTCGAGGGTGCGCACGGCGGTGGTGCCGACAACGAGGGTGCGCCCGCCGCGTTGCCGCGTGTCGTGCAACGCCGTGAGCGTGTCGGCGGGGACGTGGTACCGCTCGGCGTGCATGTCGTGGTCGTCGAGGTGGTCCGCGCGCACCGGCATGAACGTGCCCACGCCGACGTGCAGCGTGACACCGGCGCGTCGGACCTCGAGTTGATCGAGCCGGGTCAACAGTTCCGGCGTGAAGTGCAGGCCGGCCGTGGGCGCCGCGACCGAGCCCGGGTCGTCTGCGTAGACCGTGTTGTAGCGGGCCACGTCCGCCTCGTTGAGTTCGGGCAACCCGAGCGTCTTTCGCGCCTTGCGGATGTACGGCGGCAGCGGCGGCCGGCCGACGCGCTGCAGCGCCGCGAACGAACGGCCTTGATCCAGCGTTGCTCCAGTAGCGTTTCGCGGTTGCGCCGACCACATTCCCGGCGCGGTGCGCTTCAAGAGTTCGAGGTTCAGCTCGTCGCCGAGCGTGATGGTTTCGCCGGGTTCGGGCTTGCCGCGCGTCTCGATCATCAGTGACCACACCCCGTTCGGCTCGGTATCGAGAAACAACCCCGTGACCTTGCCGTCGGTTTTCGTCCGCACGCCTTCGAGGTACGCGGGCAGCACCCGGCTGCGGTTGACCACCATGAGGTCGCCGGATTTCACCACGCCCAGCTCGGGCAGGTCGCGGACCCGGCGGTGCTCCAACGTCTGCGTCTCGCGATGGATCACCATCAGCCGGGCGCTGTCGCGCGGCTCGGCCGGCGTCGTCGCGATCAGGCCGTCGGGCAGGTCGAAGTCGAGGGCGTCGGTGCGCACGGGAAGCAGGGTACGGGGTACCGGGGTCCGGGGATTGGGGATCAGGAAAACGAAACCGTAAAAGAAGCCCACGCTCTTTGAGCGTGGGTCTCAGCCCTGAAAGGGCTGGACATCCGTGAGGAGATTCTCGTTCACAGGCTTCGTCGTAAAACGCAGAATCAACTGTGGTGCTACCGCAACATCCCGTGCATCGGGTATTTCCAAGACGCGAAGAGCCGGACACCACATGGTTCAACGCTGTCGGAAACAACTTCTTTTGCCGCAATTCCTCAATAACTGGCACCCTGCCGGATACGCCTTCGCCGACAGCGGTTTCGCGCGGCAACCTTGCGGGTGGACTTCGCGCCCCGGCACAACCTGGCGATCGACGCGATCCGGGCCGAGCGCTTCGGGCCCGAGGCGCTGCTGGCCGAGGCCGTCGCACGCGGGCGATCCACCCTGGACGGCCCGCTGCTGCCCGGCCGGCCCGACGGCGACGCCGCGCAGGCCTGTAACCGCGGCGCAGACTGTGAACACACCGCCGTCTGGAGCACCGGCGACGCGTACGAGCCTTCGTGCCCCGCCGCCCCCGACACGTCGCCGCCCCACCCCGACCCACCCGCCGAGTTTCCGCCGACCGGCGTCGAAAGCCTCGGCCTGGCTGCGCCGCCCGGCAGCTTGCTCGACGTATTCGCGTGAGACCACCGGTTGCGGAGTCCGCCGCGACCCAACGAGTCGCGCCGGCGATCCTTGGGCCATGGCGACGGACGCGCAGGCCGTTGGCCTGCGGCTGGAAGTCATTGTGTGCGCGGTTGACGCTTTGCGTGCAACCGTTCGTCCTCCGCGACGACACCCAACATCGTCAACACGGTTTCGCCTACGGGGTTGCCGCCGGGCTCCGCGATGGCGTGCGCCGCGTGGGCGTGGAGGCACTTGATGTGGTCGAAGCCCGCCACGCCGGCGACCCCGCCGCGGAAGGTTCGCAACAACGACGGCGCGGCTTCGACGACGGCGCGGTCTTCCGGCGTCAGCATCGCCCACCGCTGCGCCGCGTAACGCCGGTGCGCTTCGTGCAGTTGTTCACGCAGTTCAGGCTCGTCCTCGACACGTTGTTCGAGCTGTTTGATCCACCCCCGCCGTTCGAGGTCGGCGATCGCCGTGTGCAGGTCGCCCGGCAACAACCAGTAGATCGTGGGAAACGGAACAAAATGCCCGTGCTCACGACGCAGCGGGTAGACCGTTTCGATGTGGCGATCGGGTGATTCGGCGATCTGGCGATTTGCGGCAACAGACGAAAGCATCGATTCAGATCCTACGCGTCCCGTCATTTCAATCGCCAAATCACGAGATCACTAGATCGCCAGATCAAACCGGCTCGTGCCGTTCGACATAAAACATCGAATCAGTCGCGCGCGGCCCGAGCATGTGCCAGCTCAAGGGGAATTTCAGGCCCAAGTCGCAGTAGGTCTCGAAGATGTGGCGGGCCCACTGGTACTGCTGCTCGATGTTTTTTTCGACTCGGCGGACGTCGGTGGGCGGGACGAAGCTGCAGGTCTGGTACGACCAGTTCGGGTCGAGGCGGACGATGAGGTGTCCCTCGTTCCACTCGATGGGGTAGCCGTGCAGCGGGCCGCTGCCGGTGTTGGGCGTGTGGAACCAGTAACAGACGAAGCGGTCCTTGTCGGCGGTGGACGTGTTTTGGCCGCCGCCCTTGAGCAGCTTGGCGTGGGAGACGCGTGAAGCGGGCGTGCCCCACTTGTTCTTGGCCAGCCAGAGCTGCCGGTCGTTGACGTCGTAGAGCCCGACGTGGGCGTAGTCGCCGCGCAATCGGGTGGTCGTGAACGAGCGGTTGATGACGCGCATCGGATCGACGGTGTCGGTCGAACGGTCGGTGTCGTGAACGGTGCGGGGCATCAATACGTCGCCCATGCAGAGGAAATGATCGGCCGATCCAACGGCATGCCGCCATCCTTGCACGCTCGCGGGGGACCGCGCGGGCCTTCCCTGGCACCGACGACTATGTTATGGACCCCGCCGCCGGACACCAGCGTAAAGGCACGGATTCCGAGAATCTGCGGGTTTTTCTTAGCCCGCCCCGCCCCAAACCCCGACCGACCCCTCATGGGAGCGTCCTCATGACCCCACCGACCCCGACCGCACCCGCCACCGGCCCCGCCACCGTCTGCCCGCCGACCGCCGGCACGCTCGTGGCCCGCGACGGCGAACAGATCACCCTCGCCCTGCCCGGCTCGGATTATCGGATCGACCTCCAACTCGACGGCCGGCTCGAAGCCGACCTCGGCGACAAAGTCACCGGCACGATCCACGCCCGGGCCCAGCGCGTCGACCGCGTCACCGGCGGCGGGCGCTACGTCGAGCCCGTGTTCGGCCGGCCGCGGCGCGTCCAGGGCGTCATCGTCGGCGGCGACCCGGGCGTCGGGCCGCGCGGCGCGATCTTCGTCGCCGCCGGCAAGGCCACGCTTTCCTGCGAACTCACCGACCCCCGGCAAGCGCTCGCCGACTTCACCCTGCACCAGATGGTCACCTTCGACGTCAAACGCGGGGCGGGCTTCAGGCCGGGCGGTTGAACCACAGATTTCACAGATTTCGCAGATCGGGAATCATGATGTCGGAGCGCGATCCCAGAACCTATGCCGTCATTGGGGCCGCGATGGAGGTGCATCGCGAGCTGGGTCCGGGCTATCTGGAACGGGTGTATCAAGATGCGCTAGAAGTCGAATTCAAGGCGCGCGACATCCCTTATCAGCGTGAACGGGTCTTGGCGATCCGATACAAAAGCGTCGTCCTGCCAAGCAGTTATCGGTCAGACTATGTGTGTTTCGATGATTTGCTCGTGGAAACCAAGGCCCAGAAGGCTTTGACCGATATCGATGGTGCCCAGCTCATCAACTACTTGAAAGGCACGGGCTTTGAGATCGGCTTGCTGATCAACTTCGGCACGCCTTCGCTCGAGTACCGACGCATGATCCATAGTTCATCTGCGTCATCTGCGTAATCTGCGGTTGAACCCCCATGACCGACTCCCACAAACGCGTCCTCGTCACCGGCGGTGCCGGGTTCCTCGGCAGCCACCTCTGCGAACGCCTGGTCTCCGCCGGGCACGACGTCATCTGCCTGGACAACCTGTTCACCTCGCAGAAGCACAACATCGCCCACCTGCTCGACCAGCCCAACTTCGAGTTCGTCCGCCACGACGTCACCGAGCCCATCACGCTCGAGGTCGACCTCATCTACAACATGGCCTGCCCGGCGTCGCCCGTGCACTACCAGTACAACCCCATCAAGACCATGAAGGTCTCCGTCATGGGCGCGATCAACATGCTCGGCATGGCCAAACGCACCGGCGCCCGCATCCTCCAGGCCTCCACCTCCGAGGTCTACGGCGACCCCACCGCCGAGCACCACCCCCAGAAAGAAAGCTACCGCGGCAACGTCAACCCCATCGGCATCCGCGCCTGCTACGACGAGGGCAAACGCGCCGCCGAGACGCTCTTCTTCGACTATTGGCGCGAGCACAACGTCGACATCCGCGTCGTCCGCATCTTCAACACCTACGGCCCGCGGATGCACCCCTACGACGGCCGCGTCGTCACCAATTTCATCGTCCAGGCCCTCAAGGGCGAGGACCTCACGCTCTACGGCGACGGCTCGCAGACCCGCTCGTTCTGCTACGTCGACGACCTCGTCGATGTCATCATGGCCCACATGAACAACGACTCGAAGAGCGGCGACCCGCAGGACGCGTTCGTGGGCCCCGTGAACATCGGCAACCCCGGCGAGTTCACGATCAAACAGCTCGCCGAGAAGGTCATCGAACTCACGGGCAGCGGCTCCAAACTCACCACGCTGCCGCTCCCCAAAGACGACCCGCTCCAACGCAAGCCCGACATCTCACTGGCCAAAAAGGAACTCGGCTGGGAGCCCAAGGTCCCGCTCGAGGAAGGCCTGAAGAAAACCATCGCCTACTTCAAGTCCGTCGACCTCGACAGCTTCCGCCGCCCGACGGACCACACGGCCCACAAAAACAGCGAGCGGTCACGCATCTGAACCGACAGAGCCGGGAGCGTCAGCGACCGGTCTGCTTGGGTCTTCGTGTGTCTTGTTGGATATTGCGCCTGGTGTTCAGATCAGACAACTCCCGTCGCTCACGCTCCGGGCTCTGATCACTGTCGCCGCGGGATCACCGCAACCCCAGCAGCAACCGCCGCGGCCAGGGCCACGTCCAGCGCACGATCACCAGCTTCAACGCCACCGGCAGCAGCAGCCCCGCCGCGAGCATCCACACCACCAGCGCGGTCGGCGCCTCGACGCCCAGGAGGCGCGACGCCAGCACGAACCCCGCGTAGAACGCCACGCCGTGGAACAGGTACACCGCGTAGGCGTGGTGCCCCAACTCCGCCAGCCCCGGCACCGCCCGCCGCACGCGGAACAGCAGGAACGTCGCGCTCAACCCGAACGCCGTGATCACGCTTTTTTCCAGCAGCACCGCCGCGGCGCCCTGCGCCTTGCCCGACACCGACCCGGGCGTGATCGGGTGCAGCGGGATCAGCCACGCCTGGTGCGCGACCACCGCCGCGACGAACAAGCCCGCCACCGCCGCGGTGAGCTTCCGCCCGCGCAGCGCATCCCCAAAACGGTACAACCCCAGCCCCAGCACGAAGTACGGCAGGATGTACAGCGTGTCCCCCAGCGCCAGCCACGGCAGCATGTGCCGTTCGTTCCCCGCGACCGCCGTGCTGACCAGCGCCGTCCCGATCAGGATCAGCACCCACGGCCGAACGCGCTCGAGCACCTTGCCCGCGTCCAGCAGCATCGTGCCCGCGAAGATCCACAGCATCGCCTTGAGGTACCACAGGTGCCCCAGGTCCAGCGCGAAGATGCCGAACAGCGTCTCGC
Organism: Phycisphaerae bacterium; assembly: GCA_030432595.1. Taxonomy (GTDB): domain Bacteria; phylum Planctomycetota; class Phycisphaerae; order Phycisphaerales; family Phycisphaeraceae; genus CAZIXN01. The sequence continues at coordinate 20,500 of JAUIGU010000019.1, forward strand.
CGAGCTGGTTGAACGCCACGCCGTCGAACCGGTAGTCCAGGTACGCCGCGTCGATCAAGCCGACAAAGATGAACGGCAAGAGCACACGGCGCAGCTTGCCCAGCGCGAACTTCTTCTCCGCCCCGGCGCGGACCGGCCGCAGCGCGTAGACGTAGCCGGCGATCACCGTGAACAACGGCATCCGCAGGTACGACAGCGACTCGACGACGTACGCCACCGCGTGGTGGGAACTGAGCATGCCGCGGTGCCCCAGCTCCAACGCGACGTGGCCGAGCACGACCAGCACGATCGCGAGGCCGCGCAGCGTCTCGATGGACTCGTCCTTCGTGGAACTCGCGACGGCCACGGTCGCGGTCGGTCGGACCGGCCAGGCGCCGCGGCTGGGGGTGGTGATGGCGGTCATGAACAGCGATCCGGGGCCGGGTCTGGGCGCGGCGGGGATACAGCCGCCCGCGCCGGTGGTGGCGGTCTCGGTTCCGTCCGATAAAGGTTTTCGTCATTTCTCCGGCGGCGGGATCGCTTTTTCGCTCCCTCGCACCGCGGCGTCCTGCGGCGAAATGGTAGCAGAATCGTGCAAAAATTGTGGATAAAATGGTAAAACCCGCCCCGGGACCGCTGGGTTGGCCTCAGGGCGCGTCCGCCGGCACCAGCCGCACGATCCGGTCCGGCTGGTTGAAGAGCACGTACACCTCGCCGCCGGGCCCAATATGCACGTCGCGGACCCGGCCCTGATCGCGGATCAGCTCCTCCTCCTCGGCAACCACCGGCGTCATACCCATGTCCCCGGGCCGCGGCCGGATCCGCAAGCGGCGCAGCGTCTGCCCGGCCAGGCCCGTCACCAGCAGGTCGTCTTTCCAGTTCGGGAACGCGTCGCCGGTCACGAACTCGGCACCGCAGACCGCGATGCTCGGGGTCCAGTGGTGGACGGGTGGTTCCATGCCCGGCGCGGCGGTCTGGTCGGTGATCGGTGTGCCGTCGTAGTTCATGCCGAAGGTCACGACGGGCCAGCCGTAGTTCTTGCCCATGACGATTGTGTTGAGCTCGTCGCCGCCGCGCGGCCCGTGCTCGGTCGACCAGAGCTGCCCGGTATCGGGGTGGACCGCCGCGCCCTGCGGGTTGCGGTTGCCGTAGGTCCAGATGGTCGGCAGCGCGTCGGGGTGTTCGGGGTGATTGACGAACGGGTTGTCGTCGGGGATTCGCCCGTCGTCGTGCACACGGTGGAACTTGCCGTTGGGCACGGTGAGGTCCTGGGCCATGTCCTGCCGGCCGCGCTCGCCGATGGGGAAGAACACAAAGCCGCCGTCGAACGCCAGCCGCGTGCCGTAGTGGTGGCGCGTGCGCAGGTAGTGCTCGGGTTTGGCCTGGTAGATGACCTGCTCGTCGATCCAGCGGTGCGCATCGAAGTCGATCCGGCCGCGCACAACCTTGGTCATGGTGACCGCCTGGCCTTCGTGTTCGATCTCGTCGCTGAAGGCGAGGTAGACCCACCCGTTGCCGGGCTGCGCGTAGTCCGGGTGCAGCGCGACCTCGAGCAGGCCGCCCTGCCCCTGCGCATTGACCGCCGGAGTGCCCGCGATCGGCTCGGGGTGAAGCGTGCCGTCCGGTTCGACCACGCGCAACGCGCCGGGCTTCTCGCACACCAGCCAGCGCCCGTCGGGCAGGATCGCCATGGACCACGGCGTGTCCAGGCCCTCCACCGCGACCTTCGCCAGAAAGCGGTGGTGCCGCGACGTGAAGATGCCGCGCTGAAACGGCACCGGCGTCGGCGCGCCCTCGCGCTCGTGCTTCTCCCGCAGCTCGCGGACGTAGATCACCATCGTCCGCAGCTGCGGGTCGGTCAACGCCCGCTTGAAGGGGGGCATCTGGCCCGTCGAATCGCCGAACTTGATGAGGTTGAACATCTCCTGCGTGCCCGGGTGCTTGAGCGCATCTTCACCCAGCAGGGACGGCGCCGTCGCGCCCGCACCGCTCAGACCGTGACACGACGCACACATCCGGTTGAAGAACCGCTCGGCATTGAAACGCTCATCCACTTGCGCCGAAGCGCCCGGCCCCCACGCCGACACCATCACCCACGCGAGCAAAGCAACGACCCCGCCGCGAACCACAACAACCCGAGCCTGCAACATCTCGATCCTCTCCGGCCGCGGCCTGTATCAGTCCTGCGTCCACGCGGCCGCGACGTTGAACGTTCCCGTGGTGTCCTCGTGGATGTCGTCCTCGACGTGATCGATGACCGCGAACACGCGCCCGCCGTCGCACTCGCCCCGCCGGTCGGTGACCTGCTCTTTCATGCCCGCAGTGTAGAACGGCCCCGGCGCGGCGGGCGGAACGACACCACACGCACCGGCAACACCGTTCAATACCCGTAATTGACCTGGCCGTACCCCGTCGGCGGCTGCGGCGCGACGTACGTGTTGACCGGCCCGGCCGGGTAGCCCGAGGGCACGGCCGGCACGATCCCGGGGCTCAGCGGAACCGCGCCCGGCGTCAACCGCGGCACGCCCGACGGCGTCACCGGGTAGCCCTGGCCGAAGCGCGCGCCCATCGCGCCCACCGGGTTCGCCGGCGCCGCGTAGCCCGTGCCGAACTGCCCGTACGCCACGTTCGCCGGCAGCGGGCTAACCGGCGAGGTGTTCGTGATCCCTGTGCCGTAGAGGTTGCCGCGCAGCTCCGAGGGCAGCAGCGCCCGCTGCGACACGTCGAACCGCCGCTCAGACGGCAACAACCCCACCGGTACCAACCGCGCAGACAGCGCCGGCGGCGGCGTCACCGTCAACGCCGGGAACGGAACCGCGCCGGGCGACACCGCCGTCCGCGCGTAGACGTTCGGATTGGCGTTCGCGGCGCCGAAGTTGAATGACCCCGCCTGCGGCGCTTGCACCTGCGCCACCGCCGCGCCGCCCCACGCCTGCCAGTCCACCAGCCCCTCGCGCCGGAACGACGACGGACGGCGCGCGTCGCGCCGTTCCTGCGGCTGCGCCTTGAGCCAGCCCGCCGGGTCCGTCAGCCGCGCCGACGCGTACGGGTCCTCGACCGGCTCGTTCGCCGGACTCTCCATCACCCCGTCCACCATCCCCCGCTCGAACGCCCGGTGGTCCAGCGCCGGCTTGATCGTCGCCGGCGTCGACAGCGCCGCCCACGCCCGCTCCAACGGATCGACCACGGCGTGCTTCGCCTCGCCCGGCCCGCCGTACCGATCGAGCACCCGCGTCGCCGTCTCCGCCAACCGGTCCGCCGACGCCGACCGGCTCCACGACTCCCACGCCGCCGGGCCCGCGTCGAAGAACGCCGCCCACGACGAAGCCGCGTCCGAAGCCGACGTCACCGTGTCCGCCCCGGCCCCCTCGCCCAACGACGCGACCACCTCCCGCACGTGCTGTTCCACCCGCGCCTGCTCCGACGCCGAACCTGACGCGGAAACCACCATCAAACCTGACGCCAACGCGCTCACCACGCCCGCCGCAATCAAGTCGAGCCGACGCTCGCGCAAAAGACTCCGCATCATCAACGCCCCTTTGCCAAATGCCCGTCCAATTGCCCGTCAGAAACGGCCGGCCACGCCGACCCGGAAGCCAACCCAAGCAGGAGGTGACATCGGATTATACGCGGGGCGCTTCCGAAAAAGAATGACCAAAACCAACCGGCGACGGCTCACTCTCGACCGCTGACGTACCGCGACCGTGAGGAAGCGGGCCACTGCCACTGGATACCCACTCCCTTACGGCCGCGGCTCGTCAGATTGAACCTCAAAGCCCGCGTCGGAACCCCAGCCGCTCGCGCATCTTCTCCGCCCGACGAAGCATCCGTGTGCGTCGCCACCCCTTGAACGGCGGCAGCTCGCCCCACGTGTTCACGTACGCGCCCTTGAGCGTCATCCGGTACACCGTCTCGGTCGGCCCTTGCTCCGCTGTCCAGTACCCGCGCTCAACCTTGCGGTCCATCTCCTTACGGAGCTGCGCGACCAGCCACGCATCCACGGGTTGATCCGCGCGGGCCTTCTCGAACGACGTCCCGCCGGCCAACTCCGCGCAGATCGCGTCGTGCAACTCCAACAGCGCGGCCGCGTCCGACTCCTCGGGGAACACCCACGTCGATTTCTCGGGGTTCTGGTCCGCCGACACGCTGTCGGTCAGGTTGTTCGTGTTGATCTCCCGGCCGTCGCGCAGCTCGCTGGACAACTCGACACCGTACTTAGGTGGCTGCGGCTCGGCACCCTCGGGCGGGTCGGACCGCATCGCCGTCGCCATCGCCTCCGTGTGCGCCGTCGGGTGCCGGAACAGCGCAAAGGTCATCCGCGTGCGCGGCACCATCTCCTCGAGCCGGTACACCCCCACCGGCGCGTAACCGCGCGTCGCCAACGATTGACCGACGCGGCCGAAGTGCATCGCGTCTTCGGCCGCCAGCGTCGCCGGGTCCACGTCCACCGGCCCGCGGTCCAGCCGGAACACCATCTGCGCCTTGATCAGCAGCGGCAACAGCAGATACGCCAGCCCGACCAGCCCGACCACGACGCCCAGCATGATCCACAACCACATCATCTCCGCCGCAACATACCCGACATCCCGCCTTCACCCTCAAAGCATCACGCCGGGGCCATCGACGCATGCACCACGTCCGGGGCCGGCAGCTCAGTCTGCCCGGTCAGGTACATGTCGATCGCCTGCGCCGCCAGCCGGCCCTCGGCGATGGCCCACACGACCAGGCTCTGCCCGCGCCGACAGTCGCCGGCGACGAACACCTTGTCCACGTTGGTCGCGTGGTCGCCGTAGCGCGACGCGAAGTTGCTGCGGTGATCCTTCTCCAGCCCCAGCGCTTCACCGACCGCGCCCTCGGGGCCCAGGAACCCCATCGCCAGCAGCACGAGGTCGGCGTCGAACACCCGCTCGCTGCCGGGCACCTCGCTGAACGGGGCCTTGTCGCCCGGCTTGGTCCAGTCGATGCGCACGGTGCGGATGCCCTGGACGTGGCCCTTGCCGTCGTCGATGAATTCTTTGGAGAGGACCGCGAACTCGCGCGGGTCGTTGCCGAACGTCGCCGCCGCTTCCTGGTGCCCGTAGTCGGTCCGCAGGATCTTCGGCCACTGCGGCCAGGGGTTGCCGGGCGCGCGGTCCTCGGGCGGGATGTCGAGCAGTTCGAAGTTCGTCAGCGACCTGCACCCGTGCCGCATGGACGTGCCCAGGCAGTCGTTGCCGGTGTCGCCGCCGCCGATGACGATGACGCGCTTGTCCTGCGCGTCGATCAGGCGTTCGAACTCGGGGTTCAGGTCGTTGGTGTGCCCGGAGTCCACGAGCGTCTTCGTGTTGGCGTGCAGGAACTCCATCGCGAAATGGATGCCGCGCAACGCGCGCCCCGGGATCGGCAGGTCGCGCGGCCGCGTCGCGCCGGTGGCCAGAAGCAGCGCGTCGTTGTCTTCGAGCAATTGTTGCGGGTCGATGTATTGCACGCCATCGTCGTGGGGAGCCGCGCCGGCGGGTGTGTCGGCATTTCCGCCGACGAACGCGCGGGTCACGAACTTCACGCCCTCCGCTTCAAGCTGATCGACCCGGCGTTGCACCGTGCCCTTGTCCAGCTTCATGTTCGGGATGCCGTAGTACAACAGCCCGCCGATCCGGTCGTGACGCTCGTAGACCGTGACGGTGTGTCCCGCGCGATTGAGCTGTTGCGCCGCCGCCAGACCCGCCGGACCCGAACCCACAATCGCCACCGTCTTGCCCGTGCGACGCTCGGGCGGCTCGGGCACGATCCAGCCCTCGTGCCACGCCCGGTCCACGATCGCGTTCTCGATGTTCTTGATCGTCACCGGCGTCTCGTAAAGCCCCGCACAACAACTCCCCTCGCACGGCGCGGGGCACACCCGACCGGTGAACTCCGGGAAGTTGTTCGTCCGGCTCAAGCGCTCCATCGCCTCGCGCCACTTGCCGTGGTACACCAGGTCGTTCCACTCCGGGATCAGATTGTCCAGCGGACACCCCGCGCCCGACATGCAGAACGGCACGCCGCAATCCATGCAGCGTGACCCCTGACGCGTGAGGTGGTCCTCCGGCACGGGCGTCAGAAACTCGTTGTAGTCCAGCAACCGCACCAGCGGGTCCTTGTAAGGAACCGCCTCGCGCTTGAAGTCACGAAAACCGGTGTGCAGACCCATGATGAATCGGGGTGAAGGAACCAAGCGGGTTTGAAGATCAGACACGGGCACGGCCCGCACCCGACACCAACCCACGGGACGAAATGAGCCCCGACGTTTTAGCCGGTGAGAACCGACCCCGCAAGAGAAAAACCCTCCACGTCCGCGAACCCCCACCATCGTTCTAGAACACCCGCCGTGACGCGCCGGACAGAGCCGGGAGCGTCAGCGACCGGTCAAGCCCCAACCGCCCCACCGGTCAACCACCACCCCACCGGTCGCTCACGCTCCCGGCTCTGACGAGACATCACTCTCGGGCCACCGTGCCATCGGTTGACCTTGTTCCTCAAGTGTGTATCTGACCGCCCTCCACACCGACGCCTCTTCCCAGAGATAACGCGTGCTGCCGTGGTGCGCCCAGACCTTGGCGCCCGATTCCACCAAGCCCGCTTGGCGAAGTCGACGTGTCGCGTACGCCTTGAGATCACTCAAAATTATCTCGGGGGAAGCATCCGAAACAACCACGGCATGCACGTGGCTTTCACGTACATGCACCGCATGCAACACCCAACCGCGGTGCTGACACGTTTCCTGCATCGCCGTCAACACCAGCGACCTTGCTGCCTCGCCGAGCGCCACCGCCTCCACCGGCATCCGGCCCATCGATGCTTCTTTACGTTCTACGTCCGGCTGCACGAACGGCGAACCGTACCGGCGGTGTTCGCGATCCACCGACCCGCGCTCGTGCCCATGTAACCAGGTGCCATATGTGTGCCACGTGAGAAAATAGGCGAGTGGCCGAGACACCAACTCATCGTATCGCCGAACCGCAAAGTCGCCGGCCCAAACCAACCGGTCGCTTACGCTCCCGGCTCTGTCGATTCTTGTCTTACGGAGCCGTGAGCGTCAGCGACCGGTGTGTTGCGACGCACGCCGCGACCACCCGCACTCCGAACACCCCCGCTCCAACCCCCGCACGTCGTAACGACACACCGGGCAGAGGTTGTCGGCCATACCCGTACGCTTCCAACGGAGCAGGCGGAGCCAGAGCCAGGGCAGCGCGAACATCAAAAACAAGGGAAGCAATGGGACGCTCAGAATCAGATAGTGCACATGTCCCAAAGAAGATGAACGACCGTAGCCGATCCCCGACGAATGCAGCACTGACCATATCCAGCGATGAACCCCCCCATCCGGTCGATGGGTCAGTGCAATGAACACGTTCAGGTCGCTGGCACGAAGGGGTGCTTCTGTAATCCAATCGAAAGTCAGGTCCCATGATCGCTTGAGTACATACGTCGGATCCCGAACATGCTGCTCATCGCGATGCGCGGTTAAACAACCGTTGCCGACGGCAACACGGTGCGTGACGATGTATGGCCCGCTTTGGCTCAACGCATGCCACGAGATGCTGACATCACCCACAAAGGTCACAAACACCCACAACCCCAGGCACACCCACCCCGGCAGCGCCCACCACCACGCCCAGCGTTCCGCCCGGGTCGGTTTCATGCCTTCTCTATGCCGGCCGCCGCGCCGCGGTTCGCGAATTGGTACGGTAAACACCCGCGCCGTCGCATTTCCGGATGCCTCGGCCCGTACCCCGTACCCAGCACCCCGAACCCAGACCGCCCATGCCCATCGCCACCGACCTCTTCGACCTCACCGGAAAGTCCGCCCTGATCACCGGCGGGGCGTCGGGCATCGGGCTCGCCATCGCCGAAGCCTTCGTCATGCACGGCGCCCGCGTGATCGTCGGCTCGCGCACCGCCGACAAAGTGAACGCCGCCGCCCAACAGTTGAACAAACTCGAGCCGCCGGTCCACCACGGCCCCGACGACCCCGCGGCCGTGGGCGTGCCGCTCGACGTCGAGGACGACAAGTCCGTCGACCACGCGATCAAGAAGTCGCTCGACCTGCTCGGCGGGCTGGACATCGTCGTCAACTCGGCCGGCATCATGTGCAAGACCGACACGTTCGACCTCAGCCCCGAGCAGATGAACCAGCTCTACAACATCCACGTCACCGGCGCGCTGCGTGTGAGCAAGGCAGCCGGCCACGTCTTCCGCGAGCAGCACGACGGCTGCATCATCAACATCGCCTCGATCTCCAGCTACGTCGACCTTACCGGCGTCACCGCCTACGCCGCCGCCAAGAACGCCCTGCTCGGGCTCACCCGCAGCCTCGCCAACGAGTGGGCCAAGTTCGGCATCCGCTGCAACGGCATCGCCCCCGGGTTCATCCCCACCGACATCAACCGCAAGATGATCGAGGGCACCGACCGCGGCCGACGCATCATCGAACACACTCCGATGCAGCGCTTCGGCACGGCCGACGAGATCGCCGGCGCCGCCGTCTATCTCGCGTCCCCGGCGGGCAAGTTCGTCAACGGCCACACAATCGTCGTCGACGGCGGCTACCTCGCGTCCGGCATCGGCGACAGCGTGGCGCCGTGGGCGGGCGAGGCTTGAAGTCGCGGCGCGCCTAACGTGTGCCCAACTCAAGCGGACACACGCGAGGTGCAGCATGCCCGAACCGTTAAACAAAGACCAGATTGAATCCGCCCTCAAGAACTTGCCCGACTGGTCGCTCGAGGGCGATGTCATTCAGAAGACGTTCACGCTGGGTGATTTCAAAGAAGCGTTCGCGTTTATGACCGCCGTGGCGTTCGAGGCGGAGGCGATGGGGCACCACCCGTCGTGGCACAACGTGTACAAGACCGTTCGCATCTCGCTGAACACCCACGACGCCGGGGACAAGGTCACGCAGCTGGACCTGGACCTGGCGGCCGCGATCGAGCGCGTCGCCCCGACGACCGAGTGAAGCCGACACGACCGGCGCAGAACCCCGGTTTTACCGGCCTTTTCCGGCGTATTTCCGGGATGGGCTGTCTCGTCCGACGTGACGGGTCGATAACCCGCACATGCTGTCCGTGTACACGCCGAAGCTCAAGCCGGGGATGTCGCTCGCGCTGCCGGTGATGCACCCCGAGTCGCCGTCGGCGGTGCTGCTCAAGGCGGGGTACGACCTGACGGAGCGGGCGATCGAACGGCTGAACGAGCTGCGCGTCCGCAAGGTCTGGGTCGACACGCCGGGCATCGAGTTCCTCGAACAGTACGTCAGCGCAGAAGTCTCCGCCGCCCAGCGTGAGGTGTTCTCGAACATCGCCGAGGCGGTCGGCGGCGCCCAGAATGACGCCACGCCCAAGCTGGAATACAACGCCTACACCGACGCGGTCGGCACCCTCGTCTCCGAGCTGCTGGGCAACCCCCGGGCGGCGCTCTTCATGGGCGACCTCTTCGACGCCGGCGACGACCTGATGCGGCACAGCGGGACGGTCGCGTACCTCTCGATCCTGATGGGCCTCAAGCTCGAGCCGTACCTGGTCAAACAGCGTAAACACGTCGCGCCGCAGCGCGCCAAGGACGTGTCGAGCCTGGGCGTGGGGGCGATGCTGCACGACCTGGGCGTCACGCAGGTCGACCCCGACGCGAAGGAGCGGTACCTCCGCGACGGCGACGACACCGACCCCGCGTGGCGCGAACACCCGGCCCTGGGCTTCCGCATGGTGCGCGGCCAGATCGACCCCACCGCCGCCGCGGTCGTGCTCCATCACCACCAGCACTTCGACGGCAGCGGCTACGCCGGCGCCGACTTCCCGGTGTCCGGCGGCGAGTCGATCCACGTCTTCGCCCGCATCGCCGCGGTGGCCGACCGGTTCGACCGCCTGCGCTGCCCGCCGAACCTGCCGGAGCAGCCGGCCATCTTCGCGCTGCGGGCGATGCGCGAGCCGAAGGCCCGGGCGTGGTTCGACCCTGCCGTGCTCGACGCGCTGTACCAGGTCGTCCCCGCGTTCCCGCCGGGATCGCGCGTCGTGCTCAGCGACGGCCAGGCGGCGCTTGTGCGTGAGCCGCACGCCGAGCAGCCCTGCCGACCGACCGTGCAGTTCGTCGACTCGCTCGACGCCCTCGACGAGCCCGGCGTGGTCGTGGACGGCGCCACCGTCGATCTGCGCGAACAACCCAATTCGCTCTACATCAAGCAGTGCGAAGGCGTGGCGGTCGGCGCGTTCAACTTCGAGCTGGACGAGAAAGAAACCAAAAGCCAGAACCGCGCCGCCTGACCGGCGTCAACCCGCCCCACGCCGACGCCGACGCCGAGTCCACGCGAGGGCGACACACAACAAGGCACCGATCGCGGGCTCGGGCACGATCAGGCCCTGCACCGCCGCGCCCGCGTAGCGCCGCATGATCATCGCGTCGCGGAAGTCCACGTCGCCGTCGAGGTCGAAGTCGCCGTTGCTCCACCCACTGCCGACCTTGTAGGCCGCGTTGAGCGCCGCAACATCGTGCAGGTCGATGTCGCCGTCGAGGTCCGCGTCGCCGGGCGTGGTGCCCTTGATCGCCAGCCACAACGTGAGGTCGTCGTCGTCGATGTCGCCGTCCTGGTCCACGTCCGCCTGCGACTGCGCGCCATTGGTCTGCAACACAAACGCCAGTGCGTCCAGGTCGGCCGCGTCCAGCAGCGCATCGCCGTTGATGTCCGCCATGAGCAGACCGAGCGACACGAGAAAGAACTCGCTGCTCTCGAGGTCGCCGTCGGTGTCGAGGTTGTCGCCGACCGACGAAAGCCGGTCCAGCGCCCCGCCGTCCGGCGAGTCGAACGCCCCGACCGCCAGATACAACTCGCTCGGCACCACGCCGAACTGCCCCGCCAGGTCAAGCAGGCCTTCGAGCACGCCGCCGTTGGGCCCGGTCGTCGCCTCGGTGATCGCGGCCGCGTCGAACCAGCCCTCGTAGTCGTTGTCGTTCTCGTCCGCGAGGAACGCCGACCACTGCGCGACCTCAGCCGCCTTCGCCCAGTTCGCGCTCACAAGGTTGCCCGCGGCGTCGGCGACGTAGATGAACACGTCCTCCCCCTCGCCCGCGTCGTCTGCCGCGACGTAGAGGTCGCCGTTCCGCACGTCCGCGTAGAGCGAACGCGTCCCGTCGGGCGAGGTGCCGATCATCGTCACGCCCGCATCGACCGTGCCGTCCATCGTGAACGCCGGTCCCCCGCCGACCGTGCCGCCGTCCACCGCGAAATGCCAGTCCGCCCCGTTGTTGTTGTCCCACGTGCCCGCGCCGTCGTTGAACACCAGGTCCAGCAGCGTCGCCGACCCCGGCAGCTCCAACGCCAACGCCCACACGTTCTCCGTGCTGTCAAACGTCATCGCCAGGTCGCTGGGCAGCACCGTCTCCCAGTTGTCGAAGCCGACGTGCGCGAAGACCGACGACGCACCGCTCAACGGCCCGCCTGCTGCGTCGTACGTCACCGTCACCGTCTCCCCCGCCACCGCCGGGTCCGGCATCAGCGTCACACGCTCTCCGCCCCCGGGCGTCGAACCCGCGCCGACGTACACGTGCTGGATGTCCGTCCGCGTCACGTTGCCCAAGGCATCGACCGCCTCGACGTAGTAATCGACCAAGACGTCTTCGAGCCCCTCGACCATCGCGCTGTATTTCGGCGCCCGTACCGTGGCTTGCAGGATGCCCGTCGGCGGGGCGACGTCGCTGGCGCTCATGTCCAGCGTCACCCACCCGCCGACCTCCGGCCCGCCGGCGTACGTCTCGTTCTGCACCGAGTCCAGCGGGTTGAACCCGTCGCCGTCCACCCGGTACTTGAGTTGCACACTCCGCAACCCCGACACGTCGTACGCGAACGTCCACACCTCGAAGTCGCTCGGCTCCGGCTGACCGTCCCACTCGAACCCGCCGGGGTTGTAGCTCTCACGCTGCGGGACGAACACCGTCGGCGCCGTGCTCTCGCCGCTCAGCCCGTTGACGATCGAATCCACCGCCGCGACCGCCGCGTTGCTGCCGCGCGTCACGTTGCTGTCCCACACCTCCGTGCCGTCCCAGTACCAGTGGTCCGACGCCTGGGCCTGCAACAGCGTGTGCCACGCCCGCTCGGTCGCGCTGCCCGTGCCGTGGATGATGTTGTCCAGGTTCGTCGCCGGCTGGACGTCGTCGGCCGTGTAAACATGGTTCTTCGCCGCGGTCAGCACGGCCCACGAGTTGCGGTCCGGGCTCCAGCCCGTGTTCGGATCGGGGTCGCCGAGCCACTTCTTGAACTCAGGGTCGCCGTTGTCCGCCCCGGCCCAACTGCCGTTCTCGACGTGCACGACGTTGTTCGCGGCCACCGGAAAACGATCCAGGTAATCCTGCACGGTCGACACGTTGTAGTTCGGGTTGCCCTGCGCCCACGACACCATGTTCTGAAAGTTGCCGTGGTAGTAGCTCTCGCTGCCGCCGCCGAAGTTGTCGCCGTCATGGTGCAGCAGCACGAACATCGGGTGGGCCGGGTCGGTGTTGTATTGGCGGTACTGCTCGAACACCTGCTCGTACTGCAGCGCACCGAAGCCGCCCCGGCCGTCCTCGTTGCCCTCGTACCGCGCCGCGGGGACGGCGATGATCTGCTCGACCTGACCCGTCTCGGGGTCCACGTGCTGCACGTGAGCCGGCCGATACGCGAAGCCCGCGCCGACCTGGCTCGGCGCCCACAGGTTGTTGAGCTGGACCCACGCGTTCGTCGTGCCGTCGAGCGCCGGGTTGATCTGGTCCGCACGGTTCGGAGCGTAGAGGTTCGACGCGTTGGTGTGCGGGTAGCCCTGCGTCGCGCGTTCGAGGTGGATCGAATCGACGATCGCCCACTCGATGCCCTCCGACTTGAGCGCCGGGATGATCCGCGTCGAGAACGCCGTCTCCGGCGGGAAGATGCCCTTGCTGAACGGCACGCCCGGCCCCCACGTCTGCTCGTGAATCCGCTTCTGCAGCTTCACCTGCATCACGATGTCGCGCTCGTCCAGCAGCGGCATCAGCGGGTGGTTGAACCCGAAGTTCACCAGGTCCAATCGCGCGTTGCCCTCGGCCGTGTTCCATTGCGCGGCTTGCCGGTACGCGCCGTCCCAGTTGTTCCACTGCCCGCCGTTCACGCCGGCGCTTTCCAGGTCGTTGAGGTTGCGGATCAGCGAGCCGGAGAAACTCACCTGCGCCCCGAGGTTCGGCAACGCCAGCCCCGACTGGATCGCGTCGCGCGGCCAGGTCGTGTACGGCCCGAGCCGCTGGTTGTGCACGTCCGTGAGGCTGAACGAGAAGTGCCCGTTGGCGTCGGTCTGCAGGATCGTCTCGCCGGGGATGTAGGTCGGCTGGTGCATGTGCCAGAGGAACCCGACCTCGATCGGGGCGGGCGTCTGCGCCATCGCCGACGTGCCGCCGAGCATCATCAGGCACGGCGCCACGCAACCGGTCCACCGCCTCGACACGACATCCTTCTCAGACATCCAACGCAACCTCGACCGGGCGACACCAGACACGAACACCGTAAAACCACGAAGTGAAACGGTTAAATCAGGCCCGGTCAGTGTATCAGACCCACGGCGATCCACCAAGCCCACCGCCGAACGCCTCGAAACGCGGTCTGCTCGCGCAGCCGGAGCGTGACACGCTCCGGACCGGAACCCGCCGGGTTCCGGCTATCCGTGCAAGAAACACGGAAGATTGTGGGGACGACAACGCCCCTCGCATTCACTTGTGAAAGAACACCGTGACCCCCGGAAGTTGAAGCGGATGGTGCCGACGGTTCTCGGGTGCCACGGACTTCAGTCCGTGCTGCTCGGCCTCTGGAACTCGGCACGGACTGAAGTCCGTGGCACCCAGAAAACCGACCACCCGACGAACACACACCACCACGCTCAACCTCCGAAGCTTCCGGGGGCGGGACCGCCGTCGCGATCCTCAAGCCCCGGCCGGCGTCGGTTTTGCAACCCGCCGTCACCGCGCTTCGGATGGGACTCACTCGGGGGGTTCCGGCGGGAGGCGGCGTGCGATCGGGCTCCATCCCGACCCACCCGCGTCCAAGGCCGCGTGTCGTTTCACGATTAAGGAACTCAAGCCCTCACCCACCTGGCACCCACGCGGAGGCCACGCCCTTCAACCTGCACCTACATTTTACCCGCAGGTCAACACGAGCCCTCGAAGTCGCGGGCAGACCGTGCGCAGGAGACGTCTCGATCTTTAGCTGCGACGCCACGCGTCGCAGCCGAGCGCAGGCGGCCGACGAGCATCTGCGACGCGTGGCGTCGCAGCTAACAGAAGAAGAACGCGACACGTTCGAGCACCCACACGATGAAACGCCGTCGTCCGTGTCGTTGCCTCGCCGCGGTCGCATCGCCGACTGTGCCCCCGCCGCCTTCACCGGGATGACCTTCGGCGTTATCGCGGCAAACGGGGCCGAACGGGTTTTGATCATCACCCTTGACGCCGCGGGGTCGCCCGCGCGATGATGGGGCCGATGGGCACCGGGTTTGCCATTGTGATGATCGTGTACTGGCTGTTCGCCCTGGCGGTGCCGGCCGCGTGTGTGGTGGGGCTGGTCTGGCTGTGGGTGCGGGTGCTGCGGAACCGCAAGGGCAACGAGGAGGCGTGCTGCCGGGCGTGCAACTACTCGGTGCGCGGGGCGCGTGAGTTCATCTGCGTCGAGTGCGGGGCCGACCTGCGCGTCGTCGGCATCAAGACGCCCACGCAGAACAAGGTGCCCGGCGTGATCTTGTTCCTGCTGCTCTGGACGTTCCTGCTGCCGCTGCCCGCGTGTACCGGCGCGGGGATCATGATCGTCGCCGGGCCCAAGACCAGCGCGCACACCTCCAACGTGTCGCTGACGCCGACGTCGGGCCAGTACCTCAACGTCGATATCGACAACGACGCGTACGGCTTCATGTGGCTCGAGCAGTTGTTCGGGATGTCCACCTACATGGACCCGGTGAGCCTGTCGCTGGAGGACAACCAGAACAACTACGGGTGGATGCAGATCGACCCGGCGACGATGACGTACGACACGACGATGCACGGGCTGAGTGTGAGCGCGTCGGGGACGGCGGCAGGCGGGTCGGGTTCGGGCGGTTCGGTGACGGTCACGGCGGGGCCGGGCTCACACCGCGCCCCGTTCGACCGCGCCGCGGTGCTGGCGTGGTTTGACCAGACCAGCGGCGGCGACATCGACATCACCGACGCGGCCGTGATCGCCGAGGCCGACGAGCTGCTGGTGATCGCCAAGCAGTTCGACACGACCGCGCCGGTGACGTTCACGGCGAGCCAGTTCACGGTGGGCCACACCTACAGCAGCAACCAGGACTGGCCGGCCGGCTGGTGGATCGTCGTGGTGCTCGTGTTCTGGGTGTTGGTGTACGCCGGCGGGATCGTGCTGTACTTCGTCATCCGGGCGCGGCGGTCACGGGCCGCGCTGCCCGAGTCCGACCCGTACGGCCCGGCGCGGTTCGCGCCGCCGGCATAGCCCCGCAAACGCTTGCGGGGCCTGCCCCGTCGTCTTACGTTTCTCGCATGCCCGTCTACCACCTCACGCTCCACGCCTACGGCTCGTGGACCGAGGACCACCCCGACGGGTACGTGCAACGCGACGAGGGTTTGAAACAACCGAACCCGAAACTCAACGAAGCGCGGCGCAAACTGCAGAAGCAGGAAGCAGCGCGGTTTGATGCGGCGTATCACGAAATGCTTTACGACGAATGGATGAACGTGTGCGAAAGAAATGAGGCCACGTTGCACGGCGTCGCCATCACGCCCACGCATATCCACGTCGTGTTGTCGTTCCAAAGCCCCGCATGCGCATGCGGGGCTATGACCTACTGCCGTAAAGCCTGTCCGGCTTATCGGCACTCGGCCGACCTCGCGACACGTTTCAAGAAGAACGCCGGCATGGCTTTGCGTCGGGCGACGGGGGAACAAGGCCGGAAGTGGTTTTCACGCGGCTGGCACCTCGTGCCGGTGCGCGGCCACCCACACTACCACCGCCTGCTGCACGGCTACCTGCCCCAACATCGCGGCGAAGCCGGCACCGTCTGGATCAACAACAAACGCCACCCATAGCCCCGCAAACGCTTGCGGGGTGTGACGTCACGGCAAGTGCGCAGCACAATTATTCTGACGCCACGGGCTGCTGCTGGCTCAAACAGTGCAGCGCGCCCAGACCGACGACCAACCACTCGGCGCGGATCGGGACGATCTGAAGGTGCGGCGCGGCCTGTTCGATGGCTTTAATGGCCGCGTCGTCGGTGGGTCGGCCGAAGGTGGGGAAGAAGAGGTGGCCGTTGGCGATGAAGAAGTTGGCGTAGCTGGCGGGGACGAGGCCGCCGCCGGAAGGCTTCTCACTGATCACCCTCTGGTTTTTGTAATCCGGGTCGACGGGGTAGTAGAGCGGGGGGTCGACGACGGGGAGCGGGGCGAGGTTGAGTTTGTTTCCCGCCTGGTCGCGGGCGTGTTCGAGAGCTTTCCAGTTGGCGAGCAGGGCGTCGTGGTCGTGGTGATCGACGGGCGCGCGGACGGCGGCGACGGTGTCGGGGTTGACGAACTGGGCGAGGTCGTCGATGTGGCCGTCGGTGTCGTCGCCTTCGAGGCCGTGGGGCAGCCAGGTGATGTGGGTGACGCCGAGCGTGGCTTCGAGGTGGGCTTCGAGCGTTTGTTTGCCGAGGGTGGGGTTGCGGTTGGGGTGGAGGAGGCAGGCGTCGGTGGTGAGGAGGGTGCCCTTGCCGTTAACGGAGATGCTGCCGCCTTCGAGGACCATGTCGTGGGTCCAGGTGGGGACGGATTCACCGCGCTCGTGCGCAACGAAGTCGGCGACGAACAGCGGCGTGTCGTTCATGCGGTCCCACGGCGGGTACTTCTCGCCCCATGAGTTGAAGCGGAAGTTGTTGAGGGCGAGGTTGCCCTGGTCGTCGACGAGGAAAATGGGGCCGTAGTCGCGGACCCAGGCGTCCTCGGGCGCGATGCCGACGGACTGCGTGGGCTTGACGTCGACCACTTTCTGCATCGCGCCGCACCAGGCGGCGTGTTGTTCCTGGGCGCGGTCGAGGCAGCCGGGCCAGGTGTCGGGGTTGGTGGGCGTGGTGACCCAGACGCGTTGTTGCGGCTCGAACTCGGCGGGCATGCGGAAGCCGAGCTCGGCGGGCGAGGGTGCGCCGGGGCCGACGACGAAGGAGTCGCCCGAGCGTTTGATCGGTTTGCCGGCGAAGCGCTGGAGCGGGCGCGGCGGGGTGGGTCCGACGCCCATGCGCTGGCGGTAGAGCGGGTCGTCGAGGGGGACGTTGGCGGGGCGCGCGAAGGCGTTTTCGCGGAGGTTCTTGCGGGGCATGGGGTGGGGGTTGGCGTGGAAACGGCGGGAAGGTGACACAGGTAAGGATTGATGATTGATGAGAGATGATTGATGAATTCAGCACGAATCTGGGCATACCGCTTTTCGTGCCTTCATTCATCACTCATCAATCAGCATTCATCGATCAGTCCGTCACGTCCCGTCCAGGTACCGGTGCAGCAACCCCGCGTAAGCATCGACGCGGCGGTCGCGGAGGAACGGCCAGCCCTGGCGGTTTTTATCGATGAGCAAGAGGTCGCAGTCGGCAACGAGGACGGCGTCTTCGTCGGCGGGGGCCTGGGCGAGGATCGCGCCGCCGGGCGCAGCGATGAACGATGAACCCCAGAAGGTGATGTCGTCTTCGCGGCCGTGCCGGTTGACGGCGGCGACGAACACGCCGTTGGCGATGGCGTGGCTGCGCTGGATGGTGACCCACGCGTCGCGCTGGCGCTGGTGCTCGGCGGCGTCGTCCTCGGGCTGCCAGCCGATGGCGGTGGGGTAGCAGATCAGTTGTGCGCCTTGGAGCGCGGTGAGGCGGGCGGCCTCGGGGTACCACTGGTCCCAGCAGACGAGCAGGCCTGTCTTCAGGGTCTGGGGGCTGGGGCTTGGGGTTTGGGGTTGCGTTCCGGAGTTCGCTTGGGCTTGTGATGTCTGCCCGACCCCAAGCCCCAGCCCCCGAACCCGCGCGATGTCGAGGTCGAAGACTTTCCATCCGCCGCGGCGCTCATAGTCGTCGCCGCACGAGGGCGCGTCGCCGGGCGTGAAGTAGTACTTCTCGTAGAAGCGCGGGTCGTCGGGGATGTGCATCTTGCGGTAGATGCCCATGATGCTTCCCGACGGGTCGATCATGACGGAGGTGTTGTGGTAGAGCCCGGGGGCGCGTTTCTCGAAGCACGAGCCGGTGAGGAAGATGCCGAGGTCTTTGGCGAGGTCGCAGAGGAATTGCGTGCGCTTTCCCGGGATCGGCTCGGCGAACTTGAAGGCTTCGTCGCTCTCGACCTGCGGGAAGTACGGGCCGTCGAAGAGTTCCTGGGTGACGACGAGTTGCGCACCCTGCGCCGCCGCGTCGCGGATCATGTCCGCGGCGGTCTGCCGGTTCTGCTCGACGGTGTGGGTCGGCGGGCAGGCGTGCTGAGTCAACCCGACGCGCACGACACCCCCGGAAGAATCCGCAGAAGTCTTGCTTGATGATGTAGACGGTCCGGCCGGCACGGGGCACCCGAATTCGCAACGCTGCGGTTCGCGTCGGCGCCTCAGTCATCCAAGACCCGGCCGGCTCGACGGTTTCATTCTAACGGGCGGCACCGCGGAAACCAACACCCGTGCAAGTCGGTGGCGGTTGACTTTCGATCGCTGACGAGCCGCGACCGTCAGGAAGCGGGCAAACGCCACCGAAAACCCGCGCCCTGACGGTCGCGGCTCGTCAGAATGAACCTCTATCTGCAAGTCCGTCAAAACAGACACAGGTCCGTTGGATCGACGGGTTCATCCAGGAGCCCAGCCGTTATCAGGGCGGGGTACCCACGGCCGGAGACCGTGCGCTTCAAGTGAATTGGACTCTCGACCAACCTTCGACCCACCATCCCGACAGGCCGATCAGTCCTCAACGTCGAGCATCTGGTTCGAGTAGCCGCGGCTGACGGGCGCTTCTTCCCCGTCGCCGGCGCCTTCGTTCTTGCGGACAGCGCCGCCGTCGTCGTCGGTCTGGTTGCTGTAGCCGGCGGACTCGCCGTAGCTGGTGGTGCTGCTGGTGAACCCGGTGCTGCCGCCGGTGGTGCCGGTGCCGCGTGGGCGGGCCTCGTTGATGGTGAGCGGCCGGCCGTTCCACTCCTCGCCGGCGAGGGCCTCGATGGCTTTGGTGCCCTCGGCGTGGTCGACCATCTCGACGAAGCCGAAGCCGCGCGAGCGCCCGGTGACGCGGTCCATCACGATGCTCGAGCGTTCGACCTTGCCGAACTTGGAGAACAACTCGGCGAGGTCGGCCTCGCTGGTCTTGTACGGGAGGTTGCCGACGTAGATATTGATCACAGCCCTACACCTTTGTCTGGGGACCCGGCCGAAGCACTTCGTTAACGAACCAGTCGGAATCCGGGGTACGCGGTCAAGCAGGCCGCACGATTCGGACTAACACGACCGATTGTACGCGCGACCGCCGCGGACGGCAAAAGGTTGCGGGGTAGAAAACTTCAACACCACGCCGACCGCACGAACGCCGGAGCCCGTCCCCGGCCGCGCGTGGAGCCCGTACACTGCCGCCGTGCCCCCGGACGACGCCGACCAACCCGACGCCCCGAAGCTGCACCCGCAGATCCGCATGCGCGACGTGCGCCGGCTGGCGGTGCAGGCGCTGTACCTGATCGACGCGACCGGCAACGCGGATGCCGACACCCCGCCCACGCCGGACGACCTGCACGAGGCGCTCGACGAGCCGTTCGACGACGGCGACACGCCCGTGCCGGTCGAGCCGAAGCAACCCGCGATCGAGCTCGCGCTGTCCGCGTGGGCCCGGCATGAAGAGGCCGACGCCCAGATCAACCGCTTCGCCGAGGACTGGCCCACGCACCGGCAGCCGCCGGTGGACCGCGCGATCCTCCGCCTCGCCTGGTTCGAGATGGCGACCCGGCGCAACGACAACGGCGTCATCATCAACGAGGCCGTCGAGCTGGCCAAACAGTTCAGCAACGAGCACGCCCCCAAGTTCATCAACGGCGTCCTCGACCGCCTCGCCAAGCGCTACCCCGACGGGAAGGAAGACGGCGCGGTCGAAGGCGACACGGCCACGCCGGCACCGATCACGGGCGACGGGTGGTTGGACGATGCATTGAAGCCGTGAAACGGCGCCGGACCGGCAAGCATCCGCATCGCCACGCGGTGTTCCGTTCAATCGATTGAGTCTCGCCACGGAGACGAAACCATGCCCCTGAAACCTGCCGCGTTGCTGGTGGCCGTCGTCGCGGGCTTCCTGTTTCCCGGTCGCGCCTCCGCCCACCCGCACCACGAAACCGACCCACCCGACTCGGCACATGTCGAGATCGATCCGCAAGTCGTCACGTCCGCGCAGCGCGTCCAGCCGGAGGTGACGATCGAAACGCAGGGCGACCGGCGGATCATCACGGCCAACGGCCTCCCCGACCACGCGACCGGGCGCTTCCCAAACAGGCACAACCCACACGCGGTGAGGCCGCAGCGATACCGCTTCGAGATGCCGTTGACGCCGGAGAGGAGCGACGCCCCGACCGACGCGCGCGGCATGCCGTTCGGCGTCGCGATCAACGGCGTGCCCTTCGACCCCGGCACCGCGGAGAACTGGACGCCCCACGGCCTGCAGCGCGGCGGATTGCCCACGGACTGGACCTACGAAGCGCTCGGCGGGGCCGTGGACCTCGGCGTTGATCCGAGCAACGCGCACGTGCAACCCAGCGGCGCGTACCACTACCACGGCGTGCCCCACGGGTTGCTGCAACGCATCGTCGCCCTGCGTCGCGCCAAGGTCGGCCCGGTGCTGCTGGGTTACGCCGCCGACGGGTTCCCGATCTATCACGCCGAGGGCTACGTAGACCCACAGGACGCGCAGAGCAACGTCGTCGCGCTGCGGCCTTCGTACCGGCTCAAGCAAGGCCAACGCCCGGACGAACACGCCGACCCGCCCGGCCCCGGCGGAAACCACGACGGCGCGTTCGCGCAGGACTACGAATACGTCGAAGGCCTCGGCGACCTGGATGAATGCAACGGCCGGTTCGCCGTCACGCCCGAGTACCCCGAGGGCACGTACCACTACATGCTGACCGACGCGTTCCCGTTTGTGCCACGGATGTTCCGCGGCACGCCGGACGACAGCTTCCGCCGTCGCGGGCCGGGCCCGAACAACGGCGAGCGCGACCGTGAGCGCCGAAACGGACGCGGCGACCGGCCCCCACCGGACCGCCGACAGCCTCCTCCTCCGCGATAGAACCCGAGGCTTCTTTTGCCGATCAGCCGGAAGCCGACGGCTTCCGGATCGGTGGCGGCCCGCCACCCGCCAAGGATCACGGGGCTTCGAGCGGCCTCTCAAATGTTGCGGCTTTTCATTCGGCGGAGGCGAAGACATCCCTGGTCGTCCTGTCGGCCGACCACCGGCAAGAGGCCGGTGCCACGACGAGCAGTGTGATCCAACACGCTCATTTCCTTTTCTGTGTGGATTCGCGCACCTCCACGGTAAAATCGGGGGATGTCCGCGGTCACGCCTTCCGGTCTTGGTGACGCGTCACGATTCTGTCTGTCGTGTCGGTATTGCCTCAACGGGGTAGAAGAAGCCTGCCCCGAGTGCGGTCGCGCGTTCTGCTCGGCGGACCCGTCGACGTGGAGCGCTCAACCCTCGCCTTCGATCACGTCCCGAGCGTTGGAGGCGTGGCCCATCCTGGGTTTTTCGGCGGTCTGGGGCAGTCTGGTGGTGGTGCCGTTTGCCTGGCCGTGGTTGTTTCTTGGTGTGCTTGCGGCATGTCTGTGCCATCGCCGCTGGGTATGGGCGGGGATCGTGTTTTTCATTTCTCCGTTCATGATCACGGTGGTGATGGCCATGTCGGATTACCACCGGGGCGAGCTGCGGGGCATGCGATCGGGCCCCCTACCCGCCGACATGCACTACAAGAGCATGGACCCCGTGACGCGGTCGCCCGCGCCGTATTCGGGCTGTCTCATTTATGGCGGTGAGTGGGCCTTCGACCTGACCCGGCAGGGCGTGGGCGTGTCCATGCACACGATGTTTGGCCCGTCGTCGAATGCTTACCACGGGCCCTACCCGGATCGCGCCGCCGCCGAGCAGGCTCTGCAACAACCTGTCCCCGTAGATTGGGAAGACCTGGACAACGACACCGTGCCTCTTTCGACCGGTGTGGTCACACTCGATCAAGGTCAAGGCCACGCATTGCTGCGTGGCACCCTCAACTACCGCCTCGGCATTTGGCCGAATCCGAACCCTTCGCCACGCGCCGCAATGATCGGCACGGATTGCCTGGTCCTGGCCGTGCCCGGCTTCGAGATCCAGTACGCCGGCCAACCGAGGCAAATCCACGAAGCCATTTTCCTGATTGACACGCAACGCGGTCAGGCGTTCGCGGCGTATTGCGACGACCCCAACGCCCTGGACCGCATGACGATCCGCTGGGGGTTCTGAGCCGAGGTTCCGCATCGCGTCGCTACACTGCCGCCCCTATGGCGATCTTCAAGGGCACGTTTGACAAGCTGCGGCGCGGGTTGTCGAAGACTTCGAGCGGCACCGGCGGGACCATCCGCAACCTGCTGCTGGGCAAGACGCTCAGCAAGGAACTGCTGCGCGACCTGGAGAAGGCGCTCGTGCAGGCGGACGTCGGCGTCAAGACGGCGATCGAGCTGCGCAAGGACATCGAGGCGATGTGGGAGCGCGGCGAGATCAGCACGGGCGACGAGGCGTGGCCGATGCTCAAGAGCCAACTCGTCGCGTACTTCCCGGACGAGGACCGCACGCTCAACTTCGCGGCCCACGGAAGCGAGCCGACGGTGATCCTGGTGTGCGGGATCAACGGCGCGGGCAAGACCACGAGCATCGCGAAGCTGTGCAAGACGCTGCGCGATCAGGACAAGACGGTGCTGCTGGCGGCGTGCGACACGTTCCGCGCGGCGGCGGTGGAGCAGTTGACGGTGTGGGCGACGCGGCTGGGCGTGGATATTGTGCGCGGCCAGCAGGGCGGCGACCCGGCGGCGGTGGCGTTTGATGCGTGCAAGGCCGCGAAGTCGCGCGGGACGGACGTGCTCATCCTGGACACGGCCGGGCGTCTGCACACGCAGTCGCACCTGATGGATCAGCTCTCGAAGATCAGACGGGTCGTGGAGAAGCAACTCCCCACGCCGGAAGGCGTTCCGGGGGCACCGCACGAGGTGCTGCTGGTGATCGACGCGACGACCGGCACCAACGGCGTGAACCAGGCGAAGGTCTTCGCCGCCGCGACGGACGTGACGGGCATCTTCCTGGCCAAGCTCGACGGCTCGGCGCGCGGCGGGATCGTGGTGGCCATCCGCGAGGCGCTGAACATCCCGGTGAAGTTCGTCGGCGTGGGCGAGACGCCGGCAGATGTGGAGCCCTTCGACCCCGAGAGTTTTGTGGAGGCGATGTTCGCGGAGTCGTGACGGTCCTGCGATGCGCGCCTTCGGTGGCGCGGCTAAGGTGTGTTTCCCGGTCTACACGTTGTAACTGCCATGCCCGACGACGAAACACAAACAAACGAAGCCGCCCCGCCGCCGCCGGGTTCGGACGAACCCAAGTCGGCCGACACGCAGGACGAAGCGCCGCCGCGCGGGTTCTTCGGCAAGCTCTGGCACGACTGGGTCAAGCCGCTGGGGCTGGTGATCCTGGTGGTCACCGCGGTGCGTTCGTCGCTTTTTGATTGGAATGACGTGCCTTCGGGGTCGATGAAGCCCACGATCCTTGAGGGCGACCGGATCGTGGTGAACAAGCTGGCGTACGGGTTCAACCTGCCGTTCAACGGGCCGAAGATCGACCTGCCGCTGCTACCGACGTTCAACAACCCGTTGGACTTCTTGCCGGGGTGGCAGTGGAGCCAACCGAAGCGCGGCGACATCGTGACGTTCTGGAACCCCACGCCGGACGAGGTGCCGGACACGTCCACGCAGGACGAGGACGACACGCGTCCGAACCCCTCGTCGGGCATCCGCATGGTCAAGCGCATCGTCGGCGTGCCGGGCGACACGATCCGCGTGACCAACGGCCGGCTATCGATCGTGGACAAGGACGGCAACCTGGTGGACGTGTCGTACCTCGACACCGAGTACCGGCCGTACAAGGCGGAGGAGACCGTGGTGCAACGCCGAACCGCCCAGGGCTGGGTGCCCGTGGTGGAGCGCGGCCCCACCGGCCAGGTGCAGGCCAAGCCCGTAGACATGCCGGTTTCGTTTTACCTCGAGAGGCTCGGCGGCGTGGACCACTTCATCCAGTTTCTCGACGAGTCGAGCGGCATGCGGCCCAACGGGCACCAGTTCCGCGACGTGCCGAACGACGGCAGCTCGATCACGCTGCTGGACTCGGACAACCTGGCCGAGTGCGAGTACTTCATGGTCGGCGACAACCGGGACAACTCGGCGGACTCGCGGTTCTACGACCGCGACTTCGACGGTCTGCGCGTCCGCGGCGACCAGATCACCGGCAAGGCGAAGTTCATCGCGGTGTCGTTCGACGGGTCGTGGTTCAGCCCGGCGTGGGGGCGGTTCTTCCGGGGGTTCGACAAGGAAGCGCAGCAGGCGGCGGCGGGCTCGGAATAGACATGGGGTCGGGCCGGGACGCCGGGCGCAGTGGGCTTGCGGGCCCGTTTCGTTTCGTCCATCGGCGACGCTCCGAAGCCGCCCTGAAGCCGTCTCGGTGTTTAGAAAATCGATTTTCCTTGGCGTCACGCCGATTTTCGTCTACACTTGGCGGCATCGAAGGGGCCGGGCGTTGGGCATGTCGTCGTGACGCCCCGCCTTTGTGTCTGTTTTTGGTCTGGCCCCGTCGGGAATCGCCTTCATCTTTGTCGGGCCGGTCGCCCCTGCCCGAGTCGCCGCCCTTTCTGGCTTCCGGGGTGCGGATCGCCCGCCGCAGGAGAAACCATGCCCGCTGCCCCCTCCCGGATTGTCTGTTCGCTCCGCCGCGTGATGCTCGCCGGCGTGGCCGCGCTCGTGACGGCCGGCGCGTCCGTGTTCCCCGCAGGCGCGGTCGTCCTCGCCGACTTCAACGGCACCGGGTTCGACTCGCTCTTCGACGACTTCAACCAGCAGGTCGGCCCGACGTCGGTCCGGCTCACCGACACCATCAACGGCTGGGGCGGCGGTGTCCTCGAGTACCAGCCCAACCAGAACTTCACGCCGTACCTCGACGAGTTCTTCGAGGTCGAGTACACCGTCCACAACGGGCACGGCACCGACATCTTCACCCTCGAGCTCTACGACTCGGACAACGGCGACCGCAGCGTCAAGTACGACATCCCCACGACCGGCGGGTCCGTCGGCCAGCCGCGCACCTACACCGTGCCCGTGCCCATCGGCCAGCCGACCTACGGCAACAGCGACTGGCAGAACTTCAACTTCGGCAACGTCGATCGCCTTCAGGTCCTCGGCCAGTGGCAGGACGCCGGGCCCTTCGACGTCACCATCGACGAGATCCGCATCACCGGCGACGCGCCCCCGGCCTACGGCGGCGCCGCGCCCGACGCCGCGTGGCGCACCGAGGCCGCGACGCGCATCGACCAGAACCGCAAGGCCGACCTCAGCGTCGTCCTCACGCGTGGCGACGGCACGCCGATCCAGAACGCCGACGTCCGCGTCATGCAGCAGGAGCACGCGTTCAAGTTCGGCACCGCCGTGGCCGTCAACTCCATCCTCGGCAATGACGGCAACAGCCAGCAGTACCGCCAGAAGCTCCTGGACCTGGGCTTCAACACCGCCACGCTCGAGAACGGCCTGAAGTGGCAGGCGCTCGAAGGCGAGTTCGGCCCGTCGTTCACGCTCCAGCGCGCCCTGGACACGATCGACTGGCTCAACAACAACGGGCTCGACGTCCGCGGGCACGTCCTCGTCTGGCCCGGCGTGAACAACCTGCCCAACAGCATCGACACACTTATTCAGCAGACCAACAACAACGTCCCAGGCGCCCGCGACCAACTCGAACAGGCCGTCCTCGACCACATCGACGAGGTCGCCGGCGCGACCGCGGGCAAGCTCATCGACTGGGACGTCATCAACGAGATCGGCACCAACAACGACCTGCTGAACATCTTCGGCGACGCCGTCATGGACGACTGGTTCGCCCGCGCCCGCGCCGCCGACCCCACCACCCAGAACTTCATCAACGAGTTCAACATCATCTCCGACCAGCAGCGCAGCAAACGCCAGAGCTACCTCAACCAGATCCTCGGCCTGGTCGGCCGCGGCGCGGAGATCGACGGCGTCGGGATGCAGGGGCACTTCAGCGCCAGCTCGCTGACCGACCTCGAAGCCGGCAACGACCCGCAGACCGTGTGGGACGTGCTCGACCAGTTCCACGACGCGACGGGCCTGCCCATCTCGATCACCGAGTACGACCTGAACACCACCGACGAGCAGCTCAAGGCCGACTACCTGCGCGACTTCCTGACCGCGGTGTTCGCGCACGAGGCCGTGACCGAGTTCATCATGTGGGGCTTCTGGGAAGGCCGGCACTGGCGCCCCGACGCGGCGATGATCAACCAGGACTTCTCCGAAACCGAGATGGCCGCGGTCTGGCGGCAGCTCGTCATGGAAGAGTGGTGGACCGATGAGGAAGCCGCCACCGCCGCCGACGGCACGCTCGACCTGCGCGTCTTCCAGGGCGACTACGTCATCGAGGTCGACGTGGACGGAGAGACGCTCACCTACAACGTCACCATCGGGCCCGAGGGCTACACGCTGGAGGAAATGATCGCGGCCGCCCTGGCCGGGGACTACAACGGCAATGGGCAGGTCGAGCAGGGCGATCTGGACTTCGTCCTCCAGAACTGGGGCCTCGACACCACGGGCAACGTCCCGGGCGGCTGGATCAACGACCTGCCCGATGGGCTGGTCGATCAGGCCGAGTTGGACAAGGTGTTGGCGAACTGGGGCAGCAGCGCGACACCGGACTTCCGTAACGCGTCGGTGCCGGAGCCGGCGGCGGCGGTGATGTTGCTTGGTGCTTCGGCGATGGCGACGCGACGACGTTGATAGCGAAGATGTCACGGAATAATGTCGTACCCGAGGTGCCACGGTTGCTTGCAACCGTGTTCTTCATGTTCGACAAACAGCAGCGTTTTGCGTGGACCGCACGGTCGCAAGCGACCGTGGCACCCGGCATGGTTCTTCTTGATTGCATCTCGTTACCACACGGCAACGTTGTGATGCGCGCATGATCACGAACGTTTGACGTCACTCCCCCAACACCCCCGACGCCTCCGCCACCGTGAACGGCAACGGGATGCCCGAGTCGGTCAGGATCGCCCGCACCTCGCCCGGCGGGACCCAGTGCGACGTCACCCGCACCGTGTAGCCACGCCCCGCCAACGACGCGCCGCCCCCCGCACCCTGACCCAACGGCAACGCCGCCCGCACCGTCATCGACTGCGAACCCTCCGGCGGCAACACCACCGTCGGCGGCGTCGGCGAGGCGAACCGGCCCACGCCGTCCACCTCCACCACCACGTCCACCGCGTCCAGCGGCAGCGCGACCGGGTTCGGGTTGCTCAGCGCCACGGTGGTCTCGACCGCCACGCCCTGCTCGGTCTGCTCAATAACCTCGACCGCCGTCACTTCGCTCGTGGGCGCCGCGACGATCCCCTCCTTCACCGCCTCCGCCGCGTCGTCGACGATGCAGCCGGACAACAGTGTCAAACCCAAGGACCACGACACGATCAAGGCCGACATGTTTCGCATCGCCGCATCATATGGAAACGACGCCGCGCCATCATTCAGCCCCGGGCGAGTCGTCCGGGGCCGACCCGCATCAACCAAGCAGGATGCGCATCGGCCCATCGCACGATCGCCGCACTTATCCACCGACCCCGGGCCATTGGCCCGGGGCTAAGTGATCCAATGAAGTGCCGCGGTCTTTCACACCGGTGTTGCCGCCGCGTTCCCCGCGTGGTCCAGCGCGCCGCGCTCCACCACGCCCTTCACGCGTGGCCATAGCAGCGCAGCCTCCACCAGCATCCACGCCTCCAGCGCCAGCGTCGCCACCGCGATCACGATCAGCAGCCAGTTCCGCCCGCCCAGCGAATCGGGCGCCCACCACGCCGGCAACTGCGACAGCATCGCCCACGCCGGCATCACCAGCATGAACAGCATCGGCAACACCAAGAACCACACCGGCTTGCCCCGCCGCCACAACCAGAACCCGATCACCAGAAACGCCAACCCCCCGAGCAACTGATTCGTCGCGCCGAACATCGGCCAGAGGATGAGGCCGCCTTTGCCTCCGTAAGTGCTCAGCCACAGATAAGCCGCGTAAAACCCAGGTTCAACTACTTCCGGGATGTATTTCCCACCTCGTGGCTCTTCCTGATAACCAGTTGTCCACGCGCCCCAAAAAGTCGTGAAACGATATCCTCCCGGCGCCGGCATCGCCGCCATCACCGCCGCGACCAGCACCGCGAACACCGTCGCCCCGTGCTTGTTCCGCAGCCACGCCAACGGGTTCAACACGTTTAGCGGGCGACGCGCAGCGTCCCGCGTCCCCGCCTGCGTGCCGTCCCGCGCTTCCGCCCCCGCCACCCCCGCAGGACGCTGCGCGTCACCCGCTAAACCGAGGTCGGCGCCGCACTCGGGGCATACGCCGCTGACGTTCATCGTCAGGTCGTAGCCGCACTGCGCGCACTCGCGTGGGCCGGGTTGGCGGATGAACGTGGCCGCGAGTTCCTGCACGACGTAGCGCTGCAGCCGGCAGGCCGTGTCCAGCGTCGTCCCCGCGAACGACGCGACCAGCACGCCCATGAGCGCCACCGCCACCCCGGCCGGCAGACCGATCGCTTTCAGAAAGTTCGCCGCGCCGTCGACGAACGCGCCGACCTTTGCCGCCAGCCCGTTCGCCGCGCCCCACGAGCCGTAGCGGGTGTCCCACGCGGCGACGCCGGCGGTCGTCGTGGTCAACGTCGCGCCGTCGGCGCTGAGCGAGTCCCAGACATCCGAATCGCCGACGCGCACGGTCTGGCCCGCCACCGCGCCGCCGCCGGTCACGCTGTCGACCACCGCCCCGTCGGCTGTCAACGACAAACCGCCGAACGTGTTTACCGCTTGCGACTTGCTGACGCCAAGCCCCAACCCCGCGACGCACGCCAGGATCACCAGCGTCGCGAGGAAGCCTTCCGTCAGCATCGCCCCGTACCCCACGAACCGCGCGTCCGGCTCGTGCTCCAATTGCTTGCTGCTCGTGCCGCTGCTGACCAGGCAGTGAAACCCGCTGATCGCCCCGCACGCGATGGTGATGAACAAAAACGGGAACAGCAGCGGCGCACCCTCCGGATCAAACTTGAACGCCGGCGCCACGATCCGAAGCTCCTGCCCCGCCACGCCCGGCCCCGGCGACGCCCCGCCCACGAACGCGGCCACGCCGAGCCCCAACACGATCAACCCCAGCGCCGTGAGCAACTGCAACGAGTTGATGTAATCCCGCGGTTGCAGCAGCGTCCACACCGGCAGCACCGACGCGACGTAGCTGTACAGCAACAACACCGCTACCCACACCACGATGGGCCAGGACGCAAGCCACATGTTGATGCTGTGCAGGAAACCGACGTCGCCGAACACGACCGTGAGGTACATCACCGCCAGCGCGATGAGCGAAGGCAGCAACAGGTTCACGCCCTTGCGGTGCAGCCAGAGCCCGATGACCACGGCGATGGGCACTTGGATCAGGCACGGGAAGATCGACGCGGGGTAGAGCTTGAAGACGTTGCCGATGACCAGGCCGAAGATCGCGAGCACGACGGTCAGGGCCATGAACAGCACGATCAGGAACAGCAGCCGGACGCGTTTGTTGAGGACGCGCCCCGCGATGTCGCCGACGGTCTGGCCGTTGTTGCGCAGCGACACCACGAGCGCACCGAAGTCGTGGACGGCGCCGATGAAAATGCTGCCGAAGACGACCCACAAGAGCGCCGGCACCCAGCCCCAGATCACGGCGATGGCGGGCCCGACGATGGGCCCGGTGCCGGCGATGGAGGTGAAGTGGTGCCCGAACACGATGCCGCGTTTCGTGGGCACGTAGTCCTGGTCGTCGCGCAGGCGCACGGACGGGCACACCGCGTCGGCGGCGAGGTTGAAGACCTTCCGCCCCAGCCACTTGCCGTAGGTGTGGTACGCCACGAGGAACGCGACCCCGGCGGCAATGGCGATGAGCAGGACTTGCATGGTGAGTCAGACCGGAGAAATGGCCACAAAAAGCACAGAAACGGAAAACACCCGACGACCTCCAAGATACCGCCTGATGCTGCTTTTTCCTTTTCTGTTCCTTCTGTGCCTTTTGTGGCCAAACGCATCCAAGCTATCGCCTGAGCTTGACCGCCAACTGTTCCCGCAGGGACGCCACCGTGTCGCGCAAGTGGGTCAGCGCCGCGTCGTTTCCCATGGCCAGCAGTTCGTCGGGGTCGACCGGGTCTCCGTAGACGCAGCCGATGGTGCCGGTGAGCTTCGGCAGCTTCCGTCCTTTGGGCCAGGCGTCGAACGAGCCCTCGAGCGCCACCGGCACGACCTTGGGCTTGGCGCGTTTGATCAGGAGCATGACGCCGGGCTGGAAGTCGTGGACGTGGCCGTCTTCGGTGCGGCCGCCCTCGGGAAACACGAGGACGGCGTGGCCCTGCTTGAGCTTCTCGATGCAGGCCTTCATCGCCTTGAGGTCGCCGGCCCCGGAGTCCTGGTCGACCGGGATGGCGTCGAAGGGGATGACCAGCGCGCGGTACAGCGCCGAGTCCCACAGGGTTTTTCGCGCGAGCGGCCGGAACTGGCGTTTGCTGCCGCCGAGGCCGACGACGATGGGGTCGAGGTAGCTCTGGTGGTTGGCGAGCAGGAGCACGGGCCCGGTGTCGGGAATGTTCCGCACGCCGTAGGCCCGGAACCGGTAGCACGCGACGAACCAGACGAAGGTGATGAAGTGATAGCCCTGCCACCACAGGATGCGGTGGATCGGCGTGCCGGGTTGGCGGGCGCGGAGGCGGGTCAGAAGCATTGGAAACCACAGATGAACACAGATGAACGCAGATTAAGAACGAGAAAAGTCAGCACTCAATCCCGTGAACGCGGAGCAAACATCCGTTGACGTCCGACTTCATGGCCTTGCCACCCAATAAGTTCCCGGAGTTCAATCTGTGAACATCTGCGGAATCTGCGGATAAACCAATCATCCGTGTGTATCGGCGTTCATCGGTGGTTTCATACTGGCTTTCACACGGTTCTCTAATTCATCCAGCACCTCGTCCAGCGTCATGGCGCTGGTGTCGATGCGCTCGGCGTCTTCGGGGCAGATGAGCGGCGCGGTCTTGCGGGTGGAGTCTTTGCGGTCGCGCTGGGTGATCTGCCGGCGGATCTCGGCGACGTCGGCGATGCGGCCCGCTTCCCGCAGTTGGGCGGCGCGGCGCTGGGCGCGGACGGTGGCGTTGGCGTCGAGGTAGAACTTCACGTCCGCGTCGGGGAACACGACCGAGCCCTGGTCCCGGCCCTCGGTGACCAGGCGCGGGTGGTCCCGGCCGATCTGTTGTTGTTCGCGCACAAGGACGTCGCGCACCCCCGACAGCGCGGCGACGTCGGAGACGCCGGCCGTCACGTCGGGATCACGAAGCCGGTCGGTGACGTCCTGATCGCGGACGTACAGCCGGGGCGGGTCGGTGTCCCAGTCGAAGCGGAGCGGGCAGTTGCGGGCAAGCTCGACGACGTAGTAGGGCTCGTCGGCGACCTCGATCCCGCGCGCGAGGGCCATGGCGGTGACGCCGCGGTACATCGCCCCGGTGTCGAGGAACTCCAGGCCCAGGCGTCGGGCGAGGCGGCGGGCGACCGACGACTTGCCGGAGCCTGCGGGGCCATCGAGCGTAACGATCAGGCGGTCCATCACCGGGGAATGTAGCGGCTCGGGATTGCGGTGGGTTGAGGGAGACGCTCGCGCGGGTCTGGGGCTTGGGGGATGGGGTCTGGACGAACCATCCGAACGCTCTGCATTCCCAAGCCCCAGACCCCATACCCACGCCACGAGCGTTCTGACGTAGTGGTCACCCCGCAGCCCCGGGCCGCAACCGATACCCTTTGCCCATGCAGTTGTTCATCACGCACCTGTTCAGCGAGAACCCGGCGGATCGGTTCTTCTTTTTCTGCGTCGTGATTGCGGTGGTGGTGAGCATCGTGCTGCACGAGTTGGCGCACGGGTGGATGGCGATCCGGCTGGGGGACGACACGCCGATCCGGCTGGGGCGGATGACGGGGAATCCGCTGGTACACATGGGGCCGTGGTCGCTGCTGGCGTTGGCGATCGCGGGGATCGCGTGGGGGCAGATGCCGATCGACCCCAGCCGACTCCGGGGCCGGTACGGCGGGACCAAGGTCGCGCTGGCGGGGCCGGCGATGAACCTGCTGCTGGCGGTCGTTTGCCTGACGGCGTTTGCGGTGTGGGTCGGTCTTGGCGGCAACGCGACAGACGGGACGGTCGCAGGCAACGGTCAGCAGATGCTCTGGATCGGCGGGATGATCAACTTGGTGTTGATGTGCTTCAACCTGATGCCGATCCCGCCGCTGGACGGCAGCCACGTCGCGGCGGACTTGAGCGCCGGGTACCGCCGGTTTGTCAGCGACCCGGCGAACCAGGGGGCGCTGATGATCGGGTTCTTCTTCGCGTTCGCGATGAGCCAGCCGTTGATGATCTTGTGTACGCGCGTGGCGGTGAACTACATCGGGCTGATCCGCGGAGTCGTGTCGTAAGCGTTCGGCCGACCGTGCGCGGAGAAAGTGTTTACGCGGCCTTGGCTTCGTCGTCTTTGCGCTGCCGCAGGTGGGTGCGGAGCATGTCGTAGGCCTGCTGGAGTTCGACGAAGCGTTCCTGGCTCTCGGGTTTGTCGCAGACGTCGGGGTGGCAGGTGCGGACCAGCCGGCGGTGGGCGTCGCGGACCTGTTCGGGCGTCGCGTCGTCGGGCAGCTCGAGGGTCTTGAGGTAAGGCGAGAGGTCGAGCTCGGCGGTGATCTTCGGAGCAGGTTTGCCGTTGGAATCGCCGTTGGACTGGCCGTCGCTGGTGCCGGCGTCGCGGTCGTCTTCGGGCAGGAAGCCGAACTTGGCGATCTTGCCGATGCGCACGGCCTGCTGTTCGGTGATGCCGATGAACTTGAGCCCGATCTCGTGGCCCTTGATCCAGCCGGTCTTGCGGACCCAGCAGCAGCGGGCGTTGACGGACTCGACGCCGGCGGCGGTGCGCAGCTTGATCGCCGCGGCCGTGCCCGGCTGCAGCGCCGGCTTGCCGGAACACGCGACGCGCATCCCCCCGGCCGACACGTCGAGCACGTCGCCCAGCGGGCACTTCACCTTGCCCTTGGCGCTGTGGCGTTCGTGGCGGCGCTCGGCCTTGCCGGCCTTTCCTTTCTTGTCTCCGGCTTTACCCATGCAAGGGTTATCGACACGCGGCAGAGGCGGCTTGACGTGAGTCGGGAAAGCAGCGGGTCCGGGAATAAGCCCGCGGATCGTGCAGCGAACGGGTCTGCGGGCGGGTCCATCGATCGATCGCAGCGTGGGCCGTGTCAATCCTCACGAGGTTCATGGGGTGGCGTGGGGTGGCGGTGCTGCCCGGTTTGTCGCGTTCGTGCCGTAGAGGAACACCAGAACCTCGCCGAAGCGCCGGGCCCACGCCGCCTCGTTGTGCTCGCCGCCTTCCACGAGGGCCCAGCGCACGTCTACGTCGCGCTCACGCAACCGTTCGGCCAACGTCTCGGCGTGTCGGACATGCCGGCTCAACTCCTCGGCCGCCCCGCCGCCCTCTCGGTCGCCCATGTCGATCCAGTACCGCGCGTCGTCCGGCAGTGTTTCGCCGTAGCCCTCGACCAGCGCCTCGGGCGCGACCCACAACGCCGGCGACATCGCCACGGCCGCACCGAAGCGCTCGGGGTACGCATCGACCAGGTGCAGCGCGATCACGCCGCCCAGCGAGCTGCCGCCGGTCGCGCGGTTGGCCCGGCCCTCCGCAACGCGGTATTCCGCTTCGAGCGTCGGCAGTACGTCATTGATGACCCACGCCGCGTAGTCGTCGCCCCGGCCGCCCAGTTCCATGGCGCGGGGCGGGTCGCCGCGCTGAAGCGTCACCGCCGGGCCGAGGTATTCCTGTGCCCGGGCCGCGCCGGCGTTGTCGATGCCGACGAGGATGACCGGTTCGATCTTGCTTGCCTCGATCAGCGCCGTCGCGGTTTCGTCGGCCCGCCACTCCGTACCGAACGCGCTGGTCGCCGCGTCGAAGAGGTTCTGGCCGTCGTGCATGAGCAGGAGCGGGTACCGGCGATCCGCGTTGGTCTGCTCGTTGTAACCGGGCGGCAGCCAGACGCGCACGATCCGGCCCGGGATGTCGCCCTGGCCCTCGACGCGGTGCAGGCGGAGGTCGCCCGTGACCGTCGAAGCCGGCCGCGCCGGTTCATCATCGTTTGGCGCGCGCCAGCGCTCGACGCGCAGGTCAAGCGTCTCGTACCCGGCCACCGTGTGTGTGCGGTTTGGGCGTTCGCCGCCGTCGGCGGTTTTCTCGACGGTGTCCCAGCTCCCGAGGGTGACTTTGAATTCCAGGGTTGTGCTCAATTGAACAGGCAGTCGGCCACGGAACACGCCGTCGTCCCCGCGTTCCAGCACCAACCCGCGTCCGGACCACTCGCCCAGCAGCACATGGTTGCCGCTGAGATGGATCTCCGCATCGTCGGGCGTGTCGTCGGGCATGTGCGCCACGAAACGCAGCACGACCTCGCCTTCGGGGACCAGCGATGCGTCGTCGGCGGATACCGAAAACACCCAACCCCACACCGCCAGCCATACGAACATACGGAACGCGGTCTGCATCACCGGTTCATCATAAAGCTCGCGACGTCCGCGAAGAAGGGGCGGAGGACGTCGATCACCTGGCCGGGGATTTCGGCCTCCGCGAGCGCGGCGTCCATGTGCGAGACCCAGCGGTCGCGGGCCCGCCGGTCGATGGGGAAGGGCATGTGGCGCATGCGGAGTCGCGGGTGCCCGCGCTGCTCAATGTAACGCGGCGGGCCGCCGAACCGGAAGACGAGGAAGTCGCGCAAACGCTGTTCCGCGCCGGCCCAGTCGTCGGCCGGGTACATGGGCGAGAGCACGTCGTCTTCGTGCACGCGTCGGTAGAACGCGGCGACCAGCCGGGCGAAGCCGTCTTCGCCAATCACGTTGAAAACGGTTACCTCGGGTGGGTCGTGTGTACCGTCTGTGCCGGTCATGACGCCGAACGTAACGACACAACGCCTTGACGACAAAAGGAGAACACCAAAAACGAACACCGGACGCGCGAACCGGCGCGGGGGCGCGGCGTACAATGGTCTGATTCCCCAACAGGAGACGGCCATGCAGATCCAGATCAACTTCGGCAGCGTTAAGAACAGTGAAGCGATCGAGCAGCGTGTGGAAGACGCGGTGCAGCGGGCGTTCGAGCACTTCGCGGACCGGGTGACCCGCGTCGAGGTGCACCTGCACGACGACAACGCCAAGAAGGCCGGGCCGCACGACAAACGCGTGGTGATGGAGGCCCGGCCCGCGGGCTTCGACCCCCTGGCCGTCGAGCACGGCGGCGACGATCTGTACAAGGTCATCGACGAGACGGCCGGCAAGCTCGGGCGCGCGGTGAAGAACAAGCTCGAGCGGGCGGGGGCGAAGGCGTAACGCTCAATCGAAACGACGGCGAACACATGTCGACTTGAGATGTCGTTCGGTGGTCGCCGCGGGATTCACGCTGAAGACACGCGGGGTTTGCGTTCTGCGCAGGCACCCTCCCCCGGCCCCTCCCATGGGGAGGGGAGTTCATTTTCGCACACGATGAGGCGGATCAGTACGGCCAGAACTGGTCCCACGCGGTCATCCAGTCGTCGGCTTTAGACTTGACTTCGAGCGGGCCGGTGAGTTCGACGCCCGTGCGACCCATGAAGCGGTTGGCGGTGTCGGCGGTAGAGAGGTCGATCGTGATGGTCGTGGGTTTGGCGGGGACGTAGGGCTTCGTTTTGATCGGTGAGGTCAGCGCTTTCTTTGTGCCTTCCTCGATCATCGTCCGGGCCTTGGCGGGCGAGAAGTGACGGGCGGAGTAGCGGGTGAGGCCGTGCTTGACGGCGACGGTGTGCAGGCCGTCGCCGAGCAGTTCGACGCCCTCGCGACACGTCGCGGTGTCGCCGGTGATCAACACAACCGGAACGCCGTAGTGCCCGCAGAGCGCGGCGTTGATGCCGAACTCGCCGACCTCGTCGTCGTTGAACATGACACGTCGCCAGGTGGTGGTGGAGATGGTGTGGCACATGACGCCGTCGGGCGTGTTGGAGCGGGCGTGCATGCCGACCATGAGCGCGGCGTCGCAGCCGTCCTCGAAGATCTCGACGTAGCGGCCCCACTCGTGCCCGGTGACCCATTCGAGGTCGTCGTGCAGGAGCTCGGGGACCCAGGAGTTGAACGTGCCGTCGCCGCCGGCGCCGTGGCAATCGACGGCGACGACGCGCGTCGCGCCGGCGGCGAAGGCGCCGCGCGCCGCGGCGCTGATCTCTTCGGTGTAGAGGCGTCGGCCTTCTTCGTAACGCGGGGCGTTGTAGTTGACCTGGTCCCAGCGGGTGATGCCCGCCACGCCTTCCATGTCCGCCATGATGAGGATGCGCATGGCCGGAGTCTAAGCGGTGGAGATACGATCTGGCCATGCCGCCCCCTGGTTACACCCTGGCCGCCGTATCTGACTTTTCGTGGTTGGCCGCCTTGGTCTTTGCGCTCGACTGGGCGTTGCGGCTGGGGACGGCGGTGCGCATCGTGATGCGGCGTCAACCGGTGGAGGTGGCGCTGTCGTGGCTGGCGTTGGTGATGCTGCTGCCGATCGTGGGGGTGATCGCGTACTGGACGCTGAGCGAGGTGCGGATCGGTCGCAAGCAGGCGCGGAAGTTCTTCGCGGTCCACGCGGCGTACGAACGTTTCATCGGCACGCTGCGCGGCCACCCCGAAACCGGCCGCGCGGACGAGACGCTCGACGCGCGGTTCACGCACCTGGCCCGCCAGGCTGAGCAGGTCGCGGGCATCCCCGCCCTGCCCGGCAACGCGCTCGAGCTGATCCCCCACACCACCGATGCGCTCAACGACATCGCCGCGGCGATCGGGCGGGCGAAGCGGCGCGTCGACATGGTGTACTACATCTTCCTGGACGGGCGGGCCTCGCAGCCGGTGCTCGATGCGCTGGCGGACGCGGCGCAGCGCGGCGTGACGTGCCGGGTGCTGGTGGACGCCATCGGCAGCCGGCCGTTCCTCAAGTCGCCCCACGCCGACGCCTTGCGAACCGCCGGCGTCGACCTGCGCGCCGCGCTGCCCGCGCGTCTGTGGCGCGTGCTCATCCAGCGGATCGACCTGCGGAACCACCGCAAGCTCACGGTGATCGACGGGGAGGTCGCGTACACCGGCTCGATGAATCTCGTCGGTCCCCGGCGGCTCAAACGCGCCACGAACGTCGGGCCCTGGATCGACGCGGTGGTGAAGGTCACGGGCCCGGCGGTCGCGCCGCTGTACGCGATGTTCCTTGAGGACTGGGAGGCCGAGACCGGCGACACGACCGACGACCTCGACGACGTCACCGCCGACGCCATGCCGCGGCGCGACGGCCCGGCGTGGGTGCAGGTCGTGCCCAGCGGCCCGCACGTCCAGGGCCAGTCGATCCGCGAGTTGGTGATCTCGACCATCTACGCGGCGCGGGAGAAGATCACGCTGACCACGCCGTACTTCGCGCCCGACGATGCGCTGCTGACCTCACTCACCTCGGCGGCGGCACGGGGGGTCAAGGTGACGCTGATCCTCCCCGACCGCGGCGACTCCGTGATCGCCTACCACGCCGGCAACGCTCACCTGGCGCAGCTCATGGAGGCGGGTGTGCAGGTCGCGCGGTTCCGCGGCGGCGTGCTGCACACGAAGTCGCTCACCGTCGATGAAGACGCGACGCTCATCGGCACGGTCAACTTCGACATGCGCAGCTTCTACCTCAACTTCGAGCTGAGCCTGCTGGTCTATGACGCCGCGTTCGCGCGACAGATGATCGCGCTCCAACAGGCGTACTTGGACCGATCCACGCTGATCGACCTGGAGGGCTGGGCGGCCCGGCCGTGGTCGCAGCGGCTACTGGAGAACACGCTGCGGCTGGCGGGCCCGATCGTCTAGCCACCGGAGGGCCGGATCGGACTGCTGGAATTCCGCCCGAGTTTCCAGGGTTGGCGCTAGGCCCGAGAAGCCGGAACGCCCCCGCAAAAACCGCCGCCCCGCCGTCGGATCGCGGTACAATCCCCGGTTCCCCGTTTGCGTCTGCGCGTCGAGCCCGGTCGGCCTCCCGATCACGTCCCGGCCCGACGCCGACCTGACGCCGAATTGGAGTTTTGCCCGATGTCCAGCGCCCCCGCCACGCCCGCCAACGCCCCGCTCGACCCCGCCGACGCGCCCGCGCCGACCTCCGGCAGCGCGCCAAACGCCGCCGCCAAGGACCAGGGCCAGGGCC
The DNA here is from genome assembly GCA_030432595.1 of Phycisphaerae bacterium. Classification (GTDB taxonomy): domain Bacteria; phylum Planctomycetota; class Phycisphaerae; order Phycisphaerales; family Phycisphaeraceae; genus CAZIXN01. The sequence continues at coordinate 59,032 of JAUIGU010000019.1, forward strand.
GGATCGACACCCAGATCGTCGCCGTCCTCGCCGGCTGCGTGCTGCTAATCGTCGCCGTCATCGCGCGGTTCACCTGGGACAACCAGGACTACGCCGAGTACGTCGCGATGCTCTCCGCCCTGCTGCTGGGCGTGCCGATCGTCTTCGGCGCCGCCAAGTCGCTGTGGACCGGCCGGTGCTCGCACGACGACGGGAGCTGCGCCCACGACCACGATCACGACCACGGCGGCTCGCACATGGAAGAGCTCGTCGCGCTCGCGATCATCGCCAGCTTCGTGCTGGGCGAATACCTCGAGTGCGCGGCGGTGGCGTTCTTCATGCTCATCGCGTCGCTCATCGAACACCGCACCGCCGTGGGCGCGCTCCGCGACATCGAAGCACTGGTGAAGATCACGCCGACCAAGGCGATGCGCCTCGGCAACGACGGCCAGGAATCCGAGGTCCCCGCGTCGCAGCTCACGCCCGGCGACCGCGTCGTCGTCCGGCCCGGCGACAACATCCCCGCCGACGGCCGCGTCGTCTCCGGGCAGTCCACCGTCAATCAGGCCAACATCACCGGCGAGTCCGTCCCGGTCGAAAAGGCCATCGACGACGAGGTCTTCGCGGGCACGATCAACGAGTCGGGGCGCATGGAAGTCGAGGTCACCCGCGCCGGCGAGGATTCGACGCTCGGTAAGGTGCAGTCGCTGATTCTCCAGGCCGCGCAGACCCGCCCGGCCGTGGTGCGCGAGCTGAGCAAGTACACCGCGTACTACACGCCGGTCGTGCTGATGCTCGCGTTCGTGATCTGGTTCTTCACCGAGGACGCGCGGTCGGCGATCTCCCTGCTCCTGATTGCTTGCCCGTGTGCGCTCATCCTCTGTGCGCCGACGGCCATCGTGGCGGCGCTGTCGTCGGCGTCGCGCCTGGGCGTGTACGTCAAGTCCGTCGCGGACCTGGAAGTCGTGCGCCGGGTCACCGCGTTCGTCTTCGACAAGACCGGCACACTCACCACGGGCCGGCTCACCGTCACCCGCATGAAGCCCGTGGACGGCGTGGACGGCGCGGAGTTGCTCAAGCTCACCGCCTCGGCCGAGCAGAACTCCAAGCACCCGGTCGCCAAGGCCGTGATGGCCATCGCGAACAAGGCAAAGGTGTCGCCGCTGCACGTCGAGCACTTCGAAGAGGTCGCCGGCCGCGGCGTCGAAGCGCGCACATCCGAGGGCACGATCCTCGTCGGGCGCGAAGCCTTCCTCGCCGAGCGCGGCGTCAACCTGTCCGTGCTCGACACCGCGGGCACCGAGGGCTCGTCGCTGCTGTTCGTCGCCAAAGACGGCCGGGCCATCGGCTGGGTCGCGCTGGCGGACACGCTGCGGCACGGCTCGGCCCAGGCGATCGGCGACCTCGCCGAACTCGGCGTCAAGCAACGCGTCATGATCACCGGCGACCGCAAGGGACCCGCCGAACGCATCGCCCAGCAACTCCACCTGACTGGATACACGGCGGAAGCCCTGCCCGGCGACAAGCTCACGCTGGTGGAGCAACTCAAGAACGCCGGACACACCGTTGCGGTCATCGGCGACGGTGTGAACGACGGCCCCGCGCTCGCGGCCGGCCACGTCTCGCTGGCGATGGGCGCCGCCGGCTCGGACGTCGCGGTCGACGCCGCGTCGATTGCGCTGATGAACAACGAGCTCAACCGGCTGCCGTTTCTGGTCCGGCTGTCGCGCCGCACGGTCAACGTCATCCGCCAGAACCTCGTGTTCACCGGGCTCTACATCGTGTTCATGCTCGTGCTGCTGGGGCTCGGCTGGCTGACCCCGATGTGGGCCGCGATCGGTCACGGCATCAGCTCGATCGTCGTGATCTTCAACTCCGCCCGGCTGGTCCGCGAGGGCGAAGACGTCGAGCACCTCGACGCCAAGCTCGCCGCGCCCGACAAACCCGCCGCCAAGCCGATCACGCCCGTGCGGGCCGAGCCGGTGGGCGCGGTGCCGGCGACGGCGTAACACCGAACCGCAAACACGAACGTCGTGTGGATCGTCCGGGTTCCGTAGACTCGCGTCGTGGATGCCCCGCCCGGAAGCTTCGCCGACCGCGTCGCCGGCGCTCTCGCGCTGTCGGCGTTGGGCGACGCGCTGGGCCTGCCGAACGAAGCCCGCGGGTTGCGCGGCGAAATCTCGCCGTGGCCCGACGAGAACGACGACCCCTGGCCGCTTCCCGTTGCCGACACCTTCCGGGAGCCCGAGAGCAACCCGTGGAACATCTGGGCACCGCCGGAGGTCACGGCCGGGATGCGCGGGGTGGTGTCGGACGACACGGCGATCAAGATCGTGCTGATCGAGCCCTGGCTTGCGGACGCGCGGGCGCGCGGTGCAACGCCCGACGAAGACGATTTCATTGCGTGGCTGCGACGGCGGCCCCCGGAAGCCGAGCCGTGGCGCGAAGCGATGGCCGCAGAGCAAGCGAGGCAATGGATCGACATGTTTGCCGGCAGCACGCACGACGCGGCGTGCGACCCCGACGAGGTTGCCCCCTGCTTCTACCGCCCCGGCGAACCCGTCTGTTTCGGCCCGTTCCTCTATCTCGAAACGGCGTTGCTGGACACCGGCCTTTCCGCCCCCGACGTGTTTCGGAAGTTCACGGGCTTCTGCTGTCTGGATCAAGACCACGGCCACGCCATCACGGGCATGCTGGCGGCCTGGCTTTGTGCCGTCGGACGTGACGGCCCGCAGCGCCCGCTGCTCGAACGCTGGGACGAGACCTTCACCCAAATCGACGCCGCCGAAAAACTGTCGCCATGGCGCACCAAAGTTCTTCACGACGCACGCTGGGTCCTCGCCGGCGCAACCCCCACGTCGCGGCCCGATGTATTCCTCGACATCATCAAGCGGCATTTGTTTGAGCTTGCACCCGCCGAGTGTGACCACTCGCTCAAAGCCTTCGATCCGCAGCTACAACTCGCACAAATGCTCGCGTGTCTTTCGTTCAGCGGTGGCGACGGGTTGTTGGCGATGCGTCTGCTGGCCCACGGCGCCGGCGACACCGACACGCTCGCCGCGACGCTGGGATTGATCGTGGGTGCGCACTTGGGATACTGGGCGCTTCTCAACTCCCCGGCCGGAGGCGCGTTGCAGGTGGTGGAGGAAACCACCGGGAAACTTTTTGACCGATCCCTCGCCCAGCGCGTCGCCGTGTTCACGGGCCACACAAACAGCAAGACGCTCACCTAAAGCCCGGAGATGGCCATCTCCGGGCTTTAACCAAGCTGAAAACGTGCGTGGTCTCCCCTGAAGCCCTACCGGCTGATCTCGACGATCGCCGTGTCGGCGTTGAGGTTCGGGTCATCGTCGGCGTCGATCGTGATCCCCGCGGTGGTGTCGAGGTAGACGCAGCGGTGGATCGTCAGGCCGCGACCGCGGCAGAAGTCCGCGAAGTCGGCGATGGAGGGGAAGCGGCGGTTGGGCGTGTCGTGCCACTCGTAGCCGTAGTTCCCGCCGGCGACGTCGGCCTTGGGGCTGCGGCCCTGCTCGTTGAACATCTTGCGGAAGTCGCGGTAGGCGAAGTTCGAGAAACTCACGACGGCGCGTCGGCCCACGCGGGTCATCTCGTCGATCAACTCGCCGATGTTCTCGATGATCTGCAGGGTCGCGCTGAGCAGGACGACGTCGAATTGGTCGTCGCCGAACGCGGGCAGGCCGGCGTTGAGGTCCAGGTCGATGACGTCCAAACCACGGCGCACGGCCGCGATGAGCTTGTCCTGCGCGACCTCGACGCCGACGAGCGTGTCGTGCCCCCGGCCGCGCAGCTCGGCCAGGACGCGCCCCGAGCCGCAGCCCAGGTCCAAGACCGACGCGCCGGCGGGGATGAAGTCCAGCAGGTGCCGGTCGTGGTCGCGCAAAGCCGGCGCGGCGGGGTCGGTGTCGCCGAGCTTGGCGGCGACGAGCGGGCCGTAGCGCGCGATCTCGTCGTCGAGCAGGAAGCCGTCGTGGCCCGCAGCGCTGGTGATCTCGGTGTAGGACACCGCCCGACCCAGCCGCGTCAGCGCATCGACGATCTGCCGGGACTGCGCGGGCGTGAACAGCCAGTCCGTCGAGAAGCTCACGAGCAACCAGTCGCACCTGCTCGGCGCGAGCGTACGCCGCAGTGCGGCGGGGTCTGCGCCCAGGTCGAAGCGGTCCATCGCCAGCGAGATCGCGACGTAGCTGTTGGCGTCGAAGCGATCGACGAACTTCTGGCCCTGGTGGGCGAGGTAGCTGCCGACGCTGAAGCGTTTCTCGAAGCCGGTCTTGACGTCGCGCGGGTCGTTGCGGTCGCGCTCGAACTTGGCGTCCATCGCGGCGGGCGAGAGGTAGGTGATGTGCCCGAGCATTCGCGCGATCGCCAGCCCGGTGTCGGGTTGGTGCGGCTGCCCGTAGTACTGCCCGCCGGCGAAGTGCGGGTCGGTCTGGATCGCGTTGCGGGCGACGACGTCAAACGCCAGCGCCTGCGAGGTCAGGCGCGGCGACGTCGCGATCGCGACGCAGGTCTGCACGGCGTCGGGGTGGCGCGTCGCCCAGGTCAGCGCCTGGTGCCCGCCCAGCGAGCCGCCCACGACCCCGCGCAACTTCTTAATGCCTAAATGTTCGAGCAGCCGGCGTTGCGCCTCGACCATGTCGGCGAGGGTGATCGCCGGGAAGTCCGCGCCGTAGGGTTGGCCGGTGTCGGGGTTGGTAGTTCCGGGCCCGGTGGTGCCGCGGCAGCCGCCGAGCACGTTGGTGCAGACGACAAAGAGTTTGTCGGTGTCGAGCGCCTTTCCGGGCCCGATGAGGCCGTCCCACCAACCCGGATCGTCGTCGGGGTCGTCGGGGTGGGCGGCGGCGTGGGAGTCGCCGGAGATCGCGTGGCAGACCAGGACCGCGTTGGACTTGTCGGCATCGAGCGTGCCCCAGGTCTCGTACGCCACGGTCAGCGACGGCAACGCACCGCCCAGTTCGAGCGGCATCGGCTCGGAAAGCTCCGCGGTCTGCACATGACGCAACGGCCCGGCGACGCGGCGGTCGTCGGTGCTGTCAGCGATCACAGGATCCGTGAGTCCGGTGGGGTCGGCGGCGCTCATGCCAACAGCAATGTACGCCGGATGGCGAATCGACAGGGAAGCGGCTTGGAGGTTTGCTGGCGTAAACCGCCGTGCCACGGGGTCGATCGGGTCAGCCCGCCGGGTTCGGTTGCGGCGCGGGCGCGACAGGCGTGGCGGGCACCGGCGGCTGGACGTTGGGGGTGATGTTCGGCTTGAGCGCTTCGCGCGGCGTGGCGTGTCCGGCGGTCGGGACGATCTGCTCGGCGTTCTGGGTCATCGCGTGCTCGTGCATCGACAGCAACGAGAGCAGCCACGACACCGTCGCGTCGGCGGACTGGTTCTCGTCGACACCCTGGGGCATGAGTTTGTCGAAGCAGCCGCCGGTGTGCTGGTCGTAGAGCGGCTGGCGGAGGTCATTGTCGCCGAGGAACCACTGCAGACACCGGTGCGCCCGGCGGAGGTAGTGGTCTTGGTTGGTGACGCGGTAGGCCTCGAGGTTGGCGTCGATGGCGCCGCCGGCCTCCATAGGGAGCTGGTCGAAGCGGGCCTTGGTGCCGCCGCGCGGGAACCAGCCGTGCGTGCCGATGGGCGCAAACTGGCCGGCGTCGCCGGTCTGCACCTGGTTGAGGAAGTCCAGCGAGCGCAGCGCCTGCTGGATCATCTCGTTGTTGAACATCCACCGCCCCGAGAGCAGCAGCGCGTGGGGCAGCCGCGCGGCCGTGTAGGTCAGCATCGGGTTGGGCCAGGGCCAGTCCGGCTGACCGAACTGCCGGAACGCGTCGAAGAGCTTGTGCGCGAGGGCTTCGCGGACCGCTTTGGCGTGGGTGTCGCCGGAGAAGCGGCGGAGGTAGGCGTGGATGCCGATGAGCGCGTAGGCCCAGCCGTGCGGGTGCTCGAACTGTTCGCAGGCCGGCAGCGCTTCCTGGAACAAACGCGCCGCGAGGTTTCTGTGCCCCGGCTGGTCTGAACGCGCGACGGTCTCGCCCAGCGCGCGGATGGCCCGGCCGTGCGTGTCTTCCGAGAACGGGTCGTCGTCCCACGACCGGTCGTAGCCCATGTGGTTGTGGAACCGGCCGGTCTCGGGGTTGAACGCGTGATCGAGGAAAGACAGGTACCGCGCCGCAAGGACGTCGAGGCGTTCGTCGTGGCGTTCCGCGGTGGGCGCAAAGTCGCGGGCCATGAGCACGACGACCAGCGCTCGGGCGCTGTCGTCGAGCCGGTAGCCGGAGGCGCGGTGGGGGATGGTCGCCTTGGCGTGGGCGAGCACGCCGCACGAGTCGGTGAGCACGCGCAGGTGGTCGAGCTTGACCTCGGGCAGCTCGTCGATGTCGGTGCCGGGCGCGGCCGTGGGCTTGACGTGCTGGATCGGCCGAGGGTTGTTGCGGCGTTCCTCGCGGACCTGCGCGAACACGTCGAGGTACTGCCGGGCGGTGCTGGCCCAGGTCATCGGGCGGGTGTGGGTGTACGCGGCCTTGCGCGTCGCGTGGCGGTCGACCTCGTTGTCGAAGAACTCGGTGATGCCGGCCGCGAGCGCGTCGGGGTCTTTGAACGGCACGAGCTTGCCGCGGCCGTCGGCGAGCAGCTCCTGCGCGTGCCAGTACGGCGTGGACACCGTCGCCTTGCCCGCGCCCAGCGCATAGGCGAGCGTGCCGGACGTGATCTGGGCTTCGTTGAGGTACGGCGTGACGTACACATCCGCGCAGCCGAGGAACTCGAGCAACTCGTCAATCTCGACAAACTTGTTGAACCACTTGATGTGATCGGCGACGCCGAGCGTCTTGGCGCGCTGCTGCAGCCCGATGCGGTAGTCCTCCCCGGAGTTCGCGAGGATGCCCGGGTGCGTCGCGCCCAGGACGATGTAGACCGCGTCGGGGTATTTCTTCACGACCTTCGGCAACGCCTCGATCATGTGCTCGAGGCCCTTGCCCGGCGAGAGCAGGCCGAACGTCAGGATCACCTTCTTGCCCGCGACGCCGAACTGGTCCTTGTAGAACGCGGGATCGACGAAGGGCACGTCGTGGATGCCGTGCGGGATGAGCGCGATCTTCTGCCGCGGCACCTTGTAGATGGTGGTGAGGAACTCGAACGCCCGGTCGGCCATGACGACGAGCCGGTCGACCTGCTCGGCGAGCTGGGTGAGCACTTCCTTCTGACGGTCGTTGGGCTCCTTGAGGACGGTGTGCAGCGTGGCAACACTGGGCATGCGGAACCGGCGGAGCAGTTCGAGGACGTGCGCGCCGTGGTCGCCGCCGTAGATGCCGTACTCGTGCTGGAGGCAGAGCACGCCCGCGGGGGACATGTTCAAAAAGTCCGCCGCGAGCCGGTACTCGGCCAGGCGGGACTCGTTGATTTCGAACGCGACGCGCGGGCCGTAGCGGTAGCCCTCGGCCCGGTCGTTCATGGCGATGGCCTGCACCGTCAAATCCGGCGCCGCGGCGGCGAGCGCTTCGGTCAGGTCGTGCGTGAACGTCGCGATGCCGCAGCGGCGCGGCAGGTACGAGCCCAGCGTCGTCACCGTCCCCAGGCTCGGCCAGGGGCGCGAAGCGGGCAGCGGGGGCGAAGCGTCGGAGGTCTCGGTCATGATCGGCGCACCGTGAAGGTGGACCCTTCAGGATACGCCTTTCTGCGGCCGCACGCGTCTTGCTCGGATTGTCGTTGCGAAATGGACTACCGCTTGCAGCGGCTCCTGGCCATCAACGCCGATGCCACACTTAAAACAACGAACGTCGCAGGCTCGGGGATGCCGCGCAGCGTCACGTTGTCGATCCCGCCCGCTTCCGAGGTTTGTGACGAGTTGTTGTCCACGATTTCGAAGGCGACAACAATACGCGTCACGTTGCTGAGGACGGCGTCCAGCGTGGCCGCGGTCTGTAGCACACCGCCGGACAACGAGCTCACCGTGTCGCCCGCGAAGTCCGGGTCGAAGATGCCTAAGTCGAGGTCGGAGATCTTCTGCAGCCCGTTGGGGCCGCCGTCCGTGAGGTTGACGCTGAGGTTGACCCAGTCCGTGTCGGCCGCGCCCAGGCCCGGCCCGGGGAACACGGCGCCGTAGGCGTTGAGGTCGTTGGGGTCGCCGGAGATGAAGGCGACGGCGTAGGGCTGCACGCTGGTGGCGTCGGAGCCCTCGTTGAACAGGCGATGGTCGAAGGAGAAGGTGCCGCCCGCGTAGGCCGAGAGGTCGCCCAGGAACGCGGCCGGGGCGTTGGCGAACGAGCCGGGGTCCACGACCACGTCGGTGAACCGCGCAAACCCGCCGGGGTTGCCGGTGAACGCCGGGTCCGAATCGCCGCCCGCGTCGTGGACCATGTCCGCCGTGTTGTTCACGACGCTCAGCACCTGCCCCGACAGGATCGCGCCGAAGCTGTCGTCGATCTCGAAGCCCACCGCCGACCAGCCTTCCAGATCCGTATCAAACGAGCTGGTAATGACCGGCTGGGCCCAAGCGGACGACGCGCCCAGCGCGGCGATCAACGCCAAGCCCGGGACGGACTTCAATGCGAAGGCGTGAAGGTCTTTCAGCATTCCGATTCACTCCCGATTCGTGGTCGATATGAGGAAATACGACTAAGCCGACATGCAAGATTCGAACGACAGACCACGCATTATGCACAGCTTAAACCCGGCCACAACTCACGCAAGGCGGATATACCCGCATGACCACGGTGTTCCGTGACCATGCGGGGGAGAACCCTTGGTATTCACAGGTTGATGCGGCAGAACAACCCAACTTCACATCGACGAATCGGTTGGCTGGCACGGGCGTATCGGCCATCGCCGCCGATCTGCCGTCCAGCAACGTTTAGCCGCCGTCGCCGCCGAGCCGTTCGCTCAACACCGCGATGCGCAGCTCCAGCCGCTTGACCTCGCGGACCACGCGGTTGCGGTTGAGCATCATGAAGAACCCGATCTTGGTCAGCCCGATGGTCATCACCAGGCCCAGCGTCGCCGCCGCCCAGATCACGGTCATGCGCACGTCCTCGGCGCGGAACATCAGCACCGCCGTGAACACGCCCAGCGCTGTGAGCACCAGCACGTCCACGATCCACATCAGCGAGATCATCCGCGACTGCCCGCGGAAGGAGTCGAAAATCTCGCCGAACTCGTCACGGATCGTGAAGTCCGCCGACTCCACGTCGGCGCTGCCGGGGTCGAGCGCATCCTTAAGCACATCATCGAGTTCGTTCATGGTTCGTTTCCTTTCAAGAGTTCGCGGAGGTCTCGGCGGGCCTGGTGCATCCGGCTCTTGACCGTGCCGCGGGGGATGTTGAGCGCCACGGCGATCTCGGCCGTGGACAGATCGTCGAGGTAATGCATCGAGAGCACTGCGCGCTGCGGTGTCGGCAGCTTCTGCATCGCCGCCAGCACGACCGCGGCCTGCTCGCGCGACTCGGGGTCGTCGTTTGGGTCGGGCGGCGCGGGCACGTCGACGGTGAGCGGCCCGGCCCGGGCGCGCTGCCGCACCTGTCGGCGGACCCAGTCGGCCGCGCGCCGCGTCACGATGCGGTACGCCCACGCCGGGAACGCCGCGGGGTCTTCCAGCCCGCGGAGCTGCTTGATGATCCCGACCCACGCGTCCTGGCTGACGTCGGCCGCGGCGTCGTCCCGGCCGGTCATGTTGCGCGCGTGCCGCCACAGCCGGCCGTGCCAACGCCGCACCAGCCGGTCGAGCGCCTTAGCGTCCCCGTCCTGGGCCGCCAGCACCAGCCACTCGTCGACAACGTGGTCTTTGCGGGCCATCGCAACACAGGTCGCCGGCCCACCCCGCGCGGTTCGGCGTCGAAGCGAAAAAAGTCCGGGCGGCTCAACCCATCACGGCGGACATCGCGTCCGGGCCCACCGCGCCGAGCTGCTGGAGCAGTTCCAAATAGTCGAAGTGGTTCCAACCCTCAACGAGCTTGCCGTCCGCGACGCGGTTGAGTGACACGCCCCGGAACACGAGCGTACGTTCGTCGCCGGGCCGTTTGGCCGTGACCTTGCAATGCACCGCCACCAGGTCGCCCTCCGCAACGGTGCGCTCGATGTCGATGCGGTAGCTGGCGAAGTTCTTGCGGAAGCCGTCGAAGAAACGCCGGAAGGCGGCGTGGCCCTGCGCCGCTTCCTCGCCCAGGCCGTGTACCACGATGGCGGGGTCGAGCAGTTCGTCGATGACCGCCTCGTTCTGCTGGTTCCAGACCTCTTCAAACCAGCGGTGCACAATCTGTTTGTTTTCCGTGTTCATGACGTGCAGGGGGTTAGGCGTGGGTTGAGCCGGACGCTTCGACTTCGCGTTTTCGCTGGTGCGCGAGCTTCTTCTGGTAGCCCGACTGAATGATGTCCACCAGCACGAGCACGGCGATGGAGAAGTAGAACGTCGCCTTGCTCATCGCGTGGACTTCGTAGCCGAACAGCTTGAGGTGCGCGACGTGCCCGCCCTCGCCCAGCAGGACGACGCCGACGATCAGCAGGATGAACAGCCCCAGCACCTCGTACTTGCGGTTTTTCTCGATGAAAGCCGAGACGTGGTCGGCCAGCACCAGCATCGCGATCCCCGAGCCGACGATCGCGGTCGCCAGCACCAGGAACACGTCCGTGATCGCCAGCGCCGAGAGGATCGAGTCGAACGAGAAGATCAGGTTCATGAACACGATCAGCAGGATGACCTGCGTCGCGCTCTTGGCCTTCTTGTCTTCGCCGGCGTGATGCAGGTCGTCGATGGCGAGCAGGTGCCGGATCTCTTTGACCGCCGTGTAGATGATGAACCCGCCGCCGAACAGGAACACGATCGTCGAAAAGTTGAATTCGCCCTCGAGCACACCCGTCCAGTGGATCGAGAAGAACGGGTCCTTGAGCTTCTCGATCAGCAGGATGATGACGAACAGCAGCACGATGCGCAAACCGATGGCGATCAGGATGCCGTTGCGCCGCACCGCGGACTGCGACTCCTTGGGCGCGCGTTTGGACTCGATCGAGATGTAGAGCAGGTTGTCGAACCCCAGCACCGCCTGAAGGAACAGCAACACGCCCAGGTTCATCAGGCTCTGAAAGGTCAACAGGTTGTCGGGAAACAACTCGGGCATGGATCAACCCCTGAGGCAAGGCAAGGTCCGGAACGTCCGTTCGACAAACCGCGTGTTGTACCGCAAGCCCGACGCGGGCGCGTGCTCAACGACGGGCCGCGACGGCGAAGCGACAAGGCCGCGGCCATTTGAAAAGAACCGAAAAATAGCGCGATAAAACGTTTACTAATTGCTATCATGAAAGCTCACCCGTCGGGTTCGGCCGATCGATGCCGGGCCACTACCGTTCAGGAGTCACGCCATGCCGCTGGTCCGCCGATCGTCCCGTTTTCCGCTGGCTGTTTGTGTTCATGCGTCCCGCTTCGTTGGTGCCGCGGCCCTTGCGGGGTGCCTGGCGTTGGGGGCCGGCGCGTCGTCCACGTCCGACCCCAACCCCGATGCGCCGCCCCTGCACCGGGCCACCGACCGCGTCGCGATCGGCGCGGCGCTGAGCCCGCAAGACCTCGACGACCCGGCGCTTGCCGCCCACGTCGCCAAGCACTTCGCCGTGCTCACGCCCGGCAACGAGATGAAGCCCGACGCGCTGCAACGTGAGCAGGGCGTCTTCACCTTCGAGCGCGCCGACCGCCTCGTCGCCTTCGCTCAGGCGCACGGCCAGGACGTGATCGGGCACACGCTCGTGTGGCACTCGCAGGCGCCCAAGTGGCTGTTCGAGGACGAAAACGGCGACCCGCTGCCGCGCGACATCGCGCTCGACAACATGCGCGAGCACATCCACGCCGTGGCCGGGCACTTCCGCGGCAAGGTCAAGGGCTGGGACGTGGTCAACGAGGCGATCAGCGACGGCGGCCCGTACCTCCGCGACACGCCGGCCCTGCGCGCGATCGGCGAGGACTACGTCATCAAGGCCTTCCAGTTCGCCCACGAAGCCGACCCCGACGCCGAGCTGTATTTCAACGACTACAACATCGAGCGCGAGTACAAACGCGAGAAGGCGTTGCGTCTGGTCGAGGAACTCCGCGACGCGGGCTGCCGGATCGACGCCGTGGGCATCCAGGGGCACTGGCTCTTGGGCGCGCCGGGCCTTGAAGAAATCGAAGCGGGCGTCAAGCTGTTCATCGACGCGGGCTTCGAGGTGCATATCACGGAGATGGACGTGGACCCGCTGCCGCGCCGCGGGCGCGGCGGTGCCGATGTCACCGCCGTCGAACGCGAGGGCCTCGACCCGTACCAGGACGGCCTACCCCCGGAAGTACAGCAACAGCTCGCGACGCGTTACGCCGAGTTGTTCGAGTTGTTCCTCCGCCACCCGCAGATCACCCGCGTCACGTTCTGGGGCACGGACGACGGCCGGAGTTGGCTGAACTACTTCCCGGTGCGCGGCCGCACGAACCACCCGCTGCTGTTCGACCGCGAACTACAGCCCAAGCCGGCGTTCTTCGAGGTGGTCGAGACGCTGCAAGACGCACGGTGATCGAATGGATCAACCCCGACGGCGAGTGAGCGAAAGCGCTACGCCGCCGCCCGCCAACAACAGCGACGCCGGTTCCGGCACGACCACCCCGTCGAAACCCGGCACCGCCGTGTCGCCCCAGTTCAGCAGCACGCCGTCGAGTTCGGCCTGGTCGACCAGGCCCTGCGGGAAGTCGTTGATCCACCCGCCGGGGACGCCCAGGTCGGCGGTGTCCCGGCCCCAGTTCTGGAGCACGAGGTCCAGGTCGCCCTGTTCCACCAGGCCGTTGCCGTTGTAGTCGCCGACCGTGGTGATGAGGTCCGCGCCGATACGGAAGATGCGGCCGGCCCGATCGACGATGTAGAGGTTGCCGATCAGGTCTTCGCCGAAGGACACGGGCGTGTTGAGCCCGGCGCCGTTGGCGTTGACGGTGGTTTCGATGTTGGCGACGGTGCCGTCGGGGTCGTCGGGGTCGAAGGTCCAGAGCTGGCGGGGGAAGGAGTCGGCGAAGAAGTAGGTGCCCTGCAGGTCGGGGTCGGGGCCGCGGTAGACGTAGCCACCGACGACGGAGTTGCCGCCGAACAGGCTCTGGCCGTTGGAGAAGTAGTCGTACACGGGCGGGACGTGGCCGGCGGGTTCGGGCCCGCCGACGCCGGGCGTGGCGATGTCGCCTTCGCGCAAGCGCCAGCCGTAGTTCTCGCCGCCGGCGCTGTCGCCGGACTGGAAGCTGATCTCTTCGCGGGCGCCCTGGCCGACGTCGCCGATCCACAGGTCGCCGGTGTCGCGGTCGAAGCTGTTGCGCCACGGGTTGCGCAGGCCGTAGGACCAGATCTCGGGCAGCGTGCCCGCGCCGGCGATGCCGACGAACGGGTTGTCGGCGGGGACGGCGTAATTCTCGTTGGCGTCGGCGGGGAAGTCATCGCCGGTGGGGTCGATGCGGAGCATCTTGCCCAGGCGGGTGCTAAGGGTCTGGGCGCGGTTGTTGGGGTCGTTGCCCGAGCCGCCGTCGCCGGTGGCGATGTAGAGGTGCCCGTCGTTGGGCGAGACGCCGAGCCACCCGCCGTTGTGGTTCGAAAAGTCCTGGTCGAACGACAGCACGGGCTGCCGCGTGCCGACGCTCGTGACCAAGTCGGTGCCGGGGTTGACGACGGTGTAACGATCGACGCGCGTGCGATCCAGGCCGGGCGCACCGGGCGTCGGGTCGTGGGTGTAGTTGACGTAGAAGTGCCCGGACGTGGCAAAGTCCGGCGCAAACGCGAGCCCGAGCAGGCCCTGCTCGTTGTCGGCGTCATCGACCAGCCCCTGGATGTCCAGGAACGGCGCGTTCACCACGGTGCGAGTGTTCAGGTTCAGCAGCCGGATCGTCCCGCGCTGCTCCACGACGAAGAGGTAGTCCTCGTAGCCCGGCGCCTGCGTGGCGTAAACCGGCGAATTCAGCCCACTGCCCACGAGCGTCAGGTCCCGCAACCCCGCCGACGCGGTCGCGGCCACGCAACCGCCCGCCGCCATGCCCACCAGCGCCTTCACACAGTTCCGCAACCGGTCCGGCAGCTTGTGCGCCAACCGGTCCTCGGGCCTGGAATCGAATCGAGCGGGCATCCTGAGTCCTCCGTGTCAAAATGAAAGGGAAGCAACAACCACACGCGTCCCGACGCCCCGCAACCCCACCACTTTAACCCCGTTGGCCGTTCAAACAAACGTTTTCTACAATCACTCGCAAGGGTCGTCGCGGGCCGATTCGCCCGGCCGGCGTGTATGGTGCGCCGCCAGATTTGGCCCGTCGTTTCGAGCCGTTCGCCTTCCCCGGTGACCGTCACGCCCCGATGAAACCGTCGCTCCGCTGGTTCCTGGTGACTTCCTTACTGATTGTGAGCCCGCCCGTGCCTGCTGAAAGCATCCCTTCGTCACTTAAGCCTTCCGTGATTGTGAGCACCGACACCGAGCCGATCGCGCCCGGGCCGTTTGAACCGACGTGGGCGTCGCTCGCAAACTACGAAGCGCCCGAATGGTTCCGCGACGCGAAGTTCGGCATCTGGGCGCACTGGGGCCCGCAGTGCCAACCCGAGCGCGGCGACTGGTACGCCCGACACATGTACGGCCCCGGGCACTGGCAGTACGACGACCACCGCGAACAGTACGGACACCCGTCCACGCACGGCTTCAAGGACGTCATCCACGCGTGGAAAGCCGAAAACTGGAACCCCGACGAGCTCGTCGCGCTCTACAAAAAGGCCGGGGCGCGCTACTTCTTCGCGATGGCCAACCACCACGACAACCTCGACCTGTGGGACAGCCGACACCACGAATGGGACAGCGTCGCGGTCGGCCCGAAACAAGACCTCATCGCGGGCTGGGAAAAAGCGGCGCGTGACCAGGGCCTGCGCTTCGGCGTCAGCGTGCACGCCTCGCACGCCTGGCTGTGGTACGAGCCCGCACAAAGCGCCGACCCGGACGGCGAATTCGCGGGCGTGCCCTACGACGGCAAACTCACCAAGGCCGACGGCGAAGGCACCTGGTGGGAAGGCCTGGACCCGCAACAGCTCTACGCCCAGGACCACGTGCCTTCTGAAAACTTCGCCGACTTAAGCTCGATCCACAACCGCTGGCACTGGAACAACGGCGCGTCTCAGCCCGACCTGGCGTACTGCCAATCGTTCTACGACCGGACGGTCGACCTGATCAACCGCAGCCACCCGGACCTGGTGTACTTCGACGACACCGCGCTGCCGCTGTGGCCCGTGAGTGACGCAGGGCTGAAGATCGCGGCGCACCTATACAACCAGAACCCGCAGGCGGTGATGCAGGGCAAGATCCTCGCCGAGGACCAGCGACAGTGCATGGTCTGGGACATCGAGCGCGGCCAGAGCGCCCGCATCGAGCCGTTGCCCTGGCAGAGCGGCACGTGCATCGGGCAGTGGCACTACGACCGCGGCGTCTACGAGCGCGGCGACTACAAGTCTGCCGCCACCGTGATCCGCACGCTGATCGATGTTGTCAGTAAGAACGGCAACCTGCTGCTCAGCGTGCCCATCCGCGGCGACGGCACCATCGACGACAAAGAACGCGCCATCGTCGAAGCCATCGGCGACTGGATGGAGGTCCACGGCGAAGCCATCTACGACACCCGCCCCTGGCACGTCTGCGGCGAGGGGCCCCAACTCGACACCACCGCGCCGCTCGAGGGCCCCGGCTTCAACGAAGGCAAGAGCAAGCCCTTCACCGCCGACGACCTGCGCTACACGACCAAAGGTGCGGGAGGCGAAACGATCTACGCCTTCGTCATGGGCAAGCCCGCGGGCCCGGTACGCCTCACCGCGTTCGCCACCGCAAAGCCGCCGCGCCGCGTCACGTCCGTCGAACAGCTCGGCCACGGGCCGGTCGAGTGGTCCCAGGCCACCGACGCCGTGACCGTCACGCCCCGCGTCGACGCGGCCGCGCCCGACGACCTGCCCCTCGTCTTCCGCATCGCCACGACCCCGTAACATGCCGGCATGAAACGCCCGCCGCTCGCCCGCTTCCTTTCTGTGGCTTCGGCCGTGTCCGTGTCCACCCCGGCAATCGCCCACGACACCGGCGACGACGCCCACGAGCCCGCCGCGCCCGTCAACATCACCGACCACGCCCGCGCGGTCCACGACGACTCCATCGTCATCGACGGGCACAACGACCTGCCCTGGCAGCTCCGCAAGCTCGGGCACACGCCGTTCACCGAACGCGACCTCACGCAGCCGCAACCCGACTACCACACCGACCTGCCCCGCCTCCAGGCCGGCGGCGTCGATGCCCAGTTCTGGTCCGCCTACGTGCCCGTGTCCACCATCGAAGATGGCGGCGCGCTGCGCTTCGGGCTCGAACAGATCGACCTCATCCACCGCATGATCGCCCGCTACCCCGAAGCGCTCGAGCTCGCCCTCACCGCCGACGACATCGAACGCATCGCCGCCGACGGCAAGGTCGCCTCGCTCATCGGTGTCGAGGGCGGGCACGCCATCGAAGAATCGCTCGGCTCCCTGCGCATGATGTACGACCTGGGCGTGCGCTACCTCACGCTCACCCACAACGACTCGCTCCCCTGGGCCGACGCCGCCACCGACGACCCCATCGCCCACGGCCTGTCCGACTTCGGACGCGACGTCGTCGCCGAGATGAACCGCCTCGGCATGCTCATCGACATCTCGCACGTCTCCGTCGAAACCATGCATGCCGTGCTCGACCACACCGCCGCGCCCGTCATCGCGTCGCACTCTTCGGCCTACGCGATCGCTGCACACCCGCGCAACGTGCCCGACGACGTGCTGAAGCGCCTGCCCGACAACGGCGGCGTCATCATGGTCAACTTCTACTCCGGCTTCGTCGATCCCGATGCCGTCGCCACCCGCGAGGCCCGCGACGCCGCCATGGACGCCCTGCGCGCACAACACGGCGACGACCGCGAAGCCTTTCGTGCCGCCCGCGCCGCCTACCGCCAAGCCCACCCCATGCCGCGCGGCACCGTCGATACCGTCGTCGATCACATCGATCACATCGTGAAGGTCGCCGGCATCGACCACGTCGGCCTGGGCTCCGACTACGACGGCGTCGGCGTCCTGCCCCAAGGCCTCGAAGACGTGTCGACCTTCCCCAACCTCACCCAGGCCCTGCTCAACCGCGGCTACACCGAAGACGACGTCCACCAAATCAACGGCGGCAACCTGCTCCGCGCGATGCGCGAAGCCGAGGCGGTCGCGGACGCCTCCACGACAAACCCGTAATCACGGCCGCGCTCACGCACCGCACACGCTGAGCACCAAGGCTGCTTCTGCGAGCGTCGGTCCGTTCGCTCTAATCCACCACGTCCCCGATTTTTTTGCGGTGCTTCTCGCCCCACACGCACAGCGGCATCAGTGCCTCGGCCAGGCTCTTGCCTAACCGCGTCAGCGCGTAGTCCACGCGCGGCGGGACCTCGTGGTGGTCGGTCCGCGAAACGATGCCGTGCGCTTCAAGCTCTTTGAGGTGCTGGATCAGCATCTTGTCGCTCACGCCTTTCACGCAGCGCTTCAACTCGCCGTAGCGGTGCGGGCCCCGGTACAGAAAGTGCAGGATGAGCGGCTTCCATTTGCCGCCGACCACGCGCAACGCCGCGTCGAGGCCGCAGATGAATTCGGCTGGGGGCGGGGGAGCTTTGGACATTATTTTCATACTTACCAAAAGGTGCATACTTGTCAATTGGAAATTGCGGCCTACGCTTCAGCCTCACCCCCGCAAGGAGCCAAACCATGAGCAAGCTGGAAGGAAAAACGGCCGTGATCACCGGCGGTGCCACGGGCATCGGCCTCGCCACCGCCCAACGCTTCGTCGCCGACGGCGCGTTCGTTTACATCACCGGCCGACGCCAGAACGCCCTCGACGACGCCGTCGCGCAGATCGCCAGCCCCAACGTCCGGGCCGTGCAGGGCGACATCGCCAAACCCGAAGACCTCGACCGCCTGTTCAACACCGTCAAGACCGAGCGCCGCCGGCTCGACATCCTCGTCGCCAACGCCGGCGGCGGCACCACGGCACCGCTCGGCCAAATCACCGCCGAACAGTTCGACCAGACCTTCGGCATCAACGTCAAGGGCACGATCTTCACCGTCCAGAAAGCCCTGTCCCTGATGCAGGCCGGCAGCTCGGTCATCTTGATCGGCTCGACCACCGGCGTCATGGGCACGCCCGCCTTCAGCGTCTACAGCGCCTCCAAGGCCGCCGTCCGCAACCTCGCCCGCAGCTGGGCGCTGGACCTCAAGGGCACCGGCATCCGCGTCAACGTGCTCAGCCCCGGCGCGACCGAGACGCCCGGCCTCATGGACATCGCCGACGACCCCCAAGCCCAGCAAGCCCTCGTCGACGGGCTGGTCCAGGCCACCCCGCTGGGCCGCCTCGCCGACCCCTCCGAGACCGCCGCCGTCGCCGCCTTCCTGGCCTCCGACGACAGCAGCAACATGACCGGCAGCGAAGTCTTCGTCGACGGCGGCTTCGCCCAGGTCTAAGCCCCCCCCTTGCCGCCTCAAGACAGCAACGGGTGTCGGGGTGCCACACCTCGGCGCAGCCGATGTGTGCGGGACCTCAAATGACTTACGTCACACATCACGCTGCGCGTGAGGTGTGGCACCCGGCTGCGCGCGACGTGTGGCACGCCAGTTTCCGGTAAAAAGAAAAAATAGCAGGATCGCGATCCCACCCGCTGAGGGTTCCGGCACTAGGGTTAAAGATTCGAGTTGGAAGATAGCTCCCCTGCCTCCCGAAAACACCAAGACCAAATCAGCACGATCTACTCCTGAAGACAGCTGATTATCCAGAAACGGAGTGAGCGAAGGTGGAGTCAACGGCAGTTCTACCGAGTGGATCGAACTCTGGTCAATATCGTCCAGCCAAATGCGGGCACCTGAGAGTCGAGTCGTTCCCAAAATAGTTCCTGGTATTGCTATCCCCGTTGCATTCACGGAATTAACCGAATACGAATCTGTCACGAAGTCAAGATCACCGGTAAAAAACCTTTTACCTACGCCAATGGTCCCATTTGACCCGTGACCTGTTCCGTATCCTTCGATCGTGACGTTGAAATCAATCACGGCATCTGCATAGTGACCAGAGATATCACTCCTCGGATGAACCGTGGGGGGTGTATCTGAATCGAATGTATAAGTCCCACTCGCTCGCTGACCGACCGGAAAAGGGAAATATGGTTGTAGCGAAAAGGTCGTTCTGGCTTCAAAGGCAAAAGTGACGGGTTTTGCACGGGAATGAGATGTTATGAAGAGACTCAAGGCAATCAACGTCGCCGTGAACAACTTGGGTTGTACTCTCATCTCTTGTATCAGCGACATGCGAACCCTCTCTAAACCAACAAATGATTACTTGTTGTGTGAGTCAAGTGTGAGCAGACCTACATACAACCAGTTTTCGGCTTCTCAAGAGGTCCCATCACCGGTATCACACTAGCGTCATGCGTCGGCCGGCACAAGCGTTCCCTCGATGTACGGGTCGAAGACCATCGCGGGGTTGCGCTTTTCCATCAGGTCGGCGGTGCGGGCGTCGGCCCGGAGGACGTCGAGAGTCTGGGCGAAGCCCATGCGGTGGATGAAGGGGCCCATTTTCTCTGATTGGCTGAGAGATGATTGATGATTGATGAGTGAAGCATCCCCGTTCGACGCCGCGGGTTGGCGTTCTTTCTTATACCAATCGAAGAGGACGGCGCAGACGTCGGCAACGCGGTCGCGGGGGACCATGCTCAGGTACTGCTTGTCGCCGTCGGTGAGCCAGTGGCCTTGGGTGGAGGCGTCTTCGGAGCCGCCGAGCTTGAGGGCGTAGTTGTCGCCGCCGGAGCCGACCCAGCCGAAGGTCTTGGTGGCGGGGCGGAAGCACTGGCGTTCGCAGCCGGTGATGCCGATGGACTCGGCCAGGTCGCCGTAGCCGCGGGCTTCGAGCTCGTCGATGAGCTCGGGCTCGAACTGTTCGGAGTCGGTGTAGCTCAGCCGGCAGGTGGGCAGGCCGACGCACGCGCCCGAGAGGACGCGCAACGTCGAATACGTTTTGCCGCGGCGCGTGCCGTGGCCGTATTCCGCGAGCTTCGCCACAAAATCTTCTTTCGCGGCTTCGTCGATGTTGGTGAAGAGCAGGTCCTGGTTGGGCGTGATCATGAGCTCGACGCCGGGGAAGGCGGCGAGGGTTTCGCGGACCATGCTGCGCAGGCGGGGTTTGTCGGGTAACGCCCGGGGACGGCCGTCCCCGGGCTTTGAGGCGCGGCCTTCATTGAGTTTTTCGGGGTCGATGTAGGTCTCGTCGACGAGTCGGCCGCACTCGATGTACGCGCCGTACGCCCACTTGCCGTTGGACTCCTGTTTGGTCCAACCGTGGTGCAGGTGCCGCGGGCCCGGGACGGCGGGGTTGTCGGTGTTGGGGCCCAGGTCGGCGCCGAGGTTCTTGACCTCGTCGCGGTACCACTGGATGCCCTGCTTCCAGACGACGTATTTCATGCGGGCCCAGACGCGGTTCTTGCGGTCGCCCCACTGCTTGTGGACGTCGACGATGGCTTTGAGCCCGGGCATGAGCTGGTCGGGGGTGAACGTGCCCAGCGGCAGGCCGTGCGCGGCGAAGGTGGGCTTGCCCTTCTTCTCGCCCTGCCCGCCGCCGACGTAGACCTGGTACGCGACGACCTTCGCGGCGCTGCCCGTGCCTTCGACGACGGGCGCGATGCCGACCTCGTTGGTGCGGAGTTCGGTGCAGTTGTCATAGGTGATGTCGCCGGTGTCGGGGTCGCGGTGGACGGCGCTGAAGGCGATCTTGAACTTGCGGTTGAGCAGCTTCGGGCCGTAGTCGTACTGCACGTCCGGGTCGGCGATGTCGGCGGGGTTGACCGCGAAGACCTGGATGTGCGCCGCGGCGGGCAGGCGGAAGTACGCGCCGTACTGGTGCGCAAGCTCGAACGCGTTCGCGCCCGGAATGGTCGAGAACTTCGACAGCGGGCAACCCATGACGTTGCGGACGTTGTCGCCGCAGCCGTTGAGGGTGTAGAACCCGGTGGTGGCGATTTTTTGGACGAGCGCCATGACCTGCGGCTTGTGGAGCCAGTGGTACTGGATGTTCTGCCGGGTGGTGAGGCGGAGCGAGTTGTTGCCGTAGGGGTTGTGGTCGCAGTATTCGTCGGCGACCTCGTCGAAGACGCCCCACTGGTTGGCGTTGAACGCGCCGCCGCCGGGAATGGTCGCGCGGACCATGTACATCCAGTCCTTCTCGGTGCCCTTGGCGGCGCGGTTGTACTCGAGGTACAGGCCGTGGGACTTGGAGAGGAACTCGGACTCTTTGTCGGTGTCGGGCGTGCCGTGGTCGCGGTAGGCCTCGGGCAGCGGGCCGACGACCATGTTGGAGTTGAGCTTGAAGTGCTCGTCGGCACCGAGCTGGTCGTCGGGGGTGTTGAGCAGGGGTTCGGGTTGCTTGGATCGTGCCACGGGGGTTTCCGGGGTTCGGGGGACAGGGTTCGGGGTACGGGGGTGACGGCCGGGGCGTTGCAAATCCGGGCCAAACCGCATGATAGCGGGGGCGAACCTCCACCCGAGGCGTCGCGTAGCTCCCAAAATATGTGGCAGCCCGTGTCGACCGTCTGCGTGTCTGTTTCTGTTTTGCTCGGTCTGTCGGCATGTAACAGCGCGATCGAACCTCCGCATGCCCCGACCCCTGACCGATCTGCCGAACGCCGGGCGGCCGAGTTGGAGGCCGAACAGCGTGGCACCTACACACGCGAAGGCTCGAGCATTGAGTTGGACGCGATTGAACTCGACCCCGAGTTCCAATTGTGGGTTGCGGCCATCGATCAAGAGGTCGATGAAACGCTCAAGACACACCCTCGCTACAACAAACTCGGATACTGCCACTTTTTCTGGGCCGAACGGCAACAGCTGCTTTGGGAGCGGCACGGCATCGTCTGGCGACCACCGAGCGAGCTCAACTGGAATGTCTGCTTCGATTAGCGCCGCTTCCGACCGCATGGCCCTCTATACGCCCACTCCCGGCCCCGATAAACTCCCCCCTCGGCCTGAACCCGCCCCCCGATCCGGCCGACCATGGAGTAGACGAACCGGGACCACCCCGGGCCGTAGAGTTGGGTGCAGAGCGACCCATAACTTCCCCCTTTTCGCGAGCAGATCAGAGGAACAACCATGCGCATCACCATGGTCGGCACCGGTTACGTCGGGCTTGTCACCGGCACCTGCTTCTCCAACCTGGGCAACGACGTCACCTGCCTCGACATCGACCCCAAGAAGATCGAGAAGCTCAACAACGGCATCTCGCCCATCTACGAGCCCGGGCTCGACGAGATGATCCAGCGCAACCACAAGGCCGGGCGCCTGCACTTCACGACCGACGCCAAGACCGCGTACCAGACCGCCGAGCTCATCTTCATCTGCGTCGGCACGCCTTCGGATGAGAAAGGCCACGCCGACCTGAAGTACGTCCTCGCCGCCGCGTCCGACGTGGGCAAGGCCATCGAAAGCGCGCCCGGCCCCACGGGCGGCGACCCCGAAGACCGCCGCGCGAAGATCGTCGTCGTCAAGTCCACCGTGCCCGTCGGCACCAACGCCAAGGTCCGCGACGCCATCGCCGCCCAAACCAGCAAGCCCTTCAAGATGGCCTCCAACCCCGAGTTCCTCAAGGAAGGCGCGGCCATCAACGACTTCATGAAGCCCGACCGCGTCGTCGTCGGCGTCGACGACCTCGAAGGCACCGGCGGACGTATGCGCCAGCTCTACGAGCCCTTCGTCCGCAACGGGCACCCCATCTACATCATGGATATCCCGTCCGCCGAGATGGTCAAGTACGCCGCCAACGCCATGCTCGCGACGAAAATCAGCTTCATCAACGAGATCGCCAACCTCTGCGAGGCCTACGGCTCCAACGTCGACGAGGTCTGGCGCGGCATGACCTCCGACGCCCGCATCGGCAACAAGTTCCTCTACCCCGGCCTGGGCTACGGCGGGTCGTGCTTCCCCAAAGACACCCTCGCCTGCGTCTCCATGGGCACCGAATCCAACACGCCCACCCCGCTGCTCGCCGCCGTCCACGACGTCAACCAGCAGCAACGCCTCAACTTCTACGACAAGATCGTCAAACACTTCGGCGGCGAAACCAACCTCTCCGGCAAGACCTTCGCCATCTGGGGCCTCGCCTTCAAGCCCGGCACCGACGACGTCCGCGAAGCCCCCGCGCTCACGCTCGCCCAGAAACTCACCGCCGCCGGCGCCACCGTCAAGGCCCACGACCCCGTCGCCCACGAAACCACCCACGACGTGCTCGGCGACACCATCACCTACCACGAGATGTACGACACCCTCGACGGCGCGTCGGCGCTCATCATCTGCACCGACTGGCCCGAGTTCAAACAACCCAACTTCGTCGAGGTCCGCACCCGCCTCACCGACCCCGTCATCTTCGACGGCCGCAACCTCTACAAACCCGCCCTCATGCAGGAAGAAGGCTTCACCTACCACAGCGTCGGCCGAAACCCGGTCAACGCGGTCAACGCGGAAGCGGTGAAGGCGGCCGGCTAATCCCGACCACCCACAACCCAACCTTCCCCACAGCCCCGCAAACGCTTGCGGGGCTTTCTGTTGAACTCACATCTCACACCATGCGTAGCATCGTTCATGACGCAGCCGACGATGCTTTTTGCCGCATGCCTGTCAGCGCTCATCGGTGCCGGCTGTTCGTCCGAGTCCAGCGAATCGAAATCTCACACCACGCCTGATCCCGCGATCACAGTTGACGCCGTGCTCGCCGAATACTCCGAATACCGCGCGATGACCGACGGCCCGGTGCCCATCGATTCAGCGTTGTGGGCGGACTGCCGTCCTATGAGCGAAGTGATGATCGGATCACGCAAGAAGTTCGGCCCGCACGCGGAGTTTTTCGCCGTCTTCTTCATGAACCCGCCGGCCGCGAATAACTTTAAGAGCGGTGACCCTCCGTATCCGCCGGGCTCCGTCATCGTTAAAGAAAAACAATCTTCGTACTTCGACGATGAGATGTCCGGCCCCGGCATGGCCGGCATGATCAAACGCGAACCCGGCTACGACCCAAACCACGGCGACTGGGAATACTTCTTCGTCGACGACGACACGCCCCTCGCTCAGGGCAAGTTGCCCTCCTGCATCGACTGCCACCAGCGTGTTGCGGACCGGGATTACGTGTTTGGCGATTGGGCAGGTCGTGCGGGTCGGTGAGTTAAATTGCCCGCATGTTCACCCCCACCTCCCGCGACCAACTCCGTGACGCGATCCTCGCGTGGGCGCAGGACGACCCGCGCATCGTCGGCGGGGCGCTCACCGGGTCGGCGGCGCTCGGCAAAGAAGACCGCTGGTCGGACATCGACCTGATCTTCGGCGTCGAGCCGGCGGACGAACTTCAGGCCGTCCTCGCCGACGTGACCGCGCTCATGGCGGCCGACCACGGCGCGGTACACCACCTCGACGTCGTCGCCCGGCGGACCGTGTACCGCGTGTTCTTCCTCGAAAGCACGCTGCAGGTGGACCTCGCGTTTGCGCCGGCCGAGGAGTTCGGGGCGGTGGCACCGAGCTTCAAACTGCTGTTCGGCGAAGAACGTGAGCAGCCGCAGTTCCCCGGGCCCGACGCGGCGGGGCTCATCGGCTGGGCGTGGCTGTACGCGCTGCACGCTCGGTCGAGCCTGGAGCGCGGCAAGCCCTGGCAGGCCGAGCACATGATCGCCGGCCTGCGCGAGCGCGTCCTTTCCCTGGCCTGCCTCCGCCACAACCTGCCCGCCCACGAAGGCCGCGGCGTCGATCAACTCCCCGACGACCTCAAGGCCACGCTCCACGATTCCCTCGTCGGCACCCTCGACCCCGAAGCCCTGCGGCGCGCCTTCCGCGTCGCGACCGAAGCGCTCGTGCAAGAGACCGAACACGCCGACCCGTCGCTGGCCGACCGCGTGCGCGGCCCGATCCGCGCGTTGTGTGTATGAACACGGTGTATAGCGCCCACCGCCACCCCACGGGCTGAGCGCCGTGCGCAGGTTTCTGACGTTCGGCGCGCAGTCCGTTGGACTGCGGCTAAAAACATAAAGCTTTGTGTCTCAGTGGTCTCTGCGCCCTCCGCGCCTCCGCGGTTCAATCGGCTGCGCAACAACGCGCACCCGCGCCCCGAGGTAAGCCCCGCTTCTCTCCGGAACTTCCGGGGGTGGCGGGGGC